>JAAVFP010000023.1:0-25797 GCA_014800735.1 Bacteroidales bacterium
TGCGGTGCTTTTATTTCTTTCACTCAATCGCTTAGCTCGCTAAGCTCCTTCGTTCAATAAATAAAATCCCTCGCAAATCCTTCGCAAATATATATTGTCTAATTTTTAAGGGTTACTTAATCCTACAATATTTATATTATTTTCGCACGCCACAGCCGCAACCTTTGTCGCGGCTGTGGCGTTATGCGCTCAGAAATAAGGATGAACACTCTTTTAAAATTTATTAATAGAGAAATTTTTCTTTATTTGGTTGCAATGCCGAAAATTTTATATAACTTTGCACTTGGTTAAGAGTGCTCCGCCCAAGCCTCGCAATCAAACAGTGAATTAACATCAAACACCATATTTTATCAATCAACAACTACAATGAGCAAGATTGAAGAAATCAAACAGGCCCGTATCGCCGAGATCAAAAAAGACCTCGTGAAGTACGGCATCGACGGCACCACCGAAGTAGTGTACAACCCCTCCTACGAAGAACTCTTCGAGCAGGAAACCCTTCCCACCCTCGAAGGCTTTGAGCGCGGCGTTGTTACCGAGCTCGGCGCTGTCAACGTGATGACCGGCGTTTACACCGGCCGTTCCCCCAAGGACAAATTCATCGTCCTCGACGAAAAATCCAAGGACACCGTGTGGTGGACCACCCCCGAATATCCCAACGACAACAAGCCCGCAAGCGAAAAAGCTTGGGCTGAAGTGAAGAAGCTCGCCGTTGACGAACTCTCCAACAAAAAGCTCTATGTTGTTGACGGTTTCTGCGGTGCCAACAAGGACACCCGCATGGCTGTTCGCTTCATCATGGAAGTTGCTTGGCAGGCTCACTTCGTGACCAACATGTTCATCCGCCCCACCGCTGAGGAACTCGCCGACTTCACCCCCGACTTCATCGTTTACAACGCTTCCAAGGCCAAACTCACCAACTACAAGGAACTCGGCCTCAACAGCGAAACCGCAGTTGTGTTCAACATCACTTCGCGCGAGCAGGTTATCATCAACACCTGGTACGGCGGCGAAATGAAGAAGGGTATGTTCTCCATGATGAACTACTACCTGCCCCTGCAGGGCATCGCTTCGATGCACTGCTCGGCCAACACCGACCTCAACGGCGAGAACACCGCTATCTTCTTCGGTCTGTCCGGCACCGGTAAGACCACCCTTTCCACCGACCCCAAGCGTCTCCTTATCGGCGACGACGAGCACGGCTGGGACGACAACGGTGTGTTCAACTTCGAAGGCGGCTGCTACGCTAAGGTTATCAACCTCGACAAGGAAAGCGAGCCCGATATCTACAACGCTATCGTTCGTGACGCACTCCTCGAGAACGTTACCGTTGACGAAAAAGGCATCATCAACTTCGCCGACAAGAGCGTGACCGAAAACACCCGCGTATCCTACCCCATCGACCACATCAAGAACATCGTTCGCCCCATCTCCGCAGGCCCCGCTGCCAAGAACGTTATCTTCCTGTCGGCCGACGCATTCGGCGTGCTGCCCCCCGTTTCGATTCTCAACCCCGAGCAGACCAAGTACTACTTCCTGAGCGGCTTCACCGCTAAGCTCGCCGGTACCGAACGCGGTATCACCGAACCCACCCCCACCTTCTCGGCTTGCTTCGGCCAGGCGTTCCTCGAACTCCACCCCACCAAGTACGCTGAAGAACTCGTGAAGAAGATGACCGCCAACGGTGCCAAGGCTTACCTTGTGAACACCGGCTGGAACGGCACCGGTAAGCGTATCTCCATCAAGGATACCCGCGGTATCATCGACGCTATCCTCGACGGCGCTATCCTCTCCGCTCCCACCAAGGTTCTCCCCATCTTCGACTTCGAAATCCCCACCGAACTCCCCGGCGTAGATCCCAAGATTCTCGATCCCCGCGACACCTACGCTAACCCCGAAGAGTGGTACGCTAAAGCAAAAGACCTGGCTGAGCGCTTCATCAAGAACTTCGCCAAGTACACCAACAACGAAGCCGGCAAGGCTCTCGTTGCTGCTGGTCCCCACATCGACTAATCGATTTTTCGACCGAATAAACAAAGGCCGGGCCCAAAAGCCCGGCTTTTTTATTTGGTAAAAATTTATTATTTGGCAATTTGTGTGTAAATTTGCAATGTACATAATTACGACCCTGTGAATGGAGCAAAAAAATAAAAAGAGCGGACGCATCGCAAAACTTCTACGATATGTAATCCCCCTCATTATCAGTGTGGGGCTTTGCTATGTGCTGTTCACCGGTGTCGACTTTGACCGCATGATGGAGGTCATCCGCTACCAGTGCGATTTCCGCTGGATTACCCTGGTGCTCTTCATCGCCGTACTCAGCCACTTTTTCCGCGCCTTCCGCTGGGGTCTGCAGCTCCGCGCACTCGGCATCGATGCTCCGGGCTATGCACTGGTTTATAGTATCTTCGGCACCTATGCCGTCAATCTGGTGTTCCCGCGCCTGGGCGAGGTGTGGCGCACAGGATACATTGCACAGCGTCAGTATGCCCCCTTCTCCACCGTGTTCGGCTCGATGGTGGCCGACCGCCTGGCCGATACCCTCTCGGTGCTCTTTCTGGCCTTCGTGGCCTTTGTGCTTGCGCGGCCCACAATCGTAGGTTTCTTGCGCGACAATGGTGAGAGCTACATGGCGCTGGCCAATATGCTGGAATCGCCCTTCATCTGGGGCTCATTTCTGCTGCTGGCTGCCGTGGTGTGGTTCCTGCTCGCACACAAAACCACCAACCGCACCCTGCTGGCTTTCCAGAAATTCATGAAGGAACTGTGGCAGGGCTTTGCCGTGATTTTCCGCATGCCCGGCAAAGGCCAGTGGCTGCTGCTCACCGTGGGCATCTGGGGCTGCTACTTCCTGCAGATGTACGTTGCTTTCCATGCCTTCCCCTTCACAGCCGACGTGCTCGCCCACTACGGTGCTCTGCCGGCATTGGTCACCTTCGTGCTGGCAAGCATATCGATGGGTGTGCCCAGCAATGGCGGCATCGGTCCCTGGCAATGGGCCGTGATGTTCGCCCTGGGTATTTATGGCGTGGACCACACCGAGGCCGGAGCATTTGCCAATCTGGTGCTGGGCATGAACACCCTGCTCATCATCGGTCTGGGCATCTTCACATTTATCGCCATAATGCTTGACCGCAAAAAGTTAGCTAAGAAATCCAATTCAAATACATAATATATCTACTCACGTAAGAAATGGCAAAAGTCATAATCATCGGCGCAGGTGGCGTCGGAACTGTAGTGGCACACAAGTGCGCTCAGCATCCCGAAGTATTCTCGGAAATTGTGCTCGCCTCGCGCACCAAAAGCAAATGCGATGCCATAGCCAAGGCTATCGGCAAGGATAATATCACCACCGACTCGGTCGACGCCGACTCGGTGGAGCAGCTCGTGGAGCTTTTCCGTCGCCACAAGCCTGAGCTGGTAATCAACGTGGCCCTCCCCTATCAGGACCTCACCATTATGGATGCCTGCCTTGAGTGCGGCGTGAACTACCTGGACACCGCCAACTACGAGCCCAAGGACGAGGCTCACTTCGAATACTCCTGGCAGTGGGCCTACCGCGAGCGCTTCGAAAAAGCAGGCCTCACCGCCATCCTGGGCTGCGGTTTTGACCCCGGTGTGTCGGGTGTGTTCACTGCCTACGCTGCCAAGCACTACTTCAGCGAAATGGAGTACCTCGACATTGTGGACTGCAACGCCGGCGACCACGGCAAAGCTTTCGCCACCAACTTCAACCCCGAAATCAACATCCGCGAAATCACTCAGAACGGCCGCTACTGGCAGGACGGCGAGTGGGTTGTGACCAAGCCCCTCGAATTCCACAAGCCCCTCACCTATCCCAACATCGGCCCGCGCGAATCCTACCTCCTCTACCACGAGGAACTGGAATCGCTGGTTCAGAACTTCCCCACCATCAAGCGCGCACGCTTCTGGATGACCTTCGGCCAGGAATACCTCACCCACCTGCGTGTTATCCAGAACATCGGCATGGCGCGCATCGACGAGGTTGACTACAACGGCACCAAAATCGTGCCCCTGCAGTTCCTCAAAGCCGTGCTTCCCAATCCCCAGGACCTGGGCGAGAACTACCACGGCGAAACCTCTATCGGTTGCCGCATCTCCGGTAAGGACAAAAAAGGCGAACCCCTCACCTACTACATCTACAACAACTGCTCGCACGAAGCCGCCTACCGCGAAACCGGCATGCAGGCTGTGAGCTACACCACCGGCGTGCCTGCAATGTGCGGTGCCATGATGTTCCTCACAGGCAAGTGGGTGAAGCCCGGCGTGCACAACGTTGAGGAATTCGATCCCGATCCATTCCTGGCAGCCATCGCCGCCAACGGCCTCCCCTGGCACGAAATCCTCAACGAGGACCTGGAAGTTTAAAAGTATCATTCGCTTCATCAGGCTTTTCGGACTGCTCGGACATGTCTGACCCGTCCGATTAGTCTGAAAAGTCTGATTAGCAAATATATTTAATAACTAATTAGTGAATATTCTTCACCTTCTTTCCACCCCCACCGCGGGCATTAGCCGCACGGCCCTGGACCTCTGCATACGATTGGTGGAGGATGAGCACAGTGTGGCTGTGATTTCTCGCGGGGTCGAGGCTGTGGATGCGCCTTTTAAGGCCGCAAGTATCCCCATGGCCAAGTTGCCGCTGCGAGGCGCTTTCGACCTCGTCACCCCCATATCGCTCGCCAAGGTGCTCAACCGCATGGCTGCCCCGATTGTGGTGCATACACACTGCCTGCGCGATGCCGCCACCGCCCTGCGTGCGCGGCGCCTAATGCGCGAACCGGCCAAAGTGCGAGTGGTGTGGACTCACCACAGTGCCGCCCCGGCCGGCAAGGGCCGAGCGTTGCAGCGCACTTGCGCGGAAGTGGATGCGTTCATCTTCCCGTCCGAGGCAGCGCGCAGTGCGTTCATGGCCAGCGCTCCGGCTGCCGATCAGTCGCGCCTCCACCTTGTGCCCGCTGCCATTCGCCCGAGCAAAGCTGCCGTTACGCCCCGCTCCGAAAGCTCTGAGGAAATAACTTTAGTCTACATTGGTCCTATCAGCCGGGCAGCCGGGCTCGAGGTTCTTATCCGGGCTCTCGGCAAACTCACTGACCTCCCCCTGCACCTACGCATTGCAGGCACAGGCAAAGCCGCGGAGGTGATGCCTATTGTGCGCATGACCCGCACGCCCGAGCTTAAGGACCGCGTGGAGTGGCTGGGACTGGTGGATGATCCTGTGCAGCTAATCGACAGTGCCCACCTCGGCCTGGTGTCGGCCGACACCGCGGAAACTCCCGCCATGGAAATTCTTGAGTTCATGAGCCGAGGAGTGCCCGTGATTGCCACAACCAGCGGCGCCACACCCGAGATTATCACCGACGGTGCCGACAGCCTGCTCGTGGCTCCCGGCAATGCTGATGCACTCGCCGCTGCCATCCGACGTGCGGCCACCGATACGAAGCTGCGAAAAGCCCTTTCCGACGTAGCCCTTCGCACGGCCGACCGCCGCTACGACTACGACGACTTTTATTGGAAAATCCTGAAAATTTACGAACAATGAAAGCCACCATTCGAACCGTTGAGGATATTTCGCCCGCCGCCCGCCAGCTGGCCGAACAGTTGGCCACCACGGGCGATGTGAGTGCGTTGGAGCAAATCTATAGCGGACGCAACCGCCTGTTCCGCACCCCCGATGGTAAGCTTTGTGTAAAGGCCTACCGTGTGCCGGGCTTCATCAAGCGTTTCATCTACGGTTTTCTGCGCAAATCCAAAGCCTTCAGGGCTTTCGACAATGCCCGTGAACTCAAGGAACTGGCCATCCCCACTCCGGCTGCCGTGGCCGCTGTGGAGTGCAAAAATTTCGGCTTTTTAGGCCGCACATATTATATCTGCGAGTATGCCGACGGCTGGCAGGAACTGCGCGGAGTGGAAAAGCGCTCCGATTTCCCGGCACTGTCGCGTGCACTGGCCGAATTTATATATAGACTCCACCGCAACGGTGTGCTGATGAAGGACCTAAGCCCCGGCAATGTGCTGTGGCGTCTCAACGGCAGCTACTTCGACTTCACCTTGGTGGACATCAACCGCATGGAGTTCGACATCGAGGACCGCGACCTCCTGCTGAGCAATTTCGGTGCGCCGCTCGACACCGAGGATGCTGTCCGCCAGCTGGGCAAGCAATATGCCCTGCTGTGCAGCACACCGGCCCTCGAAAATGAAATAATGGACATTTTCCGCAACCGCCAGAAAGAACTCCGGCGCAAGCGACAATTAAAGAAATTTTTCCGAGGAAAGAAAAAATGAGCACACGACCCGGAATTTCAGCCGTCGTCCAGACCTACAACGCCGAGCAGCACCTCGACCGCTGCCTCGAAGCACTCAAATGCTTCGACGAAATCCTTGTGGTGGACATGGAGAGCACCGACGCCACTGCCGAGATTGCAGCGCGCCACGGTGCCCGCTTCATCGTGAAGGAGCGTGGCGAGCACCGCATTGTGGAGGCCTACCGTGATTTTGCCATACATGCCGCAACCTACGACTGGGTTCTGGTTGTGGATGCCGATGAGATTGTACCTCCGGCACTGGCCGAGTATCTATACAGCGCCATCGAGGCCGACGCAACTCCGCGTGCCTTCTTCATACCGCGTAAAAACTACTTCATGGGCCGCTGGCTCCGCAGCAGCTATCCGGATTATATCCTGCGTTTTTTCAACCGTGTCGGAGCTCACTGGCCCTACGAAATTCACTCGCGTGTGGAGCATCAGGGCCCTGATGTGAAGATTCCGGAAAAGAGAACCGACCTGGCTTTTATCCATCTGGCCAACGAGGACTTGCACTCGCGCATAGCTAAAATAAACACCTATACCGACCGCGAAAAAATACGCCGCCGCAACAAATTCAAACCCCTTCAGTTTCTCTACAACCCTGCATTCCTTTTCTTCAAACGCTATGTGCTAAAAGGAGGTTTCCGCGACGGTATGCCCGGATTTATCTACGCCGTGAACGACGCTTTCTACCGCTACCTCACCCTTGCCAAGATTGAGGAGGAGCTGCAGGCCGATAAACCCGATAAAGATATTGACCGCGATATACGGAATATTGCGGATAAAAGATAACACCACCAAGAACCATGAGCATCGAAATATACTGCACGAATATAGGCCGCCACATCCAGGTGGAAGGCGGCACCACACTGGCCGATCTTGCCCGTCGCATCAATCTGGAGCTGGGCTTCAACCCCATCTGCGCCCGCGTCAACAACAAGACCGAGGGCCTGGATTTTGTTTTGTATAGCCCCAAGATGGTTGAGTTCCAATCGTCCACTCAGGGCTCGGGCCCGCGTGTGTATGTCCGCTCGCTGTGCATGATGCTCTACCGTGCGGTGGCTGCCCTGTTGCCCGGTGTGCAGCTCACCATCGAGCACTCCATTGCCCGCGGGCACTACTGCCGCCTGAGCGACCGCACCGATGTGAGCGAGCAACTGGTGGAGCAACTCAAGGACTATATCACCACCCTCATCCAGCAGGACCTGCCTTTTGAGCGCCACGAAATCCTCACCTCCGAGGCCATCAAGATTTTCGAGAGCGAAGGCCTGGCCTCCAAGGTGGAACTGCTGCGCACCACCCGCAAGCTCTATACTGTGTACTATACACTCGACGGCGTGGCCGACAGCTACTACGGCACCCTGGCCCCATCCACCGGACTGGTGAATGTGTTCAATCTGGTGAAATACAAGGAGGGCTTCCTGCTGATGCCCTTCGACAGCGCCGACCCCTCGCTGCCGGCAAAACCCATCGAGCAGGAAAAAATGTACCGCGCCTTCACGGACTATCTCCGCTTCAACCACATTGTGGGCGTGAGCAACGTGGGCGAACTCAACCGCTATGTGATTGACCGCCGTGTGGCCGACCTTATCAACGTGGCCGAGGCTCTGCACGAAAAATCCCTCGCTACTATCAGCGATATGATTACTGCCCGCTACCGCGAGGGTGGCGCCCGCATAGTGCTCATTTCGGGCCCGTCGTCCTCGGGCAAAACCACCACAACCAAGCGCCTGGCCATCCAACTGATGACCAATCTGCTAAAACCGCAGATGATTTCGCTTGACGATTACTTCGTGGACCGCACCCGCACGCCGCGCGACGAATCCGGCGACTACGACTACGAGTCGCTCTACGCCCTTGACCTGGCCCAGTTCAACGCCGATCTCGAAGCAATTCTCCGCGGCGAGGAAGTGGAACTGCCGACCTATAATTTCGAATTAGGTACCCGCCAGTACCGCGGCAACAAAATCCGCCTGGAGCCGGGCTCTATTCTGCTCATCGAGGGCATCCACGGTCTCAACCCCGAGTTGACTGCAGGCATAGAGGAACGTATGAAATTCCGCGTGTACGTGTCGGCCCTCACCACCCTGTCCATCGACGATCACAACTGGGTGCCGACAACTGACAACCGCCTGCTGCGCCGCATTGTGCGCGACCACAAGTACCGCGGCACTTCGGCCGAGGACACCATCCGCCGCTGGCCAAGCGTGCGCCGGGGCGAGGAAAAATGGATTTTCCCCTATCAGGAAAATGCCGATGCCATGTTCAATTCATCGCTCATCTTCGAGCTGGGCGTAATAAAGGACTACGCCGACTCCATCCTCAGCAGCGTGCCCTCGGATGTGCCTGAGTACGCCGAAGCCTACCGCCTGCGTAAATTCCTGAGCTACTTTCTGCCCATCCGTGCCGAACTGCTTCCCTCCACGAGTGTTCTGCGCGAATTCCTCGGAGGCAGCTCATTCAAATATTAATATAATTATTCTCTGAAACAACTAAGCAATGAAATACGTGATTTTGGCGGCCGGACAAGGTTCGAGATTTGTAAAAGAGGGTGTCAACACACCCAAACCAATGGTTGACATTCTTGGCCGTCCCATGATTGAGCGCCTCATCGGGGTGCTGATGGAGTGCGGAGCCGAGTGTATACACATAGTCACCAATTCGAAGATGGACTCTCTCAACAGCCATCTTAACCACCTCAAGAACGAGAAAAATCTGCCGCTCGACATCCGCCCTATCGTGTCGGACAATTCCTTCTATAGCCTTTCCGAAGCCTGCAAGGGAGTGGACGGCAAATTTATTGCCATGACAACGGATGCCATTTTCCCCACCGCCGAGTTCAAGCGCTACGTCAAAGCTGTTGAAGCCTGCGCATCCGCCGAGGTGGTGATGGGCCTCACCGAGTTCGTGGACGACGAAAGCCCTCTCTATGCCAAACTTACCGCCGACGGTGCTGAGGTGGTTGACTATCGCTACGGCGGCGAGCCGTTCCCCGGCAAGGTGATTGTGTCGGCCGGACTCTACGGTCTTACAGGCGATGCCCTGGCTACCGCCACCTCTGTCCGTTACCCCGAGTCGCTGAGCGACTTTCAGCGCATCCTGGCTGCTGAAACCGATATCAAGGTCACTCCCTACACCTTCAGCAAAGCCTTCGACGTGGACTGCACCCACGACCGCGTGGAGGCCGAAAAATTCGTTGCCGAAGTCAACGGCGAAACCCATGTAAAGCCTCTTGCAAATGTTTGACCGACTTCGCTCCGAGTATAAAGCCACGCTGAAGTCGGCCGACACTGAGGAACATATCGACCTGTTCTTCTACCGTCCCATCGGCTTCATGTGGGCGCTACTGTTCAAAAGCCTGCACTGCACGCCCAATGTGGTGACCATAATCTCAATTTTCTTCGGTGTGGCCTGCGGCTTTTTTATCTATCCCGCTGACTATGGCCTGAACCTGCTGGCAATTCTGATGCTGGTGATAGCCAACTCGCTCGATAGTGCCGACGGCCAGCTGGCACGCATGACCAAGCAGTACAGCCGCCTGGGCCGTATCCTCGACGGCATGGCCGGCGACCTCTGGTTCATATCCATCTACATTGCCATCTGCCTTCGCACCAACCGCGACCTGGCCTTTTTCCACGAGCATCCGTGGGTAATATGGCTAATAGCCGTACTGGCCGGTGTGTGCCATGCACGCCAGGCAGCCGTAGCCGACTACCTGCGTCAGTTCCACCTGATGTTCGTAAAGAAAGACTTCCCCACCGAGTTCGAAACCTCGGCCAACATCAAGGCGCAGATTAGAAGTACACGCAATATTTTCTCCAAAATAGTGCTCTATTTCTATTATCTCTACACCTGCCTGCAGGAACGCAGCTTCCCGCAGATGGGGCTGCTGATGCAGCAGCTGCGCCGCGACTATCCGGACGGAAAGCTGCCCGGCCCACTGGCCGAGCAGCTCCGCGTGGCCACTCTGCCCATGTGCAAATGGGAAAACTTCATGACCTTCAACTGGCGTTCCTTTGCTCTGTTCGCCTCAATTCTTGTGGGTCGGCCCATGTGGTATTTTATCGCCGAGCTCACAGTTTTCAACATCGTGCTGGCTTATGTGCAGGTCCGCCACGAACAAATATGTAAATCATTCCTCAAATCATGTTAATAAAAAAGTGGATGCTGAAGGCTGCCGTCAGCTCGCAGATTTCTGCCTGGGCCGACTTCATCATGTCGTACGTAGCCTATAATTTCTGGGCTGTGGACGGCGCTTTCTCCGCTGCCATCGGAGCCGTGTCCGGCGGCATCGTCAACTGCACGGTAAACTACAAGTGGACCTTCCGCAGCTCTGACTCGGGCCCATTTTGCGTGGCCGTGAAATATGCGCTGGTGTGGGTGGGCTCGCTCCTGCTGAACTCCTTCGGCACCAAGGTGGCTCTTGATGCGCTCGAAGGGAGCGCCCTGACCGAGGCCTACGGCTTGCCCGATAACATTACTTTCACCATCGCTCGACTGGGCACATCGCTTGCCGTGTCGCTCTTCTGGAACCTCTATCTGCAGCGTGTGTTTGTCTACCGCAAGGTGCCCTTTGATTCCTTCATCACCCACCTTGCCGACCACCCTCTGCGCGACCGATGACACCGCTCAACACCGCAAAATATTCCGAGAGATTCGCCCCCGTCCGGGCGGGTCTCTTTTCTTTTTCCCCTGTTGACAACCCCACTCGCCCGGCCCCCCTTTTCCCTATATCCCCTACATTTTCCGCACCCTTTCCACACTTGTCAACACCGCCCTTATCCCTTTATTTTTATTTTAATCTCTTTATTTAAAAAATATCTTTTTCAAAAAAAAACTCATCAATAACAACAATGGGTGTTGAAAGCCGCGATAACTTTTTCGGCAATTTCTTGCATATATGGGTTATGAAACTACGGAAGCTGTATTCAACACATTGTCAACAGCTCAAAACCTTAAAACCAAGCACTTTGATGTAGTTATAAACATAGTGTTGATAACTGTTGATGTCAGTAATTTGATAACATTTTACAGTTGATAACCGTGCAAAATGCGGTTGATAAGCCCGGGATAACTTGTGTGAAAAAAGGGATGGGTAAAATTTGGAAACCTCACTCCTATCCGTGTATAACAATAAATTATCCCCTACCAAATCCATCACCCCACAACTTGTGAAAACCTATCTAACCATTATCAACCGCAAATATCAACACACTGTTGATAACCTTGTAAATTATATAGGGCGGAAGGTAGTTGTGGTGGCTGGGGAAGCGAGTAGTTTGGCCAGGATATTGAGGTGTTGGGCGCGGGTATATTTCATTTGCGCGCGCTGTGTGTCGTAGTCATTCGGGGATATAAGCAGAAGGTGCCCGGTGCTAAGCAATTCGAATTCGCCTGCTGAAGGGGCGAAGCGTTCGGAGAAGCCGTTGTCGCAAATACGGATTATGCGACCGCCGTGGGTCATTGCTTCTTTGCGCATATCATTTTCTAACGGATGAATAAATGGCGATATAAGAACACCTCCGTTTTCAACACATATTTCCCAACTTCGGCGATTGGCCGCCACTTGCTCCTCGGTAAACTTCCTGGAAAACCGCACCACCTGGATGTGCGGATTCTTCAACAGAAAAATATTACCCATAGCTTTTAAACGAACGTTATCTACACATATCTCCCAACGTCTGAAGAAAAGGTCCGGATGCAGTCGCTTTATCAACAGACGAAGCGGGTTGTGGAGCACATAGTCCTGCTGTGTTTTGAACTGCTGTGGGGTGTAGGCAATGCTATCCGTATAGCCTTTCTCGAAAAATTTCACACCGGGTTTATAGGCGGATGTTGTCAGTCCCATCAGTGAGGCGATTGCCCGGCTTAGGCCACTCGGGAGTTCGGTGCGAACATCAACACAAAGATGGATGTGGTCCGGCATTACTACATGAGCGGGGACGATGATCTGCGGATATTTCATGCACCATTTTTCAAGAGCATCCTCGAAACGCAAGCCTGCGCGCGTGGGGATAGCTATTGGTGCGTCGGGCTGAGTAGGGTCAGTAATTTTCGGGTTCCCTGTAACCACACTGAGGGCGGGAATGTCACTTGCTTTTCTCAGAGTAATCATGTAGCATGACGGGCGGGTATAGTCATGGTGGCGGGCTCGCCGTTTGTATTGCGGCTTCCTGGGCTTATAGTACACCGGCCTGGCTTGCTTTTCATGGTCACTCATAATAGTGGGTGTTTTTATATCCTCCCTTCGGTCGGATCACGGTGGCACCGTGTTCCGACCGAAGGGAGGAACATTAATAGCACCAAGGTAGTAAAAATTTGGAATAAAAAAACAGAGGCGCCCGGGGGTTGCCTCTGTGGAAGGGGAGAGGGAGAATGATTAAAGGTCCTCTTCGATGGAGAAGTCGTCGGGGAGATCTTCATCGAAATCGTCGGCTGCGTCGGGGAGTTCCTCGGGAGCTGCCGACAGGCTGGCGGGTTCGTCGGCATCGTCAGCATCGTCGCTGGCTTTGGAGGCTTTCTTTTTGGATTTGCCGCCGCTGCTCTGGTTCTTGAGGGCCTCCATAATCTGAGCTTCGAGTTCTTCGCACAGTTCGGGGTTATCCTTGAGCATACGCTTTGCGGCCACAGCGCCCTGGCCGATTTTTGTGCCGTTGTAGCTGAACCACGAACCGCTCTTCTTTATGATGTCGTACTCAACACCGAGGTCGAGGATTTCGGATGCACGCGAGATGCCCTCGCCGAACATGATGTCGAATTCGGCACGCTTGAAGGGAGGCGCAACCTTGTTTTTTACAACCTTGATGTAGGCGCGCTTGCCAAGCACATCGTCGCCGTCCTTGATCGGATTGCGCGAGCGGATGTCAATGCGGACGGATGCGTAGAACTTAAGGGCGTTACCACCTGTAGTGGTTTCGGTGGGGCCGAACATCTGTCCAATTTTCTCGCGCAGCTGGTTGATGAAGATTGCGGTTGTGTTGGTGCGTGCGATGGCACCGGTGAGCTTGCGCATGGCCTGCGACATGAGGCGTGCCTGAAGACCCATGTTGCGGTCGCCCATTTCGCCTTCAATTTCGTTCTTGGGGGTGAGGGCTGCCACGGAGTCGACCACCAGGATATCGATAGCCGACGAGCGAATTAGCTGCTCGGCGATTTCGAGGGCCTGCTCGCCGTTGTCGGGCTGGGCGATGAGGAGGTTGTTGATATCAACACCCAGAGCCTGGGCATAGAAGCGGTCGAAGGCGTGCTCGGCGTCGATGATAGCGGCGATACCGCCCTTTTTCTGAGCTTCGGCAATGGCGTGGATAGCCAGAGTGGTCTTACCGGATGATTCCGGGCCGAAAATTTCGATGATGCGGCCGCGGGGGAAACCGCCAACACCGAGGGCGTAGTTAAGGCCGATGGAGCCGGAGGGAATCACGTCGACATCCTCCACAACCTCGTCGCCGAGTTTCATGATAGCACCGCGGCCGTAGGCCTTTTCGATGCGTCCCATGGCCTGAGCCAGTGCTTCCAGGCGGGCTGCCTTGGGATCATTGTCCTCGGCGCCTTTTTTCTTGGGCTTATCTGATTTTGTTGCCATATCTTATATAGTTTTTTATTTCTGATGCAAAGATAATGCTTGGGTTGGGCGATATTTATGCCCGGGTGTGTTAAAATTTCTCTAAAATGAAAATTAATTATTCTACTGTGAACTTTTCGGCCGGGGCTGTGTTTGAATAGTACATAGCAAAATTACTTTTTCCATTGCAAGAAATGTGATAATGATTGGTTTATTATCTATTGTGGCGATACCGTGAGGCATCGCCACAGTGGTATATATACGTGTCAGCCAATAACGTCAGGGAATGACGACGCCTTTAATCTTCAGAGTGACACGTTCGGTGGCCGATGCGCTTTTGAGGCGCAGTTTCACGTCCTTGTTGATTTCGCCGCGCTGACCGGCCAGGTTGAATTTCACCTTGATGGTTGTTGCCTCGCCCGGTTCGATTGGCTTTTTGCTGTAGTCAGCCACAGTGCAGCCGCAAGAGGGCACGGCAGTGAGGATGGCCACAGGCTGAGTGCCCGTGTTTGTCATTATGAATTTGTGTTCCACACTGCCTTTGTCGGCGTTGACAGTGCCGAAGTCGAAAACGAGGGTCGAAAATTCGGCTCCCACCTTGCTGCCGGGAGCCTTGCGGGCCGACACACTTGCCACACCCACGAGCAGGACGGCAAGCACGAGTAATATTTTGCTTATACTTTTCATTTCTGGTCAAAATAGTATTTGAGAATCTGCTGGGCGGCGGCGAAGCTTGAGCGGCGGTTGCCAAGCACATCGGCTTCGGCCTGGGCCAGGCGGATGTCGATTTCGGGATTATCGTAGAAGTGCTTGCGCAGCTGTTCGTCGATGGTTTCGAACATCCAGTAGCGCGCCTGCTGCTGGCGTCGGCGCTCAAAGAAGCCGTTGCCTTTCACAAAAGCGAAGTAACGGTCAATCATTTCCCACACCTCGGCAATACCCAGCTCGTAGTAGCCCGAGTAGGTGAGCACCTCCGGCATCCAGCCCGAAGTTGTAGGCGGAAAGAGGTGCAGTGCCGAGCGGTACTGAGCCTGGGCCAACTGGGCAGGCCCAACGTTGTCGCCGTCGGCCTTGTTGATAACGATGCCGTCGGCCATCTCCATGATGCCGCGCTTGATGCCCTGAAGCTCATCGCCGGCACCGGCAATCTGGATGAGCAGGAAGAAATCCACCATGGAGTGTACGGCGGTCTCGCTCTGGCCCACGCCTACGGTTTCGACAAATATATTATCGTAGCCGGCGGCTTCGCAAAGCACTATAGTCTCGCGGGTCTTGCGGGCCACACCGCCCAGCGAACCGGCCGAGGGTGAAGGGCGGATGAAGGCTGATGGATGCTGCGAGAGCTTTTCCATTCTTGTCTTGTCGCCAAGGATGGAGCCTTTGGTGCGCTCGCTCGAGGGGTCGATGGCCAGCACAGCCAGTTTGCCGCCCTCGCGGAGCACGTGGAGGCCGAATACGTCGATTGACGTACTTTTGCCTGCACCGGGCACGCCGGTGATGCCTATGCGGCGCGAGCGACCGGAATAGGGCAGGCACTTTTCAATCACTTCCTGCGCCAGGGCATAGTGCTCCGGCGCGAGGCTCTCCACCAAGGTCACGGCGCGGCTGAGCGTGGTGACATCGCCCTTGATGATGCCTTCAACCAGCTCCGAAACCGACGGCAGCGGCTTGCGGCGAGGGCGCTTGGACAGATAGGGATTGACGATAGGAGGCTGAGCTACACCGCCGTTAACGGTGAGGCCTATGTATTGAGAATCGTTTTCGGGATGTTCCATAATTTACGAAGCTATAACGTTCAAAATTAGCGAAATTTTCGCTAACTTTTTTCGATTTTAGCTTTTTTATAACTTTTCGTAGTTCACACCGGCCTCGTGCACTCGGCGCTGGGTTTCGGCCGAGGGATTGACCAGGTAGTTGGTGCCGCCGCCGTTGGCCAGCAGCAGAGGCAGGTCGTCGTGGTGGTCGGTCACCACAATATCGAGCTGACCGGGAAGCTCCATGATGCCATCCAGCTTGGCGCGACCGCGGTTCTCAACATAGTCGGAGCGCCGGGGGCTTGTGCTTGTGGACGTGCACAGGTCAAAACCGTAGCGCTTCGCCAGCGGCTCGCAGTAGAAAGCGGGCGAGGCTGTGGCCAGCACGGTCATATAGCCCTCGGCCCGGCAGAAATCCAGCAGTGTATTCACCTGTGGGTTGATGCGGGCGTCCATACTGTCGACGAACTGTTCTGCGTCGGCCCGCGTAAGTCGCTTTTCAAGCAGGCGGCAGTTGGCATGCTTCATGCTGGCATGGCTCATTATTCCGGCGAATTTCCAGGCGGCGAAGCGCAGCAGTATTTGTGCGGCCTCCACCACCCTGCCCCTGCTGGCAAGACGCTTGGCACCGAACAGGAAAAAGTGCCTGAGCGACGGCCCGGCATAGAGGGTGCCGTCGAGGTCGAACACAGCTATTTTGCGTCGCTCGACCATGGGAAGCGTATCAGGGTTTGGTTATTATACAGGGCATAGTCGGGCTGCATGGCCGGGCGGCGTGTGGTCACGGTGATTACGGCCGTGGTGATACGCAGCTTGGGGAACTGCGAGGTGAGTGATTTGAGCAGGCGCGCCATGGTGATTCCGCTATCCACGGCATCGTCAACAATCAGCACCCGCGCCTCGGGCCGAGAGGCCAGAAAACGCACGAATTCGGTGCTCAGGGGAGCAATCCTCACCTTGCGGCGCTCGGCGTGCATCAGCGAGTGGATGCGGCTCTCCACCTTGCGCATGAAATCCTGCACCGGGCGCGACATGCCTCCCACCATGCGGCGGAAAGCGGCACCCTTGTGGCGCGTGGACGGGCGGCTGAGGGCCACGTCGAAGCGCGTGGCATCCGGAAAGCTGTGCGCAACCTCGTCGGCCACATACACTCCGCCCTTGCAGATACCCACAAGGCAGTCAGGGCGGTAGCCGTCGGCCCCGCACATCCCGGCCAGGGCATTGCACGCCCGGCGGAAACTTTCCTTATTCAGAGTTATCACCTGCATGTTATTATAACGCCTGTGGAGGTCCGTATATTATATGGTAAGGCCGGAATATGACACACCCACGCTGCAGTGGTGCGGCGTGGGTGTGCTGTGAGTTGCGGGGATGAGGAATTTATTCTTCGGAGTCCTCGTCGCGCATGTTGTGGAACACGTTCTGAACGTCCTCGTCGTCCTCGATTTTTTCAAGGAGCTTGTTGACGGTTTCGCGCTGTTCGGGGGTAACGTCCTTGAGGTCGTTGGGGATGCGCTCGAATTCCGAAGAGATGATTTCGAAGCCGTTCTCCTCGAGGTACTTCTGGATGTTGGAATACTCCTCGAAAGCACCGTAGAGCACCACCTGCTCGTTGCCGTCCTCGTCCTCATCGTGGCCCAGTTCGTCCACGCCGTAGTCAATGAGTTCGAGTTCCAGGTCGTCCAGGCCTACGCCCTCTTTGGGTTTGATTTTGAATACGCACTTGTGTTCGAACAGGAATGTGAGCGAACCCTGGGTGCCCAGCGAGCCGCCGTGCTTGTTGAAGTAGGAACGCACGTTGGCCACGGTGCGGGTGTTGTTGTCGGTAGCAGCCTCAACGAAGATGGCGATACCGAAGGGGCCATATCCTTCGTAGGTGATTTCCTTATAGTCGCCGGCATCCTTTTCGGTTGCTTTCTTGATGGCGCGTTCAACAGTGTCCTTGGGCATGTTGGCGGCCTTGGCGTTCTGCATCAGCGCGCGAAGGCGGGGATTGGTGTCGGGGTCCGGACCGCCGGCTTTGGCTGCGATGGTGATTTCCTTGCCTATGCGCGTGAACGTACGCGACATATTGCCCCAACGTTTCAGTTTACGGGCTTTGCGGTATTCAAATGCTCTTCCCATTGGTAGGTATTTGTCTTATTTTGAAGTTTTTAATTTGAATTTTTTCGATTATCGGAGTTCGGCGTTGAACTTGCGGCGCAGGTTGTCGATGATTTTGCTCATCACCTTGTCGATGTACTTGTCCTGGAGGGTCTTTTCATCATCCTGAAGGGTGATGGAGATTGCATATGACTTCTTGCCGGCCGGCAGCTTGTCGCCCTCGTACACGTCGAAGAGCTCAACGGAGCGCAGGATTTTCTTATCGGCCTCGCGCACGGCGGCTTCGATTTCGGCCAGGGTTACGGCCTTGTCGATCAGCAGCGAGAGGTCGCGCTTCACGGCCTGGGTTTTGGGCAGCGGAGCATAGAGGGCGTTGCGGTCGGCGGCCAGGCCGGCAAGCATGTTCCAGTCCAGCTCGGCAAAGAACACAGGCACCTTGATTTCGCACTTGCGGGCGATGGCAGGGTTCACCACTCCTACGTGGCCCATCAGGGCTCCGCGGGCGGTTTTCACGGCCAGAGCCTGGGAGTAGATGCCGCCTTCGGGCACATCGGTTTTCACCATCACGGCATCGGCCACACCGCAGCGTGCAAGCACGTTGGCCACGGCCTGACGCAGGTCGTAGAAGGTAGCTTCCTCGGCCTGGCGCAGCCAGTTGGTCTGGCGGGTGTTGCCCACCATCCACATGCCCAGTCGGGCGCCTTCCTTGAAGGGTGCCAGCGGGTGCTCGGCGGTGGATTCCTTGGCGGGGTTGTAGAAATATACGTTGCCGAACTCGTAGAAAGCAAGGTCGGCGCTTCGGCGGTTGATGTTGTGTGCAATCGATTCCAGACCGCCGAACAGGAGCGTCTGGCTCATCACGTTCAGGTCCTGGCTCAGGGGATTGAGCAGGTGCACGGCGTTGGTGGCGGGGAAGTCGGGCAACTCGGCATAGTAGGCTTCGGCCGTGAGCGAGTTGTTCAGAATCTCGTTCCAACCGGCGCCGGTGAGCTGTTCCGAGACGGTGCGGCGCAGATCGTCGGCAGCGTCGACGGGAGTTTTGAACGACAGGCAGGAGTGAAGCTCCGTCTGCATGGGGATACGGTTGTAGCCGTAGATGCGGAGCAGGTCCTCGATAACGTCGCAGGGTCGCTGCACGTCCACGCGGTAGGTGGGAACTTCCAGCGCGAAGTGTGTGCCCTCGGTAATCTCCACACCCATTTCGAGCGCTTCGAAAATGTTGGTCACTGTGTCTACGTCGAACTCGTAACCAATCAGGCGGTTGATGTCCTCCAGGGTGAGGTCAACCTTATAGGGAAGCACCGGTTCGGGGTAGAGGTCCACGATATCGCCCACGGGCTTGCCGCCGGCAATCTCGCAAATCAGTTTCGTGGCCAGCTTCAGGGCGTAGAGGCAACCGTTGGGGTCCACACCGCGCTCGTAGCGGAATGATGCATCCGTGCTAAGGCCGTGGCGGCGCGCAGTGCGGCGCACCGATGTGGGATGGAAGCAGGCGCTTTCAATAAATACGGTGGTGGTGGATTCCTTCACACCGGATTCGAGGCCGCCGAACACACCGGCAATGCACTTCTCGTCCTTTTCGTCGCAAATCATCAGGTCGGCGGCATCGAGCGTGCGCTCCACACCATCGAGCGTCACGAACTTGGTGCCCTGCTGTGCACGGCGCACCACCACCTTGCCGCCGCTCAGGGTCGAAGCATCGAAGGCGTGCAGCGGATGGCCGATGGAGTGAAGGATGTAGTTGGTGATGTCCACCAGATTGTTGATAGGATTCAGACCGATGGTTGTCAGGCGGTTGCGGAGCCATTCGGGCGACTCCTCCACCTTCACGCCCTCGATGGTGATGCCGCAGTAGCGGATGCAACCCTCGCGGTCCATGATTTCAACGTCGATGCCTTTGCCGGGAGCGCTCACAGGATAATCAGGCACTTCGGGACGGTGCAGTCCGGCATTGCCCTCGCGGCGTCCACGCAGAGCAGCGGCAATGTCGCGGGCCACGCCGTAGTGGCTGGCAGCATCGATGCGGTTGGGGGTGAGGTCCACTTCCAGCACGAAGTCATCCTCAATCTTATAATATTCCGCAGCGGGACGGCCGATGAAAGCGTCGGCATCAGCGCCGAGCACAATGATGCCGTCGTGGCTATGGCCGATGCCAATCTCATCCTCGGCGCAAATCATGCCGAAGGACTCAACACCGCGGATTTTTGACTTCTTGATTTTGAACTCCTGGCCGTCCGGGCTGTAGAGGGTAGTACCCACGGTAGCCACCACAACAGTTTGACCGGCAGCTACATTGGGTGCACCGCACACAATCTGCACCGGGCCCTCGCCAAGCTCCACGGTTGTTATGTGGAGGTGGTCGCTGTCCGGATGCTCAACGCAGGTGAGCACCTTGCCGATAACAATACCGGCAAGGCCACCGCGGATGGTTTCGACACGCTCCACCGAACCCGTTTCCAGGCCGATTGATGTGAGCAGCGCAGCCAGCTGATCGGGGTCAAGCTCAGTATTGATATACTCTTTAAGCCATTTATATGATATATTCATATTGTATTGATTTATTATCAGGGTAGATAGGAACCGGCACTTCAATTCCTTTCAAATTGCAAAATTAGCAAAATTCAGCAAAAAAGCAGTAACAACCGGGAGAATTTTTGCCTTATATAGGGTTTTGTTATTGTAAATGTAGCTTGCTATATACGCCAAAAACTCCGCCGGCGCGGGGGCTGGCGGAGTTTTTTACTGACAAACAATTCCGTAAATTTTTTCTGTTGCAAAGTTACGGCTAATTTCGCGTGTCGGAAATACCTAATTTTAGGTATTTTTTCCGTAATTTTGTGTGAATAAACTCGTGATTGTTCAAATGGGAAAGAATAAACTGAAAAAATTTGCCGACCTGGAGGATAACAAGCTGGTGTTCCAGTACACTTTCTCGCGCCTTCAGAACGAGCCATTTCCGCTGAAAGGCAAGTGGCACCGTGAGTTCTTCGGCAACGATAATCCTATCGTCCTGGAACTGGGCTGCGGCAAGGGTGAGTACACCGTGGGCCTGGCGCGTCAGTTCCCAGATAAGAATTTCATAGGCATCGACATCAAAGGCGCCCGGATATGGACAGGGGCCAGCGAGGCCCTGCGCAGCGGCATGACCAATGTGGCCTTTGTGCGCACGTCCATCGAACTGCTTGAGCAATTCTTTGCCCCGGGCGAGGTGGCCGAGATTTGGATTACGTTCCCCGACCCGCAGATGAAGAAGGCTTCCAAGCGCTTGACTGGCACACGCTTCGTGGAAATGTACCGACGCCTGCTGAGCCCCGGCGGACTGATTCACCTCAAGACAGATAGCCCCTTCCTGTTCGCTTATACCAATATGATGACGGCCCACAATGGCCTGGCGGTGGAGGAATCGGTGTCCGACCTATATGCCGCCCGCGCCGAGGGCGACCCCATTCTGAACATCCGCACGCACTACGAGCAGCAGTGGCTTGACCGCGGCCTCACCATTAAATATATCCGTTTCTCCCCCCAGTCCCCTGCCCCGCTGGCCGAGCCGCCGGAGGCCGACACGCTGGAGCCGGACACCTACCGCAGCTATTCGCGCGGCTACATCCAGATGCCCGAGTTAATGGAAGAATTGAATAACAAACACGAAGAATAAACGCATAATAATGTCAACGACCCTATATCCCGCCCTCATCACCGAGGCGCTCTCAACTGT
Organism: Bacteroidales bacterium; assembly: GCA_014800735.1. Taxonomy (GTDB): domain Bacteria; phylum Bacteroidota; class Bacteroidia; order Bacteroidales; family Muribaculaceae; genus CAG-873. The sequence goes on from JAAVFP010000023.1 coordinate 21,460, forward strand.
CCGCTACCCCGGTTCGGGCAAAAATATTGTGGAGTTAGGCATGCTTGAGGACGATATCCGCATCGACGGTCCCAAGGTGTCCTTCACTATCCTTTTTGAAAAAGATACCGACCCCTTCAAGGCTTCGCTGCTCAAGACAGCCGAGGCTGCCATCCGCCTGAAAGCCCCCGACGCGCAGGTGACCATCAACACTGCCGTGAAGAAAGCTTTCGAGAAGCCGGCAAAGGCTCCCGCTCTGCCCGGGGTGAAGAATATTGTGGCCGTATCATCGGGCAAAGGCGGTGTGGGCAAATCCACCGTGGCTGCCAACCTGGCTGTGGCTCTGGCGGCCGACGGCTACCGCGTCGGTCTGCTCGATGCCGATATTTTCGGTCCTTCGCTGCCAAAGATGTTCGGTCTGGAAGGCGAAACCATCTACATGCACGAGGTGGACGGCCGCAACCTGATTATCCCCGCTGAGAAATACGGAGTCAAGGTGCTGTCCATCGGCTTTTTCATTGAGCCGGGCAGTGCTGCCGTGTGGCGCGGTGCCATGGCCTCCAATGCCCTCAAGCAACTCATCCAGGATGCCGACTGGGGCGAGCTTGACTACTTTCTGATTGACATGCCTCCCGGCACGAGCGATATCCACCTGACCCTTGTGCAGACCCTCGGCGTGACCGGCACGGTGGTTGTCACCACTCCCCAGCAGGTGGCCCTTGCCGACGCCCGCAAAGGTATCGCCATGTTCCGCGACCCTAAAATCAACGTGCCCGTGCTGGGCCTGATTGAGAACATGGCCTGGTTCACTCCCGAGAAGCACCCCGACGAGCGCTACTACATTTTCGGCCGTCAGGATGCCGTGGACGGGCTTGCTCATGAGTTCGATGTGCCTGTTCTGGCCCGTATCCCCCTGGTGGCCAATGTGGGCGACCACAACGACTCCGGCAGTCCCATCGTGCTTGAGCCAACAGCTTCGGCCCAGGCATTCGTGCATGCCGCCCATGAGCTGGTTGATGCCGTTGACCGCCGTAACCGCACCGAAGCTCCCACTCAAGCCGTAAAAACTCATTAATATGGGCGATAAAGCATACATCCTGGTGCTCAACGGCCCCAACCTCAACCTGCTTGGCAAGCGACAGCCTGAAATCTACGGCAGCCGTACGCTCGACGATATTCTGGCCGACCTGCGCTCGCACTTTGCCGCCCGTATCCGCATTGCCGACTTCCAGAGCAATAGCGAGGACCGCCTGATTACCTGGATTCAGGACTACGGCTTCGATGAGCACTGCCTGGGCATAGTGCTCAACGCCGGTGCCTACACCCACACCTCGCTTGCCATTGCCGATGCTATTGCCGCCGTGCCCGCACCGGTGGTGGAAGTGCACCTTAGTAATATTTTCGCGCGCGAGTCCGTGCGCCACACTTCCTACATCGCTCCTGTGTGTGCCGGCAGCATCAGCGGTTTCGGCGAGGATTCCTACTTCCTGGCCGTAGAAGCTCTGCTGCGCAAAAAACACCGTTGACTATGGCTAAAGTGAAGGACCCCAAGGACCTGCTGATTGGTCTTGACGGCAAGCGGGCCGTGTGCAACAACACCGGCCTGGGCAACTACAGCCGCTATGCTGTCAACATTATGTCGGTGGCGTTTCCATCCACACGCTTCCGCCTGTATAGCCCTGTGGATGCCGGTAACGACCGGCTGCGTCCACTGCTGGCACGCGGCAATGTGGAGCTTGCCGTGCCTCAGTTGCGTTTCAACAACGGCCTCAGCCGGGCAATATGGCGCACCTTCGACCTCCCCATCACACTCAAGAAGGACAACGTGGCTCTGTACCACGGCCTGAGCAACGAACTGCCCCTGACCATCGGCGGCGTGGTGCCATCGGTGGTGACTGTCCACGACCTTATCTGGCGCCGTATTCCTGGCGACTATAATGCGGTGGACCGCCGCCTCTACGACTGGAAATACGGTCGCTCGGCCCGCATCGCCACCCGCGTGATAGCCATCAGCGAGTGCACCAAGCGCGACCTTGTGGCCGACTACGGCATCGACCCCGCTAAAATCGACGTAATCTATCAGGGTGTTGACCCTATTTTCACGCTCGATATCGACACTTTCAAGCGGCGCGCCGTGCGCGAAAAATACAATCTGCCCGAAAAGTACATCGTGAGCGTCGGCACTATCCAGCTGCGCAAAAACCAGATGCTGGCCGTCGAGGCCCTGGCCAAACTTCCGCTCGAAGTACACCTTATATTTATAGGCAACGCCCGTAGCCCTTACGCCGAGGAGGTGCGCCGTCGGGCAGCGGCTCTTGGGCTGGCCGACCGCGTGCGCTTTCTGGAGGGTGTGCCCTTCGAGGACCTGCCTGCACTCTACGCCGACGCTACCCTGTCGTCCTACACCTCGCGCTACGAAGGCTTCGGCCTGCCGGTGGTTGAGTCGCTCACGGTCGGCACCCCTGTCATTGCAGCCACAGGTTCGTGCCTTGAGGAAGCCGGAGGCCGCGGTGCGGTGTATGTGGACCCCGACGATGTGGATGCCTATGTCCAGGCGGCTATGCGCCTGATTGACGACCGTGTGTACAACGACAAGCTCGCCGGCCTGGGCCGTCGCCACGTGCGCCAATTTTCGGCCGACGCCTTCGCCAAGGCCACTATGGGTACTTATAATAAAGCGATTATTGATTTTCTGTTGTCATGACAAACGAAACACAGCATAAGCCCACACTCCTGGTGGTGGGTGCCGGCGGTTTTATCGGCGGATTCATTTGCAGCGAGGGCCTGCGCCGAGGCTACGACGTGTATGCCGGTGTGCGCGAAAGCACATCGCGCCGCTACCTCACCGACCCNGCCATCAAATTCGTGGTNCTGGACTACGAGAGCACCGGCGCAGTGGCCCAAGGACTGCGCGATGCCGCGCCCNACGGCCGCCCCTGGGACTACATAATTTATAATCTCGGCGCCACCAANGCCGCGAATTTCGCCGACTTCAACCGCATCAANTTCCACTATCTCCGCAACTTTGTGGANGCCCTGCTGNCTGAAAAGCTTGTGCCGCGCCATTTCCTGTATATAAGCTCGCTCAGTGCCCTCGGTCCGGCCGACGAAAANAACTACNCACCCATCACGTCGGCCAATATTCCGGCNCCCAACACCCGCTACGGGCTTTCGAAAATCAAGGCCGAAACCCAGCTGGACCTCACACCGAGCCTGCCNTGGACCGTGTTCCGTCCNACGGGTGTCTACGGCCCGCACGAAAAGGACTACCTGATGATGATTCAGTGNATCGACCGCGGCTTTGACTTCGGCGTTGGCTATCGCAAGCAGCTCCTTACATTTATATATGTGGACGACCTGGTTAACGCCATGTTNGACGCTATAGTAACCGACGCCACCATCCANAAGAAATANATCATCAGCGAGCCCCGCGCCTATACNCAGAAGGAATTCCGCACCATCGTGGCGCGNGCACTCGGCAANAAGGCCGTGCTACCCGTCAAGTTGCCCATGTGGGCGGTCTACGTAGCCTCCGTGGCTGCCGAAAAGTGGGGCGTACTCACCCTGAAGCCTTCNACCCTCAACCGCGACAAGTTCAAAATCATGAAGCAGCGCAACTGGGACTGCTCCGTGGAGGATGCCGTGCGCGATTTCGGCTTCAAATCCGAATTCCCCCTGGAGCGTGGCATTGCCGAAACCGTCAAGGCCTACCTTAAAGAGAAAGCTAAGCAATGAGCGTCGACAACATTCCCTCCAATCCCACACCACTGTGGGTCAAGATTGTGANTATAGTGGCNATGCTGCCNGTGCTCAGTTTTCCGTGGATGCTTNCGGCATCGCGCGGCGCTGGCGTNGAGATGGATGCCTTTCTGTGGTTCTATCCCGTCTATGTTCTTGCCGCCGGCATTTGTGCATGGGTGGTGTATGGTCGNCGCCCGGANCTCACATGGATTCTGATTGCNCTGTTGCTGCTCACGCACGCCGGCATGTGGTATTTGGTTAGTAATCCNCCCGTAGCATGACACTCGACGACTACATCTCCGCCCATATCGACCGCGAGCCGGCCGAACTTCANGCGCTCTANCGCCANACCCACCTCACNCGCCTGTATTCCCGCATGTGCACCGACCACACCCAGGGTCGCCTGNTNGTGATGCTNACGCGNATGATTCGCCCCGAGCGTGTGTTGGAGCTCGGCACATTCTCGGGCTACTCCGCNCTGTGCTTCNCCGAGGGTATGGACGGCNGCGGCCACATAGACACTGTTGAAGTCGACGANGAATTCACCGACGAGCTCCGCGAGCTGTTCGAAGGTCATCCGATAGAGCTTCANGTGGGNGATGCCGAGGCTCTGNTGCC
>JAAVFP010000023.1:25802-121145 GCA_014800735.1 Bacteroidales bacterium
TGNTNGCNGCCAACAGCTACGACCTNGTGTTCATCGANGCCAACAAGCGCCGCTACGTCCAGTACTACGAAACCATCCTTCCTGCGCTNCACAGCGGTGCATATATCCTGGCCGACAATACTTTNTGGAGCGACAANGTGCTTGACNCCGAAGCGCANGACCCCCAGACCGACGGTATCCGTGCCTTCAACGACCTTGTTGCCTCCGACCCACGAGTTGAAAANGTAATCCTCCCTGTCCGCGACGGCCTCACCATCATNCGCGTAAAGTAANCTNCCCNCGACCTCANAAATAAAAAACCTCCGCCGGTTCATCCCGATGGAGGTTTTCATCGATAAATACGGGGTATTTTTCTATGTTTTCGGGGGTGTTGTAGAGGTTAGGTTGCGGNTTTTACATTTATAGTATAATTTTGCAGCATGGATAAGAGAAAGAGAGATATGATTAGACTTATTGTTTTATTGTCAGCTGCAATGCTGGGTGTGGTAGCCGGTGAGGCTGCCACACTCCGTGGCAGTGTCCTGGACGCCGCTACCAAGGAGGCGCTNATTCAGGCTTCGGTGCGTGTGCTTGCNCCCGCTGACTCNGCGCTCGTCAAAGGCGCCATGACCAATGCAAACGGCCGTTTCACCATNGAGAACATGAAGGCCGGCAAGTATATTCTTGAGGTATCCTACGTAGGCTTTACTTCGGCCTATCAAAATATTACAGTAGGCGCCGATGATATCCGGCTCAAACCCATCGAGCTCTCCGAGAGCGCGCTGATGCTCAAGGAAGCTACNGTNGTGGGCATCCGCACCCCCATCAAGGTGATGGANGANACCGTGGAATTCAGCGCCGAGTCCTATAAAACCCAACCCAACGCCGTGGTCGAGGACCTGCTCAAACGTCTGCCGGGCGTCGAGGTGGGTACCGACGGCTCAATCACTGCCAACGGCAANACCGTGAGCAAAATTCTTATCGACGGCAAGGAATTTTTCAGCGACGACCCCACAGTGGCCTCGCGCAACCTNCCTGTGGATATGATTGAGAAGCTCCAGGTGGTGGACCGCAAGAGCGACCTTGCCCGCATCACCGGTGTGGACGACGGCGAGGAGGAAACCGTGATTAACCTCACTGTGAAGAAGGACCGCAACANTGGNTGGTTCGGAACCATCGAGGGCGGTTACGGTACCGANGACCGCTATAAGGCCAATGTGAATATCAACCGTTTCTGGAACGGCAATCAGATTACCATTCTGGGCGGTGCCAATAACATCAACGAACCGGGCTTTGCCGACGGCGCAAGCCGTTTCCGCCGATTCGGTGGCCAGAACGGTATCACCAACAGCCAGGCGTTCGGTGTGAACTTCAACATTGGCAACGGCGATATTTTCCGTGTGGGTGGCGACGTGATGTACAGCCACACCAGCCGCAACACCGAAACTTCGTCCGAAACCCAGTACTTCATCGGCGACTCGACCTCCTACACCAGCTCGCGCAGCAAGTCCGTGGACAAGGGTCACAACATCCGCGCCGATTTCCGCATCCAGTGGAAGCCCGACAGCTTCAACACCCTCGACATACGTCCCAATATCTCGCTGAACTACAACGACTCCTGGAGCAACGACTCCACAAGTTCCTTTGCCGGAACGGATCTTCGTCCGCTCGTCACCCGAAGCATCAATGATGCCACCTCCGACGGTCATGCTTTCTCGGCAGGTCTGTCCCTCATCTACAACCATAGCTTCAAGCAGCGCAAGGGCCGTTCGTTCTCAATTTTCACACGCTTCAACACCAGCAACCAGCGCGAGAATGAGAACACCTATTCGTGGAACAAATTCTTCCTGCTCAACGACTCCATTGACCTCTACGACCAGTACACCGACAACCACACCTGGAACAACAACTTCAGCACCCGCCTGAGCTGGACCGAACCGCTGGGCAACGTGAAGAACGGCAATTTCCTGACCCTGGCCTACAACTTCTCCTACCGCTGGAACAATGCCGACAAGATGGTCTACGACCACCCCGTGACGTTCCCCGACGGTTGGCAGGGTAACCCGGTCATCGACCCCAACCCTGTGTTCAACGACGACCTGTCCAACCGTTTCCGCAACAATTATCTCAGTCAGGATATCCGCCTCGGCTTCCGCCACGTGGATGCGAAAACCAACCTCAACGTCGGTCTGTCGCTTGTGCCCCAGTCGTCGCAGTCTATCAACCTGATAAACTCCGAAAAGAATATCCCGCGCCGCAACGTGTTCAACGTGGCTCCCTTCCTGCGCTACCGCTACCGCGCCACCAAGACACGCAGTATCACCGTGGACTACAACGGCCGCACCCAGCAGCCCAGCATGACTCAGCTGCAGCCCGTGGCCGACATGAGTAACCCTCTGCGTATCGTTATCGGTAACCCCGAGCTGGCCCCGACTTTCACCCACAACATGAACCTGCGCTTCCAGGACTTCAACCCCGATGCACAGCGATCCATCATGGCTATGGTGAACGCCACTTTCCAGCAGAACTCAATCGTGTCCAAAACCACCTACAACAACGAAACCGCCGGTCAGATTACCACCTACGACAACGTCAACGGTGTGTGGAGCATCCGCGGCATGAACATGATTTCGCTGCCTTTCAAGAACCGTGCCTTCACGTTCAACAACAACCTGTTCCTGAACTACAACAACTCCATCGGTTTCATCGAGGGCCAGCGTAACCGCTCGGGTTCGTTCATGGTGGGTGAAAGCTTCGGTATTGCCTATCGCCCCGAGAACCTTGAGTTCGAGCTCCGACCCAACTACAACCTGCAGAGCCTCACCAACTCGGTTCAGAGCCGCAACAACAGCAACCGCACCGTGCACACCTACGGCGGTTCGTTCTACGCCACCTACACCACACCCATCGACATCATCCTGAACACCGACCTCAACTACTCGGCCACCTCGGGCTACTCCGACGGCTACGACACCCGCACCTGGATGTGGAACGCAAGCATCTCCTACCAGTTCCTGCGTGGCAAGGCCGCTACACTCACCCTACGCGCCTACGACCTTCTGGGCCAGCGCTCCAACGTGCGCCGCAACACATCGGCTATGATGATTCAGGACTCACGCTACAACTCCCTCACCCGCTACTTCATGGTGTCGTTCAGCTACAAGTTCAACACCTTCGGCAAGGGTCAGGGCCCCCGTGGCATGGGCGACGAAGGTCCCGGTGGCCCCGGCGGTCGCCGCATGGGTCCCCCGCCCGGTGGTGGCGGTCGTCCTCCCCGCTTCTAAGGTTTCCAGGGTTAAAGGCCATGTTGCCTTTAACCCTTTTTAGTTGTAAATATTGAAGTTAAACTATTTAATTTTGCTACTTTTGCACTCTGAATAAATTTTAACCGAAAAATGACTGAACCAATCGAAAAAATATCCTTTGGCGAAAATCTGCGCCGCCGAATCAAGGACACCAAGGTAACCCACTGGATTCGCTTCGGCATCGTGTCGCTAATTTTTCTGGCGTGGGTAGCCTGGATGGGCGATTGGTGGCTGGCGATATTCGAGCTTCTTCTGTTCGATATCTACATCACCGGCTTTATTCCTTTCACCTGGTGGAAGAAAAGCAAATCAGCCGCCGTGCGCACGGTGATGAGCTGGGTGGATGCCCTGGTGTATGCACTCATCCTGGTTTACTTCGTTTTCGCTTTCGTGGGGCAGAACTACCAGATACCCTCCAGCTCGCTTGAGAAAACACTGCTCACCGGCGACTATCTGTGGGTCAACAAGATGGTCTACGGCCCCCGCGTGCCTATGACCCCTGTTCATTTTCCCCTGGTTCACAACGAGCTTTTCGGCTTCAAGAGCTACCTCGATAATCCCTCGGTGGAATACCGCCGCCTCAAGGGCCTGCGCAACGTTGAGGAAGGCGATATCGTGGTGTTCAACTTCCCTGCCGGCGACACCGTGAGCACCCGCTACGAAAACAGTCCAAACTACTACGACTTCCTGGTGCAGATGCACGGCTGGAAGGAAGTGAATACCAACAAGCGCGAGTACGGCGACATTATCTACCGTCCGGTGGATCGCCGCCAGAATTTTGTGAAGCGCTGCGTGGGTCTGCCAGGCGATAACTTCAAAATCAAGGGCGACACCATCTACGTCAACGGCCAGGCACGCGAATTTCCTGAAAATGTGCAGTTCAGCTACCTGTTCGCCACTTCGCGTCCGCTCGACGAGGACGACCTCCACAACCTGGGTATAGCCGTGAGCGACCTCCAGGTGATTGAACCGCTCAACCAGGGCCGCGCCAATCTGCAGCCCTTCATCCCTGCCGCTTCACCGCAGTCATACGCCTACATCGCTCCCCTCACCTCGGGGATGATTGATAAAATGAAGGCTGACGGCCTGCTCACCGACTGGATTAAGTTCCGCCTGGTGGCTCCCTATTTCAACATGGGTGACTATGGCGACATCCTTTTTCCCACCGGTCTGGCCGGCGGGTGGAGTCTGGCTGATTATGGCGGCGAACAGGGCCTCACCATCCCTGCCAAGGGCATGACAATAGAGCTCACTCCCGAGAACTGGCTGATATATCAGCGCTGCATCCGCAACTACGAGAACCACCCCGACGCGCACTACGACGCCGATTCGGGCCGTGTGATTATTGATGGCGCTCCGGCCGATACCTACACATTCAAGATGGATTACTACTTCATGATGGGCGATAACCGCGATGCCTCGCAGGACTCCCGTTTCTGGGGTTTTGTGCCTGAGGACCATATTGTCGGCACCCCGATGATTGTGCTTGCATCCTTCGACCAGGAACGCGGCTGGTTCGACGGCAAAATCCGCTTCAACCGCATTTTGCGCGACGCTAATCCGGATAAATAAAGTGCTGCAGTCACCCCTGATACGCCGCCCCGAGGGTTCCTGTGCCCTGCTGCCGCCGCAGCTTTTCGGCTCGGTGGGCTACTACCGTGTCGTGGCCGATTTCCCCGCCGTGTGTGTGGACAACGCCATGCGATACGACAAGCGCTTCAAGTCCGTTCACCGTTTCGAGATTGCCGATGCTTCAGGCCCGCTGCGCCTCACCGTGCCCGTAAGTCGACCCGAGGGCGCTTTTGAGCGTGGCAACCTGCGCTGGCAGGATGTGCTTGTGTCGGCCCACGGCCGCTGGTGGGAGGTCATTCCCACGGCCCTTGAATCGGCCTACGGCCGCACGCCATTTTTCGAGTTCTATATTGACCGCCTTATGCCTCTGTTTGCCCCCAGGCCGCTTGAAGGCACCGAAACGATAACTGACCTATGCGGTCGTGCCGACCGCGCCGTGCGGTCGATTCTGGGCTTCGATGCACCTATTGTGGCGGCCGATAGCCTTGATAATTATATAGTTGAGGACTTCCGCCGAGCTGATTTCGGCGTACTCTGCCCTGCTCGACCTTACTGGCAGGTGCGGGCTGACCGCTTTGGTTTCAGGCCCGGCCTATCAGTTCTCGACCTTATTTTCAACCTCGGTCCTGAGGCACCGCTTTATTTCGTCGGCGAATAAGGATTGAAATTGTCAGAGTCACGGCCAGTGCCCACGGATAGTAGAGATACTGCCACGGCGCTGCCGGCGATATTCCCGCCAGCCCCGTAGCCAGCAGGCACTGGGCACCGTAGGGAATCAGACATTGCACTATGCACGATGCCGTGTCCAGAATCGAAGCACATTTGCTCCCGTCAATACCGTATTTTTTGCTTATGTTGCGCGCAATGCCGCCCACGGTGATGATTGCCACCGTGTTGTTGGCCGTGCACAGGTTCACCAGGCCAACCAGTACAGCAATCACGGCTTGGGCTCCGCGGGTACCGGCCACCCGTCGTGTCATTGCGTTCAGCAGAAAGCCTATGCCGCCCGCAGCCTGGATAATACCCAGCATGCCGGCCGCAAGGAGCGTGATGATTATCAGCTCGCCCATGGAATCGATGCCTGCACCGGCATATTTGGCAAGCTCCAGCAGCCCGACACCGCGAATAACACCCATTATCACCGCCGCCACTATACCCATTGTCAGCACTATGGTCACGTTGATACCTATCACAGCGGCCACAATCACCACCAGGTAGGGAATCATCAGCCACCATTCGGCATCCGTGCCCACATGCACGTCAGGAACTCCCTGGCCCATGGCTATATACAGCACAAGTGTCACTAACGCCGCCGGGAGCACTATGCGCAGGTTGGCGCGGAATTTGGCGCTCATGCTCACCTCCTGCGAGCGTGTGGCAGCTATGGTTGTGTCAGAGATAAACGAAAGATTGTCGCCGAAAAACGCACCGCCCAGAATCACAGCAACAAAGAAGGGAACCGGAGCACCTGCGGCAGCCGCCAGCTCAACAGCCAGTGGGGTAAGTGCCACCACCGTGCCTACCGACGTGCCGATGGACAGCGAGATGAAGCAGGCTGCCACGAACATCATCGGTGCTATGTACTGCCCCGGAAATATGCGCAGCGCAAGGTTCACGGTAGCGTCCACGGCTCCAAGCTCCTTGGCGAGCGATGCGAAAGCTCCGGCCAGAATGAATATCCATATCATATACAGGATGTTGACGTGTCCGGCCGACCGCGAGAACACCTCGATGCGCTCAGGCAGCGGATATGTACGGAAAATCACTATTGCCCACACCGAGGCCAGCACCAGCGACACCGCTATGGGCATCGAATAGAAATCCCCTACTACCACCGACACAGCCACATAGCTCAGCAGGAACACAGCCACGGGCGAGAGTGCCAGCAACCCTTGCAGGGTGGATATATTTTTATCGTTCATTATATTGCACAAATTGAAAACTCTCGCAAAATTACGAAAAAAATCCTACGCCTGAGCCATTTCTCCTGCCAGACTGTTCATTTCCAGGCATTTTTGCCGCGTAAGTGCTCCCGGCGCACTCACAATCAGCAGCCTCCCCTTCTCGCACAGGGCGAAATCGCCCTCGGCCGGTTTAAATCGTTCGGACATAGGCGTGTTTGTAATCAGTATAATCTTGCTGTTGAGCGCCTCGGCCTCCTTGCGGATAGCTTTCTCGGCCGGCGAAATGAACGGCGACACCAGCACACCGCCGTTGGCTGCCGTGTGGAGCCATCGCTGGCGGTTGGCTTCGCGCACATCAGGCCCCTCGCTGCGATGCACCACAACTTGCTCCTTGAATGGATTTTCAAGCAACTGCACGTTGCCGTACACCTGAAACTGCCGGCTGCCGACAGGCAGGCTGTTCACGCGCCTGAAATAATCAGGAAACTCCTTTCTGACTGCCAGTCGTCTGGGATTATCGCGGATATATTTGAAAATTGTGTCTAGCGAGCGGCTTTTGTACAGAATGCAATCATAAAAATCCTCCTCGAAAACCGGCGAGTCAACTCCTGTCAGAAGCCGGAACTCCTGGCCTATTTTCACCTTGAACATCCCGATATAACTACCCAAATGCCTGGGAACTGGGGCGGTAACGAACAGCAGCAGGTGGATATGGTCGGGCATAATCACATACTGAAGCACCCGCAGGTGGCTGTCAAGCTGAGGAATCCGGCCAATATTCGCCGCTATTATTTGCCCTAACGGAGTGCGTGCTATGCTGACATCAGGCAGCTTTCCGCACAGATGCCCGAACACCGGCACCCCGGCCGCTTTGGTGATGGTGATATGATAAATACAGCGGGCGCGGTAGTCGTGCTTGTAAGCGCGGGGCATAAGGCTTGGGGTTTTAAACAGCAAGCTGTTTACACAATAAAAAAACTGCTGTTGGTGAATAAAAGGTGTAAATTTTTGTCATTGTGCCTATTGCTTGCAATAGGAAAAGGGAAATGGCTCAGAAAAGCGCGGTGCTGTTGCCCCAGCCTGAGCGGTCAAGGTTGCGGTAGTTGATGGCCTCGCTGACGTGCACAGGGAGGATGTCGGCGCTACCGGCCAGGTCGGCGATGGTGCGGGACACCTTCAGAATGCGGTCGTAGGCGCGGGCGCTCATGTCGTATTTATTCATGGCGTTGCGCAGAATGTTCATGGCATCGGCCGACAGGTGGCACCAACGGTTCATCAGGCGGGAGTTCATCTGCGCATTGCAGTGCACCTCGGGCTCAGCGGCAAAACGCTCGGCCTGGATGCGGCGTGCGGCAATCACACGCGTGCGGATGTCGGCGCTGCGCTCGCCCTCGCTGAGGTCGGAAAGCTTTTCGAAGGGCACGGGCTGGATTTCGCATTGGATGTCGATGCGGTCAAGCAGCGGGCCCGATATGCGGTTCACATATTTACTTACCGCTCCCGGCGGGCAGGTGCAAGCCTTGGTGGGGTGGCCGTAGTAGCCGCACGGGCAGGGGTTCATGGAGGCAACCAGCATGAAGCCGGCCGGATATTCCACCTGGTAGCGCGCACGACTCACACTTATGTGCCTGTCCTCCAATGGCTGACGCAGAACTTCGAGAACCGCCCTCGGGAACTCTGGAAATTCGTCGAGGAACAAAATTCCATTATGCGCAAGCGATATTTCGCCCGGCATGGGGTTGGAACCGCCGCCGACCATGGCCACGGGCGACACCGTGTGGTGGGGCGAACGGAAGGGGCGCACAGTCATCAGGCGCGACCCGCGGCGCAGCTTGCCAGCCACGGAGTGAATTTTGGTTGTTTCGAGCGCCTCGCCAAGCGTGAGTGGGGGCAGGATGGAAGGCAGGCGCTTGGCCATCATGGATTTGCCCGACCCCGGAGGGCCTATAAGCAGAATATTGTGTCCGCCGGCGCAGGCCACCTCGAAGGCACGCTTCACGTTCTCTTGGCCCTTAACCTCGCTGAAATCATAGTCGAAATTGCCTATCGAGGCCGCGAATTCGGCTCTGGTGTCAACCACCGTGGGCTCAAGCTGTGCCTCGCCTTGCAGAAAATCAGCCACCTGGCGCAGATTGGCCACGCCGTACACCTCAAGATTATTCACCACGGCAGCCTCGCTTGCATTTGCCTCAGGCACGATTAGTCCCTTGAAGCCACGCGCACGCGCTTCGATGGCCATGGGCAGGATGCCGCGGATGGGCTGCACGCTGCCGTCGAGCGAGAGTTCACCCATTATCATATATCGGTCAAGCTCAGGCGCTTTGATAACCTCCGAAGCTGCCAGGATGCCGATGGCTATGGGCAGGTCGTAGGCTGCGCCCTCCTTCTTCACGTCGGCCGGAGCCATATTGATTGTCGCCGACTTACGCCCCATGCGGTAGCCCGACTGGTTCAGTGCCGAACGCACACGCTCGTGGCTCTCCTTGACAGCAGCGTCCGGCAGTCCCACGATGCAGTACTGCACACCGTTCTCCACCACCGTTTCCACGGTGACAACGATGGCATTGATGCCTTGCACGGCTGCAGCGTAGGTCTTTACAAGCATATCGGTCAGAGTTTCAGCAAACTGTCGGCCACGGCGGTCACACGTCCGGTATCCGCACCGCGGTAAATCTGGTGCCCCGTTGAGTCGCATATCACGTAGAACGGCAGCGAGGGGATTGCAAGCCGGTCAACGCCTATAGCCGAGATATTTCCGGCCACCCAGCCCTGGGTCCATGTGGCCGAGTCAGGACGCGTGGTGCTTCGCCACTCGATTGTGTCATTGTCCAGCGAGAGGTCCATCACCCGCAGGCGGTCCTTGGGCGTGCGTTTGCTCAGCGAGCGCAGAGTGTTCACATGCGCAGTGCCGCGGGTGTTGCGCGTGGTGAAGGAGAGCAGGGTATAGGGTTTGTCCGAGGGCTTCATCACCGGAAATTCGCCGCGGCGGAAAAAGTAGGGGATAGGCATCACCTCCGTGTCGGCGGCCACAGCCACCAGACGTTGGAGCGATTCCATATATCCGTCCGTCAGCGCTGAGGGGCGGGCCTGGAGGTCGATGAGCGACAGCAGCGAGTCGGCCTCCATTGGGTCGGCACTTGAGTCGTAGGCCGTGAGCAGGAGCAGGGTAGAGGTCACGCTCCCAGGATTGGCTGCAATGTGCTGTGCTACAGCTTCGTTGGCCTTGCGGCCTCCTTCGCGGAGAGTCTTGGCGTTCTCGCGCAGGAAGCGGCTCCAATCCTCGTTGGTGCGGTTGCCACGGATTTCCACCGCGTAGTGGTCCGTGCGATCCATTTTAATTTCATAGGTTTCACCGTTCACGGCATAGAGCCGCGCCAGTGGGCGGTAGTCGTAGTCAAGAATCTCCACCATAGCCGGCGATTTGGCACTTCCGTAGAACTCGAACTCGCCCTCGCGCGCTGCCGTCACAGCCGTGCGGTAGGCTCCGTCGGCATAATAAGCAATGCGAAGGTTGAGCGTGGGCTTGCCCTCGATGGTGCCGTTCACGCGGAATTGCTCCGTGTCCGCGCATCCCCCGCAGGCAAGCAGCAGAAGGACAAGCAGTGAGATGGTTGCGAAATATTTCATCAGAAGTCGCTGAACAGTTTGGGTTTAATCAGCAGGCCTATGCGCACCTGCGAGTGAAACTTGTTGTACTCCAGCAGCCCTTCGCCGTAGCCGTTGTAGAATTGCAGGAACAGGAACTGATTGTCGCGCTTGAAAATGCGGTAGGAGATGTCGATGATAGTATTCCAGTTCATGTTCCAGCCCTTGCGCTTCACGAATGTGGCACCGGCACAGAAGCGGCGGTTGTCCGACAGCGCCTGGAAGCCCCACTGCCAGAATCCGCAGTAGTTCAGAATGTCCTTGTTGTTCTCACCGTCGATAATAGGAATCCATATCTTGCCGTGCACCATCAGGTTTTTGGTCACGAACACGTTGCCGGCCAGCGCTATGCGGTTCCATGAGCGCGACTGGATGCTGTCGCGGCCATTGCTCTCGTGCTCGACGATAAATGTCATTTTGCCCACGTAGCGGTCCTTGACAAAGAAAGGTTTCGTAAGGCCTATGCCCGGATTGAAATTCAGGTCGGTCATCGGCAGTGATTTCTCCAGGATGTTCCAGAAACACTTCTGGCTGTAGAACAGATAGAGATACGTGCCCCAGGGAAGGGTGGTGCGCGTGAGGCGCTGCGCTATCGAAATCTGGAATTTCACGTTCGTGTTCGCCTTGGTCGGTTTCGGGCCCACGGACGGTCCGAATATAAAATAATTGTCCTTATACAGGCCGAAATAAGGCTGATTGGAGAAGTCGCGCTTTACGCTGTCCTCGGCCAGACCGGCTTCGGCTCCGCCGGTAACAATGATTTGCGACATTGCCGACGGCACTCCCAGCGTGGCCAGCAAAAGCAGGAATGTGATGAGGCGGGCGGATATTTTCATGCGGATTCGGTTTATTACTGCAAAAGTACGCACAATTGCGCGAATAGCCGAATAATCAGCGCTGAAAAATGAATTTTGACCAAATTATCAGCAAAAAAAGCCGCCGCACGTTCGTGCGGCGGCCAACGTCGTGGTATATGCAACGTCAGATAACGTCGTCTTCGATTGTTTCAAGAGGATCAGCCACTTCAGGTGCGGGCTGATCGTCGGTAGCGGCTTCAAGCTTCTTCATGATAGAGAAGATGAAGGCACCCGACAGGAAGCACAGGCAGATCAGGATACCCCAGATTGCAGCCACCGGGATTTTGCCCCACAGGAGCATAGGGATGGACACCAGATAGTTGCCGATAGCGGTAGCGGCGAACCAACCGCCCATCATCGATCCCTTGAGTTTGGGAGGTGCCACCTTGCTCACGAATGATATGCCCATGGGCGAGAGTAAAAGCTCAGCAAAGGTGAGCAGCAGATAGGTTGTGATAAGCCAGTTGGGCGATACATCGCCGTTGGTACCCACCAGATTGAGCGAGCCGAACACCATCACGATATAGGCGATACCGGCAACAAGCATACCGTAGCCGATTTTGCGGGGTGCCGAGGGCTCCTTCTTCATGCGTGCCAGCCAGCTGAAGAGCGCAATGGAGAAGGGTGTCAGCACAACTACATAGAAGGGGTTGAACTGCTGATAGGCTGCTGGGTCGATACCGGTGAGCACTGCGGGTGTGTCAAAGATGTAAATATAACCTACGGCAGCAACACACAGTGCAAGAATTATACCGCTCACAAGGCGACTCTTGGCCGTGGCGCTCTGGATGAGCGAGAAGAACGCATACACACCGATAAAGATTGCGGTCAGTGCACCCAGATTGAAGCCGATGCGAGTCCAGCTGCCTGTTTCGGACGCCGTACACGATTTTGCGAATTCCGTCAGCGTCTGGCCGTTCTGGTGGAACACCATCCAGAAGAAAATTACCACTGTGAACACCAGCAGAAGAGCCACTACGCGCTGCTTGGTCTGCTCAGGAGTGAGGCTGACTTCGGGAGTCGTGTTGGCCGACTTGGCTGTCGATTTCTTGTCGGTGATGATATGGGCGTAAGTCTTACGTCCGAAAGTATAGATCAGGAAGCTAACGATGAGCGAAACGCATGCCAGCGAGAAAGCATAGGAGCAACCGGTGGAGAACGCCGTGATATAATCCGTTGCGAACTGCGAGAGGGAAGTGAACGTCACATCGCACTGAGCGGCGAAATCCGAGATATACTGCGACAGGAACGTACCCAGATCGCCTCCAGCTGCCATACCCTTCTGGGTGGCGAACTCAGTCATCGATTTCAGTGTTTCCGGGTCGGTAGGCATCTTGGTGAACGAGTCCGTGTCCAGGCACCAGTTGCTCACGGTGGCCATCATGGGGTCGTTGGTCAGGAAGCCCGCGCGGCGGAGTCCGTAATTTTTCAATGCGATTGCAGCACCGGGAGCATACATCGAGCCCAAATTGATTGCCATATAGAACAGCGAGAAAGCGGTGTCGCGGCGGTCGCTGTACTGCGGATTGTTGTACAAATCACCAACCATCACCTGCAGGTTGCCTTTGAACAGACCCGTGCCGACCGAAATCAGGAGCAGCGCCGCAAAAAGCACCATCACCGACATATTGTTGCGTACGGGTGTCGGGGCCGACAGCAGTGCATAACCGATAAACATGACGGCAATACCCGTAACAACGCACTTCGAAAAGCTCCACTTGTCAGCCAGCCAGCCGCCAACAAGAGGCATAAAATATACGAGTGCTAAAAAGATTGAGAAAATCTGGCCCGTCCATGCGGAGTCAAAGCCGAATTTGGCCTGAAGATAGAAAAGGAAGATAGCCAGCATAGTGTAGTAGCCAAAGCGCTCGCCGGTATTCGACAACGCCAAGACGTACAATCCCTTAGGCTGATTCTTAAACATAGGACAATGATTGGTTTATAGGATAATTATTATTAGCGATTGCTGAGCCGCACACAACGGCACCGCTAATTTAGTAAAAATCTCCGACATACCGCGTCAACCCTGCTGTAAAACATATTTTTGAAAACAGGGGTTTGTTATTATTGGTCTAATCCGACTAATTAGTCTAATAAAAAATCCGCACCCCGGAGTGCGGGATGCGGATTGTAAAGTAGAGTAGAGCAGGGGATTACCAGCCCGGGTTCTGGGGCAGGGTCAGACCCTTGTCAGCATACAGGGTGATGATGGTGGTACCCAGAGGCTGCAGATATTCGCGGTCGCTGAATACGCGAGATTCGGTAACACCGCCCGATACTGCACCGTTGATGTAGCCGTTGGTTACACCCAGGTCCTTGAGCTGAGCTTCGGTAGCACCGCTCACGTTAGCACCGAGGATGATGTTGATGTTCTCGGGCTTGGTGGTGTCAAGAAGGTCGAGTTTGTGCCAGCGAACGAGGTCCCAGTAGCGGTGGTTGCAGTCGAACATAAGCTCGCTGCGACGCAGACGGCGGATTTCCCACAGCAGGCTCGATACGCCCATATTGTTGGCGGGGTCGTTCATGCCCTCGAGGTAAGCCTTGTTGAGGTTCGAGGTTTCGATTTTAGCACGTTCCCACAGAGGCTTCATGCACATGGTGATGTCGGCATCGGTGAGTTCGCCAAGCTCGGCGCGGGCCTCCAGGTAGTCGCAGTAGGTGTACGACAGCCAGTAGATAGGAGCGCACTCCTGGTTCGAGCCGTTGGTGTAGGTCTGCTGGTAGGGTGCGTTGGCCTGAACATACTTCTTGATGGTGTAGCCGGTGGTGGACTGCAGCGCGTTGGAGTTAGGACGGCTGAAGGTCACCTGAGTACCGAAAGCAAGCTTCGGGTCGATGGTTTCGCCAAGGCGAGCATCGCGAACGGCCAGCAGGTTGCTGATGTCGAAGGTATAGGTGCGGGTGACATTACCGTCCTTATCGGGCTCGCTTTCAACGTAGCTGATTTCGGGAGCGTCGGTAGTGTCGTAGCTGGTCAGCGCTTTGGGCTTGCCGTCCTTGAACAGGTAGCTGTCGAATGCGTCCTTGGTCATACCCAGGATGCGGGTTTCGGTGCTGAGGTAAGAAGCGGTGGAGTGACCCAGAGTACCGGTCTTGTAGCCGCGGGCAAAGATGATTTCGGGGTTGTTCTTGATGCCGGGAATGCCGAGGGCGGCGTCAGCGTCCATGAACGAAGTGTAGATGTCAAGATAGTTGCTGCATACGCTGTAGCCCTGAGCCATGATGGCGTTGCAGGCCTTCACAACTTCACCGTAGTACTTCTTGGCGCGGGTTTCGTCTTTCTGGTGGTAGCGGGCAAAGGCTGCTTCGTAGAGGCAGATTTCGCTCTTCATGGCGTTGGCCATGTCCACGTTGAATTCGAAGATACCGTTCTGAGTCATCATGTTGGCGATGGCGAAGTCAAGGTCTTCGAGCACGAAATCCATCACGGTGTTGCGGTTGGTGCGCTCGCCGTAGAGTTCGGGCGAATCGGGATCGAGAACTTCAGTCACCAGAGGCACATCGCCCAGGTTGCGAACCAGGTCGTAGTACTGCATGGCGCGAATCAGACGGGCCTGTGCAATCATGTTGTTGTTTTCAACAGCATTTGCCAGGTTGGAGTTGTTGATGATGTAGTTGCAACGACGAACCTGAACGTAGCTTGCATCCCAAACGCTATTGGAGGTAGGCACCTGACGGTAGGCCCAGAGAGCAAGGCTCACGTTGGCACCGGAGGCAATAGCGGAGCACTGGTCGTCGCTCAGCGATTTGTACCAGTAGTTGTTCACCCACGAACCACCCGAGCCGTAGCCGGTGAAGTTAGTATAGAGTTGGTTGATCTGTGCCTGGACGTTCACTTTGCTGGTCCAGTAATCAGGGTTGTTGGTCTGGCTGTCGGTGGGGTAGCGGTTGTCATCGAGGAAGTCGTTACAGCCGGTGAGAGCTGCACCCAGAGCGACAAGACCAAGAATTATTGATTTTTTCATTGTTGTTTCAGTTGGAGATTAGAAAGATACCTGGAGACCGAAGGAGTAGCTCTTCATGGTGGGGTGGTTACGACCGAAACCATAGAGACCTTCGCTTACACCGCCATGAACTTCGGGGTCAAGTTTGAACTTGCCGGCGCCGTTGTACACGAAGAAGGGATTCTCAGCCGAGAAATAGATGCGAGCCTTCTGGATATAAGCCTTCTTGGTGATGTCGTAGGGAAGGGTATAACCGAAGGTGATGTTCTTCATGCGCAGGTAAGCCATGTTCACGATGTAGCGGTCGTTGTTCACGTAGTTGTTCCAACCCTGGTTACAGGTGTTGCGCATGTTGCTCATGTAGCCCATGTCGCCGGTGGTCAGACGGGGATAGAGGTTATCCTGATCGATGATGTAGTCGATGATCTTGCCGTCGCCGTCAACAACCACCTTGTTGTAGCTGGTCTGGTGTTCGAACAGACCGGAGTTGGACTGTGCGAAAGGCTGAACCGAGTTCGATACTACCCACATTGCACGCTTGCCTACGCCCTGGAAGAAGAGGTCGAGGTCGAAGCCTTTCCACGATGCACCCAGACGGAAGGAGTATTCGTAGCGGGGCAGTGCGTTACCGATAACCTTGAGGTCGCCGTGGTTGTGGAGTGTACCCACGGGGATTGCATTGCCTTCGGCATCAACCATGTTCGGGTCACCGTTGCTGATGGTGCCGTCGCCGTCGAGGTCCTTGTACTTGATATCGCCGGGGCCGAAGTGGAACGAACCGGTGCGGAGCTGTTCCTGGTTGGCTACGCCGGGAGCGTACTGCCAGATACCGTTTTCATCCTGGCCGGAGAAGTCGGATTTCTCGAAGAAGCGATCAACTTCAAAACCCCAGATGTCGCCGTAGGTCTGACCTTCATAGAAGCGGTAGCCGCTTTCACCGAAGTAGTAGGAATAGAGGGTGAGGCTTTCATTATTGGCCCACTTGGTCACCTTGCTCTTGGCATCGCCCAGAGTTACGGTTGCCCACATGTTCCAGTCGCCGAAGCTCTTGTTGTAGTTAACCGAGAGTTCCCAGCCGTTGGTGCGGAGAGTACCGGCGTTTTCAGTAGGAGCGGAAGCACCCAGGGTCGAGGGCACGGGCATACCGGGAGCGAGCATGTCCTTGGTTTCGCGGTTGAACCAGTCGAAGGTCACGTTGAGCGAGTTGTTCAGGAAGCCCAGGTCGAGGCCGACGTCGGTGGTTACTACGCGTTCCCAGGTCAGCGAGCTGTTCACAAGGGTAGGCATGGTGGCGCCGTTGAGCTGAGTTGCCGAGCTGTTGAGCCAGCTTACGTTCTTGTTGCCGGGGGTGATGGTGGAGATAAACACGTTGGTACCAACGTTTTCGTTACCCAGGTGGCCGTAGGATGCACGGAGTTTACCGTTGCTCCACCAGCTGCTCAGGGGTTTGAAGAAGTTTTCTTCGCTGAAGCGCCAGCCTGCCGAGAACGAGGGGAATACTGCCCACTGCTTGTTGGCGGGGAAGCGGGTCGAACCGTCGTAGCGTACGTTGGCTTCGAATAGGTAGATGCCGTTGTAGTCGTAGTTCACACGGCCGAAGAAACCGGCGGTTGCGCTGTGGCCCGAACCACCGGTGATGGTGAAGTCGGATGCCTCGGAACCGTAAGTCAGGTTAAGGTCAATCAGGTCAAGGTCATAGCGGCCCTTGTGCTGGGCATAGAGGTTATCATAGGTATAACGCTCGGCGCTGAAACCGCCCATCACCTTCAGGTTGTGCTTCTGAGCGAAGGTCTTGGCGTAGGTGGCGAATACGTTGGTGGTCCAGCGGTCCATGTCGTTCTTGCGGGCACGCACCAGAGTGCCGTCCTGGCCGGTGGTAGGCCAAGTGTAAACTGCCCAGGGCTTGCTACCCCAATCCCAGGTTTCCTGCACCTTCCACGATGCCTTGGTGTCGGCGCTGCGGAAGTCGTAGGTAAAGTCGGCCTGCAGGGTAAGACCCTTGATGATTTCAGCATTCATCCAGGCCTGGATACGGGTCTGGCGGGTGCGGGTCTTGTCGATAGGAGCAAGGATACGTTCGCTCAGGGTGTTGCGGAAGTAGCGGTCCTCGCCGGTTTCCGGGTCGGCGATAGTACCCCAGGTCGATACGAACGGAGCCCAGCGCATTGCATACTGCAGGGTGTTGTTCGGGGTGTTGGGTTCCTCGTAGTCACGCTGAGTGAAGCTGATGCGCGTACCGGCCTTCAGCCAGTTGGTGATTTCGGTGCTGATGTTGGCGTTGGCCATGTACTGCGACAGCTTTTCGGGCACGTAGCGCATCATGTTCTCGCGGCCGTCGTAGCCGAAGCTCAGGCGGTAGTTGGTCTTGCCGCTGGTGCCTTCAAGGCTCACGTTGTGCTTCTGCTGCGGAGCCCACTGATATACAGTGTTCTTCATATCCCAGTCAGCGTAGCGGATGAACTTGCCGTCAACAATACGGTAGTCACCGATATTGTTCTCGTCCTGATAGGGCTGCAGGGCAACGATGCTGCTGTAGCGGTCGCCATGCTGCTCGTACCACTTCTGGAAGTAGGGAATCATTTCGTCGTAGAACATATCACCTACCACCGACTTGTTCGAAGCACCGTTGCCGCTGTAGTAAGCCTGCATCGAAGCCTCGGCATCCTCGTAGGAGCGAACGAAGTTGGGGAGAACAGTAGGAGTTGCCCAGGAGAAGTTGGCGCTATAGTTCACGCTCACCTTATCCTTCTTGTCGGCGCTCTTGGTGGTGATAAGGATTACACCGAAGGAAGCGCGTGCACCGTAGACGGCAGCCGAAGCGGCGTCCTTCAGGACGGAGATATCGGCGATGTCGTTGGGGTCAATGAAGTTGAGGTTATCAACGGGCACACCGTCCACAACAATCAGAGGGTCGGAGCTACGGCCGTTGGTCAGTGAACCGACACCGCGGATGCGGATAGCCGAGCTGCTGTTGATGTCACCGCTGGTGCTGGTGATGGTAAGACCGGGAACCGAACCCTGGAGGGCTTTGGTCACGTCGGCCACGGGGCGGCTTTCCATGGTGCGGGCAACGTCGACGGTTGCTACGGCACCGGTAAGGTTAGCCTTTTTCTGCGAGCCGTAACCGATAGCCACGAGTTCGTTGAGCATTTCGGTGGTGGGCTGCATGTAGGCGATCATGTCGGGAGCGGCCTTCATGGTCATGGTCTGATAGCCTACGTAGCTGATTTCAAGCTGAGCGCCGGCGGCTACACGGATTTTGAAGTGGCCGAAGGCGTCGGTGGCAACAGCATTGGTCTTGTTGCCCTTCTGAACTACACTTGCGCCGATAACGGGCTCGTCGTTTTCATCAAGAACGGTACCGTTGATCACGGTCTCGGCCTGACCCTGCTGCTGCGGTTCGGGCAGAGCGTACGCTGCGGGTGCACCCACCAGCGGAAGGCCTGCGAGCAGAAGCATTGTCAAGTAATGATGCTTTCTCATAAAATAGTTTGGTTGATTGGTTTTTTAGGTTCCCCATCGGCTCCACGCTGATGGGGGAGCGTCAAGGATAGGATAGATTCTTGTTGTTCTTGTTTAGCTTAATCGGTTGTTACCGTTTTTTTTGATTGGATTTCTTTTTCGTGGTATTTTTGAGATTTTAAGTTGATTTATAGAAAGTTAGTTAATAGTTTGCTCTGGTTAGGGCGTAGTTCGCACTCTTACTAAGAGAGAAACTGCTGCAAATTTATGAAAAATATTTTGAAAGTCATTAATAATTCTTTTCATTTTTTTAAGTAATTACTCATAAATCCGGTCTTGTTTAGCAAAGAGTCTGGAACTTGTGCTGAAAATCAGCACTTTACACCGATGCAGTGACTCTTAGTAAGAGATACTATATATTAATGTGTATGTACACGTAGGGACGTGCCTCCGGCACGTGACATTTAAGTATCTGAAAATAACCGATCTATACTCGTCAAGTGCCAATGGCGCGTCCCCACCGTTCAACGCACAATTTTAGCCGCGTTTATAAGCTCGGAAAACAATCTTTTTCAAAAAATATGTTCAATAACATATAAAAATTTTTAAAAATGTTCGGAATATATTCGTAAATTTGCCGTTGCTGTGGTGGAGTCTACCACTCCCTACAGTGTGTATTGTTCGAAAAATTGTACACAATATTTTATAAATCAACAAATTAACCGTTTAACCCCTAAAGACTGATCATATAAAACAACCACTCAAACATCTTCTTTCGGTATAGGCACTCTTACTAAGAGTCACTTCCTTCCCGATTTTTCTCATCAAGCAACAGAAAAAATTAACTCAATCTCCTCGGCTTCGGCCGGGATAAGAAATCAACCAACAATCCAAACCAATCTTTTATGAGAAAGCAACAGTTTGTGACACTGCTTTTGCTTGCGGGCCTTCCGCTGGTCGGCACTCCCGCCGCCTACGCACTGCCCGAGCCGCAGCAGCAGGGTCAGGCGGAAACCGTCATCAACGGTACCGTCCTGGATGAAAACAACGAGCCCGTTATCGGCGCAAGCGTAGTTCAGAAGGGCAACAAGGCCAACGCCGTTGCCACCGATGCCTTCGGTCACTTCAAAATGCGCATCGCACCCGGAGCTCAGCTCGAAATCAGCTACGTAGGCTACCAGACTCTGACCATGAAGGCCGCTCCCGACATGGTTGCCTACCTCCAGCCCACCACCGAAATGCTCAACGAACTCGTGGCTATCGGTTACGGTACTCAGAAAAAAGCTAACCTCACCGGTGCTGTGGCAACTGTGGACGTTGCCCGCACAATGGACAGCCGCCCCGTGTCCGACGTCACCCGCGCTCTTCAGGGCGCCGTCCCCGGCCTCACCATCACCACCACCAACGGTGACTTCAACTCCGACGCTTCTATCAAAATCCGCGGTACAGGTACCCTGTCCAACAACCAGACTTCGTCGCCCCTCATCGTGGTTGACGGTGTGCCCGTTGACGACATGTCCAACCTCAACCCCGAGGACATCGCCGACATCTCCGTGCTCAAGGACGCCGCTTCGGCTTCTATCTACGGTACCCGCGCTGCCTTCGGTGTGATCCTCATCACCACCAAGGGCGGTGAAACCAAGGATCGCGTGAGCGTTAAGTACACCAGCAACTACGCCTGGAACCACGCTTCCTACTATCCTCACTTCGCCAAGACCGCTGTCGACCTCGAAACTGCTCTCCAGACCGTAGGTCGTGGCGTTGGTGCTTCCACCGAGTGCTTCGGTATGAACTACTGGGACGTTATCCCCTATGCCAAGGCTTGGGACGAGCAGCACGGCGGCAAACTCTACACCGACGCTGTTGAGCTCCAGCCCTTCCAGAGCTGGGACAACGTAGGTGACTACGCCATCCTCCCCGACGGTACCTGGGTTCGCTACGCTGACTGGGATACCGGTAAGACCCTGCTCGGCACTTCGCCCTCGATGAAGCAGAACATCAGCATCGACGGTACCGTTGGCAAAACTTCCTACCGCATCAGCTACGGCTACGACACCAAGAAAGGTCTCATGCGCTACAACCCCGAAGAACTCGCCCGCAACATGGTGAACGCTTCGGTTCAGACCGAAATCTTCTCCTGGCTGAAGGCCGGTGGTCGTCTGGCTTGGTTCAACCGTACTTACAAGGAACCCAACGTGTCGCGTAACTCCTACCAGTACATGTGGCGTTTCCCCTCCTACTTCGAAACCTACGGCTACGCTAAGGACGACGAGGGTACTCCCTACTACTTCCGCAACGAAATGGGTGTGCGTTCAACCGCTCATCAGGACGTTACCAAGGTCAACCAGACCCGCCTGCAGGGCTGGCTGAATGCCGAAATCATCAAGGGCCTCAACCTCCAGGCTGACTTCACCTACCAGGTGCGCAACATGGACTACAACTCGGCCTACACCCCCGGCACCGTGTGGAACAACTGGACCGCATCGCCCTTCACCCTCTACACCGCTCCCTCGCAGTCCGCTACCACTGCTACCCGTCAGAGCTACCGCGATGACCTCTACACCATCAACGTGTTCGCTACCTACGACCACACCTTCGCTCAGGATCACAACCTCAAGGTGATGCTCGGTGGCACTGCCGAACGCGAGCAGTACGATAGCTTCTATGTTCGTCGCACCGGCCTGCTTGACAACAGCCTCCCCGAACTCAACCTTACCGACGGTACCACCTACACCACCAGCTCTAACCGCTGGCACCGTGCTACCGCAGGTTTCTTCGGCCGTATCAACTACGACTACAAAGGCAAATACCTCTTCGAAGCTAACGGTCGCTACGACGGTTCCAGCCGCTTCCCCGCAGCTGACCAGTGGGCATTCTTCCCCTCCTTCTCCGCAGGCTGGCGTTTCTCCGAGGAAAGCTTCATGAAGCCCCTCAGCTGGTGGAGCAATGGTAAACTCCGTGCTTCCTACGGTCACATCGGTAACGAAGCTGTAGGCTCTAACATGTTTATCTCCACTATCTCGCCCGTCACCGCCAGCAACGTACACTGGCTCCAGAACGGTGTGAAAGTCAGCGAGGCAGGCATGCCTACCCTCGTTTCCGCTTCGCTCACCTGGGAACGCGTAGTCACCACCGACGTTGGTCTTGACCTCGGCTTCTTCAATAACTCCCTCACCGCCGGCTTCGACTGGTATCAGCGCGACACCAAGGACATGCTCGCTCCCGGCGAGGTTATGCCTGCCGTTCTCGGTGCTTCCGCTCCCTACACCAACGCTGGTTCGCTCCGCACCCGCGGTTGGGAACTCTCCCTGGGCTGGAACCACAGCTTCGGCGATGCCGACTTCTACGTAACCGCTACCCTGGATGACGCTATCACAAAGGTTACCAAGTGGAACAACCCCAACATGCTCATCTACTCCTACACCGGTCCCGGCTCCAGCAGCTACACCGAAGGTCAGACCTACGGCGACATCTGGGGTTTTGAAACCGACCGCTACTTCGAAAAATCCGACTTCACCGGCCAGAACGCTGACGGTTCCTGGAACTATGCAGCCGGTGTGGCTGACCAGAGCGGCCTCGAAAGCCAGAGCGGCTTCCACTACGGCCCCGGTGACATCAAGTACAAGGACCTCAACGGCGACGGCGTGATCGACGGCGGCAAGGGTACTATGGACGACCACGGTGACCTCAAGGTTATTGGTAACGCTATGCCCCGCTTCGAGTACTCCTTCCGTCTGGGCGGCGCATGGAAAGGCTTCGACCTCGACCTCTTCTTCCAGGGCGTTGGCAAGCGCAACTACTGGGCTACCGGTTCTATGACCATTCCTATGGCAGCTTCGGCTCTCGGTACCTTCGAGCACCAGCAGTCCTACAACCGCTACATCATGGATGTTGATGAAACCGCTCACACCTACACTATCGTTGACTACGATATCAACCAGAACAACATGTATCCTAACATGGTTGGTGGCTCGGGCGCCGTTAACGGCAACATCAGCAACATCGGCCGCGGTACTTCTAACTTCTATCCCCAGAGCCGCTACCTGATGAACCTGGCTTACCTCCGCCTCAAGGCCCTCACCTTCGGTTACACCCTGCCCTACGACATCACCAAGAAGGCTCTCATCCAGAAGGCTCGCGTTTACTTCTCGGCTGACAACCTCTGGGATCTCTACAACGGCGTTCGCAAATATCAGATGGACCCCGAAACCACTCAGAGCTATAGCGGTACCGCTAACGACGGCGTAGGTGGCTTCGGTCGTACAACCCCGATGATGCGCAGCTATTCCTTCGGTCTTCAGGTAACTTTCTAACCGACTAATCAAATCCAGAAACAATGAAAAAACAACTCATATACGGTTTCCTCGGAATCGCCGCTGTAGCCACTCTCACCGGCTGCGACGATCTCCTGAACGACAACCGCTATCCTCAGTCCATCCAGACCTCGAATGCTGAGTTCTGGTCCAACCCCAGCAACGTGCAGAGCGAGTGCAACTACTTCTACGAGCTCTTCTCGGGCTACGGCAACGGTTCCGGCCTTGGCGAGTTCTACGCTCCCGGCCTTAACGACAACCAGACCTCCAGCAACGGTGGCGAAAACCTTGCCAACTGGAAGAACATCAACGTACCCGCTTCTTCCACCAACTGGAGCAACCCCTACATCTACATCCGCCGTGCCAACCTTATCATCGAAGGTGTTGAAGGCAGCTCGCTCACCGAAGGCGAAAAAGCCAACTACCTGGGCATCGCCCGCATGATCCGCGGCTGGCAGTACTACGGCCTGGTGCGCGCCTACGGCGATGTGCCTCTGGTTGAAACTGCTCTCGACCCCTCCAACCCCGAGGACTACGCCGTGCTTTTCGAAGCCCGTACCAACCGCAACACCGTGATGGACTACGCTCTGGCCGACCTCGACTACGCTGTTGCCAACATCTCCGCTGCTAAGAGCAAGAACGCCTTCAGCAAGGACCTTGCCAAGGCTATCAAGAGCGAAGTTTGCCTCTACGAAGGTTCCTACGCACGCTACCACGCTAAGGACGAAAGCCGCGCCACCAAGTTCTTCACCGAGGCTGCCAAAGTGGCCGGTGAACTCGTGGATGCTTACCCCATCGGCGACAACTACCAGGCTCTCTATAACTCCTTCCGCGGTGCTCTCTCGGCCAACGCCGAAGTCATCTTCATGAAGGAATATGAGAAGGACGTGTTCATGCACCCCACCGTGGACTACACCAGCTCGTCGACTCCTATCAGCGGTATCACCAAGGATGCCTTTGACGCTTACCTCTTCAAGGACGGCAAGCCCCTGGCTCTGACTTCCGAGGATACCTCCGACCTGCCCGTTGTTACCTACGAAGACAGCGAACCCGACAAGGACGGCAAAGTTACCCGCACCTACACCCTCAATATCGCTGACGTACTCGCCGTGCGCGACGGTCGTCTGTCCCAGACTATCGACGAATATGTGTACTTCACCGGTACTCCCTACCAGCGCTCCAACTCCATGCCTATGACCTCGCGCACCGGCTACGGTGTCAAGAAGTTCGTAAGCCCCGAAATGGACTACACCTACACCACCACCGTATGGAACTACACCTGCGCTCCCCTCTACTGGGGTGCCCTCGTTGGTCTGGATCTCGTTGAGGCTAAGGCCGAACTCGGTACCCTTACCGATGCCGACCTGGACAAGACCATCAACAAGATGTTTGCCCGCGCTGATCTTCCCAAGGCTACCGTGGCTTCGCTTTCTTCGATGAACGACCCCGCCAACAACATGAACGTTTCCAGCCTCCTCTGGGAAATCCGTCGTTGCCGTCGTTGCGAGCTCATCTACGACAAGGACCTCCGTTACTGGGACCTCGTTCGCTGGCACCAGCTCGAGCTCCTCGACTCCGAAAAGCACCCCAACATCTATCTGGGCGCCAACGTTTCGGGCATGCCCGAGGATGACCGTCCTGCCAACGTTGATGGTTACATCAATGCCAAGGGTAAAGGCAGCCGCGTATTCTCCGACCGCGAATACCTCTTCCCCATCCCCTCGGGTCAGATTGGTCTGAACACCAACCTCACTCAGAACCCCGGCTGGAACTAATCACAGCATCACTTAATACAAAAGGGACCGCCGCGTGCGGTCCCTTTTTTGGATATTAGATATATGTATAACTTTCTATGAAACGACTGATTTTTGCATCAATCTTAGCTACAGCTCTCGCTCCCGCAGCCATCGCTGCAACTGTTTCGGGAACCGTCAAGGACACCGCCGGAAATCCCATGGCCGGAATCCCTGTGTCCGATGGCTTCGCAGTGGTGCTCACCGATGCTTCGGGCGCCTATTCGCTTGAAACCGACAAGGCCGCAGGCCTGGTGTTTGTCACAACTCCCTCGGGCTACACCCCGGCAGCATCCAACGTGAACCTCCCACTGTTTTGGAACCTCATCACCAGCCCTGCCGACGAGGATGAGCGCGCCGACTTTGTCCTCGCTCCCGTGGATGACTCCCGCTTTGCCTTCATCGCATTTGCTGACAACCAGATTAGCAACCGCCACGGCGAGGTGACATGTTTCAACACCACCACCGTGCCCGATATCAATGCCTCGCTCGCCCAGCTGCGTGCCGAGGGCTACGAGCCTTTCTTAATCGCGCTCGGCGACCAGGCCCATGACTGCTACTGGAAAGCCAACCGCTACGGCCTGCAGGAAGCTTATGCCGACCTGCGCAAGCTCGAAGCGCCCCTCTACAATGTGATGGGCAACCACGACAACGACAACACCGCAATGAACGATTTCGACGCCGCTGCTGAGTGGCGCCGCAACGTAGGCCCCAACTACTATTCGTTCAATAAGGGCGGAGTGCACTTCGTGGTGCTGGACAACATCGAGGTGGTGGACGAAAGCCCCCTCAAGAGCAAGGACGGCGAGTGTGTCTACAAGCACCGCATCGCCCCCTATCAGCTTGACTGGCTCCGGAAGGACCTCGCCTTGGTAAAGGACAAGGATACTCCCCTGGTGCTTCTGATGCACGCTCCGCTCTATTATTTCCCCGGCGGCACACGCCAGTACTACATTGAAAATCCCGAGGAACTGCTTGAACTTCTGGCCGATTTCAAGGACGTGCGCGTGCTTTCGGGCCACACCCACGTGAGCTACGCCACCGCAAGCGAGGACGGCCGTATCTACGAGAACAACTACGGCGCCGTGTGCGGCTCCTGGTGGCTCAATGCGCGTGTGGACCTCGGCAACGACAACAACATCTGCCGCGACGGCACTCCCTCGGGCTACGGAATCTGGCGCTGGAACGGCAAGGATTTCTCCAACTACTTCAAGGGCACCGGCCTGCCCGCTGACGTGCAGTTCTGGGCTTACGACCTCAACGAGGTTGAGTTCGACAACGAAGCTGTCGCTGCCGAGTACCTCAAGGGTCGCAAGAAGGAGAACGAGGTACTTGTGAACGTGTGGGGCTACGGTCCCGGATGGAAAGTCGAGGTGTTCGAAAAAGGCAAACCGCTCGAAGTTGAGCGCGTGCGCACCAAGGATCCCCTCTTCCTCATTTCCTGCCCCATCCCCTATGTTGAACAGGGCCGCGAGCTTATCGGCACGGTACGCCCCGTGTTCACCATGCACATGTTCAAGGCTAAAGCCAAAAAGGCCAAAACGCCCATCGAAATTCGTGTGACCGACCCCGAAGGCCGCGTCTACACCGAAACCATGGAGCGCCCCCGCCAGCTCACAACCAAAATGAAAGGCGCGGAATAGGTCTTATTGGACCAATAAGTCTAATTAGTCCAATTACCCCGGTCACCCCATGTCACTCTCCCGGAACAGTCGTTCCGGGGGAATGATTTCGGCGGTGGCCGGGTTGTGTTTTTCACCCAGCGAAATGTCGAATCCGGCCGCTAAAAGCTGTCGCGCAAGCTCGGGTTTGCCGCGGAAGCCGTGCACAATCCAGCGCTGCCGGGGTCTCAGCTCCTTGCGCAGCGCAATAAGGCGTCCGTAGCGCTTCACACAGTGAATTATGAGGGGAAGTTCCATCCGCTCGCTCAGCGCGGCCTGACGGCGAAATATGGCCTCCTGAGTGGCCTCATCGCCGCCTCGCAGTGCGTCCAGTCCGGCCTCGCCTATCGCAATCACACGCGGGTCGGCCGCCATCCGCTCAAGCTCGGCCCAGGTGGCCTCGTCCACCGCTTCGGTGGTGCTCCAGGGGTGAATGCCCACGCTGTACCATGCCTCGCCGAGCGCGGTGTCAATATCGTCGCCCGGCTCGAGGTTGGTGAGGATGCGCGGCCCGCGGTGCACGTGCGAGTGTATGTCCGTGAACTCCTCAAGCGCCGGGGTGGGGCGGGGCACAGGGTCGTAGCCCGAGCCGCCCCAGGGATTGCAGCGCAGAATGCGCTTGGCCGCCATGGCCGTGCCGCGGATAGGGCCGTAGAGCTCCAGCGCCTCCAACGCATAGCGGCTGCAGGTGGGTGTGAAGCGGCACGCCGGCGGTGTGAGCGGCGAGATACAGCAACGGTAAAATTGAATGGGTAGCCCCAGTCCGCGGGCCACTATGCGGCTAAGCCTGTTCATGGCCTTGCGGGGGAAATGCTTCGGCCAGTTGGCGCAACAGGCGCAGCATAGCGCGCTCCACACGCCTGTAGCTCACCGTCTTATCGGCCACGTAGATGAAGGCCGCGTCAAGGCGCACACCGGTCGTGAGAGCGAAATCCTGATGGTGCAGACGGTAAGCCTCGCGTGTGCGACGGCGCATAAGCACACGGTCCACAGCGTGGTGCAGCCGCTTTTTGGGAATGGATATAAGGAACGCCACAGGCGCGTCCGAGCTGCGCCCCGGATTATTCCGCGCCACAAGGCGCAGAGGGTAGGCCAGGGCGGCAAAATCAGCTCCGCGCGCGCCGAAGAGTTGCTCGATGGCGCGTGCGGAGCAAAGTTTTTCTTTCTTATATAAGCCGAGCTTTTTCAAGTGCAGGCGTGTGTTAGCCCTCGTTGGCTTTGGCCAGGAAGAGGTCCATGGCCGCGGGCATCGACGGTGCTTCGGGAGTGGGAGCCACCACGTCGACACGCAGGCCGGCGTCCTCCACGCTCTTCACGGTGGCGGGGCCGAAGGCGGCGATGGCGATGTCGCCCTGCTTGAAGTCGGGGAAATTCTTGAGCAGTGCCTCGATACCCTGGGGGCTGAAGAAGGCCAGCATATCGTAGTCGAACGCTTCGTCCGGACCGAAGTCGTTGCTCACCGTACGGTACATAACCGCAGGAGTGGTAATGATTTTATTTTCAGCCAGAACGGAAGCCTCGGCGCCGTTGTTCACGTCCGACACGGCGAACAGAATCTTCTCGTTCTTGTGCTTCTGCATGGTGGGCAGAAGGTCGGCAAGCTTGCCGGTTTTGGAAGCGAAGATTTTGCGCTTGCGGTAAACGATGTATTTCTGGAGGTAGTTGGCAATGGTTTCGCTGGTGCAGAAATATTTCATAGTGGCCGGAATGCTGATGCGCATCTCTTCGCACAGACGGAAGAAATGGTCCACAGCTGTTTTGGCAGTAAAGATAACAGCAGTAAAGTCAGCGATATTCACTTTCTGCTGGCGGAATTCTTTGGCCGACAGTCCCTCGACTTTGATGAACGGGCGGAACACGATTTCGACACCGTATTTTTCGGCAAGATCAAAGTAGGGCGATTTCTCGGAGGCAGGTTTCGGTTGGGAAACCAGGATTTTTTTGATTTTCACTCTTCTAAATTCTTGTAGCTTTGCGTCATAAAGTGCCGCTCAGGATGCTGTGTAAAAGCAGCATAATCCCGACGGGAGGTATAATTTCAACACTGCAAAGATACAAAATAAAATAGAGCCACGACTCATAATTGCGGTAAAAAATTCTGAATCCCTTCGAAATAAATACAACTCTAAACAGGAAATATATTGAGAGTGAAATGATTACGAGAATGTAGTGCCACTCGGGCACATTTATCAGCAAAAGTGCCGGAATCACTAGCCCGATGCCTGCATAGGCCTGCGATGCCGCAAATCCGCGCAACCACTGCCGGCAGCCAAGGGGCGTGGAAAAGGCGTAGCCGATCAGGATATAGGCGCACATCTGCACTGCATAGTAGCCCGCCAGAACACCCATGGCGATGGCTGCACCTGCAAAGCTCGGAGCGGCTGGCGCATAGGGGATGTTGTAGAGCGCCACACCGCCGAACACACAGAACACCAGCGCCAGCACTATGGCAGCGCGCAGCGACACTGCCCGGCTTTCGTCGAACACGTTGCGGCGTTTGCGGATACTCCACAGGTCGCGTCGGTAGCGCAGGAGCGTGCGCCGGATGGCGCCCGCGTTGAGGGCCGCCAGCGCAAGCACTCCGGCCAGCACGCATGATAGGCCCGTGCTGTGCGAATAGTTGGCAGCAAGCGGCTCTGGGTCAAGGCCGACATTGCTGTTGGAGGGGCGAATCATGATAATCGTGCGGTTCAGGCTGTCCGCGCGTGCCTCGGCTTCGGCCTCGGCCACCAGGCTGTCGCGCTCAGCCACGGGCATGAAACGCATGTCGCCGCTTACGGTGTCGGCGGCAATCGAATCGAACAGCACCGTGGATAGCGGATGGACCGCCGCATAGCTCGGTGGCTCAAAACTGTTTTCTGCCGGCAGCTGGCGTCGCCATGGGCGTGCGGCTGCCTGCTCGGCACCATCCTTGCCCGGCACAGCCGGTGCCGGCAACAGCGAGTGGATGATGCTGTCGTTGGCAAATTCAGGGCTGTCGGCGCGGTTGGTGGGCATGGTCAGAACTTAGCGGAGAATTCGGTTTCGGGATTTTCGGCCAGCGCTGCGTCAACAGCCTGGGCTGCCGTGGTGGCCACAGTGAACAGCCTGCGGTGGTCGGGCCGCATGAAGCCGGCCGCTACGGCCGCCTCGATCATGGCAAGTAGGGGAGAGTAGTAGCCGTCCACATTATATATCACCACATTGCCGCTGAAAAGCCCCAGCTGCCTCCATGTGATGATTTCCAGTAGCTCCTCGAAGGTGCCTATACCTCCGGGCAGCGCTATCACACCGGTGGCCTGGGCGGCCATCAATTCCTTGCGGCGATGCATGTCCGGCACCACAATCAGCTCGGTCATGCTCCGGTGGTGCCAGCCGCGGTCCACCATGAACTGCGGAATGATGCCCGTGGCCTGTCCGCCCACAGCCATGCAGGCGTCCACCACGGCACCCATCAGGCCCGTGTGGCCCGCACCGGTCACCAGGCGCACACCGCGAGCGGCAATCTCGCGGCCAAGCCCGGCGGCAGCCTCCAGAAAATCAGCCCGGCAATCCGATGCCGAACCGCAGTACACGGTGATAGCTTTTTGCATGATGCAAAGTTAGTAATTTTTTCGCATATCCGTGAGTTTACACAATTCCATAGCAGGATTTTTCCGTGCTCTTGGCTATGAATAATGTTATTTTTACTACTTTTGCAATTAAGTTCGATATTTTTAAGGCAAGATTACCGGCTTATGATTGATTTATTTGTCAAAATCTTAACCATTCCGGAGTTTATACATTAATATTTATCATCATACTTGAATATTCGTTTAATTAACCAAATCATAATGAAACATTTTTATTCTGCGACACTTTTCGCAGTAATGCTTGCCACCTCGGCTCAAACCGGGCTTCAAGCCCAGAACCAGAGCCGTGCCTATGGCATTCAGGTCTACTCGGAATCCATGGCCGAGGGCGACCACCAGAAGCTCGTTTCTTTCCCCCTCGAAAAACCTGCGGATGTGCGGGTGGAGAAAGAGTTCACCGATTTCAACGTGATGGCCGCCACATGCAACGACGGCACGTACTACATGCTCCTGACCGACGACGGCCTGGTGCCGAGCAAGTTTGTGACCTACGACCTCACCCGTAAAACCGTGACCGAGGTAAAAACCTACGGTATCGCCGACCTCACGGCTGCCCTGATGGTCACCGACATGACCTATGACCCTACCTCGGATGTTATCTACGCCATGGCCGCCAACCTGGCCGAGGGTACCCTCGTGGGCGACGATTTTGATGCCCCCTTCGGTCTTTATAAAATAGACATCACCAACGGTGCTGCCGAGCTCGTGGGCTACGAAGAAACCGCTATGATTATCGCCCTTGCCTCCAACGACTATGAACTCTGGGGTGTGGACCAGGAAGGCAACGTGTGGATTGTGGACAAGCTCCGCGGACGCCTGGACGACATCATGTACTCCACCGGCATCGATGCCGTGGGCCTCCAGTCCATGGCCTACGATTTCGAAGGCGGCCACTTCTACTGGCCGTCCTATACCGCTGAGGGCTCCGAGGGTAAGAGCAATCTGCTGTGGTTCGGCGTGAATGACTACTGGGAAATTGAAACCGGCGAAGTAGGCGCCGTGGGCGACAACATCGAGCTCATCGGCTTCTACATCGACAACAATCCCGTCAACAACAATGCTCCTCAGGTCGTGGCTGACCTCACTGTCACCCCCGCCGACGGTGGCAAGAACGAAGCTGTACTCGCATGGACAAACCCCACCACTACCATCGGTGGCGATGCTCTCACCGGCACCCTCACCCTCACTGTGAAGCGCGGCGATGTGACTGTTAAGTCCGACCTCACCGGAACTCCCGGCCAGGCCATGACCTGGACCGATACCAATGTTGAGTCGGCTCTCTACACCTACTCCGTCGCCGTTAGCGCCGATGGCCTCGAAGGCCCCGCCGAATTCGCCGAGCCGGTATTTGTAGGCACCGATGTGCCCGGGGCTCCCGCAGCCGTCACCGCTGCCAAGGGTCAGGGCTATGACATCTCCGTGAACTGGACAGCCCCCACTGCAGGTGCACAGGGCGGCTGGGCCGACCTTTCGGACCTGCGCTATACCGTGGTGCGTTACCCGGACGGCAAGGTGATTGCCGATAAGACCGCCGAGCTCAGTGTGCTCGACAACACAATTACCACCCAGGCCGGCTACTCCTACGGTGTGAAAGCCGTGAGCGGTACTGCCGAGGGCCCGGAAGCGATGAGCAACATCGTTGTGACCGGTCCGGCCATCCAGCCTCCCTACGCAATGACCCTCGACGAGGACGACGCCACACTTTGGACCGTATATAATAAGGACGGCGACGACAATGCCTGGTACGTGTTCCACGAAATGTGGGGTGGCACCACCGATCCCTTTTTCTATTTCTTCCCCGAGGATGACCTCGACCCCGAGAAGGCCAACGACGACTGGATTGTGTCGCCCACCTTCGCTCTGAAGGCCGGCAAGAAATATGTTGTCACCTACGATCTTCGCCTCTACGGCATCTTCCAGGCCAACACCAGCCTGTGGATTGGCACTGAGGCCAACCCCGAGGGCATGACCCGCGAACTCTACGCCAACGAGTGGGAAACCATCAACGTGGAATGGCTCACCCACACCATCCCCTTCACCGTGGATGCCGACGGCGACTACAGCTTCGGTTTCGAACTGAAGAACCTTGTGCCGGCTCACTTCTATAAATTCACACTCAAGGAAGTGCCCGACGTTGACCTAACCGCCACCACCATCAACGGCCCCTCGATTCTCACCATGGGCCAGCCCTTCGAGTTCCGCACCAATGTGGGCAACCTCGGTTTCGACACCGTCGGTTCCTACGATGTCAAGCTGGTGGATAGCGAGAACAACACCCTTGCAACTGCCGCTGTAACCGAGCCTATCATCCCCGGCGAAGTGGTCGAAGTGACTATTGAATGGACTCCGAAGGCTGCCGGCCGCTACACTGTTCACGCCGTAGTGAGCGTGGAGGGCGATGCCGTTGCCGATAACAACGCAGGCTCCGAGCTTACGGTTGTAGTTGTGGACGGTGGCACCTGGGCCGATGCTGTTGAGGCCAACGACATCACCGGCATGGAGCCCTTCATGATTCGCAGCAACTACAGTGCCTGCCAGACCGCCTATCCCGCCGCCGAGCTTAAGATTGCCGCCGGCACCGAGATTCAGGCTATCAAGTACGGCATGTCCTTCATGACCACTAAGGCTATTGACTGCAACATTGAAATGTGGCTGGCCAACGTGGACTTCGAGGACTTCGACTACGCCGACCAGCTGGATGAGTCAAAACTCACCAAAGTTTTCGACGGCTCTAAAACTCTCTCACCCGAGGACAAAGATTTGACCCTTCTGTTCGACACTCCCTTTGTCTACACCGGCAAGGGACTCGTGATAGCCACCCGCCACAATTCGGAGAGCATTGCTTCCGTTGTGTTCGATTGCTACTACGACCGCAAGTCGCCCATCTATAGCCTCGTTTACTACAGCGACGACGAAGCTTTCGACTTCAGCCAGATGATGTACCTCTACGAGCAGAGCCTGCCTTCAATCAGCATGCTCGTTTCGGAGGGGGAGAGTAGTGTAACCGCTCCCGAGGCATCGGCCACCGCTGTTGCCTACGACCGCGCCAGCCGCACACTGGCCGTGGCCGGCGACTTCACTGCATGCCGCGTCTACACCGCCAGCGGTGTGCTCGTGGCTTCCTTCGTTCCGGGCGATGCCATGGTTCTCCCCGAAACCTTGAGCGGCATCGGAATTGTGGAAGTTTCCACTGCATCCGGAAATATAGTCAAGAAAATTGCCTTCTAAATAATTAGAACAATAAATTTGGCGCCTCTGCGGTCGGTTGACCTCAGAGGCGCTTTTTTACCCCTAAATCTCGACGATTTTTGCCGAGGGTAGGGCAGGGCAGCTCCAAATTTTTAATTCTCGCGAAGTTTAAAATTGACTAATGAGCTATGACAAAGCTGAATATAACTATTTTGTGTATTTGTATTTCTTGCTTATCTAAAATTTTGTGCCTGATTACCCCTCATTACTGCTAATTGAATTAAATTTAGTATCTTTGCACGTTAATGTAATCACGAAAATATGACTCCGGAATTTCAGTGGATGGTATCGGGGGTTGAGCTCCCGAAGCTTGATTATCAACGGCTTGAACAGTGGATTGTGAATGTGGCTCAATCCCACGACCGCATTGTGCGCTCCGTCAACTACATTTTCTGCGACGATGCTAAGATTCTGGAAGTCAACCGCGAATTCCTTCAGCACGATTATTATACTGATATAATCACCTTTGATGACTGCACGGGCCGTTTGCTGCGTGGCGACATTTTCCTGTCGCTCGACACTGTGCGAAGCAATGCCGAGCTTGTAGGCGCTACCTACGACCGCGAACTGCTCCGCGTGATTATCCACGGTGTCCTCCATCTGTGCGGTATCAACGATAAGGGTCCCGGCGAACGCGAGATTATGGAAGCAAACGAGGATGCCGCACTCGCAATGTGGGACTCGATGTAATTTTGACACTATGAGATTTGATTTTGATGTAATTGTGGTTGGAGCCGGTCACGCCGGATGCGAGGCCGCCCATGCGGCGGCTCGCATCGGTGCGCGCACACTGCTCATCACAATGGATATGAACAAGATTGCGCAGATGAGCTGCAACCCTGCCGTAGGCGGTATTGCCAAGGGCCAGATTGTCCGCGAAATCGATGCCCTCGGTGGCATGATGGGTATTGTCACCGACCGGACCTCCATTCAGTTCCGCATGCTCAACCGCTCCAAGGGGCCGGCCATGTGGAGCCCGCGTTCTCAGGCCGACCGCAACAAGTTCTCGGCCTTGTGGCGCGAGATTCTCGAGAACACCCCTAATCTGTCCATGTGGCAGGGTAGTGTGGACCGTCTGGTCTTCGATGAGGACGGTTCCCTGGCCGGCGTGCAAACCGTGGAGGGTGCCGAGTTCCGCGCACGCTGCGTGGTGCTTACCAACGGCACCTTTCTCAACGGACTCATGCACATTGGCCGGGTAATGTTCCCCGGCGGCCGCATCTCCGAACCGTCATCCCACGGACTCACCGAGCAACTCAAGGAACTGGGCTTCGCTGCCGACCGCATGAAAACCGGAACACCCATGCGCCTGGATGGCCGAACTATTGATTTCAGCAAAACCATCCCCCAGGACGGCGACACGGATTTCCACCATTTTTCCTATCTGCCCGGTGTGCGCTCGCAGCTTAAACAGCGCCAGTGCTATATTGCGTATACCAACGCTACAACCTGCGAAATCCTTCGCCGCGGTCTGCCTGATTCACCGCTTTATAATGGACAGATTCAGTCCATCGGACCGCGCTACTGCCCTTCGGTCGAAACCAAAATTGTCACCTTTGCCGACAAAACCGAGCACCAGCTCTTCCTGGAGCCCGAGGGTGAAACCTCGCAGGAATTTTACGTGAACGGCTTTTCGTCGTCCATGCCAATGCCTATTCAGATTGAGGCTATATCGACTGTCCCGGCTCTTGCCGATGCGCAGCTGTACCGCGCAGGCTATGCTATCGAATACGACTTTTTTGACCCCCGTCAGCTTCATCACACACTCGAAACGAAGCTTGTCCCCGGTCTGTTTTTTGCCGGACAGATCAACGGCACCACGGGCTACGAGGAAGCGGCAGGGCAGGGCCTGGTGGCTGGGGCCAATGCAGCCCTTCAGGCGTTGGGTAAACCCGAGTTTACTCTCGGACGCGACCAGGCCTACATCGGCGTGCTGATTGACGACCTTGTGAACAAAGGCGTGGACGAACCCTACCGCATGTTCACCTCTCGAGCCGAATACCGCATCCTGCTACGCCAGGACGATGCCGAT
Organism: Bacteroidales bacterium; assembly: GCA_014800735.1. Classification (GTDB taxonomy): domain Bacteria; phylum Bacteroidota; class Bacteroidia; order Bacteroidales; family Muribaculaceae; genus CAG-873. Next base: position 61,130 of record JAAVFP010000023.1, read on the forward strand.
ATGCGCCTCACCCCGCAGGGCCACGCAATCGGGCTGGCCGACGACGAGCGCTTACAGCTGATGGAAACCAAGCGTGCGCTCCGCGACAATATCATTGACTTTGCGCGGAACACCACCGTGCGCCCGGCCGAGGTGGAGCAGTTGCTTGCCGACAGCGGTTCGACCCCTCTCACCCAGGGCGTGAAGCTTTATTCGCTCGTGCAGCGTCCGCAGCTCACCATAATGTCGCTTGCCGGAGTCCTCCCGCGCCTGAACGCGCTTGTTGAAAACATTCCAGCCGACCGCCGCGAGGAAATTGTTGAGGCTGCGGAAATTCTCATAAAGTACGAGGGCTACATTGCCCGCGAGCAAAGCATCGCGGATAAACTTCACCGTCTTGAGGAGGTCCGCCTGCCGGTCGATATTGACTACGATTCAATTCTGTCGTTATCCACCGAAGCCCGCCAGAAACTCAAGCTTCACCGCCCGACGACAGTGGGCAATGCCTCGCGCATTCCCGGTATTTCGCCCAGCGATGTGAACATTTTGCTGTTACTCATGAACCGCTGAATTGTTCCACGTGAAACAAATGGGTGCTCAAATTTCATGAAATCAATTATTTAAACCTATATAATCTACGAACAATGGACTACATCAAATCGAAAGTGCGCGATGTGATTGACTTCCCCACAAAGGGCGTAGTCTTCAAGGACCTTACCACCGTATTCAAGGACCCCAAGGCACTGCACATTATCGGCGATGAACTCGCAGCCCTCTACAAGGACAAGGGTGTCACCAAAGTGGTGGGCATCGAAAGCCGCGGCTTCATCGGCGGTTCAATCCTGGCCTACGAAATCGGTGCAGGCTTTGTGCCCGCCCGCAAGCCCGGCAAGCTCCCCGCCGACACTATCCGCATGGAGTATGCCAAGGAGTACGGCACGGATGTAATAGAAATCCACCGCGATGCTATCGGCCCCGACGATATCGTGGTGCTTCACGACGATGTGCTGGCAACCGGTGGAACCATGGCTGCTGCCTACAAGCTTGTGGCAAGCCTCAAGCCCAAGAAAATCTACGTCAACTTCATCATCGAGCTTTCCATGCTCGGTGGCCGCGCGGCCCTGCCCGCCGATGTCGACGTCACCTCGCTCATCACATATTGATTGAAACTCATTTGGTCGGGGACCTCGCAAAAGCGGGGTCCCCGATTTTTACAATAAAAATTTAGCGCGGAGTGTGAAAAGATTTGAAAATTCCGTGAAAAATCTTTAACTTTGCCGCGTGAAATCATATCGTCGAAATACAGCAGCGCGCCGGAGGCACACTTGCCTCCCCTTGGCTGCTATCATTATATATTAACCGAGCTTATACCCGGCCGCTGCCGGAGGCGCTCGGTTTTTTACTTGCCAATAACCATCATTTCATTATCAATAATATCTTATCAACGCAATGAAACGACTTTTATCAGTGTTCATCGTGATTTGGATTACCGGCATGCTCGCTATTGCATCCGGAGCCAATATCGAATGTCGCGGTACAGTGGTTGACGAAGAGGGCGAACCGGTAATCGGCGCCAGCGTAGTCATAACCGGCGGAGCTCCGCTCGCTACTACGGACCTCGACGGTGTGTTCAAAGCCAAAGTGCCCGAAGGCACCCGCTCGCTCACCATCACCTACGTGGGCTACAAACCTGCCGTGGTAAACGTGAAGCCCGACATGGGCACAATCAAACTTCAGCCCTCCAACGAGATGCTCAACGACGTCGTTGTGACCCAGTCGCTGGCCCGCACCCGCCAGACTCCCGTGGCTGTGTCGCAGGTCAACAAGGCTGAAATCGACGTGAAGCTCGGCACCCAGGAACTCCCCGAAATCCTCAACACCACTCCCGGTGTGTGGGCCACCAAGGACGGTGGCGGCTTCGGCGACGCCAAAATCAATATGCGCGGTTTCCAGGGCCCCAATGTGGCTGTGCTCGTAAACGGTATTCCCGTCAACGACATGGAAGGCGGCTGGGTGTACTGGTCCAACTGGGCCGGCCTGAGCGACGTGGCCTCCAACATCCAGACCCAGCGCGGTCTTGGCGCTGCCGTTCTTTCGGCTCCCTCAGTGGGTGGTACCATCAACATCACCACCGAGAGCCTCGATGCTGAAAAAGGCGGTAGCGTGTGGTACGGCTTCGGCAACGACGGCATGAACCAGTTCGGCATGAAGGTGTCCACCGGCCTGATGAAAAACGGCTGGGCCGTGACACTGCTCGGCTCGCGCAAGTGGGGCGACGGCTACATCCAGGGTACTCCCTATAACGCCTACAACTACTTCGTGAACATCTCCAAGCGCATCAACGACAAGCACCAGCTGTCGCTCACCGCTTTCGGCGCTCCCCAGTGGCACTACAAGCGCGGCAGCCAGGATGGACTCTCCATCATCAACTACCAGAAGTATGCCGTTGACTACATGGGTCAGGACAGCCCCTACAAGTACAACGCTACCTTTGGCTACGACCTCCACGGCCAGGAGCGTACTTCCAGCAAGAACACTTACCACAAGCCCCAGATTTCGCTTGCTCATATCTGGAAAATCGACAACAAGTCCAGCCTCTCAACCACCGCTTATGTATCCATCGCCAGTGGTGGCGGCTACGCCGGTCAGGGCCGTGGCACATGGGAAGGCCAGAACCTGAGCAACGCCAGCTGGTACGGCGCATCCAACGGTGCCATCAACACCCTTTTCCGCAACGCCGACGGCACCTTCGCCTACGACGAAATCCAGCTGATGAACATGCAGTCCACCACCGGTTCGAACATGGTTATGTCCGAGTCCAACAACTCGCACAACTGGTATGGCCTCGTGTCCACCTATCAGAACAAGTTCTTTGACGGCAAGCTCAACTTCCTTGCCGGTATCGACCTCCGTTACTACATCGGTTATCACGACAACCGAATCATCGACCTCTATGACGGCGAATACTATATGGACGACAGCTCGCGTAAAAACGTGAAGCCCGAGAACAACGCCGCCGCTGCCGACCCCAACTGGAAGTATGAAAAGCTCGGCGTGGGCGACGTTGTTTATCGTAACTTCGAAGGCCGCACCGGCAACGAAGGCGCCTACGTTCAGGGCGAGCTCAGCCTGCTCGACAAGAAGCTTACCCTCGTAGCTTCCGGCTCGCTCAACAACACCAGCTACCAGCGTGTGGACCACTTCTACTACGACGAAGCTCACGCCAAATCCGACGTCTACAACTTCCTTGGCGGAACAGTGAAGGCCGGTGCCAACTACAACTTCGACCGTCACAACAGTGCATTCTTCAACGTGGGCTACATCTCCCGCGCTCCCTTCTTCGCCAGCGGCGTGTTCCTGAGCCAGGCTACCAGCAACGCTGCTAACCCTGATCCCCTCAACGAAAAGGTATTCTCAGCCGAAGTTGGCTACAACTTCCGCTCGCGCTACTTCTCGGCCACCGTCAACGCTTACTACACCAAGTGGATGGACAAGACCACTACCCGCTCGGGTTCCATCGAAACCGGCGAACACGCCGGCGACCGCTACTACCTGAACATGGCCGGTGTTGATGCTCGCCACATGGGTATCGAAATCAATGCCACCTGGGCTCCCGTGCGCTGGTTCGAAATGACCGGTATGCTTTCGCTGGGCGACTACCAGTGGGACAGCAACGCCAAGGGTTACTACTACAACCAGCTCGGTCAGCCACTGGCAGCCCTCAACGGTACTGTGGCTTCCGGCATCCTCGCTCCCGACCACGCCTGGGGCGAAGTGATGCAGAAGGGTGTCAAGGTGGGCGGTTCGGCTCAGACCACCGCTGCCATCGGCGCTACCTTCCGTCCCTTCCAGGGCTTCCGCATCGGTGCCGACTGGAAAGTGGCCGCTCGCAACTACAGCGACTACACCCTCTCCGTTCCCTCGGCCAACGCTGTGGTTGAACTCGGCAATCCCTGGGAAATTCCCTGGGGCAACGAGCTCTCACTCAACGCTTCCTATCGCTTCAAAATCGGAGGTCTGGACACCACCCTCTATGGCAACGTGCACAACCTCTTCAACTACTACTATATCGTGGACGCCCGCTCGAATTCGGCTGTGGACGCTACCTGGGAGAACATCTACGGTGTGTTCTACTCCTTTGGCCGCACTTATTCGATGAAACTCCGCATAAACTTCTAATCGCAAGCAAATTATGAGAATTAAAACAATTTCTGGAGCCCTGCTCGCACTCGCAATCGCCGGAGCACTCAGCGCTTGCGACGAAAACTCCTGGAACGACAAGCTGGATGGCTTCGAGGATATGGTGAACGAGCCCGTGGTGGACCAGCAATCCATCGAATACACTCTCACCGAGAACGACTACTCCCTCATCGCTTCCAATGCCACCAACGTGGCTCTGGCCGGCGACGACCGTGCCGCCCTTTCGGCTGTTGGTACTCAGAAGGCATTCTCCGATGCCGCTCCCGCTTCGGTCTACGTGCCTGCATTCCTGTCGTCCACTTCATTCCCCTACTTCGCACTCACCGACGGCTCCAGTGTGCGCCTCACCTACGATGTGATGCTCGCCGCCGACCCCGTCGTGGCTCAGGCCGCCGGCACCCAGCAGTACACTATCTCCGACGACCAGTACGCTCAGGACGTGTGGGGCTCCGACGAGGACTTCATCGCAGCCTTCGCCCCCTCGCATGCCGCTGATAAATACATCCCCGCTCTGCTCGCAGCCAATGTTGACCCCGAGGTCAACCCCTACTGCGTGGTGACCTACAACTACGCCGCTCAGGAACCCACCTTCGGCACCGGCGACGAGCCCGAGCAGCCCGTTGAGTTCGAACCCACCGACGTGCTCGGCAGCGTTGCCAAGGGCGACGACGCCACAATCCGCGGCGTTGTGATGGCAATCTGCGGCCAGGGCTACATGCTTGCCGACAAAGGCGGCGCCATCTTCGTGTACATGGGCAGCTCCTTCGACACCGGTTCTGTGGCCATCGGCCAGCAGCTCCAGATCGAGGGCTCCATCGGCGCATATAACGGCGGTCTTCAGGTGACCGGCTCTTCGGCCACCGTTACCCTCATCGGCACCCAGGAAGTGGAATACCCCGCTGCCAAGACCTACACCGGTGCTGAGCTCGACGCCGTAATCACCCGCGAAGGCGATCACCTGGGCATCTACGCCACAATCACCGGCACAGTGTCCGTCAACGGCAACAACGTCAACATTCTTGTGGACGGTGCCGAAACCGCTCAGGGCAGCATCTACGGTGCCACCGATGCCGTGAAGGCTCTCCTGCCCGATGGCTCCACCAAGACCATCACCGGCTACTTCATTGCCGTTGCCGGCAAGCGCTACTGCAACTTCGTGGTGACAGCTATCGACGGTACTCCCGTGCTCAAGGCTGCCGCTGCCAAGGCTGTTACCTCGCCTGTGGCAACCCAGAGCCTCAACGCCGTTTACTACTACGACGGAGCCAAGTGGGCCGTGCCCGCCAACTTCTCGGTGCTCAACCCCGACACCTACGCCGAGATGGGCCAGAAGTACAAGAACCTCACCACCGCCGAGCCCTACCTGTCCACCTGGCTGGCCCGCAACTTCCCCTACGCTGTTGAAGGCGACGTGCGCAACGTGCTCTGGCTGCACTACAACGGCAGCACCACTGCCTACGATTGCACCCAGTACGTCTACAACGGTTCGGCCTGGACCGCTCCTGCCACCAAGGCTACAGAAACAAGCCAGTTTGTGCGTGCCAACGGCAAGTGGATGTACGACCCCAACGTGACCATCAATCTGCCCGCAGGCCGCGGTGTGGAAATCTCCACACTCTACTATCAGGCTTGTGTCGATTGGGTGTACGAGAACATCTGCGTGCCCCTGGGCGACACCAGCATCAAGAGCGGCAAGTTCTACGTTTCGTCCTACGGTAACAACGAGTACTACTCCGGTACCTCGGCCTACCAGGGCAATGTGGACCTCCGTCCCTCCGCCGCCCGCGACCAGTACCCCGCCGAGTACGCCTCCATGTCCGACGACGAAATCGTGGAACTCGAAAAATCCCGTTTCATGAACGAAGTTATGCCCGGCGCTCTGGCTGCCATCCACCCCGATGCCAAGCCCATCGACGGCCTTGATGTGTTCTACACCATCAACTTCGTGGTCTACACCGGTGCCAGCGACAACTACACCGCTGTGTTCAAAGTGGTAGGACCCGGCAAGTTCGAGCCCGTATCCTGCACCTGGGACAAATAATCCTCCCCTGAAAATCAAAAATAGCGAAGCCAGCAGTCACATGCCGGCTTCGCTTTTTTTTGCATGTGACGGATAATTGCTGTATATTTGTGGCTGTAATCAGAGAATAAGATACCATGAATGTTGTAGTTTACTGCTCATCCGCCGAAAACCTCCCGCCCGACTGGCAGGCGGCCGCCGCCGCCACAGGCCGGTGGATTGGTGAGCACGGTGCCCAGCTGATTTACGGTGGCGTGAGCCGCGGGCTGATGGAAATTGTGGCCGAGGCCGCTCACAGCGCAGGTGGCCGTGTGGTCGGTGTGGTGCCCGCCCGCCGTTTCAGCGCAGCATCAGCTCTGAGCGATGTGACTGTGCCCACCAACGACCTCAGCGACCGCAAAGGCACCATGCATATTCTGGGCGATGTCTATGTGGCACTTCCCGGCGGCTACGGCACCCTCGACGAACTCGCATCCACCTTCGCCTACCTTAATTTCACCCGCCAGAACAGGCCCGTGATTGTGTTCAACCCCGATGGCATCTACGACCCCATCCTTCAGCAGTACGCCCGCATGGCCGCCGTGGGGCTGATGCCCAAGGCCGCACTCGACCTTATTGTGGAAGTACACTCCGTGGCCGAGCTCACCACTGCCCTGGCACGCGCCGCAAAACCCGCACGCAAATCCAAATGAAAAGCAACGTCTACACCCGCACCGGCGATGCCGGCACAACATCGCTCATAGGCGGCGAGCGCATCGCCAAGGACGATGCGCGCCTCGAAGCCTACGGCACCGTCGATGAGCTCAACTCCTGGATCGGCCTCCTGGCCAGCCTCCCCTCCGTGGGCCCCGACGCGCAGGCCACACTCCGCAGCGTGTCCAACCGTCTTTTCGACATCGGCAGTGCTCTGGCCACAGCTCCGGGCTCGTCCTGGCAGCCTCCGGAATTCCCCGCCGCGGAGGTGCTGGCGCTCGAGGCCGCTATCGACGCCCTGGATGCCGCTCTGCCGCGTCACAACCGCTTCATCCTACCAAGTGGTCATCCCGACTCCGCGCGCGCCAATATCGCGCGTTCTGTGGCCCGACGCGCCGAGCGCCGCATCATCACCCTTGCTGTCCTCGCGCCGGTGGACCCCGCAATCCTCCGCTACATCAACCGCCTTAGCGATTATCTCTTCATTCTGGCCCGCTACATCAATGTGAGCAACGGCGCCGAGGAAGTCTTTTGGGAACCACTTCCCTAAGGCGATAAATGACACAAAAAAACCGGGCCGTGCAGCTGTGCATGGCCCGGTTTTTTAAGGGGGGTGAGCTATGGGGGCGGATTATTCGCCCGCGGGAGCCAGTTGAACGGTGAAATGGCGCATCAGCGGGGCCTCCCAGGTGATTTTCACGCCGCGGGTGATTTCATCACGACGGTCGAAAACATTCTTGAGAGCCACGGCCACAACGTCCATGTGGTTGTGCGTGTAGGTGCGGCGGGGAATAGCCAGGCGCAGCAAGTCGAGGCCTCCGAAACGATTCTCGCGCGTCACAGGATCGCGGTCGGCCAGGATATAGCCTATTTCGCAGCCGCGGATACCGGCCTCGCGGTAAAGCTCCACAGTGAGTGTCTGGGCGGGGAATTCCTCCTTGGGTACGTTGGTAAGGATTTTTCCGGCATCCACAAAAATGGCGTGGCCACCGGCAGGGCGCTGATAGGGAATGCCGAACTCATCCAGGCGCTTTGCCAGATACTCCACCTGGTGGACGCGGGTCTCAAGATTGTCGAACTCCGTATTCTCGTCCAGACCCACAGCCAGGGCCTCCATGTCGCGCCCGTTCATGCCGCCGTAGGTCAGATAGCCCTCGAAGGGGATGGCGAACTGCTTGGCACCCTCGGCCCAGTCCTCGTGGCGGGTGGCGATAAAGCCGCCCATGTTCACGATGGCGTCCTTCTTGGCCGACATTGTCATGGCGTCGGCCAGGTCGAACATCTCGTGCACGATTTCCTTGATTGTCTTGTCGGCATAGCCCTCCTCGCGCGTCTTGATGAAATAAGCATTCTCGGCAAAGCGTGCGGAGTCGAAAATCACGCGCACACCGTGGCGGTCGGCCACCTCGCGGACGGCCTTGAGATTAGCCATCGACACCGGCTGGCCACCGGCAGTATTGTTGGTGATGGTCACGATTACGAACGGCACCCGGCCCTCGTTCTCGGTGAGCACGCGGTCAAGCATCTCAACGTCCACATTGCCCTTGAACGGATGCTCCAGCTGGGTGTCCTTGGCTTCGGCAATAGTGCAGTCCACAGCAGTGGCCTTGCGACTCTCTATGTGGCCCTTGGTGGTGTCGAAATGCGAGTTGCCGGGCACCACATCGCCCGCCTTCACCAGCGCGCTGAAAAGCACGTTTTCGGCCGCGCGCCCCTGGTGGGTCGGAATCACGATGGGGAAACCGGTGATGCGCTCAATGGTGTCGCGCAGTTTGAAGAACGAGCGTGCGCCGGCATAGCTCTCGTCGCCCATCATCATCGCGCTCCACTGGCGGTCGCTCATAGCGCCCGTACCGGAGTCGGTGAGAAGATCGATATACACCTGCTCGGCAGGCAATTGAAACACATTGTAATGGGCTGCCTTGATCCACTCCTCGCGCTCGGCGCGGGTGCTTTTGCGGATAGGTTCAACCATTTTAATTCGCCAAGACTCGGCAAAAGGTAGTTCCATGGTAGTGATATTTAATTGAAGGTAGTGAACGCAAAATTAATAAAAAAGGCATAAAAGCCAATGCCTCTAAATATTTTTAACAGCCCGAAGGAAAATAAATTTGCTTAAAAAATTGTTAGTAGTTAGAAAATAACTATATTTGCGCACTTTTCGCAACAGACAAAAATAATAACCTCACAATATAAATTCAAGACACTATGTATTGGACACTTGAACTTGCCTCAAAACTCGAAGACGCACCCTGGCCCGCAACCAAGGAGGAACTCATCGACTACGCCATGCGCAGCGGCTCACCCCTCGAGGTAATTGAAAACCTCCAGGAAATCGAAGACGAAGGAGAAACCTACGAATCAATCGAAGACATCTGGCCCGACTACCCCTCCAAAGAAGACTTCCTCTTCAACGAGGACGAGTACTAAACAATAAATTGTTGTAGATATCTGATAGATAATGGCTAAGAAGATGAATAATTTTCTTGGCCATTGCTTTTTATCCCGCTTTACTCCATAGTTTTCTTGGCCAATCCCCTTTTTCTTTGTAAGTTTTGGGATATTCTTGGCTAAATTCTGACACTCCTCATAGGTTTGGGGGTATCTAAGAGTTCTATGCAACAACCAGAATCAGTTGTTTTCTAGTAATACAACCAATTATTGTTGTATGTTTTAGTTTTATTTCATATCTTTGTTTCCATGAAAATCGGAGCAATAATAACCGGAGATATTGTGGATTCCACAAAAATGACAAAGTCTGAACGCACTACAATGTTACAACTGTTGCAATCTCTGTCTGAAAGGCTGTCTCCATTGTGTAAAACGAATATTGAGATTTTCAGAGGAGATCGCTTCCAACTAAGAGTTACCGAGCCAACCAAAACATTGCAGATAGCGCTGGCAATACGTGCTATTATCCGCGCCAATAAATTTGTAGGTAATAATGAGCAATGGGATGCTTGTTTGGCTATCGGTATCGGCACATTGGATTATGAAACAGATTCTCTTTCCACAAGTGACGGTGAGGCATACAGGCTATCGGATAGAAGACTTGGAGCACGCCTGTATATTGACACTCCATGGGAAGAAGTGAATAAGGAACTAATGGTTTCCACTCTATTTGCTGATGATATAGTGACAGGGTGGACTCAAAGTCAAAGCCGGATAATGTTTGAGAAACTTGTCAAGGATCAAAATCAGGAACAGATTGGCAAGATATTGGAGGTTTCTCAGCAGAGTGTCAGCAAGACCTTGAAGGCGGCAAAGTGCCACATTATTTATAGTTGTATTGGAAGATTTGAAGAGCTTGTGACAGCGAGGAAATCTTTGAATTATACATACTGGAAGAAATATGTCAAAGAGTCTTCAAAGTTTTATATAGATAAGATGATGGAATTGACTGAGAATGGTGACAGACGTGAAATTCAGGGTGAATTGCGAGGGAAAGAAACGCCTCATCATCTTATGTATAAACTCCCACGATTAGAATGCCCTGAGAATCCAGAAATCTACTATGAGTTTCTAATTGAATACGATATATACGATTCAGATGTGGGTATATATTATGGCGTTAAGGGTATTTCTCCGGATGGCTCTAATCATGATGAGGCGATTGAGATTGCGACAAATCATTATGAAAAAATTAAGCCCAAATTATGCAAAATACTTAATAATGTATTTATAGATAAGGATTTTTCGAGAAGGTTTAAGATGACTAACAATGCCAATGACAACACATATTGGCCATTTTGGATTTCATTATATGAGGATGAAGATATTAATAAAGTCGGTGTACTTGCTATAAATATAATCAGAGATACCTATGAGAAGCTTCTTCGTCCAAATCCGGAAGTTGAAAACTATGTTGCGAAACTAAAGGGCAGGATGCCAAGTCAAAAATGTTTATCACGATTTACCGAAGATTCAATCAAATATTGGAGGGATTCTTTAGATTGTGTAGGCAAAAAAATAGATAGGCGCGTCTCAAGGTTAATTCTTGAGTTCCTTGCCCGCTCGCTTAAAGCGGGTTGGTTTAAACAACCTGTAATACCGGGAGCGACTAATGGATATATGTTCATCCATAAGCACGCAAAGCATAAACGGGAATTCACAATCTTTTGGAAGACTCTGTTGAAAATGGTCGGCGAAAAACTAGAACTACCTAAAGAAAAAAAGAAAATTGACGTTAGCTGGCATGCCGTAAGTTGCGTTTTTATGGCGGCCGATGGTTCTGTGTGGAGTGAAGACAATTTAAAGAGTACATATCAAACGAATTATCTGAATAAAGTTGAAAAAAACGAGGAGTACAAATTCTGGGAAAGAGAAATATCTGAAATTTTAAAGCAATGCTCTGAACCGTTATAATTGTTTTGTTGACGTCATTTCGGGTGTAAAAACATCATGGTAACTTTGCCACCGCAATCGAAAACCGATTGTGGTGGCATCTTTTTTGAAGGGTGACATCAAACACAAACATAACTAAAGATAAAATGAAAAAACAACGAAAAGATGCCTGGGACGAATATCGTCGGACAGGTGTCAACAACAGTAATTTCGATCTCAACGATCGAGATGAGATCGCAGCCATCACCGGATGGAACTGCGCAAGAGACAAAGGTCGTGCAGACGCATTTCGCAAATACCACCGCACGGGGGTAAATCACAGCGAATATGACCTGACCGACCACGACCAGATTAGTTCAATCCTCAATGATCGAAAGAATCGTCGATGATTGTATGCTTCAGACTATAATAACCAATATACAGAAGTAATATATGCCAATTATAGGAATGAAGAAACTTAACGGGCATCAGATTGATGTTCTCCGCCGTGCAATACTATTCCTCGTTGCACGCGACGGGAAGGCTCGCCTCGTGATTCTAGCATCTCATCTACTGACACTCGATGAAAATGGTTTCAAAAGCGGATACTGGTGTGGTTATCGCAAACTACACCTAATGATAGAGGCGTATCCGGAATTCTTTGAAATCTATGATGCCGATACAACTGATATGTCAGTGCGTATTGTCGGTAATCAAGGCCGTGTGGGTAATCAATATGCAAAGCAGCCTATCGATATGAACTTCGACCACTTTGTCTATAACTACATCACTTCTGAATTCGCAGATGAAATACGCCGAGAGTATAATCTCTCGGATGGCATGGAAGATTACTGTGTATTCTGCAATTTCTTGAGGTATACTTATTACAAAGCAGAGAAAGAAGGGAAGGTATTGGAGCATGGCAACCTGAGAATGTTTCACACCGGTTGGTTCCACGACAACACCGATGATGTGTATATGTTGTGGGGCTATGATGAAGCGGGTAAAGTACAGGTATACTTTATTCGCCGCAGCGGTAAAGATGCACGAGATCTCATTCGGCTGTTTGGAAAAAGGGTCCCTATATTGGTTGAATTTCCCCTTCTGCAGTTCGAAACGAACCTACATATAGAGCCGGAGTATGGTCACATAATTGACGAACATGTTGACAGAATACCTGAAGAGACGATAGAAATGATACGTCATAGCATCGGTCTACAAGACAACGTTGAGAATCAAAGTACTCAGGAGATTGTGCGCCTAGGACGTAATTTCCTTAGAAGACTTCTCGACGGCTGTATTACGGACACCCGGAAGCGACTTGCCAACCGCAGCGATGAAGCAGTGCTGTTTTGGAACAGAACAACCAACAAGATGTGTTGGCTGATTCCTCTGAGGCTTGGGATTACCGAGAAGGTGAACCTTACTCTTGTCGTGGAGCCAAGTGTACTAAATGGAGAACCGACATACCGGGCCCACACCATATTGCCGCTTAGAGAAGCCTTCAAATGTGCACGTTTGCTTGGCCCTGTAAAGGCAGAATGGCTGAAGGATGCCTGGAAAGACAATAATTAATAATAACTTTTAAATCTGTAGATTATGGGTACAGGATTTCGATGCCCCAAATGTGGGAGCTATCATACCGTTTGGATTCCTTTCTCTATGGACGTAAAGTGCCTATGCTGTGGCAACGTCTTCGACCCAGAAGAGGAGGAACAGGAGGATTAGTTTAGTCCTCGAAAGTTAACTAACGGACACGGCTTTGAAGCCAGATATGGGTAGAAATTTTATCGAAACATATCCGTCCACTATCACATATTAACCCGACTGCCGGGGTTCATGGTGGCCACCGCCCCGACAGTCATAATTTATCCTTTAGATGATTTCCCGCAACTAAAGACTCAAAACAATGAAACTCAAAATACAACAAACAAATCTGGAGCCGATACGCAGGCTTCTGACTTATACTGACTCGGAACAGGTGATTGCCGTCAGTGATGAAGATGTGGACAATCTTTTGGACTCGGCTACAACCTTGTCCTTGCATACTTCACGTGGAGTCAATCTTAAAGATGCTCTTCAGAAACTGGACACGCAGGTACTCGACTGTGGAAAGGCAATAAAAGCCATATTCGTGGTGCGATGCTCACAGTCATATCAATTGCCTGTTTCGGAATTGTCAGATCTCAGCCAGTATATCAATGATAATCTACCCAAGGCCGATGTCCACTGGGGATTTTCCATAATGGACGAATCAGAAGCAAATGTCACAGTCGTGGCAGCGACAACATATTAAATCACAATAAGATCAATAATGAGTCTGTCATGTGCCATTGCAGCAACTGCCATCTTCGCCAAACCGATGGTCAGGATTTCCATGAGAAATAATAAGAATAGTAACGACTAAAACCTTCTAATGGGAGGCAATGGAATCGCGCCTCTTCTATTGCCTCCCCAATAAAGATATGTACTTAGATAGAGATTTGATTTTCCTCAATAAGGCAACCAATGATGATCTGTTGGTGCTTTGCGATATCGTAACGAAAGAGAACGACGGCACTTATCGCACTACTGAGACTCTTTCCTCCACACGTTCTTACATTGGAAATTATCCGGATAATATCAAGAGGATGCTGCCCGAACTAATCCATGAGTTCAGGCTGTTCGGAGGTAATTCGGTACTGAATTTCTTTCGAGGAGAGGGACCGGGGTACTCGGAAATACTTCGCGATGTAGCAAACAAATGCAAAGTATCATTCAACGATGCGACTGCTAAGGATGAGCACGTGGAACAAATGCTGCTTGGTAAGCTTATAAAGGAGGTTCTTGACAATGCGTCGGATTATGAATTACGACAAATGATGCGAGAGTTGGATCTGCAGATTCCTTACTACAACCGCCGTAGGGTGATACTTGATCTTGAAAAATTGTGGAAATCACATGATATTGCAGGATTCCTGCTCCTGACATCTGTTACTTCAATAGTCTTGACTCGATTGACGGGAATTGCTATAAGCACAGTTGCCGGAATCACACTTCCAAGATTAACAGCGGTAATGCTGGGTCCGATTGGCTTGATTATGACCTCGCTATATTGTGCTATTGATTTTGCAGGTCCGGCGTATAGAGTCACCATCCCCGCAGTAATTCAGATTGCCTATATTCGACAAAAAATAAAATTTAACTTAAAACAATAATTGCAAATGATAGTAATATTATGGTGCGTAGCCATCCTGCAATGGCTCTGCTATATTTATTTGCCTACAGTGATGATGTACGGAGTAATACGTATGATGGCACAGCAGGATGTAACAGCTACTATATGTTCCCCATTTCTGGGAATCAAGAAAGTGTCCATGAAAAGCGGTTTTATTATATGGATGGTCCAGGTAATGTTTTTGGGTGTTGTTCTATATGATATAGGCCAATGGATTAGATTTGGAGTCAATCCTCTCATAAAAATGTGGTAACATGTTAGATTATGGAAACAAACAAAACTAATGAGCAAAGCTCAAAATACCGCAACCCCCACTTCAGACCTACTCTCGTAGAATGCGATACCTGCTCAGGATGCGGAAAAGTTGATTGTACCGTATGTCAAGGGTCAGCTGAATGTCCTGCATGTGATGGTACTGGGCAATACCCCTGCCAGAGTTGCGATGGGGATGGTCAATGTGGCTTATGTAAAGGAAGTGGCGAACTCATATGTAAAAAATGTGAGGGAGAGGGCCGTTTTACTGCGACGTGTAAGATATGTGATGGAGACGGTGTTTGTCCAGAATGTTATGGCGAAGGAGGATATTGGCTAGGTTTATATTCCTATAAATGCTCAGCTTGCGCTGGTACGGGAGAGTGTGGTTCATGTGGAGGCTCTGGAGAAAAGGAACTGTAGTGCCGAAACTGCGAAGGGACAGGCAAAATAGAATGTTTTAGATGTGATGGCGACGGCGAATGTAAGAAATGCGATGGCCAAGGATTCTTTGAATGCAAACGATGCGAAGGCGAGGGCAAATGTTCACGTTGTGATGGTCGAGGCTATTTCCATTGCAAAGAATGTAGAGGCAGAGGAAAAGTCCACGAAAATCATAGACAAGGAAACACCCGGAAACAAAATGTGTCCAGACATCAAGCATCGAGCAATGTCGGTACTCGCAGCAGAACATCAGCTCCGTCTTACGGCCCGGTACCGATAAGAATAGTAGGTAGAATCGATCTTGAATCCAATGATTGCACCATTCATCCATATAAGAATCCCGAATAATGATCGGATAACAAATTGTTTTCTTGGCGAACTGTATAATACGAGCAACGCTAAGGTCAGGGAGCACATTAAGCATATCTTCGACGACGGAGAACTTGATGAGGAATCAGTTGTTCGGAAATTCCGAACAACTGCCGCTGATGGCAAATCCTATAATGTAACGTTCTATAATATCTACATGATTATCTCACTGGGGTATGGAATTAAGTCATTGATTGCCACTCATTTCAGGCGGTGAGCTACCGAGCGGCTGAAGGAGTACATTATCAAGGGATTTACCATGGATGATGAGCGGTTGAAGGGAAATGGCGGAGGTGCTTATTGGCGAGAACTGCTCGACAGAATCCGCGACATCCGGTCATCTGAAAAGGTGATATATCGGCAGGTACTTGACCTTTATGCAACGGCGGTAGATTATGACCCTCGTTCGGCGATTTCTGTTGAGCTTGCGAAACGTGAGTTGCTGATTTCAATCTTGTCGATCTCAACGACAGCCTGATGTCGATATAACTCACTGCAGCAGCTGGCCATCCAAAGCTCGTGGGTAAAGTGGTGTGCCATGAACCGGAGGTGAGAACCGTTTTCTTGCTCTGTGCGTTATAAAAACAAAAAAGAATCCACTATGACAAGAAAAGAACTCACTGACCTTATAGCCGAAAAGGTGGCTGAAGTCATCAATAATCCCGCACCCTGGGGCGAGGATCCGCAGATAAGCATTATTCCCACAACTTTGCTTGTTGACATCGAACGACACGAGGATGCCGACCGCTCGATTGAGTTCAGCAACGAGGCCATCGAGGCCGACGCCGCCATCGATGGCGATTATTCGGAAGACGCTGCCGATTTCCAGTCGGCCTCCGACCCCGACCTCTATCCGGTCGGGACTCTCATTGACTATGCCGGCAAGAAGCCCGATTTGAAGAAAATCGCCCGGCTTGTTGAGCAATACATCCCCGAGCAGGCCGAAAACCTCTACGCCGAGTAACTCCGCGCCCAATCCATATAATTGGCTGTGTCAAAACTATAAGCGACACAGCCAATTTTGTATCCTGCTCACTGCTGAATTGTTCCAGTCCTGCACTGTCGTCCTCAAGCAATGGCAGTGTTGCATTCACGCATCAAAAAAACATATTTTTTAAGATTAAAAAATGTGCTTTTCATAATAATTTTGGTTAATTTTGTTGCCGCAAAATTTTTGCGCGACATCACACTACAAATCTAATCGTCTAACACCTTAAATTTAGTTGACCCAGGCAGCCGGGATTGGGGGCTGCCAGAAGTATATGCTTACAGCGCTTATTGTGATTTTTGTTATCGGCTATCTTGCCATTGCCCTTGAGCACCCGCTCAAAGTTGATAAAACCGCCTCGGCCCTATTGCTGGGCATGGTGTTGTGGATTGTCTATGCCCTTGGGGCCGACTCCATTGTGCCCCTTATCCACGGCGATGAACTCAAGGCCTACGTCGGCGGCACCTCGCTTGCCAACGAATCCCTGTTTCACCAGTCCCTGGCCTATGTGGTTAATGTGCAGATAGTTGAAAATCTCGGCGAAATCACCCAGACCCTCCTGTTCCTCATCGGAGCGATGACTATCGTTGAGCTTGTGGATGTGCACGGAGGCTTCCGCATTATCACCGAAAACATCAAGGCCCGCAATAAGAAAGCCCTGCTATGGGTGCTGTGCGGCACAACGTTCGTCCTCTCGGCCGTGCTCGATAATCTCACCACCACCATCGTGATGGTGATGCTCCTGCGCAAGCTGGTAGCCGACAAAAATGACCGCTGGCTCTATGCCGGCATGATTGTCATTGCAGCCAACACCGGCGGTGCATGGTCGCCCATCGGCGATGTCACCACGATTATGCTGTGGGTCAAGGGCAACGTTACAGCTCCGGCCCTTATCAAATTCGTGGCCATTCCCAGTATTGTTGCTCTGGTGGTGCCGCTGCTCATCATCTCGCGCCAGCTCAAAGGCCGCATCGCCGAGGTGCCCCAGCCCGCCGCCGCTGCCGCCGGCAACCACTCATCGCCCTGCAACCACCGCGAACAGCTCACCATGTTCACACTCGGCATCTGCGGCCTGATATTCGTGCCCATCTTCAAAACCATCACCCACCTTCCGCCGTTCATGGGCATGCTGCTGGTGCTCGGCATCCTGTGGGTGTTCACCGAGTGCTTCTACAACGGCAAGAAGATGCTCGACCGTGCCCAGGAGCACCGCATCCCTCGCGTGATTTCGCGCATCGACATGCCTTCGATCCTGTTCTTCCTCGGCATCCTCATGGCCGTGGCCGTGCTTCAGGCCACCGGCGTCCTGGGCGCACTCGCCACCTGGCTCGATACCAACGTACACAGCGTCTACGTCATCAACATCCTTCTTGGCGTCCTTTCGTCGATTGTCGACAACGTTCCTCTCGTCGCAGCCGCCATGGGCATGTATCCCATTGCCGATGTCACCGCCACGGGCTATGCCGCCAACTTCGTTGTTGACGGCTGTTTCTGGGAATTCCTCAGCTATTGCGCCGGTGTGGGCGGCAGCATCCTCATCATCGGTTCCGCGGCCGGCGTGATTGCCATGGGACTGGAGAAAATCAACTTCGGATGGTACCTGAAGAAAATCTCACTCCCGGCCCTCCTCGGCTACCTTGCCGGCGCCGCCGTATATATCCTTGAAGTCGAGTTCCTGAAACCGCTCTTAGGCTAACTAAAAGACTTTCAGCCTCTACTCCGTACCCGTATGGCCGAAAGCGCCGGTGCCACGCTCGGTGGTGTCGATGCGCTTCACCGGCTCCCACTCCACGTGCACATACTCCTTGATAACCATCTGAGCTATGCGTTCGCCCGGAGTGATAGTGTAGGGCTCATTGGACAAATTTATCACTATTATACCGATATCGCCGCGGAAGTCGGCATCCACCGTGCCCGGCGTGTTGACAATCGAGAGACCATGCTTCAGCGCCAGGCCCGAGCGCGGGCGTATCTGGCACTCATATCCCTGCGGCAGCTGCATGCGCAGTCCCGTGGGGATGAGCGTGCGCTCCAGCGGCCCCAGCGTTACCGGTTCAGTGATATTGGCGCGCACATCCATGCCTGCGGCCGAGTGAGTTTCGTAGGCCGGCAACTCAAAAGGCGAATCGTTGATTATTTTTACTTTGATACGTTCCATTATTCTGGGTTTATTACAAAGTAACAATTCCACTTGGCTGACGGTTTTTTGAGCCTTGCTAATGTGGGGGCAAATGAGTAATTTTGCAGGCGCAAAACCTAATCCCGATGGTCAAAGATTTTTTCCGGAGCCGCACCGGTGTGTTGTGGCTGGGCATGTTTGCCTCATTGCTCTATTTCGTTATTGTTTGGAGCCTTGGCAGCACATTCCGCGGTATGTCCAACTGGGTTCTATATCCCATCAACCTCATGGCGGCCGGAGTGTTGACATTACCCTACATGCTGTCGCGCCGCGTGTGGGTGCAGATTGTGGTTATGGTGGCGGTGCAGCTGCTGCTGATTGCCAACCTGATGTACTACCGCACCTATTTCACAGCCATACCCCTGGGCAGCTATGCCCTGGTGGGCAACGTGGCCGAATTCACCGCCAGCATCCGCGACTCGCTCCGGGCCCTCGACTTCGGTTTCCCGCTCATCACCATACTGACGGCTTGGCGGGCGCTGCAAGCGCCCGCCAAGCCGTGCGGAGCGCGGACCTGGGCCGTGCGGAGCGCGGACCTGGGCCGTGCTGGGCGTCGGCACCGGGGTCTGTGCGCTGGCGGCCTCCGTGGGCGTGGCCTGCAAGGGCGGCTTCATGACGGAAGTAGGACGCATTTCGCAGTCCGCATTCAGCAGCCCAACCGTTGTGCCGGTCTACACCGTTGCCGGTAACCTTATCTACCAATCCATGCTCAAGCCCACGGTGCTAACCGACGAAATGGCCGCCCAAGTGGCCGACTGGCGCCGAGGCAAGGACGAAATTATGCCCTACGCAGCCCTGCCGGACAGCGTGGAGCGCCGCCGCTCACTGGTGATAGTGCTGTGCGAGTCGCTTGAAAGCTGGGTAATCGACGCCGAAATCGGAGGACAGGCCATAACACCTTATCTCAACAGCCTGGTGGCCGATTCCACCACCTTCTACGCCCCCTACGTCGTGACCCAGGTTGGTGCCGGCCGCTCCATCGAGGCGCAGCTGCTCATCTTCGCCGGTCTGCTGCCCATGCAGAATTCCATCTACAGCATGAACCACGCCGACTCCGCCTATCCCACGCTCAACAAGGCCATGCGGCAGCGCTACGGCACGGAGAGCTACCTGCTCAGCGTCGACAAGCAGAGCACCTGGAACCAAGTGGGCGTGAGCCGCGCTTTTGCCTACGATTCCCTCCTGGAATACTCCGCCTGGTCCCACCACGAGCTAATCGGCCGCCCGCCGCGCCCATCGGACCGCTCCTTCTTCAGCCAGAGTGCCGACAAGCTCGCCAACTCCGGCCTGTGGCCCATCGGGGAGTCTCGACTCATTACTATGGTCACATATTCAGGCCACAACCCCTTCGTGCTCCCCGATAAATTCCGCGACCCGTCCTTCGACGGCGCCCTGGCCGACTGTCCGCCCCGCATGGCCGACTACGTGCGCATGGCTCACTACACCGACAGCGCTCTGCCCGAGATTATAGAGTACCTCAAATCGCGCCCCGACTACAAGGATATGATAGTCCTAATAACCGGCGACCACGAGGGTCTTGCCTCCGACCGCAGCGCCATTCTGCGCAGCCCCGCCGGCAGTGCCATCGTGTCGCCCGGGCAGTACACACCGCTTATCATCCTCAACTCGCCCATCCCCGGGCGCTATGACGAGGTTTTGGGCCAGGTCGACATCTACCCGACGCTCCTCAACCTCCTCGGGCTCGACGACTATCCCTGGAAAGGGCAGGGCAACAGCGTGTTCTCGCCCCATAAACCGCCCTTCGCCATCGTCACCATGACGGGCGAAATCGTGGGCGACACCACCGCGCTCGCCCCCGAANTCNTGCCCCTGGTGCGTGCAGCCCGCCAGGCCTCCGACACCATGATAACCTTNGANCTCCTTCAGGATGAGGAATGACACNCCCACAAACTCCCCCGCNCCNGGCAGTAGCCTGAATGTGAAGAAAAAACTAAACGAATTTGGTGNTGTTATATAAATACATTATATTTGCAAACAAAAAGATAACACTATGGATGCAGCAATTCAGAGAAAAGCAACCCAGTTTCGCTTGAAAGTAGATTTACTTGAACGCCTAAAGGAATTAGCGANCCGCGAGCACCGCAGTCTTAACAACTTCGTGGAGTGTGTTTTGCTTGAAGTTGCGTATGGTGAACCTAATGAAGTTACTAAGGCAGCTATTGAGGAAGCTCGAAGCGGGAAATTACACGAGGCAACTCCGGTTGATACATCATCCGTAGAAGCAATGTTTAAATCGGTAGGTNTATGAAAATCCTNAGGCCTACNACTCAGTACAAAANAGATTTAAAGAAAATTCGCAATAATCCTAAGAAAGCCGCTGAATTACTNAAAGTATTGCNNTTTTTGGAACAAGANGNGGACATTCCCGCCGAGTATAATCCNCATCCACTTACAGGNGATTATAAAGGNTGCATGGAGTGTCATGNTCAAGGGNGATTTTCTATTGATATGGATGGATGAACAAACCGATGAAATCATTTTGGTTCGTCTGGGCTCTCATTCAGAATTATTTGGGAAAGGTGTAAAGAGATAAGCGACCGGGATATTCACTNTNTGGCTCAGAGAGTTTACCGCTCTATNTGGAATNGCCTCAGGCCNCTTTAAAATTGCGAATTCTCACGCTGTCAAAATCGGGCATATTTTCTCCGGCGTAAATGACTGTTTTTTCTTTTACAAGGTCNGGATAATTCTTGTCGAAATTTGCAAGNCCTTTGATAAAATCGGTATGAAACGTTGCTGATGATTTTATTTCATAGCAATCGTATTGAGCACCGGATTTCACAAGCAAATCCACCTCATTGCCGTTGGAATCACGGTAGAANTACAGCCCTCCGTTATNGCCACTGTTATAGCCGTTTTTAAGGANGTTCATAATCACCATATTCTCAAACAAAGCNCCTCGCATTTTATCGCGGTTCATTGTCTGTGGTGAATCTATTTCAAGNAGATATGCNGCTAATCCACAATCCGTGAAATAGATTTTGGGGCTTTTGGTGAGGCGCTTGCGTGTATTGGTGAAGAAAGGAGGCAGCATGTATATAATATACGAGGCTTGCAAAACCGACAGCCACGATGTGACTGTGTTCACGGCCACTCCCAATTCGTTGGATAGCTCGGANGCATTGAATATTGAGCCTATGCGTCCTGCACACAGCCNGATAAACCGCTGAAACACATNCAGCTCTTTTATAGCAAGCAGGCTCCTGACATCTCTCTCCAGATATGTTTTGATATAGTTGGGATATAAAAGNCGCGGAATATTNTTTCCGCTCCATATCGCGGGGTAAAAACCGGAGTAGAGCAGATGGTCTATATTGTCCCACTGTGCTAAATTCTTGATTTCTTTGAGGCTCAGCGGTAGTAATTCAAACACTGCACTCCGCCCTGCAAGGCTCTGGCTCACGCTCCTCAAAAGCGCAAACTGCGAGCTGCCTGTAAGGAAAAACTTACGGGCGGGATTATCATCCACTATTCCCTGAATATATGATAAAAGCTCNGGCACGTGCTGAANNTCGTCAATTATAACTCCATCCTGAAATGCAGCTAAGAAGCCCCTGGNGTCATGGATGGCTGCCTCGCGGGTGTCAGGGTTCTCCATCGANACATAGGGCAATGAAGAGTATATATGGCGCAGCAAGGTGGATTTGCCTGATTGGCGGGGGCCTGTCAGAGTGACNACAGGGAAATATCGGGCGGCCTCCTTGATTGCCTCCGTCATGTCTCGGTTAATATATTCTACATTCATTGGATGTGTTTTTTATGTAAATTTNCAGTAGCACTGCAAATTTACATAAAACGGTGTTAACTGCCAAATAATCAGGGGCTGTTTTTATGCAGCAACAGTGCGTAGATGTNGAATTTACANTGNNATGATNGAATTTTATGCAAATTTTCAGTANCNCTGCAAATTTGCATAAAANNGGCTAATNACTTGTTAATCAATAGTGATTCCGCCGGTTTTGCTGGGCTTGGAANCAATCNGTTTTAAGGCGTGTTTCCCGAACAGGNCGGGGNGGGGGAGCGTTGTAGTGGTATGGATACTGAAAAACAGGATTATACATTCCCACTTACAGCCGCCGGTGTGGAGCGCTTTCTGGCCGGGGCATGGGTGCCGGGCATAGGGCCTGCCTTCGCGCATAAGCTGGTGGAGCGCTTCGGCACCGATGCAGTGCAAGTGCTGGCNTCCGAGCCCGNTCGTGCCCTTGATGTNNCCGGNCTGGGCGAGGCTAAGGTGANNGCNGCCTCCGAGGCCTTGCGCACACTCCGTCACCCGGCNGACCTGCTCGTGTTCCTGTGTTCCTGCGGCCTGTCCGACGAGATGATNGAACGTATCTTCGCAAAATATCGCGGCCGAACGGCTGCCGTAGTGGCTGCGGACCCCTATGCGATGGTCGAGGACGTGTGGCAGCTGTCGTTCTTCATGGCCGATAAGATAGGCCACGCCCTGGGGATTGCGCCCGACGACCCTCGCCGACTCCAGGGGGCACTCGTCGGCGCCGTTAAACACTTTGCCGAACAAGGCCATCTGTTCGCCACGCCCGCGCAAGCAACCGCCCGCGCAGCCGAAATCACCGGCACGTCGCCCGAGGCCATCCGCCGCGAAATCCCTGCTACGGTAGCTTCCGGACGCCTCGTCGAAAGCCGCGGAGGCCTCTACCTGCCGGTGTTCTACAAGGCCGAAAAGGAAGGCGCGCGCAAAATCCTCGCGCTCGCCGAACATCCGCTCCCGGCCCTAAGCTCCACCGACATTCCGGCTCTGACACGTTCCCGGCAGCCGTACAGCCCGGAGCAGTCCGAGGCCATCCTGCGCACGGTCAATTCGCCCGTCATGGTGCTCACCGGCGGTCCGGGCACCGGCAAAACCACCGTGCTCGCCGGCGTGATAGAAGCCCTCGAACGGCAGGGTAAAAAGGTTGTGCTCGCCGCCCCCACAGGCCGCGCCGCCAAACGCATGACCGCCCTCACCGGCCACGAAGCTACCACCATCCACCGTCTGCTGGGCTATCGTCAGGGCGAGGGCTACGCGCGCCGCCACATTGATGCTGACGCTCTAATCATCGACGAAGGCTCAATGATGGAGCAG
This sequence comes from Bacteroidales bacterium, assembly GCA_014800735.1. Taxonomy (GTDB): domain Bacteria; phylum Bacteroidota; class Bacteroidia; order Bacteroidales; family Muribaculaceae; genus CAG-873. Next base: position 84,898 of record JAAVFP010000023.1, read on the forward strand.
GTACTCTTCAACCACTTGCTGGACGCCGTGCGCCCCGGCACCCAGATTATCCTCGTTGGCGACGTGGACCAGCTTCCAGCCATAGGCGCCGGCGATGTGCTCCGCGACATGATAGACTCCGGCACAGTGCCCGTGGCAAAGCTCAACGGCAATTTCCGCCAGGACCGGGGCAGCCTGATAGCCTCGGGCGCGCACGCCATCCGCTCGGGCCTGATGCCTCTCTCGGACCCTGCCCGCGACTTTATGATAATCGAAGAAAACGGTCCGGCCGCCATCCGTCGCCGTGTGCTCAGTCTCGTGGCCCGCGAACTCCCGGCTGAGCGCGGCATAGCACCGGCCGACATCCTTGTGGTCACTCCCCAGCAGGTAGGACCCCTCGGTGCGCGCAAGCTCAACGCCGACCTCCAGCAGCACCTCAACCCCGAGGGGCCCTCGCTGCAACGCGGTGCCACCACACTGCGCCTTGGCGACCCTGTGATGCAGACCGCCAATTCGCCCGAACGTGGCCTCTACAACGGCGAAGTGGGCCGAATCACCGCCGTCGACCCCGCTGCCCGCACTCTCACAGTCACGTTTGCCGACGGTGCCCGCACATCCGTCTATGGCCCCGGCGAGCTGGGCGAGCTCACCCTGGCCTATGCCACCACGGTCCATAAGCTCCAGGGCTCCGAAACGCGCTACATGGTCTTTCCCGTCACCATGGCCCACAAGCCCATGCTTTACCGGAACCTCCTTTACACCGCCGTCAGCCGTGCCACCCGCCTGTGCGTCCTCGTCGGTGAGAAAGAAGCCCTGCGCCACGCCATCGCCACTACTCCCGCCACCACCCGAAACTCCAACTTCCGCCACCGCCTGCGCCGCCGCTAAAAATTCCTGCCCACATTCTCGTCGAACTTGGGATTTTTTCACTAACTTTGCATCCCGTATTAATGGCATCTGCACATCATTATGAAATACGGATTCGACAACGAAAAGTATCTGAAGATACAATCAGAACACATCAAGGAGCGTATCGCTCAGTTCGGTAACAAACTCTATCTGGAGCTCGGTGGCAAGCTCTTCGACGACCACCACGCCAGCCGTGTGCTACCCGGTTTCCAGCCCGACAGCAAGCTCCGCATGCTCAGCCAGCTCAAGGACCACGCTGAAATCGTGATAGTTATCAGCGCCCTGGACATCGAGAAAAACAAGGTGCGCCAGGACCTCGGCATAACCTACGACATGGACGTGCTCCGCCTGCGCGAGGAATTCATGAAGCGCGGCTTCCTGGTGAGCTCCGTTGTCATCACCCACTACAACGGCCAAATCAGTGCCGATGCCTTCCGCCAGCGTCTGGAACGACTGGGCATCACCACCTACTACCACTACACCATCGAGGGCTATCCCACCAACGTAGGCCTCATTGCCTCCGACCAGGGTTTCGGCCACAACGACTACATCGAAACCACACGTCCGCTCGTTATCGTCACCGCCCCCGGCCCCGGCAGCGGCAAGATGGCAGTGTGCCTCAGCCAGCTCTACAACGAGCACAAGCGCGGCATCGAGGCCGGTTACGCCAAGTTCGAAACCTTCCCCGTGTGGAGCCTTCCCCTGAAGCATCCCGTCAATATTGCCTACGAGGCTGCCACGGCCGACCTCAACGACGTCAACATGATTGATCCCTTCCACCTGGAGGCTTACGGCAAGACGGCAATCAACTATAACCGCGACATCGAAATCTTCCCTGTGCTCAACGCCCTCTTCGAGGGTATCTACGGCACTAACCCCTACAAATCGCCCACCGATATGGGCGTCAACATGGTGGGCTTCTGCATCAGCGACGACGAGGTGTGCTGCGAGGCTTCCAAAAACGAGATTATCCGCCGCTACTACACCGCCCTCAATGCTCTGGCTCAGGGCGAGGGCAACGACAGCGAGGTCAACAAAATTGCCCTCCTGTTCAAACAGGCCAAAATCGACCCCAACTACCGCCGCGCCATCCCTGCCGCCAAGGAGCGCGCCAAGCGTTCGGGCAAGAACTGCTCCGCAATCGAGCTGGCCGACGGCACGATCATAACCGCCGAGTCAGGCGAGCTGCTGGGCCCGAGCGCTGCCCTTATCCTCAACGCCATCAAGCACCTTGCCGGCATTGACCACGACGTGAAGCTCATCCCCCAGGCCATGATTGAGCCCATTCAGCACACCAAGACCCACTACCTGCGCAGCCTCAACCCCCGCCTGCACACCGACGAGGTGCTCGTGGCCCTTTCGGTGCTCAGCACGCGCGACGAAAACTGCCGTCGCGCTCTTGAAAAGCTCCCTGAGCTCTACGGCTGCCAGATGCACTCCACCGTGATGCTGGGCGAAGTGGACCGCAAGATTTTCAAGAAACTCGGCGTGGGCCTCACCTGCGACCCCAAGAGCAAGAAAGCCGCTCCGGTGGACGCCGTTGAGTAACTTGTTATAAGACTTATAAAGATAGAATGCGACTCGTACTACAGCGTGTGACCGAGGCTTCCGTCAGCATTGGCGGAAGCCTCCACAGCGCCATCGGTCCCGGACTGCTGGTGCTCGTTGGTGTTGAAACCGGCGACACCGAGGACGACGTCCGCCGCATGGCCGCCAAAACAGTAGCTCTACGTATCTTCAACGACGATGCCGGCGTGATGAACCGCTCCGTGGCCGACGTGGGTGGTCAGGTTCTGGCCGTTAGCCAGTTCACGCTCCTTGCAAGCACCGTCAAGGGCAATCGCCCGAGCTACATCCGTGCCGCCGGCCACGACCTTGCCGTGCCACTCTACGAGCTCTACTGCCGCCTGGTGGCCGAAGCCCTCGGCCGCCAGGTGCTCACAGGCGTGTTCGGCGCCGACATGCAGGTGGCGCTCACCAACGACGGTCCCGTCACCATCCTCATGGACTCCCGCACCCGCTGATTGGCAGGTGCGCCATGTCGTTATCTATCAAACAACTAACCATGAACAAACTCATCGTTTGCCTGATTATTGCCTTTGTTGGCGCATTTCACGCAACGGCGGCTGAAAGAAATCCCCGCGCTGTGTGTGAGCTCATCGACCGCATTGGTGGCCATGGAGCTGCCAATCGTTTCGAAACCGTGCTCAACCCCGATATAGCCGGCGACTCCTGCGAAACTTTCATAATAACTGAAGCGGATGGGAAGCCCTGCATCCAGGGCTCAACCATGTCGGCGCTCACAGCGGGCCTTGGATGGTATCTCAATCACTACGCCGGTATTAACCTTGCGTGGAACAACCCTACGGCCAACCTCCTGGCTGCCGAGCTACCTGTGCCGGCGGCCGAAGAACGCCATACTACCGACGCACGCTACCGCCACTATCTGAACTACTGCACATATTCCTATTCAACCACACCCTGGACCTGGGAGCGCTGGCAGCAGGAAATTGACTGGATGGCGCTCCATGGTGTGAACCTGCCGCTCCAGATAGTTGGAGTGGAGGAGGTGTGGCGGCGCACTTTGGGCGAATTCGGCTATTCGCCTGATGAAATCAACGCCTTCGTGGCCGGTCCTGCCTATCAGGCATGGTTCCAGATGGGCAACGTGGAGGGCATCGGCGGTCCGAACCCCGACTGGTGGTACGAACGCCAGGCATCCCTGGGCCGAAAAATCACCGACCGCATGCGCTCCCTGGGCATGGACCCCGTGCTCCCCGGCATCTACTTCGTGCCATCCACCTTTGGCGAAAAGACCGGCATGAAAACCCACAGCACAGGCTCGTGGAACAAATACCCGCGGCCTCATGTACCCGATGTCACCGAGCCCCTATTCGCCCGGCTCGCCGAGCGCTTCTACAGCAACATGGATAGCGTTCTCGGGCCGTCCGATTATTATTCCATGGATCCTTTCCACGAAGCCGACCAGGAGTTGTGCTCACGCCTGAGCGTGGACACCACCTACAGCACGCTGTTTCATCTTATGGACCGTGCTCATCCCGGTTCCAAGTGGGTCATCCAGCACTGGTCATGGGGCAATCCTGACAAACCTCAGTGGCGCAGCCTGGCTAATGTGCCGGTAGGGCGCCTTCTGGTAATCGACCTATTTGCCGATGCGCGCCCTGCCTGGGACCGCATGGGGCAGCACGATGTGGTCTACTCCACGATTTTCAACTTTGGCGGCCGCACCGGCCTTTTCGGGCGCATGGACGGCACTGCTCAGGGCTACGGCCTGGCACGCAAACATCCCGGCGTCAAGGGCATCGGAGCAACCCCCGAAGCCATCGAGCAGACGCCGGTAATCTACGACCTGCTATTCGAAATGCCGTGGCTTGACACCGTGCCCGACACCAACTGCTGGCTGGATGATTACACTGTGCGGCGCTACGGCACTGACAATCCCCACGCACGCCGTGCATGGCAGATGATTCACCACTCAGCTTTCGGGTGCACCGACAGCCGCCAGGGGCCTCACGAGGCCACGGTATGTGCCCGTCCGTCGCTCGACGTTAATCGTGTGTCGGCCTGGGGGCGCACTGAGATATTCTACGACCCCGATAGCATGGTTCAAGCTGCCTACGAACTCCTGGCGGCCGATATCGACCACCCAAACTATTCCTACGATCTTGCCGACGTGGCCCGTCAGGCGCTCACCGACTATTCACGAACTCTTCTGGCCGAAATCCGCACGGCCCACGAGGCAGGCGATACCGCGGTCTTTGGTGCCCGTCGCGACGAATTCCTGGCGCTGATGCTCGACATTGATACAATCCTATGCACCGTGCCTGATTTCATGCTTGGCCGTTGGACCGAGAGTGCCGCGCGCATTGCCGACGAAGTTCCGGGCACCACCGCTGCCGACCGCGACTGGCTGGACCGTGATAATGCGCGTAAACTCATCACTACATGGTTCGATGAAGCCATGTCGCGCTCGCTCCACGAATACTCCTACCGCCAGTGGGGCGGTATGCTCAGTTCATTCTATCATCCCAGATGGAAGGCGTGGTTCGACGCCGGTATGCAGGCCCCCGAGGAAGGCTGGTACAGTTGGGAAACCAATCGTATCCGTGAAGCCGACCACTATCCCACCCAAGCCACGGGCAGCACCCGTGCCACCGTGGCCCGCATCCTACCCAAGTACCTTACCCCGGACCGCTAAAAATAATCGGGCCCTTGGGGTCCTTAAAGTCGTTAGTGACCTTAAGGACCCCAAGGGCCCGAGCTTTATTCAGTGTTCTTACTTCACCTTCACACCGTAGAGATTGGTGCGGCCGGTGATGTATAGGGTGTTGTCCTTGCCGAAACGCAGGGTCGAGGGGCGCTCAGGGGTACGGATTTTTCCGATGCGCTTGCCTTGCGGGTTGAACACGTACACGTCGCCGTCGGCCACGTAGATGTTGCCCTCGGCATCAACGGTAGTGCCGAATTCGCCTTGCTCAACGAAGTAGGTGAGGTCGCTCAGCGTGCCGTCCTGGGCCACTTCGGTGCGCACAATGCGGCGGTCGTACTCGTCGGAGGTGTAGAAGGGTTTGCCCGGCACGGCCTCAAGCAGCTGCGAGCAGCGCGCAAGGTCGAAGTAGTGCGGGATGATGGTGCGGCCGTCGGGCGCCATGAAGCACATTTCAGGGCGGTAGAGGGTCACTTCATTGAAGTCGTGGAAATCGCGCCAGCGATTGGAGGGGTAGAGGGCCTTGGCCACGGAGCTTACGCTCGTCATGGGCACGCGCTCAAGCGCCTTGATGCTTTCCTCGGGGTTCTCGGGATCGATGCTGTACATCGCCATCGTGAAGCCCGAATTGCCGTAGCCGCTGAACGAGGTTCCGCCCGTATCGGGGGTGCGGGGCAGTTGCTCGGGCTTGCCGTCAATCAGATAGCCGGGCTGGGCCTCGTAGCGGAACAGCACCAGCACGTTGTCGTCCGTGTCGACGGCCAAATTGGCCGGACGCCAGGGGAAATCGGCAAGCAGCGTCAGGCGGTCATCGGAGGGGTTATAGCGGTACACGCGGCGCATCCTGCTGTCGCAGAAGTAGATGTTGCCCTTGCTGTCGGCGGCCAGGCCCTCGGCGAACTCGAAGTCGGATGCAATGCGGTTCACCGCGCCCACCTCAGTGCTCAGGGGCTCGGAGCGCTGCTCGCTGCCGGTCACCACCAGGCGCGACAGCTCCCAGGGGCGCAGGTCGATGTCCTTGCCGGCGTCGTACACGGCCACGTTGTTGGTGTACTTGATTTGCGAGTAGTTGTGCAGGTTCAGGAAGGTGATGTCATGGCAGTTGCGGATGCGGATGGAGCTGTGGTAGGGCTCGTCGATGCGAATCACGCGGAACATATAGAGGTTGGCGAAGGTCATGTCCGAGCAGTCGTCCATCTCGATGGGCTGGCAGTCCATGCTCTCGCGGCTTTCTTCCTCGGTCTGGAGGCAATATACCTTCCAGTTCGAAACACGGTTGAAGCGGACCTCATTGCGCACGTGGTGCTCCACGGACATTGCGTAGATGCGGCTCGGTGTGGCCGTGCGGCTGGCGTAGAAACCGCTTGTGGCGTAGGAGCTGGCGCTCCAGATGTCCTTGAAGGTACCGCCGCCACCGTCGGTCACCCACAGGCTCCAGTACTGGTTGTCCCAGGCCTGGTCCTTGCCGGCATCGGTCACGGGCTCGTAGGGATTGCTGATTTTGCGTTCGCGCTGCCACCAGCCGCGAGGCTCGTCCTGGCCGGGGCGGGGCTTCCACATGCCTCCGTGGCCACCCACGAACTTTACGTCGTTGAGGTAGGAACCCTGGCCGGACAGCCACTTCACGCCCACAGCGCGGTAGTTGTAGGCGCCGGTGTTTATGCCGATGCCGTTGAGGATATTGTCGGCTCCGGGAGCGGACTGAAGCATGGGCTGAGGACCGCCGAAACCGCTGAACGCCGGGGTGCTTTCGGCCAGTTGCAGCTGTGTGCCGAAGGGATGCAGACCGATGAGCTTATTTTCGGGGCGCATCACCAGCGGGCGGCTGATGCGGTACCAGCCCTGGGGAGCATAAACCACGTCGTAGCGGTCCAGCGCAGCCTGGATGGCGTCGGTATCGTCGGTTTCACCGTCGCCCACCGCACCCAGTGTGCGCAGGTTCAACCACTCTTTCATATCGGGCAGGGCGGGGATGTCCGTCACCATGGGTTTGGGAAGCGATTTGAGGGGCTCCACAGCGATTGTGGTGGCGTATTCGGCCTCGTCTGTGAGGCTGTCCATCTGCAGGCCGTGGTCGTAGCTCACAATGCGGTAGGTGCGTTCGGGCACCGCCGTTTCGGTGGCACTGCGCACGTAGCGGGCCACCACGGGCACGCGGCTGCAATCCACGTTGCGGAAAGTAATCTGGTTGTTGCTGTTGTTCTCGTTGGCGATAATAACGGCGGCGTCGGTCACGTTCTCGAAGCGGCTGTTCTCAACAAAGAGCTTGTCGCAGTAATTACGGTCGATGTCAAACACCGCAGGCACGTTCTTCACCTGGAGGTTCACCATTGCCAGGCCCGACTCCTGGCAGCGCAGTGCGGCCTTGCGCTGGCCCTCGAAGTAGGCGTCCACCATCATCACGGGCCAGCCGGGCGAGGATTTGGTGGTGTAGATGCCGTAGTCGCCGCCGTAGAAGGCCACGCTTTCAAGCTCGTTGCCCACATCGAAGAGGCCGGCCTTGCCCTTGCCTATGTTGATGCTCACGAAGTTGATGAAGCAGTGCTGGGCGAAGTGCGTGCGCAGGGCCACGGCGTGGGGGTTGCCGTCGGCTATGCGCAGGTTGATGTTGGACATGGCGCTGTAGAAAGTGCCGGCGTTGGCGTCGCGGGGTTCGCCGCCGGGCTCAACCATGTTGCCGGTGAACCAGAACATATAAGCGGCCTTGCCCTTGTCGGCGCTCACTTCCTGCTGGAAGCCGGGCGAGTTAGGCGCCAGCACAAACTCGGGGCGCTTCTTGCCGTAGCCAATCAGGCGGATTGCCGGCGGAATGTAGATGGTGCGACTGATGGTGTAGGTGCCTTCGGGGATGAACAGGATGCCGAAGTTGCGGGTGCGCTTCAGGTCGTTGATGGCGGCCTGGAGCTGCTCCGACACGTCGGTGCGCCCGTCGGCTGTGATGCCTGGGTAGTTGTCGGGCGTGAAGTAGAAAGCCTCGGGGTCGTCCGGGCGCAGGGTGTAGACTGAATTGAGCTGCACGGCATGCGCGCACAGGAAATTCAGGGCAATAAGCAGACAAAACACAAGTTTCTTCATAGGCTAATGATTTAAGTTATGGGGTAGAAATCAAGGGGGCATCCCTCAGTCCTCGGAGCCTTCGGGGGCCTCGTGGCGCAGCTCGTAGGTGTTGCGCAGGCGCTCGAAGTTGGCCGGATCGGCCTTGAGCTCGGCGGTGAGGGGCATGGAGTCGAAGCTGTCGGTCACGCCTTGGATGGTGACGCAGCGCGGAGTTGCCGGGGGGAGAGGCTCGGTCACGGTGACGCGCGGGAGCATGAAAAATGTGGTGGCGGCATCGAGCACAATCTGCGAGGCGCGCACCTTGCCCTCGCGCGAGTAGCCGGCGATGTGCGGCGTGGCCACGGCGGCAAGGTCCAGGAGCTCGCGGTTAATGTCGGGCTCACCCTCCCAGCAGTCAATGATGAGCGGGCCTGTGAGGCCGTTTTTACGGGCCTCTATGAGCGCCTGAGTGTCCGCTATGGCACCGCGGGCGCTGTTGATGATGATGGGAGCACGGCGTAGGGTGCCCAGATAGTCGGCCCCGAGCATGTGGTAGGTGGGAAATTCGCCGTCCCTGGTCAGAGGAGTGTGCACGGTGATGATGTCGGCCTCGCGGGCTATAGTGGCCATATCAGTCCAGTCGTCGCCGCCCTCGGCCTGCTGCCGTGGCGGGTCGCACTGCAGCACACGCATGCCCAGGCCCCGGGCCCAGCGGGCCACGATGCTGCCCACATGGCCCACACCCACCACGCCGATGGTGTAGGAGCTCAGGGGACGGTTCACCACCTGCATCAGCGAGCCGAACACGTACTGTGCCACGGCCGGAGCATTGCAGCCCGGAGCGTTCACCACCGTTATGCCGCGGCTGCGGCAGTAGTCGGAGTCGATATGGTCGGTGCCAATGGTGGCTGTGGCAATGAACATCACGTCGGAGCGTTCAAGCAGTGCGGCATCGCAGCGGGTGCGGGTGCGCACAATCAGTCCGTCGGCCTCGCGCACGGCTTTCGGGGTGATGTCCTCGGGTGCGAGATAGGTGATGGTTGCGTAGTCGTCGAGCAGCCCGCGCACAAAGGGGATGTTGCTCTCCACAATTATTTTCACATTACTGTTTGGCATACGAACAAAGCTGCGTAGATAACTAAGATTACGGCGATTATGATGTAGGATTTATCCACCCGGTGAGTGGACAGATAGTGGGCTGCCTGGAGCGCCGCAAAGAAATCAAGCAGCGGCACGTAGGCAATAAGGTTGCGGTAGTCGGCACACATGGCCACGATTGTGGCCAGGGCGGTGATGGAGATGACGCCGTTGACGGCGCGGGAGCGGGCGTTGTAGGCGATTGCCTTCATCAGGTTGAGCACCAGGGCGGTCAGGAACAGCAGGGCAGTCAGACCCACGGTGATGAGCAGCAGCACGGTGTCCTCCGGCCCGATGCCGGCAAACACGCTGATGAGCTGGGGCAGGTGGATGTCGCTCAGGGTGATGATGCCGAAGCCCAGCATTATCCACCACGGTGTGATGATGCCCAGCATTGCGGCCACAAAGGTGCGGCCGTTGAAAATGCGCATCTGGGCGCAGGCAATCAGGAACACCGGCAGGTAGAAGATGAAGCAATACTGCGTGGCCGCGAATCCCGACAGCAACAGGAAGATGAGGTAAACCCTCGGGGTGGCCTTGACGTCGCGGTAACAGCCCAGGATGAGCAGCAGCGACAGTGCCACGATGATCAGCAGCACCGTGCCGGTGTAGAACTGCACGAAAAGGTTGGCCGTGGCGGCCATCATGGCGCCGAAGAATGCGATGTAGACCGAGGTCATGGACCGCAGCACGTTGTGCACCTTGTTGAGCAGCAGCAGGATAATCATTGCCGCTACGGCTCCGCCCATGGCCGCGCCGAAGTCCACGTAGGTATTGGCGAACCACTCGTTGGCCGACGGCAACGCCAGGCCGCGGTCGCCGGGGATGTTCTCGGCATAGCCCCCGAAAAAGTAGAAGCATGCTGCCAGAAAAGCAATAATGCCCACTCCGAGGCCGAAGCCTCGGGTGTGCATTATGCGTGTGAAGAAGGCGGCTTGCATGGCTGAAGCCGTATTAGCCGATGAATTCGTGGGCGATGTCGCGGCGCGAATATTTGTCGGCGAAGTGGATGTCGGCCAGGGCCTCGTAGCTCAGGGCTGCGGCCTCGGCGATGGTGGGGGCCAGGGAGCTGACGGTGAGCACTCGGCCGCCGGCGGTCAGGATGTGGCCCTCGGCATCGGCTGTGGTGCCGGCGTGGAACACAATCGACTTGGCCGGCTGGAGATTACCGGTGATTTCGTCGCCCTTGCGGTAGGCCTCGGGGTAGCCGCCGGCCACGGCCATAACGGTCACGCAGGCGCGGGGGTCGATTTCAAGAGGTGCGGCCTCGTTGATATTGCCTTTGGCCAGCGCAACGAGCGTGGGCAGGAGGTCGGAAGCGATGCGTGGCATGACGGCCTCGGTTTCGGGGTCGCCCATGCGCACGTTGTACTCGATTACCATCGGTTCGCCACCGCAGTCAATGAGGCCCAGGAAGATGAAGCCGCGGTAGTCGATACCCTCGGCCTTGAGACCGCTGAGGGTGGGACGCACAATGCGTTCCTCCACCTTAGCCATGAATTCGTCGGTGCAGAAGGGCGGGGGGCACACAGCACCCATGCCGCCGGTGTTGAGGCCGGTGTCGCCCTCGCCGATGCGCTTGTAGTCCTTGGCGGGGGGCAGAAGGCGGTACTGGCCGGTGCCGTCGGTGAGCACGAACACTGAGCACTCGATGCCGCTGAGGAACTCCTCGATAACCACCTTGGCGGAAGCCTTGCCGAACTTGCCGCCGAGCATCTCGCGCAGCGAAGCCTTGGCCTCGGCCAGATCGGAGATAATCAGCACACCCTTGCCGGCAGCCAGGCCGTCGGCCTTGAGCACGTAGGGGGCTGCAAGGGTGTCGAGGAATGCCTCGCCCTCGGCCACGTTGTCGGCATTGACGGTCATGTAGCGGGCCGTGGGGATGCCGTAGCGGGCCATGAAGTGCTTGGCAAAGTCCTTGGAGCCTTCAAGCGCGGCGCCCACTTTGCCGGGGCCAACCACCAGCACGCCGGGAGCGGCCTGGGCCAGATATTCGCGCACGCCTTCCACCAGCGGGTCCTCGTTGCCGGCAATCACCAGGTCGATGCCCAGATCGGCCACGGCCTTGGCCACGGCGGGGAAGTCGGTGGGTTTCACGGCAATATTGGTGCCGTAGGCGCTTGTGCCGGCGTTGCCGGGAGCGATATATAGTTTTTCGAGCAGAGGGCTCTGGCTGAGTTTCCATGAGATGGCACATTCGCGGCCACCGCTGCCTAAAAGAAGAACTTTGTACATTTTTTATTGCGGGATTTGAAGTGAGGGGTTATTCTGACTGGTCTTTCTTGCGCTTGCGCCAGGTGGGACGGTTGATGATGATTTCCTTGTCGGCGGGAATGGACGGTGTGCGTCCCATGCGTTTCAGGTCGAGCGGGCGGCGCTCCTGAGCCTGAGGTGCGCCCTCGTCGGTGCGCGGTTTGCGCTCGGTGCGGTCAGCACGGTCGCCTTTGCCGAAGGGGCGCTTGCCGCCATCGTGGCGGCCTCCATCGAACTTGCGGCGGCGGTCAGCGCCACCTGCAGCTGCCGGCCGACGTTCTTTTTTCTTCTCGGGGCGTTCCTCCTTGATTTTGCCGCCTGCGGAGCGGAAATCGCGCTTGGTGCCTTCGAAAATCACATATTCGCGCAGCTCACATTCCAGGCCACCGTTGTTGAGGGCCACTTTCTGCGAGGGTGCCAGGCCGATTTCGTGGAAGTACACGTCCTCGTAGCCGATAATCCATGCGTGGTAGCCCTTGAAGGCGTGCTTCAGTGTGGAACCGATGGTGCCGTAGAGGGCGTTCATGTCGTCGGCGGTGATGCGCTTGCCGTAGGGCGGGTTGGTGATGAGCACACCGGCCGGGGTGGGCACATCGGCCTCGGTCCACTGCGATATGGGGCGCTTCACCAGGGTGATGTAGCGCTCCACGGCGGCGTTCTTGGCGTTGGAGGTGCTTATCTCGATTGCGCGGGGCGAAATATCGGCACCGATGATGGGCACTGTCACCTCGCGCTCGGCGGAGTCGTCGTTGTAGATGGATTCAAGCAGCTCGGCGTCGAAATCAGGCCAGTTCTCGAAAGCGAAATGCTGGCGGTAGACACCGGGGTAGATGCCTGCTGCAATCATGGCGGCCTCGATTACGAAAGTGCCCGAGCCGCACATGGGGTCCACGAAAGGTGTTTCGCCACGCCAGCCGCTCATCAGGATGATACCTGCGGCCAGCACCTCGCTGATAGGCGCTTCGTTCTGCGCCTGGCGCCAGCCGCGCTTGTGGAGCGACTCGCCGGATGAATCGAGCGACAGGGTTACGTCGTCGGCCGAGATGTGCACATTAATCATGATGTCGGCCCCGTCCAGGCGCACGCGGGGGCGGCGTTCCTGGTCGTCGTGGTCGCGGAACCAGTCCACGATGGCGTCCTTCACACGGTAGGTGACGAACTGGGAGTTGCGGAAATCCTCGCTATATACCACCGAGTCGATGGCAAAAGTCTTGTCGGGGTCCATCAGGGTGGCCCAGTCGAAGGTTTTCACCTTGGCGTAGAGCTGGTCGGGGTCGGTAGCTTTGAATTTGAAGAAAGGCTTGAGGATGCGCAGCGCTGTGCGGCAGCAGAAATTGGCTTTATAAAGCATTGCAAGGTCGCCGCGGAAGCTCACCATTCGGTTTCCGGGCGTCACATCGTCCGCGCCCAGTGCGCGGAGTTCGTCGGCAAGCACAACTTCCAGTCCGCGGAAGGTCTTGGCGACCATTTCAAATTTTGAATCCATATACGTCTTACTAATCGGATGCAAAGGTACGAAAAAACCGCTACGCGCCGAAATAACGGGGAAGATTTCTATAAGTCAAAAGTCAGAAGTCATTGGTCAGGGGTTGCCGCGTTAGCGGCGGGGAGCTCCTTTTGGAGCGAGATAATGATAGCCCATGGTGAGAACCGCGTAGCGCGTTCGAAACCATGGGTGGAGGGACCTCCTCAGGGGTTGAGCTCCGGAGGAGCGATGTAATCGGGGATACGAAAAAAAGCGGTTGCACCGAAAGTGGTGCAACCGCCGTGCTTGTGCGCTTCAAGATGGACTCGAACCAACGACCCTCTGATTAACAGTCAGATGCTCTAACCGACTGAGCTATTGAAGCTTGCAAGAAAAGAATAGATTGGAATGATAATGAAAGCGCTTCAAGATGGACTCGAACCAACGACCCTCTGATTAACAGTCAGATGCTCTAACCGACTGAGCTATTGAAGCAGATGCGTGTGCCCCTCCGGGCTTTTGCGGTGCAAATTTACGGCAAAGTTTCGGAATATGCAACAGTAAAGCGAATTTTTTTTGAAAAAATTGCAGAAAATGCGAAAAAGCACCCTGCCGGAGCCTGCAAACATGACTTTTCCCGGCAAGTTTTTGCAGGAATTTTGTCGGAAAAATTGCAGATTACGGAAATTATGATTAATTTTGCGCGTCGACATTGCTCTGCATTGTTGACTCCGACAAAACAATAAGTGAATCATAGGTTAGGATGCAATTGCCTGCGAAGGTAGTTGCATTTGTTTTTTTGATAGTGTGGCGCCGGTGTGCACAAAAAATCCCGCGCCATGGGGTATGGTCGCGGGAACTTGAGACGCTAAAATCTTGTTCGATTATGGCTTTTTTAATGAAGCCAGAAAAATGCCTCTCATGTCTATCAAACATCCGCGACGGAAAAATGGTTCACCCGGGGGGCGAAAAAAGTTTTTTGCGAGCCTGCCTTTTGGCATGGCGCTTTTGTTCGGCCGCCATCAGCCGGCGCTCACGGCGGTTGGGGCCGGGGAAGATAATGGGGGTGATTTTAGGGGGAGTGGTGGGTGATATGGGAGTGGTGGGAGGATTGGGAGTTATGGGTTCCTCGGTAGACTTGGCTGCCAGGCGGGCTTTGCGGCGGGCGCGGTACTCGGCGGCTTTTGCACGACGGCGAAAGTCGGGCATAATATATTGTTCGAAAGCCTCGGCGGCTTCGGCCGACAGCGGACCGGTTTCGCCGGTTTCGGCGTAGCGCACAGCGGCCTCGTAGATTTCAAGGCGGCACAAGGGGGCAAGGTGGGCTATGGCCTGTTGCCATTCAAAGCGGAAGGAAAAGTTTTTTCTTTGCATCATCGGTGTGTGTTTTTCTTTGATGCAAAGTTAAGGGCAAAAAGCCCGGGCGATGGTACAATTTTTGTCCGCGAGGAAAAAACTGTATGTTCAAAACAGCGCAAATAAAGCGCGCAATTTGGGATAACAGACGTGTCCTAAGCCTGTTGCAGAACTTGAAATTTCAGGACGGGAAATTTCAGTATTGCGGCTGTGTACTGAGCCAGCGGGCAAAGAAATGGTCGTAGAGCGCAGTGTGAGTTCCGGTGGTCGTAATCAGTCCGTGGGCGCGTAGGCCTTTTAAAGCCGATTGTAGCGAGGCTGTGGAGGGGAAACCGCTGGCCTGAAGTACGGAGCCCGACGTGATGTTCTGGACTGCACCCTCGCGGGCCAGGAATGAGGCAAGCACGCGCTGGCGGGGCGACAGGCGCGACATTAACTCGCGGTAGCTGAACTCCTGCACACCGATTATATTCTTTTCGGCCACGGGGAGTGAAGCACTGTCGGTGACAGCACCTGCAGGAGTGATGGCAAAGAGCTCGTTCATCATCATTTGAACGAACCAGGTGATGCCGCTCATTGAATTATATACTTCTGCGATAATTTCGGGGGTTGCCTGCTTGCCGTAGTCGGCAAAGAGGTTCATTGCGAAACGGGTGTATTCCTCCAGGGGAATAGGTTTGAGTCCAAGAGTGAGGCAACTCTGGTAGAAGGGTTTTTTTGGACTGTTGAAAATGTTGTTCATCATGCTTTCGGCACTGCCGGCAAAGATGAAGCGGGTGCTGTTGCAACGCTGCACCAGGGTGCGGAGCAGGGCCTCAGTACGCTCCTCGGGGTAGGTGCTGATTTCCTGAAATTCGTCAATTGCTATTATACAGGGGCGAGGAGCGCTCTCGAGGAAGGTGAATATTTCGTTAAGTGTCAGTTCAGGCTCGGTGATTGTAGCGGCGCTTATGCCGAACGAGGGCTGTCCGGAGATTGGGTCAATGCTGATGTTGGGCCGGAGACTTTTGACCGATTCCACAAATTTACGCCAGTAGGATTTCTTTTCGTTGAGCATGGCGCGGAACACTGCGTGGCCCAGCAGCGAGATTAGCTCGCTTTGCGAGGATGTGGCGTAGATGTCGATGAAGATAGGGATATACTCATCACGCACGAAATCGGAAGCGAAAAAGTGCTCAATCAGGCCGGATTTGCCCAGGCGGCGAGGTGAAATAATGGCCACGTCGCGTCCGTTTTCAACGGATTTTTTGAGAAACTCCGTTTCTTCGCGCCGGTCGCAGAAGTATTCTGCCGATATGTATCGCCCTACAACAAAGGGGTTTGCTATTTTTGTGGCCATGGCTTGTGTGCGTAAATTATTATGATTTCAATTATTATATTTTTGATTATTATAATTATAATAATTGCAAAGATAATAATTTGCGTGCATCCGCGCAAATATTTTTAAATCAAGCGGCCTGGTGGGCCTGGAGGTTGATGTGGCGGAAGGTGATGAGCACCAGGATAAGGGTGACAACGGTGGCCAGGAGGTCGGAGATGGGGAAGGTGTACCACACACCCTCGATGCCCCAGGCTTTGGGTAGGAACAGCAGCAGGGGTATCAGGAAGATGACCTGGCGCAGAAGGCTGACGATGATGGACTTGGCCGCGCTGCCGATGCTCTGGAAGAAGGATGTGGACACAATCTGGAAGCCCACCACGGCGAAGGCCTGCAGGGCGATGCGCAGTGCGCGGTCCGTGCACTCAATCAGCCCGGCGTCGTTGGTGAAGATTTCGGATATAATCTGAGGGCAGAGTATGGCGATGGCCGAGCCTGCCACGGTGAGTACCGACGAGGCCAGGACGGCCAGCAGATAGGCGCGCCTGAGGCGGTGGAACTGCCCGGCGCCGTAGTTATAGCCCACGATGGGCTGCATGCCCTGGTTGATGCCCAGCAGGATGTTGATTATCACTGCGGTATAGGTGGTGAAGATGCCCATGGCAGCGATATCAAGGTCGGAACCGTAGGTGCGCAGGCTGTTGTTGGCGATGGCGTTGATGGCGCAGGCGGCGGCGTTGACCACTGCAGGTGCGGCACCGATGGATGCAATGCTCAGCACCAGGCTCCAGCGCAGGCGGTAGGTGCCGGGGCGGAAACGGATGGTGGTTTTGGGCGACATGAAGTGGGCGGCCACAAAGGCGGCCGAGCACAGCATGGCGATGTCAGTAGCCCAGGCAGCCCCGGCAATACCCATGTGGAACACATATATAAATATGGGGTCGAGCACAACGTTGGCCACGGCGCCAATCATCATGGTGATCATGGCGCGGCGTGGATAGCCGGTGGAGCGCATCACGTTGTTGAGGCTGAAGGCGAAGTTGGTGAGCAGCAGGCCGGGGAGCATGATGCTCATGTACTGGTGGGCGTAGGGCAGGGTGGTGTCGCTGGCACCGAACAGCCGCAGCAGTGGGTCGAGGTAGTACCATGCCAGAATGTAGAAAACTCCGTTGAGCAGGGTGAGGGTGAGGGCGTTGCCCAGCAGATTCTCGGCCAGGTCGCGGCGCCCGGCGCCGATGGCGATGGATATGCGCGAGGAAGCGCCTATACCCACCAGAGTGCCGATGGCGGTGGTGAGGTTCATCACCGGGAATGTGACTGCCAGGCCCGCAATGGCGTGAGGCCCAACCCACTGGCCGATGAAAATGCGGTCCACAACGTTGTAGAGCGCAATGACCAGCATGCCCACCACGGCAGGGAGGCTGTACTGCCACAGCAGGCGCCCAACGGGTTTGGAGGCCAGCTCGCGGAAACGGATGTCTTCTTGTTCATTCATAGGCTGATGGGTAAGGATGGCTGTTGTGTGGGAGGGAGGTATAATGCGAAAAGGACCGCCCGCGCGGTGCGGTGGCGGTCCCTTTCGCTGTTATGGCTGGGTAAATAGAAATTCCTTATTTAGCCTGGGCGGCTGCACGCTCGTAGTACTTGCGGATGTCGATGCGCATGGACTGAGCGTACTGGGGATAGTCGTCGAGGATGGTCTTGTAGGCCTTGGCCTCGTCGGAGTATTTGCCTTCGGTGCGGAACACGTTTGCCTCCTTGATGAGCATCATGGGCACGATTTCGGGGTTGCCGTTGGCCTTGGAGATTGCTTTCTGGTAGTTGGACACGGCCTTGTCGTACTGCTGGAGGTTGGCATAGCAGTCACCCTTGAGGCTGTAGACGCCGGCAGCGGCGATGTTGTCGTCGAGCGAGCAGCCGTCGAGGTACTTGATAGCTTCTTCGTACTTGGCTTCCTTGTAGAGGCGCACAGCCACTTCGGCTTTAGCGCGGTTGCCGCTCTTGTAGCCTGCCTTGGCGGCTTCGGTGTAGAGGGCCATGGCCACGGAGTCGTTCTGTTCGATGTCGGCCTTGGCGATAGCCTCGTCGGCCTTGCGGCTGCCGTTCTGTGCTACCAGGAGCCACACCATGGCGCCGATGACCACCACGAGGAGCACAATCACGCACAGCATAATGCCTTTTTTGTTAGCACGGGCTTTTGCGATGATGTCGTCGGTGGGTTCGACCTCCTGAGCGGTCGGTTTGTTCTGTTCCATTGGAGTTATGTGATTTTTTATTTTTACGATTGGTTGAAGCGGGCCCGCGGCGCGAGCGCATGCTTTTCGAACTGCAAAAATACTGCTTATTCCCCGAATAACAAAAAAAATCGCACGATTAATGATGTTTTTATATTATAAAAGAGTAATTTTGCAGTAGTAAAAGCCACGATGTATGCGAAAAATAGAGATAATCACCCCTGTCGAGGCTAAAAGCTACGACGAACTTACTGACTCCGACCGCCGCCTTGTGGACCTTGCCCGCCGTGCCACCGAGGGGTCGTACGCACCCTATAGTCACTTCCGCGTGGGGGCTGCCATCCTGCTGGCCAACGGCGAGATTGCC
This sequence comes from Bacteroidales bacterium, assembly GCA_014800735.1. Lineage (GTDB taxonomy): Bacteria > Bacteroidota > Bacteroidia > Bacteroidales > Muribaculaceae > CAG-873. The sequence continues at coordinate 103,180 of JAAVFP010000023.1, forward strand.
GTGGGCGCTAATCAGGAAAATGCCGCCTTCCCCTCGGGCATGTGTGCGGAGCGCTCCGCCTGCTACTGGGCCGGTGCCAATTATCCCGGTGTGGCCTTCGAGAAGATTGCCATTGCCGCCGTGGGCACCGACGGCTTGCCCACGCCTCAGCCCTGCGCACCCTGCGGAGCCTGCCGCCAGGCCTTGCTGGAATACGAAACCCTGGCCGGCCACGATGTGGAAGTGCTGCTTGTGGGCGCTTCCGAAATCTACTCGCTGCCCTCGGTGGCCTCGCTGCTGCCGCTGGCATTCTCAGAATTTTAAAAAAACTTACGATATACGATGAACTTTATAGACGAACTTACGTGGCGCGGTATGATCCACACCGTGATGCCCGGAACTGAAGAGGAACTCAAAAAAGGCATGGCCACGGCCTATCTGGGCATCGACCCCACGGCCGACAGCCTTCACATCGGCCATCTGGTGGGTGTGATGATGCTCAAGCACTTCCAGCGCGCCGGCCATCGCCCCATTGCCCTTGTGGGCGGCGCCACCGGCATGATCGGCGACCCCTCGATGAAGAGCCAGGAGCGCAAGCTGCTGGACGAGGACACTCTGCGCCACAACCAGGAGGCCATCAAGAAGCAGCTGGCCAAGTTCCTGGATTTTGACTCCGATGCTCCCAACGCTGCTATCCTGGTGAACAACTACGACTGGATGAAGAATTTCAGCTTCCTGGATTTCATCCGCGACGTGGGCAAGCTCATCACCGTGAACTATATGATGGCCAAGGACTCAGTGAAGAAGCGCCTGGCCGGCGACTCGCAGCACGGCATGTCGTTCACCGAATTCAGCTACCAGCTGGTGCAGGGCTACGACTTCCTCAACCTCTACCGTGAGCACAACTGCCGCCTGCAGCTGGGTGGTTCCGACCAGTGGGGCAACATCACCACCGGCACCGAGCTTATCCGCCGCACCGAGGGCGGCGAGGCCTTTGCCATCACCTGCCCGCTGATCACCAAGGCCGACGGCTCCAAGTTCGGCAAGACCGAGAGCGGCAACGTGTGGCTCGACGCCCGCTACACCTCGCCCTACAAGTTCTACCAGTTCTGGCTCAACGTGGCCGATAACGACGCCGAGAAGTACATCAAGATTTTCACCGAACTCAGCCGCGAGGAAATCGACGCCCTCATCGCCGAGCAGGCCGAGGACCCCGGCCGCCGTCCGCTGCAGCGCCGTCTGGCCCAGGAGCTCACCACCATGGTGCACTCCAAGGAGGACTACGAGGCTGCCGTGGAAGCATCGCAGATCCTGTTCAGCAACAAGGCCACTGAAATCCTGCATAACATCGACGAAAAGACCCTGCTGGATGTGTTCGAGGGTGTGCCCAAATTCGAGGTGAGCCGCAACGACATCGAAACCGGCATCCGCCTGGCCGACCTCCTCACCGAGAAGGCCCCCGTGTTCCCCTCCAAGGCCGAGATGCGCAAACTGGTGCAGGGCGGCGGCTTCTCCATCAACAAGGAGAAAATCACCGACCCGCAGGCTGTGGCCGCAACCTACATGCTGCTCAACGACCGCTATATAATTGTGCAGAAAGGCAAAAAACAGTACTTCCTGCTGATTGTGAAATGAAAAATCCGGTTTTAGCAGCGCAGTTCTCCAATCCCATGCAGGCCAACATTGCCTGCGGCATGCTGGAGAGCGCCGGCATCGCGGCCTTCGTGGTGACCGACGAAATGGCCACGCTCTACGGCGCAGGGTCCACCTGGGCCCCGGTGCGCCTCTACGTCGAGGCTGCCGACCTTGAGCAAGCCACCGCGCTGCTGAAAGAACATGGCGATATCTGACTATGACTAAAGAAATTCCCGTACTGCTGCTCACGGGCTATCTGGGCAGCGGCAAGACAACCCTCCTGAACCGCATCCTCACCAACGAGCGCGGAATCCACTTCGCTGTAATCGTCAACGACATCGGCGAGGTGAATATCGATGCCGACCTGATCCAGAAGGGCGGTATCGTGGGCCAGAACGACGACCTGGTGGCCCTGCAGAACGGCTGCATCTGCTGCACCCTGCAGATGGACCTGGTGAAGCAGATCACCGACCTCCTGGCCATGAAGCGATTCGACTATATCGTAATCGAGGCCAGCGGCATCTGTGAACCCGCTCCCATTGCGCAGACCATCTGCACCATCCCTCAGATGGTGCCCAACGCTCCCGTGCAGCCCCGCCTGGACTGCATCGTGACCGTGGTCGACGCCCTGCGCATGGCCAGCGAATTCGGCTGCGGCGACGCCCTGACGGCCGAAAATATCGGCGACGAGGACCTTGAGAAGCTCGTAATCGAGCAGATTGAGTTCTGCAACATCATCCTGCTCAACAAAATCTCCGAGGTCACCCCGGAGCAGGCAGCCCAGATTCGCGCTATCATCCGCGAGCTCCAGCCCAAGGCACAGATTATCGACACCGACTATGCCGACGTGGCTCTTGGCCGCATAATCAACACCCGTCTGTTCGATTTCGAAAAGGTGGCAACCTCGGCTACCTGGGTGCAGGAAATCGAAGGCCATCACGATGATGATGACGACGATGATGATGACGACGACCACGAGGAGCATCACCACCATCATCATCATGACCACGACGAGGATGAGCACGAGCACGAACATGAGCACGGCCATCATCATCACCACCATCACCACCACGGCGAAGGCGAGGCCGAGGAATACGGCATCGGCACGTTCGTGTACTACCGCCGCCGTCCGTTCAACTTCGAGCGCTTCGACGACTTCGTGGCCCGCCACTGGCCCAAGAGCGTAATCCGCTGCAAAGGTGTGGTTTGGTTCAGCCAGAACAACGACATGTCGGTACTCTTCGAGCAGGCCGGTGTGCAGCACAAAATCACCGATGCCGGCTACTGGTATGCCACCGCGCCGGCCGAGGAACTCGAAATCCTCATGCGCGACGAACCCGGCCTGGCCCGCGACTGGGACGACAAGGTGGGCGACCGCATGATAAAACTCGTGTTTATCGGCCGCCAGATGGACCGCGCCGCTATCGAAGCACAGCTGGACGCCTGTCTTGACTGACCGCGAGGCGCTGCGACCGCAAAATAGCGCGGCAAAAATTTGCTGACGTCAGAAAAAATAACTAACTTTGCAGTCGCATCCATGGAGAGATGGCAGAGTGGTCGATTGCGGCGGTCTTGAAAACCGTTGAGGGTCACACCTCCGGGGGTTCGAATCCCTCTCTCTCCGCCAAAAAAAAGCAGCCTTCCGGGCTGCTTTTTTTATAGAGCCAGGGTTGAGCCTCCCGGCTCGTTGTCGCGCAGCAAGAATCCCTCTCTCTCTTTGCTCTCATAAATAATAAAAGACGCTGTAATTTGCATAGTTACAGCGTCTTTCTTTTTTGTGATTCACAATACGTACCCAAATGTATGTATTTCTCAATGGATGCAAGGACTATTTTTACAATAAGAAACGGTCCTCTGTGCCGCGAGAGCCGGAGGACCGTCGGTGGTGACGATGATTTATCAGTTCTTGGAGTAGAGCGAGAATTCGCATCCGAATTCTTCGACGAGACGATTGTCGAGTTCATCGGCTGTGGTTGCAAGACCAACGATATTGTCCAGTATACGTTCGGCGGATTCAGCGGTTATATCGGCCAGATGTATTCGGTAGCAGAGATAAACCTGACGTCCGTCAATCCCCATTTTGTATGGAGCTAAGTCCGTCTCGAGTATGAAGTTGAGCACGTCCTCTACATTTTTCTTGGGTAAGAGGTTTATGGGTGATACGGCAAAGAGATAGTTCCGGTCGTAGACAAAGAGGCGTATTTCTGAACTTCCGCGATGGAATACCCACGTATCATGGCCATTACGCGCGAGTACCGGATTGATTCCAATACGTGCTATCGCGCTTTCGCAAAACTGTTCGAGAGGCGAAAGTTCATGGGTTGAAAGTACACTTTCGTCGATTTGGGCACCGCATGACGGACAGTATTCTTCGTCGCCACTGATGAGCTCGTCGCAACTTGCACATTGCACATGGAACTCAGTGCGGTCGAGATTTTCTATCATGCCAAGAAGCTGTTTCAGAGTCTCTGCACGTACGCCGAAGCCCATGTTGTCTGCTGCTGAAGAGGCAAATTTACTCACGGTTACACCGATAACATCTCCGTTTTCGTTGATTATAGGGCCGCCGGAATTGCCGGGATTAATGGGCGCATCGACCTGTAAGTAATATTTACCGCCTATAAGCTGGCGCGGAGATGATATAGAACCCTCAGTGATGGTGAACGGCATGCCAAATGGATAGCCTGCAACACGTACTTTCGAGCCGATGATGGGCTCCACCTCATCAGATATTTCAAGTTCGGGTAGATGGCTGAAATCGGCGTCTACGGCGAGCAGCGCCAAGTCGGTGTCGGGATTAACTACGACCACGCTAGCCTCGTAGGGATTACGGTCGTTATCTTGAATAGCAACCGTACGATAGCCGGCCACCACGTGGTAGTTGGTGACGAAAATATCGTAGGGTTTCAGATAGAAGCAGCTGCCTGAACCGTCGGCATGATTCACTTTATATATAAGCTTGTTGAAATCTTGATTCATAGTGTGATTGAGATTGTAGTGGAGTTTTGTGAAGTCGAGTTGCTCAGCAGCCCATATTTTTAATCATGATCATCTGCAACTCTGTCGCAAGTCGCATGTATTCGGGCACGTTACCTGCCTTAAGGGCTTCGTCCATCTTTTGTTGTAGTTCGACGATTTCCTGGCCGCTCATAGCTTCGGCTATTTTCTGGTGTGCGGCCATGACATTCGCATGAGCTTCTTCCAAGGTCGTCTCGTCATCTTCGTCGTTATCGTCTTCGTTTTCTTCTCCGTCTTCTTCCTCGTCGTCTTCTTCCTCGTCGTCTTCTTCCGGCTCGATTTCTCCATCCATCAATTTATCGAGAGCTTCGAGTAGTATTTCGGCCGCTTCATTAAGTGGTAGATTAGCACTCTTACGAAGCGCCATTATGACGTGATACTCCAGCAGCAGAGGTATATTATTCTCTACCAAAAGTCTATAGAAAGCTTGGAAGATACGTACCACCACCTGATCGTAGTCGCGTTTTTGCATAGCCTCGATGGTGTCTTCGTGGATACTTTCAAAATCCTCCTGTACGCTTTGCAGTGTCACGTATGGCTTGACTGATACCATCATCTCTACAGAGTAGAGGTCTTTAGCTAATTCTTCCTTGGTCATCTCCATCAATCTATTGAGGAAATTGATGCCTCGCGACACGAGCTCTTCCAGCGGACGTTCGTCCGACATAGCTTCGAGAGCCTTGTCGATTTCGTTGATTAACTGGCCTTGCGGATTCGCGAAGAAGGAGAACTGATAGATGGCTGCGCTGACGATAGTCCAGGCATAGATATAGCGACGCTGCGAGCAGTATTCTGCTGCTGCGGTCTGCGCGAGATTGCCGACTGTCTGTAAATCATCATATACCTTTTCAATCTGTTCAGGAGTGAACGGTGTTATTTTCGGATTGTAGCAGCGTGATGCATTGAAACGCGTACATAATTCGTCATCATATTTATCGCCTACGGCACAGATATTGTGTATTACCGAATGAATCTTGTGCGGGTGTGTGTCAGTAATAGGACATGAATATTCCATCTTTAGCGTGTCGTCGCTTTTGACAAAACGGGCAAGCATTAGATTTTCGGTGTTCATCTCAGCAATCTGCCGTAACATAGCGACACGGCCTTTTTCTGGCAGTCGCAGGAAGTCGGCCGAGATGTGAAGCGTTTCGGGCTTGATGTCGATGTTTACGACAATTGATCCATGGGGAATTGAGAATGATGTACCGCGTTTGCTACCATAGCGTTCGCGAAAATCACCGTCCAGAGCATCAATAAGGAGTTGTAGTGACTTTGCGTAGTCATGTCGTTCGTAAGCTTCGACAGCCTCTTCCATAATTTCACCGTCGGTATATACCAACTGCGACTCTGCTGCAGGAGCAATGTAGGGAAATGACAGTTTCATGTGTCAACAGTTTTTATAGAGTTGTGGTAATGAGTTTGCGTAGAACAACCGATTTCCACCGCAATTCGTTTGCAAAGCTAATTAAAATAATTGGAAGTATCGATATGCAGTCGGACGAATATGTACCGAAATGTACGGGATTGCGATTGCCTTTTTACTGAAATCCCACGTACTTTTATGATTGATAAAGTGTTAATAAAAATGAAACTAAATTGCAGAATTATGAATATCATTGAAGCTATGAAGGAGCACCGTTTGGTACGAACTTTCGACGGCTAAGGTATTACGAAAGAACAAAGAAATTTACTTGAAAAAGCGATTGCAGAGACTGCGTCGCCTTTTGGCGGTAACGTAACTATCCGTCTGAAGGAGTTTGATTTGAAAGCCGGGTATAAGCCCAGTACGTATGGTATGATTAAGGGTACGGAAGATTTCTTTCTTCTCGGTATTGGTTCGGACGAAGTGTCGGCCCCCAGCGCCGGATTCAGGTTCGAACAGGTGGTTCTGAAAGCTTTGCAGATGGGTTTGGGAACATGCTGAATTGCCGTCACATTCAAAGGTTCGGTTTTTGACAAGAATCAGGCTTGGGCCGATGGCGAAGAATTGAAGGTTATCTGCCCTGTCGGTAAGGCTGAGAAACCATCTATCAAGGAGAAACTGACCCGCATAACTCTTGGTAGTAAGAACCGAAAGGCGTTCGACTCGCTATTCTTCTATAGCAATTTTACCACTCCGGTGCCTGCTGATAATACTTTCCGCGAAGCATTAGAGATGCTACGACTTGTGCCCTCATCAACCAACTCTCAGCCTTGGTGTGCCCTGGTGAGCGGCAATGCTGTTCATTTCTATTACAAGCCCAAGAGTCCTGCCTCTGTGCTCGATTGCGGTATCGGTATTTGTCATTTCTACGAAACAGAAAAGTTCAATGGCCGCAGTGGCAAATTCTCGAAAGTTGCTAATGCTCCCAATGCTCCGGAAGATTGGATGTATCTGGTGAGCTATACATTGGATGTATAATATTCAGTAGGTGATTCTCCCGTAAAGATACTACGGGAGTGTCATTACATTGGATGGTGGGCGCCTCGCGGCGAGTTCGGCGGCCATGAAGTCCATGTAGGGGGCGGCGTGGGCAAAGAATTTGCGGTAGCCTTCGCACAGGTAGTTGAGGCCCGGCTCGCCGTCGGCGGTTGTGGCGAAGCGGTTGCGGGGGCACTCGCCGTTGCAGGCGAACAGCCATCGGCACTGCCGGCATTGTGCCGGCAAACTGTCGCGCTTGGCGGCTCCGAAGGCGTTCTGGCGGGGGCTGTACATCATTTCGGCCACGGTGTGGGTGCGCAGGTTGCCCAGGCGGTACTCGGGGAACACGAAGTGGTCGCAGCTGTACACGTCGCCGTTGTGCTCCACGGCTCCGGCGTGGCCGCAGGTGGGGGCCATGGCGCAGATGCCGGGCGGCTGGCCCACCCAGTTGGCCAGGGTGGCGTCGAAGAGCTGTACGAATATGCTGCCCACGTCGGTGCGCCGCCACAGGTCGAACACCCGGCACAGGAAGTTGCCCCACTGCGCGGGAGTGACGGAGAAATCCGTGACCTCGCCATCCTTATCGGAGCCCGCGCGGAGTGCCCCCGAGGCATTGCGGCGCTCCACCACAGGGGTGAACTGGAGGTAGCGGCAGCCGATGTCGCGGAAAAAATTGTAGAACTCGTCGGGGTAGTCGGCGTTGTAGTCGTTGATCACCGCCATGGCGTTCCACTCCACGCCGTAGCGCTGCAGCATGGCGATGCCGCGCATGGTCTGGGCGAACGAGGCCTTGCCGGCGCTGTTGCGGCGGTACTCGTTGTGGAACTCCGCGGGGCCGTCGATGCTGATGCCCACCAGCCAGCCATTGTCGCGCAGAAAGCGGCACCACTCGTCGGTGAGCAGTGTGCCGTTGGTCTGGATGCAGTTCATTATCGGGCGTCCGCGGCCGTAGCGCTGCTGCAATTCGATGACGCGGCGGTAGAACCCGATGTCGCGCATCGTGGCCTCGCCTCCGTGCCAGGTGAACATCACCTCGGGCATGGTCTGCGAGTCGAGATAGCTGCGGACGAACAGGTCCAGCATCTCGTCGGACATATAGGTGTGCTTCGGGTCGGCGAACAGGCGGCTCTTTTCCAGGTAGTAGCAGTAGTGGCAGGCCAGATTGCAGGCCGGCCCTACGGGCTTGGCCATAAGATAGAGAGGCGAGGCGAAAGGCGAGGGTATCATTTTTATTCTGATTGTAAAGCGCCTGACGTGCGCTTTCAAGGACAAAAATAGGAAATTTATGCTGCATCCGCAAAGTTTTTGTAAATTTGCATATCTTATAAAACAACGTAGAATTCATATCAACTTTTAATCTATCCACATGAAAAGACAATACGGTAAGGCTATCGTGCTGTCGGGTGCGGCTATAGCCGCAACGGCCGGCGCGGCTTCGGCCTCCGCAAGCGCGAAAGACGCGGCCCGCGAGGCCGGCAAGAAGCCGCTCAACATTGTGTACATAATGACTGATGACCACACGTCGCAGATGATGAGTTGCTACGACACGCGCTATGCCCACACTCCCAACCTTGACCGCATAGCAGCCGACGGCGTGCGGTTCACCAACAGTTTCGTGGCAAATTCGATCTCGGGCCCCTCGCGTGCGTGCATGCTCACGGGCAAGCACAGCCACAAAAACGGCTACAAGGACAACACCACCTGCGTGTTCGATGCCTCGCAGCCGACCTTCATCAAGCACCTGCACGATGCGGGCTACCAAACCGCTATTTTCGGCAAGTGGCACCTGGGCGCCCTGCCGCAGGGCTTTGACCGTTGGGAAATTGTTCCCGGCCAGGGTGATTACTACAATCCGCGGTTCATTGAGCAGACCGGCGACACCGTAAGGCTCCACGGCTACCTTACTAACGTCATCACCGATAAGAGTCTTAACTGGCTTGAAAATGAGCGTGATAAAAAGAAACCATTCTGCCTGCTGATACACCACAAGGCCATGCATCGCAACTGGATGGCCGACACGGCCCATCTGGCCCTGTTCGAGGACACTGTTTTCACCCCTCCGGCCAACTTCTACGATGACTATGCCGGCCGCCAGGCCGCCCCGAAGCAGGAAATGCACATCATGAAGGACATGGATCTGATTTTTGACCTCAAGATGTTGCGCGAGGACAAGAACAGCCGCCTGAAAAGGAACTTTCAGAATACTCTCCGCCGAATGGACAGCGAGCAGCGCGCCGCGTGGGATGCGTTCTACAATCCTATAATCGAGGATTTCTATTCGCGCGACCTCCAGGGCCGGGAGCTGGCCGAGTGGAAGTTTGACCGCTATGTGAAGGACTATCTCAAGGTGGTGAAGAGCCTTGACGACAATGTGGGCCGCGTGCTGGACTATCTTGAAGAACACGATGTGCTCGACAACACCCTGGTGGTGTACACCTCCGACCAGGGGTTCTACATCGGCGAGCACGGATGGTTCGACAAGCGGTTTATGTACGAGGAGTCGTTCCGCACGCCCCTGGTGATGCATCTGCCCGAGGGCTACAGCCACCGCGGCGACATCTCTGAAATGGTGCAGAACATTGACTACGCCCCCACGTTCCTGGATATGGCCGGTGTGGAGGTGCCGGAGGATATGCAGGGTGTGAGCATGGCGCCGCTGCTGCGAGGCGAGCATCCGGTCGACTGGCGCGACGCGCTTTACTACCACTACTACGAATATCCGGCCGAGCACATGGTGTGCCGCCACTACGGTGTGCGCGACGACCGCTACAAGCTGATTCACTTCTACAACGATGTGGACCAGTGGGAACTATACGACCTGCAGGAGGACCCCACCGAGATGCACAACATCTACGGGCAGCCCGGCACCGAGGAGGTGACGGCCCGCATGATGGCCAAACTCAAGGCCCTCCAGGAGCAGTACGACGACCCTATCCGGTTCACATATCCGGTGGAATAAGCCTGACAGACAGTAAGTAAGCTGCATAAAAAGAGATCCGGCACCGTGGTTGCGCGCGGTACCGGATATTTTTGGCTATGTAGTGACGTATATCACGCCGCGCGCCGTAAGCTGCCGTAATTTTTCATAGTCGATATATGCGCGGTCCATTGCCATTATGTCGCCTTTGCTCAAGGTTGTAGGTTTGAGCATAAAGGAGTCATTTGTAGCGGCTGAGGTGAACTTTATATCCGACGGCACAACTTCGTTGGCATGTATTACGGTATGCACCTTGATTCCGCCCTTCTTTTTCCCAGTCTTTGGATGACGTCCGACTCCATTGAATAGAAGGTTTGAGAACAGTGTGATGGTCGTGGAATCGATAATCTGCAGCCGTTTCATCCATTCTCGCGCAACGAGTCAAACGCATGATAATAGCATAAAGCATCACAACCAGGTGGATCCAGCAATTGAAGCGTTTGGTGTACCTCTCTCCGCCGTTTTCACGGCTGAACTGAAGAATTTTTGACTTGTCAAGCAATTTTATCACCTGACCATAGAGCGGCTGTCCGCTAAAATGACTATTTTTGCGCATCGGTTGTTTTTGATTTTTGGCGAAACCAAGATAACCAAAAAGGGTCGAATCCTGCAAATGGAATTGACCCTAAATTTTTATGTCTTCAAAAATTTTTTTTCGGACAGCAATATATTCTTATAGACTTTCTAATGTCCAAAGGGTTTATCGGTAATATGAGAATGACTTCGGCGCATATTGAATTATCCAACGATAAAGCATTTGTAAAAATTCCTAACGTAGAAATTCTCCAAAAGGCTATAGTAATAGATGTTCTCCAAAATGCGGGATTAAATTTCTCCGAATTTGAAGAACATCTACAATGTATTGAGAATTATAAATCAATGATTGACCTTGGAATCGGCACAAAGCTCAAAAGAAATTGATTTACTCCTTTTTGTCAAGCGGTATCTGAGCTATTACCTTGCCGTCTATGCTTAGATAATAGGTTTCTTCTTTTACTGAGTAGCCTACTTTCTCTCTTTTGCCGATATTGGGTTCCACGGTTGTAAAGAAGAACGTGCTTGGCATAAAGTCGCCGAACATTTGGTCGTAAATTCCAGCATCTTCCACTTCTACCTTGTCGGAATCCAAGAGTTTCCAATCACAGTTGCTTATGAAAAAGGTTTCGTTGGAGTTATTCTTTATTGTTAGAGAGAATATCAAGTTAAGACCATCATTAGGGATTCTCTTTACTTGAATGTTGTCGAAGGAGATTTTCACATCAGCATTACTATAACGCATTGTGTAGACTGAGCCAATTGATAGTACGGGAATTTCCGCAGGTTTTCCCTCTGCTTTTTCGGAAACCTTTTGCTCCTCGTTTGCTTCTTTCAACGTTGAGTTATTCTCCATGATAGAAGCTCCGATGAACACGCAGATAATAAATACTCCGAGATAAATCAAAGCTACTTTACCTCTTGACTTACACATTACCGTAGCAGGCTTGAATATACCCACTACGAATGCCAGAAATGATAGTACGGCAATAATTCTTAAAACTGTTTCCATTTTACATATTTAGGTTAGACAATGTTCTGTAAAATGGCAACGATACATACGAAAGACGTAGAACCGAAGCCCAACGTCGTCGAGGCCTACCACAGCCAACTTTCCCATGAGCATGGTTCTACGTTATACGCGTAGACATACCTCACCCATTGGGAAAGTTATCGGAAAGCCTTATCTTATATCAAGGTGGTAGTTCGACGACGATTAGGCTATATGTCACAAACAGGATAATCTGTTTGCGGAACAAAATTAGTTATTTTTATTAAGATAAACAAATCATGAAATATTTTACGAGAGAAAGAACTGTACGTTTGGTTACTTTTAACCGAATAACTAAATTTGTGGCAAAATTATTTGGCATGATTAGTAAATTCAAAAACGAAGAATACGTACAACTAAGATTTGACAAACGTAAAAAGTTCTTTGTTGTATCAAACGTAATAGTTGATGGAAAAATTCAATTAGGGTATTTTAATGAGGGTACAGGTTTTATTGATGAATCCGCATTTATTGAACCCTCAAAATTATAATACTCCGTAGAGGAATTTATGTGCAAATATAAAGAGTTTAATCATAGAGCTGATTTGGAAGACTCATTATAATATCTTATTTTGGTAGAAATAATATATAATTACGTAGTAATATATATGAGTATGTTATGAAAATCGGTAAGGAAAAGGTAATTGGTTTTGTATGGCAACATTTTCTGCTGTTGCTCTCGATGTTTTTCATGACTTTCGGTGTGGCGCTGTGTGTGCGCTCCAATCTTGGCAGCGGTGTGATTTCGTCCATCCCAATGTCGTTCAGTCTGGCCGGCGAGGCGGGGCTTGCGCCCGGGCTGACAATCGGCGGTTACACCAATATAATGAATGTGATTCTGGTGGCCGCTCAGGTGGCGGTGCTAAGGCGCCGCTTCGAGCCTATTCAGCTGTTTCAGCTCGTGGTAGGCTTCGTGTTCGGCTTCTTTCTTGATGTCAACATGTGGCTCACATCCTACTTTTCGACCTATGAGGCTATTACGGCCCAGGTGGTAGCGCAGTTCGCAGGCGCTACGATTCTTGGCTGTGCAGTAGCGGCGGAGATTCGCTGCGGCTCCATCACGATGCCCGGCGAGGGTATCCAGGTGGCCATTGCCAGGGTGACGGGCAAACCTTTCCCGATAGTGAAAATAATGGTGGATACAGCGTTGGTGGTGCTGGCCGTTATTTCCGGCTTCTGCTTTTTCGGCGCATGGCCCCGGACGGTTGTCGGGCCGGGCACTCTGTTCGCAATGTTCTATGTGGGCTACGTAGTGAAGCTGGTCAACCCTCACTTGGGGTGGTTCGACCGCTTGCTGGACTATCGCCCCGGCTTCAGGCGCTATATCTACGGCCTGGCGCGCTTCATCTACCCCAACCGGGAAGGGTAGATTGCTTATACCGTCCGGGCACTTGAACGGAACGCGCTGGGTGTCTGGCCGGTGCGGTCCTTGAAGAAGGTGCTGAAGTGGCGCTGTGCGCGGAAGCCGAGGCGCTCGGATATTTCGCTGATGGTGAGCGAGGGATCGCGCAGCAGGGCATAGGCACGGTTCAGGCGGTAGTCGTTGATGTAAGCGGCGATGGTGTTGCCGGTCAGGGCCTTGAACTTGGAGTAGAGAACGGTGCGCGACATTCCCATGCTGCGGGCGATTGCGTCGACGTTGAATTCCGGGTCGGCGAGATTGGCACTGATGAGGCTGTCGATTTTCCGGATGAATTCGTCGTCGGCATCGAGCACGGGCTGCTCATCGGTTTCGGAGACGGCCTCGGCGGGGCGGTTGTGGAGCAGTGTGTGGATGCGCATCATGAGCGCTGTTACGTCGAACGGCTTGGCAATATAGCTGTCGGCCCCGGCGCTGAGGGCCATCTCGGGCTGTGAGCCGGTGGGGAGGTCGGTGAGCACCACCACGGGGATGTGGCGGGTAGCCGGATCACCCTTTATTTCCATGCACAGTTCTGTTCCGCTCATAGCCGCCAGGGAGAATGAACTCAGTACGATGTCAGGGCGATGGAGGCGCGCGTGCTGAAGCGCTTCGTCGCCTGCGTTGGTGGTGTACACATGCTTGAAGTGAAAGCGGAGCTGGGAGGCCAGGAAGGTGCACAGTTCGCTATCGGCCTCGGCCACGAGCGCTGTCATTGCCGAGGTGTCGACGTCCGAAAATTCGGCCTCGGCTACGCTTGCAAGGGCCCTCGGAGTGCCCGACGTGCCCGAAACGGCATCGAGCGGAAGCTCAACCCACACGCTCAGGCCCGGCTCGGGGGCGTTGGAGCGGGCTCCCATGCGTCCGCCAAGGCTCTCGGCCATGCTGCGGGTGTAGGACAGTCCCAGGTGGTTGGGCGACAGATGCCCGGAGGCAACGGTGCCACTGTCGGCAAACGACACGCGCACGGCTCCCGGCCCGGCCATCTGCACGGATATTTTAATGGATGCGCCCTGAGCCGAGCGGCGCATGGCGTGCTGCATGAGTTTGTCGAGTATCGTCCGCAGGCGTTCCGGAGCTGTGTGGTTGAGACCCGGGAGGTTATCGGGCGCGTCGATGTCGATGTTAAGGCCGCGGCTGCGGATTTCGGTGTTGTGGCGTTTGAGAGTGGCAAGAATAGCTTGCACCATGTTGTGGCTGTCGGCGTCGGCTTCCAGGCTGTGGCTGCCCGAGGTGTGGACTTCCATGGCCGTGTTCAGGATGTGCTCCATGTGTTCGGCCTGACGGCACACGGCCTGCAACTCGCGCCCAAAATCCACCGTTTCGCCCCTTGCAGCGCGCGCCTGCATTGATTTCAGCGGTGCATAAATCAAGTTGAGCGGAGTGCGCAGGGCCAGGTTGGAATCCACCAAAAAAGCGTTCTCTTTTTCAAGTGCCGGGGTGCGTGCATCGGCAGGTACAGGTGCGGTCGGGAGGGGGGACCCGGGGGTGCTCCTGCGGCGAAAAAATCTGTCAATGCCAAGGGTGGCACCTATAACTGCAAGGATGAGTAAAACGATGATGAAAGGGGCCATTTTTTAGCTGATGGAGTTAAGGTGGTGAGCAGCGGATGGTATGTGCGGACGAATGTGGAAAATGCCTTATTCCGAAATCGTACGCGCAAATGTACGTCATTTTCTCCAATCCCGCAATAAGTTAACTGAAAATCTTTCGTGCACATCCAAAATTGTACGGCACTGTCCGCCGTACAAAATCCGAATATGTCGGAATAAAAGCGGAAGTGCCGTTACAAATTTGGAATTGCGGTGATAGGAGCCGCTTCGGCCTCGTTTCAGGCGCTCGTCGGAGGCCTATTCCGTGAATGTGCTGGAAAAATTCTGTAATTTGGTCAGGTAGTAATCGCGCAGATCGGACCACCGGTAGTAGGGGCCGACGACGGGGACTACGGGGAGTGTCACCTCGCGCTCGTTGAGTAGGACTTTCACCAGAACGTCGGCGGGCGAGTAGGGCGCGGCCTTGCCTTCCGGACGGTAGAACACCATCTGCATGTTGCCTGCCATGGGGATGATTTCGAAGTCGCGCCAGGTGAGGTCGTCGAGCTCCTCAACGGTGGCGAACTCGCGGCCGTAGTTGTTGAGCTCCATCAGTGTCACCAGGTTCACCAGGATACCGTCATGGCCGTAGCGCAGGTTGGCTCCGTGGGTACCGGTAGCCAGGGCCGAGTCCGTGCGCTCAATCATGCGCTCAAGGAGCTTTCGCTGGGTGTAGGGCATGCGGTGGTTGGTCATGGGGGTGTTGGCGCTGTGGATAAACCACGTGGCGTTGCCGCTTTTCCACATCTCCATCAATTCCTCGGGCGAGAAAACCTCTTCGAGTAGCCATGGCTGGCCGGTGTGGCCCTGAGCGGCGCCAAGCACCCAGTAGAGATAGGGCATTATGCCCGGGGCCACGCTGTCGCGGGCAAATTCGGGGTCGGTCACCAGGCGGCTCAGATAGGTGCTGTCGCCACGGTGCGCGGCCTGGTATGGCCTTACGTACTCGGCCTCTGCCCTATCCTTGATAGGCCATGCCGGGCGGTCGTTGTAGTTCATGAAGCGCATATCGGCCTCACTGGCATCGGTGGTGGGGCGGATGCCCGGTGCTACCTGCTGAATACCCTCCAGGCCGTTGAACATGGACAGGATGCAGCGGATAACGATGGTGGCTTTGGCGTCCACTGTGGCCGAATCGTTGAAAATCTGGGGATAATTCCGGGCCATGCGCCGGCCGATGATCTGGTGCTGGAGAGCACCCTTATCCGATAGCTCGCCCAGGCGGCCGTGCGAGGCATCGGCAATACTGCGCAGGGCTGTCAGGGTGGTTTGTCCCAGGGGTGTCAGTTTGCCTGCCCGCTCCGCCTTTTCAAGATTGCGGACCGGGGTGAGATAGTCGTTCTTGCCAATGAGCCAGCGCGAGCCGTGACGGCCGTAATGCTCCATGTGGAAGGGCTCGTAGCCATCTGGGGTGGGGGTCTGTGCCGGTGGCTCGGCATCAACGTAAGGATAGACTGTGAGGTTGCCGGCCAGGCCCTTGGCGGGGAGTTCCTGAGCCGGAGCGGTGCTTGCCCAGGCAGCGGCAAGCGCAGCGAAAAATAGTTTTCGATATAATCTCATGATTTTAGATTGTGGATGAATGAGTGCAAATGTAGCAATTTCCAGCCGGAAGTAAAATTTTTCATAGCAACTTTTTGCACCTTGACGATGTTATATCCTTATAAAACTGAAAGATATGAAAAAGTTATTCTGAGTAGGCATCTTTGCGATGCTGTTTTCGGCTGTCGGGTTCGCAGCCGACAAATATTCGATTGACCGCAACGACCTGCCCGAGGCCGCCCGTGAATTTCTGACCGAGTATTTCCCCAAGGCTAAAGTGGGTATGATTAAGGTGGACTCGCATCTGCTTAAGAAAACGGACTACGATGTCAAGCTGGTGAACGGCACCAAAATAGAATTTGACAACGCCGGCCGCTGGACCGAAGTGGATTGCAAGAACCAGGCCGTGCCTGATGGCATTATCCCCAAGGCAATCCGAAACTACGTGAAGAAAAATTTCGACGGTGTGAAGATTGTGAAAATCGAAAAGAAAGCCACAAAATACGAAGTCGAACTTTCGGATGACGTCGAGCTGACTTTCAACCTCTTAGGTCAGTTTAAAAGCATGAAGCTGGACGACTGACACAGAACATCCGAAGATGAATAGCACGAGTTTACGGATCGTATTGTTGGGGTCGATACCGGTGCAGAGTAGGGTATCATAATAAGGACCGCAAGCACACCATCCGCATTATTGCAAGCGTGCTCTATACTCTTATGATAGTATTACTGATTAGGTAACCGTTATCTAACTCTTGTTAGAATTTCTTCCGGCGATTGATCCATTCTGCTAAAGGCAACAATCTTTTTCCCAAGGTCTTTTATTGAGCCGCCAATAAAATAGACAGTGTTGTCAACAATCAGAAACCTATCATGGACATTGGTACAAGTGCGGAGATTGATTTGCGGATACTGCGCATTATGTCGGTTCAAATCTTGGCTGATATGGGAATTGCGAGGGTTGGTGTAGATGGTGGCTGAAACACCCTCTTTGCGTTTATCAAGTGTTTTCAGCACACGGTCATCAACATAATTATCGATTAGTACTATGCGAGAATGCGCACTCCTTACTAAATCCGAGATAAGCGTATAGGCATCGAATATTTGTCCTTCAAAGAAAAATCCCTCAATCGGCTCAACTGCTTTATTCTCAAGGCGTGTAAGGACCTCTTCAATTTTCTTGTCGTTTTCAGACAGATGCTTCTGCATGAGCAGCTGATGATGCTCAATAGTTTCAAGACGTTGAAACATGTGCGCATTACTCGTAAGGAAACTTCTCATCGCTGTGAATGCCCGCATTATTCTGATATTTACCTCGATGGCTTGTTCGGACTTCAAAACGCTGCTTAGCATTGCCACACCATTTTCAGTGAAAGCAAAAGGTGTATAGCGGTTGCCCCCTCGCTGGGCTTTCTGGTTTGAGGTCGCAATTTGCGACCTCAAACCAGAAAGTTCGGCTTTTGTCAATTCGAACATGAAATCCGACGGGAAACGGTTTATATTGCGTTTAACTTGCTCTTTCAATCGTTTGGTTTCAACACCATATAACTGGGCTAAATCACTGTCAATCATCACCTGTTGGCCGCGGATAACATGAATTAGGTTATTAATGGGCATAAATCCGGAATTGTCATCGCCGGATAATGGTATCGGTGCTATATTATTACCTTCCATGATAAGTAACTCTTAAAAATTAGTTTATATTTACGTTTATCAAGCACCCCCTTAGGGCCAATATATCTTTGCTCGTCTTTGCGGTGCTTTTAATTCTTTCACTCAGTCGGTTAGCTCGCTAACCTCCCTCGCTCAATAATCAAAATCCCTCGCAAATCCTTCACAAA
>JAAVFP010000024.1 GCA_014800735.1 Bacteroidales bacterium
CCCTACATTTGAGTTACTTGTTGTCTCTCATCTTTCGCGTGCCTTTTCCGCTTTGTTTCAGTCGTGTACATTGAGTACACTCCTTCAACGTCAGCGAAAAATCCCCTCCGAAATATGAGCCCCAGCATTTAACGGTAGTTATTAAACAAGCTCTAAATTCAAAGTTGCGCAAAGGTACGAAAAAAGAAGTAAAAACGGCTTTTTTATCTCTATTCTTAGCCCACATATCTGCATTTTTTTGAAACTTTCCCGAAATTTTGAGTGTATTTTTGGTTTGATTACGGATTTTTCGTACTTTTGGGCAGTGAAGCGCCCGAACGCTTCCGGTCATTAACCTTTTTAAAAACCATTATGGAGATGCAAGACCCCAAGCTCGAAGCTCAGGCCGAGATTACGAGCTCCACTACCAACGACGCCGAGGCTCCCGCAACCGAGGCCGGAATCAATAACCCCGCGGACTCTGCCGCCGAACCCGAGGTAGAAGTTGAAATCATCATGGCCGACGAGGCCGACGAAGCCGCCGACGAGGGGGCCGCTGCGCACGAACCGCGCCGCCACACCGTCGAGTCACTCCTCGAAACGGCCAAGGCACTGCTCGAGAAAAATCCTGCCGACCTTACCGCCGACGAAATCCGTCGCCTCCGTCAGCATTACAGCAATCTCCATAAATCAGCCGCCGAGGCTGTGGCCGAAAACGCCGAGGTTGAGGCCGCCGAGGATGCCGGCGTGAGCGCTGAGGATGTCCCCGCTGCCAACCTTGAACTTGAAAATGCAATCGAAGAGCTCCGCGCACGCAAGGCCGCTTGGACCGCCGAGCAGGAAGCCATGCGCGCCGCCAACCTCGAACGAAAGAACGCAATCATTGCCGAAATTATCTCGCTGGGCGGCGACACCGACAACGTGAACCGAACCTTCCCCCGCTACCGCGAACTTCAGGACGAGTTCAACGCCATCGGCGATGTGGACCCCACCGAGGAAACCGCACTCTGGAAGCGCTTTCAGGAAGCCCGCGAACGCTACTCGGACAACCTCAAGATAAACAAAGAGCTCCGCGACTACGACTTNAAGAAGAACCTCGACGANAAGCAGGCNCTCCTTGAGGAAGCCCGTACGCTCAGCAACGAGGAGGACGTGATCGCTGCCTACCGCCGCCTCCAGGAACTGCACGTGAAGTGGCGCCAGATTGGCCCCGTGGCAAAGGAACTCCGCGACGAAATCTGGAACAGCTTCCGCGATGCTTCGGCNGCAATCAANTCGCGCTACCAGGCTTACTTCGAGGCACGCAAGGCACGCGAGGCCGAGAACGAAGCNGCCAAGACCGCTCTGTGCGAGGAAATCGAGGCCCTCGACCTCGCCCAGCTCAAATCCTACGTGGCATGGGACGCTGCCACCAAAACCATCCAGGACCTCCAGGCCCGCTGGCGCGAACTGGGATTCGCCTCCAAGAAGAACAACCGCGCCCTGTTCCAGCGCTTCCGCGCCGCCTGCGATGCCTTCTTTGCCGCAAANGCCGAGTACTACCGCGCCACACGCGAGGAACAGGCTGCCAACCTGGCCCGCAAGCAGGCTCTCACCGCGCGTGCCGAGGANCTCAAGGACAGCACCGACTGGCGCAAGGCAACCGACGCGTTCGTCGAAATGCAGAAGGAATGGAAAACCATCGGCTCGGCNGGCAAAAAGCAGGGCGACGCTCTGTGGGCACGCTTCACNGCTGCCTGCGATGCCTTCTTCGCACGCAAGAAAGCCGAGGGCAACGGCACCCGCAAGGTGGAGGCCGACAACCTCAAGGCCAAGCGCGAAATCATCGGCCTGCTTTCGGCCCTGGTNAGCGACGACGCTGAAAAGAACACNGCCATCGCNGAGCTCCGCAAGCTCCAGGCACGGTGGAACGAAATCGGCCACGTGCCTTTCCGCGAAAAGGACAAGCTCCGCGAAGCCTACCGCAGCGCGGTGGATGCCGTGCGCCGTCACTTCGACATTGCCGAAAGCCGTGCGCGCCGCGAACGCTTCGAGGCTGGTGTGGCTCAGATGGAGGGCGACGACAACAANCTCATGCGCGANCGCGAGCGTCTGGTGCGTGCTCTCGAAGGCCGCCGCAACGACCTCCGCACCTANCAGAACAACCTCGGCTTCCTTTCGGCCAAATCCAAATCGGGCAACTCGCTCATGCAGGACATGGAGCGCCGCATCGACCGCCTCAAAGCCGACATCGACGAGCTCTGCGAAAAAATCGCCGTGCTCGACGGCAAGCTGGGTTAAACCCTGACCGAGATATAATTGTAGGGACGCGCTCCATTCCCCCGGAGCGCATCCCTGCAATTAACTATATTATAGCTCTCTCTCTTCAATAGTAATCACACACCGGTACACATGGCGCAGAACTACCGACCGAACCAACGACGACGGTACATACAGTGGATTTTCAACCTCGGCGACTTTGTGGTGGTGAACCTCACCTTCTGGCTCACCACGCTCATATTCCCGATGCTGGACGACGATGCCCTGTATGTGCGCATGCTGTGGGTNCTGGTCAACTTCAGCTGGATGCCCGCGCTATATTGGGCCTCCGACCACGAGCACGAACGCCGCGCCGTGAGCATGGACCGCGTGATGCGCGGTAGCCTCCTGGCCGTCGGAATCCACGCTCTGGTGTTCCTGTCGCTAATTGCATTCCTCCACATCCCCTATATGGCCAACAAGGTCACCGCAACCTTCTATGGCCTACTGACCGCCGGAATCTTCATCTACCGCATTGTCAGCAACTTCGTGCTCAAGCAGTACCGCCGCCACGGCTACAACTACACCCGTGTGGTAATCGTCGGCACCGACTCCACGGCCCTCCGCCTGGAAGCCGGACTCAAAAAGGACGCCGGTTTCGGCTACCGCGTAATCGGATTTTTCGACGATAACCCCGTNGCNGGTTTTCATGCCGAGGCCAGCTGCCGCCCNATCTCGGAACTNCCGGCCTTTGTGCGCGACAACAAGGTGGACCAGATTTTCTTCACACTCTCGGGCCAGAGCCCGGCCCTGCCCACCGTTATCCGTACCGCCGACGAGGCCCAGGCCGAGTTCTACTACGTGCCNCAGGTGCCTCGCACGCTNCGCCGNCGCTTCGAGCTCCACTCCATCGGCTCCATCCCCGTGATGAGNATCCGCCGNAACCCCCTGAAAAGCCGNGCCAACCGCGCCCTCAAGCGCACNTTCGACATCCTCGTGTCCTCGGCGTTCCTGGTGGTGTACCCACTCATCTACATCCCTGTGGCCATCGCAATCAAGCGCAGCTCGCCCGGCCCGGTCTACTTCCGCCAGGAGCGCACCGGCCTGCGCGGACGCACNTTCACCTGCCTCAAATTCCGCACCATGCGCGTCAACGGCCAGAGCGACTCATGCCAGGCAACGGCCGACGACCCCCGCAAGACCCGCCTGGGAAAATTNCTCCGCCGGACGTCCATCGACGAGCTGCCGCAGTTCATCAACGTGTGGCGTGGCGACATGTCGCTCGTCGGNCCCCGGCCACACATGCTCAAGCACACCGAGGAGTACACCAAGCTCATCGACCGCTACATGGTGCGCCATGCTATCAAGCCCGGCATCACCGGATGGGCACAGGTCAACGGCTACCGTGGCCTCACCGACGAACTATGGAAAATGGAGCGCCGCGTGGAGCACGACGTGTGGTACATCGAAAACTGGTCGTTCCTGCTCGACCTCAAAATCCTGGTCCGCACGGTCATCAACGCCATCACCGGCGAAACCAACGCCAACTGACATCCTTCCTCTATGCTCACAATCTACAAAGCTTCGGCGGGGTCGGGCAAGACTTACACCCTGGCCTACGAATATATCAAGATGCTGCTGGGCATCAATCCGCGTACCTACGGCCGCGATATGCACTATATTCTCAATGCCGGACCGCACCGCCAGCCCAACAAGCACCGCGAAATCCTGGCTATAACTTTCACCAACGCCGCTACCGACGAGATGAAGCGCCGCATCATCCGCGAGCTCAACCGCCTGGCTACGTCCGCTCCCGATGCCGAGTACACCGCCCGCCTCCTGGCCGAGTACGGCTGCACTCAGCCGCAGCTGGCCGATGCCGCGCGCAAGGCCTTGGCCGAGATGCTATTTGACTACGGCGGCTTCAACGTGAGTACTATCGACTCGTTTTTTCAGACCGTGCTCCGCACTTTCTCGCGCGAGGTGGACCATCAGGGCGACTACGAGCTCACCCTGGACACCGAGGATACAATAAAGATGGGTGTGGCCGAGATGCTCGACGAACTCAACTATTCGCCCATCAGCTCGCCTCGCCCACTGCGCGAGTGGATCCGCAATTTCGCCCTGGCCAAGATGGAGGAGGGCACGGGCTATAACTTTTTTGAGCGCGATGGCCGGATTCTCAGCGGTCTGACCAACTTCATCCGGTCGGCAATGGACGAAATCTACCAGGAGAAGTCCGACGCCATCCGTGCCTATCTGGCCGATGCCGACAAGGTGCGGAAATTCACCGAAGCGCTCACCGAGCGTGCCAAGGCCCCCTTTAGCGAAGCGCAGGCCAAGGCGGCGCTGTTCCTGAGCACAATTGATGGCGTCGGCCTGGATGCCGCCGGCTACAATTCCACGCTCATCAAGCTCGCCACTGACCTCGCCGCCGCTCCGGCCGATGTGAAATCCACCCGCTTCGCCAGCGGCGCCGTCACCAAGCTGTTGGCCAACCCGGAGTCCGACGAACATCTCAAGGCCGCCATTAAAAAGAAGGCCGACGCCGTGCGCGACCGCTACCTGGCTCACCTGCCGCTGCTCCACGATGCCATCGCCACCATGGTGGCCGCCCGCAACCGCCTGGCTGTGGACAGCATAATGCTGGAAGCCATCGGCAACCTCCAGTTTTTCGGCTATGCCCTGAATCACCTCCAGACCTACCTGCGTGAGAACAACCAGATTCTTATTTCCGATACCGGCGAACTGATAAAGCGCATTATGGGTGATCAGACCGAGATGCCCTTCATCTACGAGCGTCTGGGCGTGAAGCTCCACAATCTGCTAATCGACGAGTTTCAGGACACCTCGCGGGTGCAGTGGCACAACCTCCGCCCTCTGGTGGGCATGGGTGTCACCGACAATCACGACAGTCTGATAATCGGCGACGAGAAGCAGGCAATCTACCGTTTCCGCAATTCGGACAGCACCCTGCTGGGCCACACCGTGCACGAGGTGGACTTCCCGGACCACAGTGTGCTGCGCGGCGACAGCCCGGCCGACAATACCAACTACCGCAGTTCGGGTCTGGTGGTGCGCTTCAACAACACCCTGTTCAGCATCATGGCCGAGCTGGCCCGCGCGGACAGCTACGGCAACGTGCGCCAGACACCATCGGCCAAATACAATGAGCTCCCGGGCTATGTGCGGGTGCAGTTCGCCAATCAGCGTCCCACTCAGGAGCATCCCGCATTCCTGTCCGAAACCGACATCATGCACGACATGGCCCGCGAGATGCTCCGGCAGCACGAGGCCGGATATGCCTGGCGCGATATCCTGGTGCTCGTCCGCTGGCGCAACGAGGCTGTGAAGATTGTCAATTTCCTCACCACCGAGCCGGAGTACCGCAGCATCAGGATACTGTCGGATGAGGCGCTGCTGCTCAATTCATCGGACGCCGTCCGCACCGTGATGAGCATGGTGAAACTGGTGCACCAGTCCTACACCGAAAAACCGGTCCCCGAGGCCGACGATGCCCCGGCCCACTACGCCACGAGCGGCGAAATCGACCTGATGGAAACGCGGTTCAACTACTTCCTGGCCCGCGGCGACGATGAAGCCACTGCACTTGAAAAAGCGCTTACCGAAGGCGAGGAAACGCGCAACGTGGCCGACGAGGTCCGCGCAATCCGCCGCGAAAATCCCGCTAACCTCGTAGCCCTCATCGAAACCGTCATCGCCAAGAAGCTCACACGCCAGGAGCGTACGGCCGAGCATGCCTATCTCGTAGCGCTCCAGGACCTGGCCGTGAAGCACTGCGAGGGTGCCGACCCATCCGTGGCAGCTTTTATCGCCGCCTACGACCGCAACGTGAACCGCTGGGCAATCAAAGCACCGGCCGACCTGGACGCTGTGCAGATTATGACCATCCACAAGTCCAAGGGCCTGGAGCGGGCGTGTGTCCACATCCCCTTCGCCGACTTCGATTTCTACCACCGCAGCTCGGTGGATTTCTGGCTGGAGCTCGCCAAGGGCTACGATGGACTCGACCCGGACATTGTGCCGCCGGCACTCCATGTGACCGCAGGTGTGTCGTCGCCGCTGTTCGACCCCGCCTCGACCTACGGCACCGAGTGTGCCAAGGTGCTCTACGATTGCCTGATTGATAGCCTGAACCTGTGCTATGTGGCTTTCACCCGCGCCGGACGCGAGTTGAACGTGTGGTGCTACAATCCGCCTGCTTCCGGTTCTTCGGGCAGCATGGCCTACTATCTCAAGAACTCGTTCGAGAACGCCCCGGACGGCACTCTGCCCGAGGCCGCTCCCGGCACCACCATGCCCCTGCCTCCCGGGCGATTGGCCGCCGGAACCGAAGGCTACGGAAACTGCACCGACGTGTTCATCTACGGCACGCCCACCCGCAAGGAGGCTAAAAAGCCCGAGGGGGCCGGGGACAACTCCGAAATTCTGGCCGAGGACTATGTGGTGGTGTCGCGCGACGACACCCGCGAGCTCACCGTTATCGACGATATTTTTGCCGACAACCTCGACACCGGCACCGAGTCCGACCGCGACATTGTGGACCCCCCCGAGCCCGGCAACGAGGCCATGCAGCGCGCTGCGTCGGAGGGTATTCTGCTGCACGCAATCATGGCCGAAATGCGCACCATGGCCGACCTTGACAACTCGCTCGACCGCGCCGCTGTGCGCTTCGGCCTCACCGACGAGAAGAAAGCCGACTACGGCGCCCGCATCCGCCACGCCTTTGAGCTCGGAGGCGAGCGTGTGCGCAGTTGGTTTGCCGAGGACAACAAAGTGTTTGCCGAGCGCACCATCTACAAAGTCAACCACGAGGCCAACGGGCAGCCCCCTACGGAGTCCGTGCGCCCGGACCGTTTCATTGTGACTCCGGAGGGCGATACGGTGGTGATTGACTACAAGTTCACCAGCCGCCCGCGCGAAGCTCACCGCCGCCAGATTGAGCTCTACATGAGCCTGCTGTCGCGCCTTGGCCACGGCAAGGCCAAAGGCTTCCTGTGGTACCCCCTGCTGGAAAAAATTGTGGAGATAATGTAATAATTCGCCCGGTACCGCGTCATATTATTAAATTCAGAAATTTCATAAATCTTATAAATCTGATAAGAACTATCATTTCACAGTCTATGAGATACCCCAAAACTCTCGCAGCGGCCATCATGCTGGCGGCTGCTGGCCTCGGCGCCAATGCCGAGCACCTCAAGAGCCTCAATCCGGCCTATATTGACCCGGCCACGGCTCCTTCGGAGGACTTCTACCACTACGTGAACCGCGGCTGGATTGAGGCTAACCCCCTCACTCCCGAGCATGCCCGCTACGGTCAGTTCAACATCCTCAACGACTCCAGCGAGGCCCGTGTGCGCGACATCGTGCTCAACCTCGGTGCCACAAACCCCGAGCCCGGCACCGTAGCCTTCATGGTGTCCACAATCTACAACCAGGCCATGGACTCCGTGCGCCGCAACCGCGAGGGCGCTCAGCCCATCCAGGCCGACCTCAAGAAAATTGAAAATGCCACCCACGCCGAGCTGCCCGAACTGCTCCTGTGGATGCACAAGGAGTACGGCAACCCCTTCTTCGGCGCAGGCCCCATGGGCGACCTTGCCGATAGCGACGTGTATGCCATGTACCTGGGCGCCGCCGGCCTCGGCATGGGCGACCGCGACTACTACCTGCTCAACGACGCCGAGAACAAGAAAGTGCGCGAGGCCTACAAGAAACTCATCGCTGCCCAGATGCGCAACGCAGGCTACTCAAAGAAGGACGCCGACCGCATCACCCGCAACGTGATGAAGATTGAAACTGCCATCGCCGACTCAACCTGGACCCGCGAGGAAAGCCGCAATATCCCCGCCATGTACAACCCCTACACCGTCGACCAGCTCAAGGCCGAATTCCCCGGTGTGGACTGGGACAACTACTTCATGGCAACCATGGGCATCCCCACTCCCGAAACTGTCATCGTGATGACCCCCAACACCATCAAGCAGGGCTTCAACCTGATGAACTCGCTCACCGACCGCGAAATCAAGGACTACTTCCTGTGGAATTATGTTGCACAGGCCGCCGGCCGACTCAGCGACGACTTCACCAACGCCGCCTTCGACTATAGCAAGGTGGTGAGCGGTGTGCAGCAGCAGCGTCCCCGCTGGAAGCGCGCTCTCAGCGCCACCGAGGGTGCCCTGGGCGAAGCCATCGGCCAGCTCTATGTTGAGAAATACTTCCCCGAGTCGTCCAAGCAGTATATGCTCGGCCTGGTCGAGAACCTCCGCACCGCTCTGGGCAAGCACATCATCAACCTGGACTGGATGAGCGACGACACCAAGCTCAACGCCATCAAGAAGCTCAACGCATTCACCGTGAAAATCGGCTACCCCGACAAGTGGGAGGACTACTCCACAATGGTAATCGACCCCGCCCTGTCCTACTACGAGAACATGCACAACGTGAGCATGTGGTACCAGAACAAGGAATACGCCAAGTGGGGCAAACCCGTGGATAAAACCGAGTGGGGCATGACACCGCAGACAATCAACGCATACTACAACCCCATGTCCAACGAAATCGTGTTCCCGGCCGGTATTCTCCAGGCTCCCTTCTTCGACCCCGAGGCCAGCGACGCCGAGAACTACGGCGGCATCGGTGTGGTTATCGGCCACGAGATGACTCACGGCTTCGATGACCAGGGCTGCAACTTCGACGCCGACGGCAACATGGCGAACTGGTGGACTGCCGAGGACGCGGCCGCCTTCGCCGAGAAGACTCAGGGCCTCGTGGCTCAGTTTGATGCCGTCGAGGTGCTCCCCGGCCTCAACGCCAACGGCCAGTACACTCTGGGCGAGAACATCGCCGACCAGGGCGGCCTCCGCATTGCCATGACCGCCTTCCTCGACGCTCAGAAGAAGAAAGGCGTGGACATCACCGCCGAGGAAGCCAAAATCGATGGCTTCGATCCCATCCAGGTGTTCTACATGAACTACGCTAACCTCTGGGCCAACAACATCCGTCCTGAGGAAATGCGCTCCCTCACCACCGGCGACGTTCACTCCCTGGGTGTGAACCGTGTGAACGTGACCCTGCGCAACATCGACCCCTTCTTCAAAGCCTTCGGCATCAAGGACGGCGACAAAATGTGGCGCCCCGAAGCCGAACGCGTCGTAATCTGGTAAATTAGTATTTATTAAAGTGTAACGAGCTCCGGCATAATCGCCGGAGCTCGTTTAATTTCATACAACGTTGATTATCGGTTGTCCGAAGAAGCTTGTAAGCTTTGCCAGGGTAGAAATCGTGAAGTTGTGTTCACCGCTCAACCAGCGGGTGATTTCACTCGGACGCTTTCCGATAGCTTCAGCAAGCTGTTTCTTCGACAAGCCCTGTTGACGCATAAGGAAGTCAAGGCGATTGGAAATCTGGAACGAAAGTCTTGCTTCAGCCCTTTCCTCGGGGGAAATATCGCCCAAAAGCTCACGCAAAGATGTTTTAGCTTTTTTCATAACTCGAAGGTTTTATCGGTTTCAATTTCCTTTTCGGTGATAACAACACTCCCATTATTTACACCCTCCGTTAGCAATTCTTCAAACCTTTGCAAAGTAAGAACGTAGCCTTTTAGCGAGTCGTCTTCATCGTACGTGCGGGTACGCTTTTCACCACCATTTCCCAGTATCAGGATTTTATCTGACAATCTCAATCCGTATAGTCGAAGTTTCGAACGCAGCGTAGGAAGAGCTACCACTGAGTCTTTCATCTTTCCTTCTGGCCTGAAATATCTTTCAAGGGCTCCGAAGTCAAGTATCTGGTCAATAAACTTTGCGATGATACGGAAATCAGCCTTAAGTTCAGCATCCTCCTGAAACTTAGCAACGAACTTTTCGAATTCATTTAAGTCATCAGAAAGAAACTGGATGGTATATACCGTGCAATTCTCAGTTTGGTCCAAAAGGAGCAACTCCACTTCGCTCATATCGATTTGTTTTTGTGTGGGTACAAATATACAACAAATATTTCACATAAAAGTGAAATAGATGGACTAAATTTTCTATTCATACAGCGCCTGGAAGGCGAGGTCGAGGCGGGGGATGGGGTTGGAGTAGTGGTTGCCGGGCACGCTGCGGAATTCGACATCCACATCGGCCTCGCGCAGCAGGTTGAGAATTTCCTCGGTATTGGCAGCCACACAGTCGAAGGCTTTCACCTTTGATTTGTCCTCAAGTTTGCCCAGCAGGAAAAAGCCTCTACCGGTTTTTTTCGGTATGGCGCGCTGCCGCATCCAATCCAGAAATCCGGNGTACCAGAACGAACCCGACAGCGAGGCGATGTTNGCGAAAGTNTCGCACAACATCCACTGCCANAGCGNGAANAGCCCGGACATGGANACNCCNACNANCGTGCGCTCANCATCCGGNGATATATTCAGTGCTCTTTCCACCTGCGGGATAACACTNTGNTGAAGCGTGGCCAGGAACTGCGGCGACTCGCCCTTGAAGTCGGGGCTACCTGCCGGCACACCCTTGGCAGGCCAGGGGCTGAACACATTNTGCCAGTCCATGCCCGTAATCACCACAATCGTAGGGCCGTAGCGGTTCACNGCCGGCNCAATCCAGTCCGCCAGCATGTCGGCCGGATAAAGAATATAGGCAATCCGGTCCTCGCTTCCGGNGCAGCACAGGCAGTCCAAACTGCCGATTTTAATATTCCGAGTCATAAAANNNNTTTTTATATAATAAAACCCTCTAATGATTCAGAAGTTCTGAGATATTTTCCATTCTTTTGCAGACTCTGTAAGACGATATTTCTGCTTAGGATGCTTGGGTTGATCTGCATACAGCCGTTCAATGGCATTTTCTGCCAATGCTGGATTAATATAGCTTTCTCTGAAATGTTTTGTATCGATATACCCGCACAATTCAGTTAATTCTCTTATTGAGTAATATTCGTCATCCATTGCCCGTATAAGTTGTATAACTTGGGGCGAGCTTGGGGCGANCTTAGGGCGAACTTGGGGCGAACTTGGGGCAAGCTTGGGGTCCTCTAGTGGTGTGCTTGTAGTAATTGTAGGTTTTGGTTCTTTTCTGGGNCGTTTGAAAGTGACATACACGAATCCGCCGTCCCANCGCCANGTNGGGTCCTCCACACCTTGCTCGCGGCANGCNTCGATTATNCGNTGGATGCCGCTNCCCCAGCTTTCAAGGAATGTNGAGCGGTAGAGNGCCTGNGCCATATTGCGATTNTANGGGTATGACTCATGCGANTCCTTNATATTCTCNGGAGTTATNTTNGGAGGNANNANNCCGGGGTTGGCAATCTCCACNCGGTCGTCNTANACNGCNAGACTGATTGTCAGATTCNCTTTNTCCCATTGGCGNTGNACCAANGCATTGATTANTGCTTCTCTCANTGCGCTCACGGGCACTTCGAGTCTTTCCTCCCGCATGAGGCTTTTATTNGTGATTTTCCCNCTGAGATTGAGGTGCTTGAAAAAGAAAGCCATNCCNGCATCNAGNAGGTCNAAGAAATTTCCCTCTACGCGCTGATTATCGATAAATTCAAGCTTATTTGTTCCAAGAAATCGAGCCATCCTTAATTGGAAGTTATCGTAGGGGTAGATATTATCCGAAAAAAGCATAGCGGCGCCGTTNGTCGGNACTCCATTGANNGTGAGNTTCCANTTTGCCAAAGTGTCCTCAATTGGAGCTGCCAATGCTGACTCCGGAATTCGGCCACCCTCTACTCCAAGNCTGATGCAGCCCAATATCCTGTCGCGGTTCAAGTCGGAAAGACTGACTCCCGTCGCCGGAAGCGAGTCCCAGCAGTAGTGTCGGGGTTCGTAGGCCAGAATCCGTTCGTCGTACATTTCGCGCGGCATTATCTTGGTGGTACTTTCAACCTTGTAATATGGGCGGCCGCGGTAGGTGAAGGGATGCTGGCCCCACTTCCAACCATCAAAATGAAACACAATCACCTTGTTGCCTGGATAATCAGGAACATCCACATATATTGGATGAATGTCGTAGGCAGGTTCAATACCTGCCAGAGCCTGGGAAATCTCGCGCTTGGTATCATCCGTCACTTGCTGCCCGATAATCTTCAGTGATTTTGGTGTTATGCCGAAAATCAGCCATCCGCCGTCGGTGTTCAGAAATGCGCAAGCTGCATGCATGCCATCCTTAAGTTCGCCGGTGGTTTTCTTTAGCTCAAGCGTGCGCGATTCATCAGATGCAATCAGACGCCGGATATCATCAATCGTCATAAATTCGATACTTGGAAATACGTGAAATTGCGTAAAGTTAGCTAANTTTCTTAAATGTTGCAAGTTCANCNCTTCCCGNCGATGGAGCGGAAGGTGGTGAGGATGATGAGCAGGGTGATGGCTTCGGAGGCGGGGATGGCGGCCCACATGCCCCATTGGGGAAAGAGGCGCGGCAGGAGCAGGAACAGCGGCACAAGGATTACAACGCCGCGCAGCAGGGTGAGCACAAGGGCGGCAAGGGATTTTTCGATGCTCTGGTAGAAGCCTATGAAGGCGATGTTGAGNGCAAAGACAATGCCGGTGGTGGCGAATATGGGCAGACCGGCAACGGCAATGCGGGCGGCCTGGCTTTCGGGCGATATGAACATTCCCACAATCCACCTGGCGCCAAGACTGATACCGAGCGTTGCGGCCAGGCCACAGATGCTTGCCACGATGATGCTCACACGCAGGGCGCGACGCACGCGGTCGGGATTGCCGGCACCGTAGTTCACACTGATTATGGGTTGGGCTGACTGGGCCACAGCGTTGTTAATCATGAAGATGAGCGGAAACAGGTAGCAGGCGATTGAAAATGCTGCTACGCCGGCTTCGCCGAAGCTGCGCATAAACACCACATTGCCCGTGAACATCATTACTGACATGGCTATCTCGGTGATGAATGCCGCAGCGCCCACGGCCACCTGATTGGCAATCAGACGGGTGAAGCCCGCCAGATGCCGGGTGAATTTCAGCACATAGGAAAAGCGGAAATATGTCACCGCCATCACTCCTCCCACTATGCAGGCCAGCGAAGTTGCCAGGGCTGCGCCCCGCACACCCATGCCCAGGGGGAACACGAACCACCAGTCGAGCACAATATTGAGCAGCGCCGGCAGGATGTTGCACATCATGGCATACTTGGGCGAGCCGTCCAGGCGGATGACCATCATGCCAATGCTCTGCCACATCAGCGGCACAATTCCAAGCAGCAGATAGGCAAGATAGCCCCTTGCGTGCCACAGCAAGGCATCCGAGCTGCCCAGCAGCCGCGCCGTGCCATCAGGGAACAATGCGCACAAGCCCACCAGGATGGCTATGATCAGAGTGGCAACCATGAATGCCGATGTGATTATGGCATTGGCCTTCGGGCGGTTGTCCGATGCCAGTGCAATGCCGGCCGTGACTGCCGAACCGATGCCGAACATCAGCCCTACGCCCGTGGTGACCATAAAAACGGGGGCGATGATATTGACGGCCGCTATGCCGTCGGGGCCCACACCCCGCCCAACGAAAATGCCGTCGATAATGGTGAGAAGCGCATTGAAAATCATTCCCAGCAGTGTGGGAAAGAACACCTTGCAGAACAGCGAAGGAATTGAGCCGCGGGCATAGTCAAGCCCGACCTTGGTGTCAGTCTTTTCCATATCAGGACACGAATAAATTTAACATTTAACCGGGCGCACCCGACATCTTATCCAGCCAGATAGTTGCGACTAACGACCCTCCGATGAGCGGTGCAAAGTTACGAAAATTTTCTGTAAGGAGGAGCGATGGCCGGATGGGTTGTTACGGCAGCGTGAACGGCAATCGGCTCGGAGCGGTCAACGCAGCGACCCGAGGCGAGGGCGGGGCGGGTGGAGAGCTCTATGACCTGCTCGGACGCTTTGGCGGCAGCTTCAGCGGCCAGCCGGGCTTTGCGGCGCGCGCGGTATTCGGCGGCTTTCTGGCGACGGCGGAAATCGGGAAGTATGTGTTTTTCAAAGGCTTCGGCGGCCTCGGGCGATAGTTCGCCTGTCTGGCCCGTTTCGGCATAGCGAACGGTTGCCTCGAACACTTCCAGGCGCACCGGCCATCGCAAGTCAGCGATAGCCTCGGACCAGGCAAAGCGGAATGCAAAATTTTTTCTTGGCATATTAATTCGATGTTTATGATTATGCTGCAAAATTAGTATCGGCAGGCACGGTTGAATGTACAATTTACGCAGTCCAGGAAAAAAGTGTATGTAAGAAATGCGTGAATCAAATACTAAAAATATCGATACTACCGTCTATGCCAGAGAGATATAAAAAGATAAATCGGTGATGAGAAAAATCATGCAGTAAAGCGAAGAGTATGTGTGTATTTAAGCCAAATTAAGTATAAGAGCGTGCATTTTAATTTTTGATTTCACCACAAAGGGTCTACGCCCCTTGCCGCCCCCAGGTCGGGATAGGAGAGCGGCGGTAGCGCTTAATGATTCCCAACCGCGAGTGTAAGTCAGCGGACAGGCCGGGCTTGGGGGATCAAAAATTTTGTGTGATATGTCGCCAAGTGGCAGAGTGGGTGTGTAACTTTGTGGCAAAAAAGATTATGGATATGAAATTAAAGACTATTGCCGTGGGTCATGACGTTCCAATCCCTGTGTGGGGTATGGTCCTGAAGGTACAGGCATATCTCACTATCGTGCTGATACTCAATATCGCCGTGCTGATGACCGGGCCTGTTGAGTTCCTCCAGTCGCGGTGGAGCGGGGTGGTGACGCCGGCATGCATGGTGGCCGCATGGTTCATCTTTGATTCGGTGCGCAGGAACTTCCGCCGATAAAAATTTTTCGCTCCTGTGGGCATTCTTCGAAAAATAGTGCTAAATTTGTAACCGATTTCACGCCACAACGTGAAATCACGCAAAAGGCATCTTGCCGATAGTTCTCAGTTTCGAAATCGCCAAATCAGTAGAAATACGGACGGACTCTCGACGAAGAATGCCCACTATCTATATCCGCATATGGCGGCCGTATAGGCCCACGCATATACAGATATAGACGTGGGGCGAACATCTTCAAGTCTTGTTTGTATGAGGTGTTTGGCGATACCTGAAACTGAAGGACGTGACGCAAAAAGCGCCTCACGTCTTTTGCGATTTTTTATAGTTATTAATATTTAAATCAATGTAAAATTATGATTATCTGCCATACAGAAAAAGAGTTGGAAAGGGCACTTGAAGCCAAGGAGGATAAAATCATTCTTGAAGGCCCCAAAGCTTCTGAAATTGTGAGCAGGATAGAAGCGGCTCAACGTAAGAAACGCAATACACGAAAGGCTGCCTTTGGAATTGGGCTGCTTTGTATTGCAGCTGCACCATTTACAGGAGGTGGTAGTCTATTGGGGCTTGGGGCCGCTGCAGGTGCTACAGCTCTTTCTGAAGGGGTCTTCCTTGCCATCATTGGAGCAGTTGTCTCAATCTCTGTTGCTGCTATCAATGCTGTAAAGGAATATAAAATACGTAAACTCGAAGTTAATCGTATCGAATTTACACGTAAATAATTATAAATCTAAATATATATTTTTTATATGAGTTTTGTGCATAGATGTAGATTTTGTGGATACTGGAGCATTAATGCTAACCATCTAAGAATGAGAAAGTGCCCACAAAACCCCTGGTGGCGTTTTTGGAGTGACTGTTGCTCTGAATAATAGCAGACTAATGTCTATATTTAATGACATATTTGATTTGTTGACGGCCCCCCCCGGATGTGCTATATCAGATTCGGATGTTCCGTCGGGTTCGGGCGGGATTAACCGCGAGGGTTATACGTATGGTCAGCTTAGGCGCCAACCGATCATCCCTGAACTGATGAAGCGGATTTCGCATCCGGTTGTGAAATTGTGGGCCGAGGAATGCAATGCCCGCAACAGGGGCGGTTTTGTGATGCGAAAAATCGATGGAGAGTATTGCTTCGATGGATTGCATGTAGGGCCCAAAGTCAGACTGCCGGAACGGGATGCTCTCGTTGCGAAATTTGGCCGCGTGCCGTCGGCTTCGGAAATCCGCGAAGTGTCATACACACTCCTTCGGGAGGAGATTGCCAGGCAAACGGGGCTGAGTGTAGCACAGGCGGCATCCACAATAGGTAATACCCTTGATTGTGTGCCTCATGAGGATATTTCCGGCTACGTTTATATGGTTCCGAATTGGGCACATAAATGGTTCCGGCATCGCGGATATGTTTCTCGAATTCTTGGCGATGAAGATTATAAGTTATAAGTCATAAGTCAGAAGTAGCAATCATGGTCGGGGACCCGTGGCTGCGTTTGGCTGGCTATAGGGATGTGCCTCCGGCACGTGGGCGGGAATGTGCTGAGTTCCCGGTGACACGTGCCGGAGGCACGTCCCTGCGGGTGGTAATGCGTGGATTTTCAGCGGTTAGTGTCGGTGCAGTAGCGGGCGAGGGTGGCGGTGGCGAGGGATTTGATTTCGTCGCGGAGCCAGGCGGGACTGAGGATTTCGGCGTCGGGGCCGAGGGCCAGGATGGCGCGCTGAAACTCGTACTCGGCACAGAGGTGCAGGGTATAGTCGGAGTAGTCGGTGGTGGCGGCGGTGCGCTGTTGTGAGGCGTGCAGGGGGCGACTTTCGATGTAGGCGCGCTGCGGGCCGTAGACGCGCAGGGTGATGGGTTCGCATGCGTAGTCGGAGTCCACGTTCACGCCGATGACGTCGTTGAAATAGGTGTGGATGTCCAGCGTGGGGTCGAGGGTGAAGGTGCCGTCGGTGGCCGCGATGGCCTCGATACGGTCCAGGGCATAGACGGTGAGGATGGGGTAGTTGCTATTTCGGGCAAGGAGGTACCAGCGGCGGTTGGATTGCTTGAGTCCGTAGGGCTCCACGGTACGTTCGGCGGTCTCGTTGGCGCCGAAGCGTCGGTAGCTGATGCGGAGTGTGCGGCTGGCGGCGATGGCCTCGACTATGGCGGCCATGTGTTGGCTGCCGCCGGGGCTTTCCTCAAATATTATGCGCGAAGTCGCTGAGTCGTTGGCCAACAGGATATTGTCGATGGCGAGGCCGTTGAATAGCCAGGCCGTGAAGCCGGGGTTGTCCAGGGCTTCGGGGTTGGCGATGTAGTAGGTGTTGCCGTTGAAGCGGTCGCAGGCGATTTCGATGTCGAAGATTTCGGCGATGGCTTCGCGGTGGCGGTGGAAGGTGCGAGCTGGCAGCTCGGCTTCGCCGTCGGTGCGGATTGAGCAGTTGCGTTGCCATCGGCGGTTGATTTCGTCGAGTGTGAGGCGGCCTTCGCGGCGCAGGGTATCCACGAGCCACACGTAGCGGCGCAGGAGTCGGACGGAGTTTGCCATAGTTAATGAGATTTTTTTGCAAAGGTAGTGCAGAGGTGTGCCATTTCGCGGCACATCACCCGAAAAATGTGATTTTTGGGGGCGGAGAGTGATAAGATGGGCTTTGTGAGTTTCCGGCTACGCCCCTTGCCGCCCCTGGGTCGGGATAGGAGAGCGGCGGAGCCGCGAGGTAGCGAGAAACCCCGCACGCAGTGTGGGGTAGGGTAAACCCATAGCTAAAGGAGCATCGGAGATGCGATGTCGTAGGGGCCGTGTTACATCGCATCTCCGATGCTCCACATGTATACGGTTCCACCCACCCCACACTGCGTGCGGGGTTTCTCGCTAAATCGCGGCTCCGCCGCTTATGCCGCAAGTTGGCCTGGCTTGGGGCTATTTGCGGGTTGTTGTCGAAAAATTAATTTTGCCCGTGGGATTATTTTTGTAATTTTGCGGATAGAAACAGACTGTTATGCACATTATCGATATAATCAACGAAATTCTCTGGAGCTATGTGATGATTGCCATGCTCCTGCTGTGGGCCATTTATTTCACTCTTGCCACGAGCGGGGTTCAGTTCCGGATGATTGGTGAGATGTGCAGACTGTTGGTGGACAGCGGCCAACCTAAAACCATCGAGGATAAACCCGAAGCGGCGCCCCGCAAGCACGTGTCGTCGTTCCAGGCCTTTGCCGTGTCCATCGCCAGTCGTGTGGGCACAGGCAACCTTGCCGGCGTGGCCACGGCCATTGCTCTCGGCGGACCCGGCGCGGTGATGTGGATGTGGATTATTGCGCTGCTGGGCAGTGCGAATGCGTTCGTCGAGTCCACGCTGGCTCAGCTGTTCAAGGTGCAGGGCGACGATTCGTTCCGCGGCGGTCCGGCATACTATATTCAGCACGGCATCGGCAAGCGCTGGTGGGCGGTGCTGTTTGCAGTACTCATCACGGTGACTTTCGGCCTGGCGTTCAACTCCGTGCAATCCAACACGATAGCCCAGTCGCTTGATACATTCGGAATCGACTCCACACTCACCGGTGCGGTGCTGACCGTGATGACGCTGCTGGTGATTTGCGGCGGTATACACCGCATTTCGCGTTTCAGCCAGGTGGTGGTGCCGGTGATGGCTATTGCCTATATAGTGCTGGCACTCACGGTGATGGTGCTCAATATCACTGAGTTTCCGCGCGTGATGGGTCAGATTTTCGATGGTGCATTCAACTTCCGTGCCGGCCTGGGCGGCGGCGTGGGAGCGGCTATTATGATGGGCATCAAGCGCGGGCTTTTCAGCAACGAGGCCGGCGAAGGCTCGGCGCCCAACGTGGCTGCCACGGCATCGGTCAGTCACCCTGTGAAGCAGGGCCTTATCCAAACCCTGGGAGTGTTCACGGACACGCTGATAATTTGCACCTGCACGGCCTTTATTATCCTGCTCAACGATGCGCCGCAGAGCGGCCTGAGCGGTATTGCCCTGACTCAGAATGCCCTGGATGCCGAACTGGGCCTCAACCTGGGTTCGGTGTTCGTGGCCACGGCCATCTTTTTCTTCGCGTTCACCAGCATCGTGGCCAACTACTATTATGGCGAAACCAACATACAGTTCATCACTCGCCGCCGGTGGGTGGTGTGGGCCTATCGCATCATCGTGGCTGCGATGGTGATGATCGGTGCCGTGGCTACGCTGGATTTCGTGTGGGCGCTGGCCGATATTACCATGGCGCTGATGACCATGTGCAACCTTGCGGCCCTGGCCGTGCTGGGGCGCTACGCCGTCATCCTGCTCGACGACTACAAGGCCCAGCTGCGCAACGGCCGCGACCCTGTGTACCACTCCTCGCTCCTGCCTCACCTCAAAACTCCCTGCTGGCACTGAGGAGGATTATATCAGCCCGATTGAATTAAGGAAAATCAGCAGTATAGCTGCGGGGCACAGCCACCGCAGGCAGAAAACGAGCACCGGCAACAGGCGGAAGCGGAAGGCTCCGCCGTCGGTCATCTGCCGGCGCAGCATCCGGCGGTCAATAACCCACCCGACGAAAATTGACACAGCCATGCCGCCGAGAGGCAGGCAGATGTTGGACGAAACGTAGTCGAAGAGGTCGAACACCGTCATGCCTCCTATTGTGAAGCCGCGCAGCGGCCCGAAGCTGAGTGCGCAAAGCACGCCGCCCACCAGGGCGATGGCCGAGGAGAGCAGGGTGGCACTGCGGCGCGACATCTTCTTTTCTTCGCATAAGAATGTGATGGAGATTTCGCTCATTGAAACCGTCGAGGTGATGGAGGCGAGGAACAGCAGCATGAAAAAGAGCGTGGACCACACGGCGCCGGCAGGAAGCTGCGAG
This sequence comes from Bacteroidales bacterium, assembly GCA_014800735.1. GTDB lineage: Bacteria > Bacteroidota > Bacteroidia > Bacteroidales > Muribaculaceae > CAG-873. Next base: position 19,893 of record JAAVFP010000024.1, read on the forward strand.
AAGATGAACGGAAGCACCTCGAACACCAGTGTGGGACCCGACCCGGGCGAGATGCCGAACGAGAACACCGCCGGGAAGATTATGATTCCCGCCAGGATGGCCACGAGCGTATCGAGCATGGCAGTCGTAAAAGCTGTGGTGCCCAATCGGTTGCGGTCGCTGAAATAGGAAGCGTAGGTCATCATGCAGCCCAAGCCGAGGCTGAGCGAGAAAAAGGCCTGGCCCAGAGCACTCAGGAGCACCGCCGGAGTGATTTTGCTGAAATCAGGGCTGAACAGGAAGCGGATGCCGTCGGCAAAGCCTGGCATGGTGAATGAATTGATGCAGAAAGCTACCAGCAGCACGAAAAGCAGTGGCATCAGGATATTGCTCATGCGCTCGATTCCCTTGGTGACACCGCCCATGAGCACGCACACGTTGCACAGCAGGAAAATCACCGTCCACACCACCGGGCGCCAGCCAGTGGTTAGCTCCACGAACTGTCCGTGGCCTGTGGCGGCGTCGGCGAAGTTGAGCTTGCCGCATACCGATGCAAGCGTGTATTCCACCGTCCAGCCCGCCACAACGGAGTAGAAGCTGAGGATGAGCAGCGAGGCGAGGATGGCCACATAGCCCACATAGTGCCACGCGCCGCCGGGGCAGAGCTTGCGGAAGGCTCCGAAAATGTTGCTGCGCGTGTCGCGGCCCATGGCGAACTCGGCGCACAGCACCGGTAGGGCTATCGCGAAAACGAAAGCCAGATAGCACAGGATGAACGCCGCCCCGCCGTGCATGCCGGCCTCGTAGGGGAAGCGCCAGATATTGCCCAGGCCTACGGCCGACCCGACCGTTGTGGCCACTGCTGCGAAGCGGGTGGCGAAAACAGCTCTTTTCTCTATCATAACTCATTGAAATATTTGCGCAAAGATAGCGATAAAGCGCCATATTAACGGTGGCCGCGGTAAACATTCCACAAAAATTTTTTCAGTACACCAAGGATAGGGGCAAGGCTTGATGAAATTATAAGCGATAGACCAGTGGAAGCTGAATTATAAAGGTCGAGCCTGCTGCCGATGGCTCGAATCGGAGATTGCCATTATGGGCGTTGACTATCTGCCTGGATATGCTTAAACCGATACCCTCACCCCGGGCTTTCGTTGTGAAGAAAGGTACAAAGATACGCTGGGCATCTTCGGCTTTGATTCCCACACCATTATCGTGCACAGATATTATAAATAGTCGCTTGGAGTGATCGGGCTTGGCACTAATCACAACCTCAGGATGTTCACCACAGGCCTCCATTCCGTTTTTAATCAGATTTATAAGGACTTGCTCCATCTGATACCTGTCCAGATGTAGGCGTACCTCCGGGTCTTGAACATCAAATTTTATAAATGACTGAGGGAACAGATGGCGTAATCCCTCAAAGAGTTCGCCCATGCATATCCATTGTAATTGAGGTGCCCCTATTTGCGACAATTTCCTGTAATTTTTCACAAAATTCATCAATCCCTGACTTCGTTCCCGGATGGTGTTTAACGCCAGAAGCCGATCTTCATCAGAGCAATCCGTGACTTCGCATAAGGTATTGGAAAGAGATATAATAGGTGAAAGCGAATTCATAATCTCATGGGTGATAACCGTCACGAGTTTGTGCTGTGATTCAATTTCATTCTCAAAAAGCAGACGATTAATATCTTCGATAGAATAGATATAGCTTTCCTCATCGTAGGTGCTATATTTCACTTTCGAGATTTTAAATTGGAACTCACAGCCTTCTTTATTGAGTGAAATTGCCTTGGATTCTCCCGGCTGGAGACTGAGCAAAGAATGTGGCAGACTTTCGTCTAAGGCAGCCAAATCGGTCAAACGGTTAATTCTGAAACCGCACAGACTTTCAACTGCTTTTCGGTTCATAAACTTAATATTGCCGTCCTTTTCGGAGACGATTATAGCTATGTCTATCACGTCGAAGAACATTTCGTATTGGCCGTATTTCCGCTCCAAATCCAAGACATGGTTGCGAAAATTGGCCATAACGTTGTTCATTTCCTGGGCCAGTTTCTTTTCCGACCCCCGAAGATCTTCCTCCAAAATACGGGAAGAAAAGTCACCACTGCCGATAGCCTGCACCATTCTTCGGATTCGGTCAATGGATTTACGCTTAAACCATCCCATCACAGGCCGTATTTTTCAATTTTACGGTATAAGGCATAGCGCGAAATGCCAAGCAACGCTGCTGCCTGGGATAAATTGCCATTTTCCTGATCAATAGCTTTAAGAATCGCTTCCCGTTCCAAAGTTTTAAGATTTAGCGTCGTGGGATTTTCTTCAGTCCTGACAGCTTCCGGAAAAAACACTTCATCGGAATATATTACATTGCCTGCAGACAGAATGATTGTTTGCTCAACCAGATGCTGAAGTTCGCGCACATTGCCGGGCCATTGATAACTCAGAAGTTTTGTCTTTGCTTTATCGCTGAATTGCTTGTGGCTAATCTTGTATCGTGCACAAATCCGCTCGGCGAAGAAATCGGCAAGAAGTAAAATATCATTTCCTCGTTCGCGCAGCGGGGGCACGTGGAGTTCAAAGGTCTTGATTCGATAGAGCAGGTCCTGCCTGAATGTCCCCTCCGCGACCATCTGGGGAATATTGGCATTGGTTGCAGCAATTATCCTGGCATCTACTTGCTTGTTTTTATTTGAGCCCAGAGGAGCGAAACACTGTTTCTCTATGACTGTCAGCAATTTCTGCTGCGAAACGAGGGGGAGGTTCCCAATTTCGTCAAGAAAAAGCGTACCTCCATCTGCGGTCGCCACGCGCCCTTCCTTTGCAGTGCGGGCATCGGTAAAAGCGCCTTTTTCATACCCGAAAAGCTCGCTTTCGAACAAATGTTCGGGAATTGTGCCCAGATCTATGGTCACCAACGGTTTGCTGCTACGAGGAGAATAGGAGTGCAGCAGGTGGGCCACCACGTCTTTGCCCGTACCATTTTCGCCCGTTATAAGAACATTGGCATTGGTTGCCCCGATTTTCTCAATATGCTCCTTCAGGAGTCTCATCGCCGGTGATTCACCAATCAGCAGCGGCACATCACTTCGTGAACTTTGCCGAGCATCTGATGCGCGACGTGACACGCGGAGCTGATAAGCACTTTCAATAATGCCTATCAACTTAGAATTATCCCAGGGCTTGGGAATAAAGTCAGTTGCGCCAGCCTTTATTGCTCGGACAACCTTCTCGGTATCAACGTATGCCGTAAGCATCAACACCACTACATCGGGGTTCTTATCCAGGATAAACCGCAACCATCGGTAGCCTTCTTCCCCGCTGCTTTGACCTTGTTGAAAATTCATATCAAGGATGATAACATCAGGCTGGAATGAATCCATCAATTCGGAGATCCGACGAGGATCCTTTATCATCCGTATAGAATTGATACGCGGTTTCAGCAGCATTCGGAGCGAAAGCAGGATATCCTCGTTATCATCTACCACGAGTAGTTTGCATTGACTGTCAATCATATTACAAAGTTAACAAATAATATTTTACCTTCCAAGACGATAATTACATATCGAACTCCGAAGATATATGTCCGTCAAAGAGCTTCACTATTCGATTCGCATACTGGGCATCATGCTGCGAGTGGGTCACCATCACAATTGTCGTACCCTCTTTATGAAGTTCGGACAGCAGTGTCATCACCTCCTTACCGTTTTTTGAATCAAGATTTCCGGTCGGCTCATCGGCAAGTATTATTTTAGGATTGGCAACCACGGCTCGCGCAATGGCAGCGCGTTGTTGCTGACCTCCGGACAGCTGGCTCGGGTAGTGACCGCTCCGGTGGGCTATGCCCATACGTTCCATCACTTTCTGTACGCGCTCGCGACGCTCGCTCCGGTCAAGACCTAAATATATGAGCGGTAGCTCAATATTCTCTTTCACTGTCAATTCGTCGATGAGATTGAAGCTTTGGAACACGAATCCGATTACACCCTTTCTGACGTCCACCCGTTCGTTCTCTTTCATTCGGCTCACCTCCACTCCATTGAGCAGATATGACCCTCTCGTCGGAGTATCGAGCAAGCCCAGTATGTTGAGTAAAGTCGATTTTCCGCATCCGCTTGGCCCCATTATAGCTATGAACTCACCGGGTTTTACGCTTAGCTGAACATCGTTCAAGGCCCAAGTTTCCATATCGTCCGTATGGAATATTTTTTGAAGATTGTTGATTTGTATCATAAGTAACTCTTAAGTAACTCTTAAAAATTAGTTTATATTTATGCGGTAAGCCCTATCTTTCGCAGGCGAAAGATGAATTGATTACTTCATTATTACTTCTTTCTCGTTATCGAAAAATTCGTAACCGTTAATTATTACCCTGTCACCCGGCTTTAATCCGGCTAATACTTCGTACTGTTCAGGATTTTTACGGCCTATGACAATATCGGTTTTGATAGCTCTATTGCCGTCATCGCTAACTTTATATATCCATTTTCCATTTGTAGAATTATAGAAATCGCCGGCAGGAATAATCACCGCTTGCTCGGGTTGTCCGAGTTCTATTTGCACTCGATAGCTCTTTCCCATCCTTAGGCTTTCCGGCTTCTTGTCGGTGAAAAGGAGGTCTACGTCAAAAGTTCGGTTTTTAATTTCAGGTACAACCCTGCTCACCCGCAGCGGGAAAACTTCTCCTTGAGTGGAGATACTACCGGGAAGTCCGGATGAAATACGGTCAACGTAGTATTCGCTTAGCGCGGCATAAATTTTGAAGTTATTCAAAGCCTTGATTTCACCCAGGTTGGAGCCAAGTTGCACTTGTTCGCCGACAGATGCAGCCAAAAAGCTGAGCTGTCCTGATATTGGAGTCCGGACTACAAGATTTTCCTTGCGTGCGAGTGCGCGGTCACGTCGTGTACGCACCCGTTCCAAATCGCCTTCAAGCAGCTCTCTGCGTAATTCCGTGGTGGTGGAATCGTAGATAAGGCTTCGCTGCTGCAGTTCAGCTTTGTTTTTATGATATTCGTATTCGCGTACGGCGAGCTCGAATTCGGCTTTACTTTTCATTCCCATCTCATATTCCTCGCGAGCGATACGGAGCTTATCTTCAATCTGATTTATCTCGAAATCGACGTCGAGGGACTGTTGGCGGAAAGTAAGGTTGTTTTTGTTGATTTCTATATCCTGTTCCTTCAACAGGCGTTGCTGGCGGCCATACTCGTCTTCTTCATCTGCGATGGTGCGCAGAAGTTCCGGATTTTTCAATATGAGGATAGTATCGCCTTCGCTGAGAATTGCTCCTTCTTCAGCCACAACCCGTTCAACAAACCCTGATTCTAAGGCATTTATCTTCACCGTGGCAAACGGACGCACAATGCCTTCCACATCCACGTATTCTATAAAATCGCCTTCGGTTACCAAAGCAATCTCGGTCAGCTTGCTGTCTATACGCGCTCTTTTAGGCCCCGTCAGGGAGATAACGGCGTAAGTGATTATGGCGGCAATGCATAGGGCCGCAATTATATAGTAGCGATACTGCCAGTAGCCGGCCTGTTTCTTTTTCTTTATATCCATTTCTTTGCTGTTTTATCAGTCTTTAAGATATTCGGCGGGATTCACTGCCATAACTTTACGGATTCTTCCGTATAAGGTGATAAATACCACCAGCATGCAGATTAACACCGCCAGCGTGGTAGCGACTACCGGTGATGTGTCGAATTTAAAGGTCTCGTTCATATTGACCAGGACAACCAGAGATATAGGAACAGCGATAATAATCGCGATACCCATAATTATTGAATAGGTTTTCGCAAAAATCTTNCAGATATCTTTCGATTTCGCGCCGTTGATCTTTCTGAGTGCCATTTCTTTTCTTCTGCGGCGGGTGTCGAGGGTGATGGTGGAGTAGACCGTGGCAACTGTGGTAAGAATACTGATACCGAGCAAAATAAATATCACCCCACGGACAGTCTTCACCGCCTTGTANTCNCCAAGGAGCTTGAAGGCCAGTTCTTTCGGGAGTGCTTCGGATTGCTCTGGCGCCNCTTGCTTTACCAGTCTTCTCACTTCGTGCAAGGCGTCCGGTCCGGCACCGTCTTTGGGGAGGATGTAAATGTTGCAGGTTTCGTATTTGTCAAGAGCTGGGTCTGTGATTATCACCGAAGGAATGTTTGAGTCCAGGAACGGCATGTTATCATACCAGCCNGCTATATCATACTGGGTGCCATTGACCATTAACTTCCCAATTGTAAATTCGCCTGTCTCGGTCATTTTTTCTTTGATTTTAGCGTCAACAAGCACGAAGCGGCGCGCGGTCTTTTNTGGATTTAAGATGTGNACGTCCATGTCATAAAAGTCCACGATGTCATCATCCTCCTGCACATAGATACGCGAGTGTCTGTCGGTAGAGTCGGCAAATTCTATAACCGAACCGCTATAAACCACATTCATCACATGGCTCACACTTTCCAGNCGGCGTATTTCAGCGACNAATTGTTGCGTTTGGGAACCCGTCACTCCCTCNGTACTCACAACCAGACCGTCCTCATACCGCGATTTGTCCGACGGAATNCCAAGCTGCTTTTCGATATTGCTGAATCCTAATGCGAAAATCGATGTNACNGCAAGGAACACGATGGAAATAACGATTTGGATGCAGATTCCGACATTGCGAAGCTTGTGCCTGGTAGGTTTCATTCTGCCTGCCAACCCTCGCTTACTGCGCGTAGCATTCTGCATGGCATACCAATTGGCTATTGCACAGATGATTATTAACGAAAGGTAGCAGCAGACAGTGAGATAGATAACTCTTGANGGATCGAATCCCAAGTCGTCAATGACATTGCCGAAATTGTTCTCAATGAAGGCAAAGGCGAGTAGATTGCAGACTATTGTCACAATAAAGGNAAGGGATATGGAAATGAGTTCCTCGGACATAAACAAGGCGAAAATATCCGACTTGCGGCTACCCAGGCTGATTCGGATTGCCATTTCACGATGNCGCATNGNGAACAGCTGAAGCCACTGGCGCAAGGCCGACGCAAAGGCCATNANTACGAACAGATANAGGAACAGNATGACTGCACGACTGATGATGATGNNCATCATATTTTGCGTGCCGGCCCAAATTTCGTATCTNGTGATGTGCAGTTGTGTAGGCGAAACGTTCATATACGTGGCCAGTTCTTCGACAACATCTTTCANCTGGGCGTCTGGTTTGATTGATAGGTAAGCGAAGGTAGTCTGTAAGTCCGAAGCAAAATCATCGGAATGGAGGAAGTTGACCTCAGGTATNTTAGAGTCATTTATCGGGATTGGTGCCAGGACATCAACGATTTTATAGCTGCGCATGTCCTGAAAACCTTTATTTGCATANTAGACCTTGACATAGCGCCCGACTGCATCTTTATAATTACCGAAAAGTTTGTCCCCGAGATTTCGGGTTATAACTGCTTCTCCGTCACCGATATTTGCTGCTACACCTCCGGTAATCGCGGATTCATATCCTCCCCACGCGAGGAAGTCGGAGTTTATACGCAGACCGCTGGTGTTGAGCGGATCATTATTGTCAAGAGAGATGTTGAAGCTTTTCTTGGCTCTGTCATTCAAATATATTTTTTCTATGGTCTTGTACTGATGGTTGATCAGTTCATTGCCGTCCATCACACCGAACTCGCGGTNGCGTCCGCTATAGTANATCACGGCGGCATTCTCTACATNATTCTGCTTCAACAGCCGGTCGCCGCTNATGTTGAACATTATAGAAGAGATTAANGCGAATATCATCACGCTTACTCCGATGGAGNCCACGCTAATAATGGTCTGGNNTTTATATTTGGCCAGATTGCGAAGAGCGACTATTAAATTATGCTTTATCATAACTTTATCATAAGGAGTATAATTATTTCATGATTTCAGACCCGGCTATTGATCGTATTGTATAATAAAGGGTCCAGAAAGTTTTGATTGAGGTTATATATGANCGTGCGGCCGAGTCTTTCTCGGAAATAGCATTGTTGAGGTCTAAGATGGTGTTCCTCCCTGCAATATACAGCCTTCGTGAAATCTCGTAACGGTGGGAGGCCAGATTGTGGGCGCGGAAAGCCACATCCACCTTCTTGGCTTGCATATTGAATTGCATNACCATCTTNTTCAGGTTCCTGCGGAAATCGTTCATGCCTTGTTCTGCTGTGGTATAGGCAAGGTCGCGCTGAGATTTCGCTACCTTCACTTTCCCTTTCCCTCTTCCCCAGTCAAGTATGGGTAATGACAATGAGATGCTCGCGTACTCCTGATTATGAGGATGTTTGTAGCTTTGGGACAACGTAGGGCCCGACTGCGACAATCCCAACTGAAGGTAAATATCTGCTTTAAGGCCTGAATTTGCCTTAGCCTGCGCCACCTTGCTGTCGCTTTCCAGTTTCAGGAGTGCGTAGTAATCCGGGTCGGAAGCGTTTTCCATTGCCATTTCCATTGCCACGGAGGGCAAGATGTGTAAGTCAGGGACTGAGTCGGGTAGTGCGGCTTCTATAATAGTTAAATCGTCGTAGCCGAGATATGAGGCAAGAATCTGGGTCTGTTCATGCAGTTGCACTTCGGCATCCATACAGGCAGTTTCTTCGTTCAATCTGTTGATTTCAAGCTGGAGCATGTCATTTTCGTTGATTGTGCCTATTTTGTAGCGCCCCTGAGCCATCCGGTAAAGAGTATCTGCCGAAGCAAAGTTCAATTTGGCCAAATCCAGATTGGTCTGAGCCTCAACCAATGAGAAAAAATATTGGCAAGTACGGGCAGCCACTAATTCCATGGTCTCGTTATATTTCTTTAGCGCTTGCCGATACTTCACCGGTTCTATCCGCTTTTCCCACTTCAACGAATTATAGCCGAATAGACTTTGCTGATAACCGATTGTTAGAGGTATGGAGTTATAAAGGGAGGTCTTATGCTTGAACTCGTCGATGCGGGCTAACGCTGATTTGAGGAAAACCGTGCCTCCTGTTAATGCTATATTTTGATTAACGGTCACGGCTATGTCGGTATTGAGCTGGTTTTGTTTTACAAAGATGCTTGTGCCGTCGTTAAGCGTAATTTTATTAATTTGGCTGTTGAGCGAAGGGGTAGACGACAATACGACCGAAGGTAGATAGTTAGCCCTATAATAGCGATATTGCCAGTGGGCCGAGATTAGCTCATGCTTTGCGCTTTGAGCCGCCGGCGATTTCTCCTGTGCGCGGGCAATAGCTTCATCAAGAGTGATTGGTATCGTGGATGCCTCAGTTGCACTGGTGGAATGCACCGCGCAAACTAAGAGTATCAGCAGTAAAATCGGCAATTTAAATCTCCGGAAATTAAGAAACATTGTATCGGTGTTAGCAAGTTGGTTTTAGATAAGTAAGTATTCAAATTTAAACGATAGTAAGTGATTAAAAATCTTTTATACTCTCTGCGACTTCTTTTTTGCCAATTTCAGATTGTCGTTCAGTCGCTTAGCTCGCTTCATCGGCTTGCCGCTTTCGAGTGCGCGAGAAAGAACATCCTTCGCTTCGCACTGAAATTGACTAAAAAATAAGCTCGCATATAGCATAAATTAAATTTGAATACTTACTTAACTGATATAATGACAAGAACCGTGCCAAAACTGTAATGCGTTGTAATACAGGTTGATAATCTGAAAAGGCTTTGTTCTTTAGTAGTGCGAAATCGCACGGTTGGTGTTCAATTTCACACAGCTTATTGAGCTTATGCAAAATGCTGTACCTGACCAGTGAATTTTAAGATCCCGTTTCCCGGCGTTAACAAATATTGGGGAAGGGGGTCTAAATTTTCGGCGGTTTTTGCTAACTTTGCACGTGCTGAAGCGTTCTAACATTAGAAACATAACAGCATAAACACGTTTATAACTATGGAATCAACTCGACAAGCAAAAATATCCCGACTGTTACAGAAGGATTTAAGTGAAATTTTCCGCCAGCAGACCGCCAAAATGCAGGGTGTGATTGTGTCGGTGAGCACCGTGCGTGTGTCGCCCGACCTTTCGGTGGCCAAGGCCTACCTGTCCATTTTCCCCTCGGAGAAATCCGCCGAGGTGCTGGCAAGCATCAAGGAATCAGCCAAGACCATCCGCTACGAACTGGCCCAGCAGGTGCGCTTCCAGCTCCGCAAAGTGCCCGAACTGCAGTTCTATCTGGACGATTCGCTCGATTACCTCGATAATATCGACAACCTGCTCAGCAAGTAAGCCGGGGGCCGGATGTTAGCCCTGAAAATAGCCTTGCGCTACCTGGTGGCGCCCAAGTCGCACCGCGCGGTCAACGTGATTTCAATAATCTCAGTTGTCGGCGTGGCGGTGGCTACTATGGCTATTGTGGTGGTGCTGAGCGTGTTCAATGGCTTTTCGGACCTTGCCATGCGCCAGCTGTCGCGCATCGACCCCGACCTGCGCGTGCAGCCCCTGGAGGGCAAGGTGTTTGCCGGTGCCGACTCGCTTGCGCGCGTCGTTGCCGCCACGCCCGGGGTACGGGCCGCCATGCCAGTGCTGCATGACCGCGCCCTGCTTGTTGCCGACCGCTCGCAGATGCCGGTGCGCTTCGCGGCGGTGGATCCCGCCACCGTGGCCCTGGTGACAGGCATGGACAGCATTGTGATTGACGGCATCTATGCCCCCGACAACGGCCTGCCCGACAGCGTGGCCGGGGCCCAGATTTCAGTCGGCGTAGCCCTGGCCACGGGTTTACGGCCGTCGCCCTACGCTGCGGCCGACATCTACGTGCCCCGCCGCCTGGGGCGCATCAATCCGGCCAATCCGGCGGCGGCCTACCGCCGTTTGCCTGTGGCTGTTACGGGCGTTACACAGGTGGACCAGCAGGACTACGATAACGACTTCATTTTCCTGCCCCTCGACCCCATGCGCCGCATGCTTGAGTACACCCACGCTGAAGCCTCGGCAATCGACATCGCCCTTGTCCCCGGGGCCGATGCCGCCCGTGTGCGCCGCCTGGTGCAGGACCGGCTCCCCGATGGCCTCACCGTGCTTGACCGCCGCGAGCTCAGCTCCGACACCTACCGCATGATAGCCATCGAAAAGTGGGTGACCTTCCTGATGCTCGTGTTCATTCTGGTGATAGCCTCGTTCAACATCGTCTCCACGCTGAGCCTGCTCGTGATTGAGAAGCGCGACAACATGCGCACCCTGCGGGCGCTGGGCGCTCCCCGCGGGCTGGTGGCACGCATATTCGTGGACGAAGGGTGGCTCATCACCGTGTCCGGCGGCCTGGTGGGTATTGCCGTGGGCATAGTGCTGGTGCTCTTGCAGCAGCATCTGGGCCTCATCCGCTTGGAGGGCGACCCCGCCACACTGAGCGTGGACTCCTATCCGGTGCGCCTGGCATGGGCCGATGTAGGGCTGGTGTTCGCCACCGTGGTAGTGCTCGGCTTCATCATTTCGCAAATTTCCCGCGTGTTCACACGCAAAATATAGTTTTCAAACCTATGCAGCGCGTCCTTTTTCACAGCACAATTTTCGGGCCCATCCATTCGCGGAGGCTCGGCACCTCGCTGGGCATCAACCTCACGCCCAACGACGGCAAAATCTGCTCCTTCGACTGCCTCTACTGCGAGGCCGGCTTCAACGCCCAGGGCCCGGGCACCACGGGCATCTCGCCCCGCGCCGAGGTGGCACGCGAGCTCGAGGCCAAACTCCGCGCCATGAAGGAGGCCGGCGAGCGCCTGGACGTCATCACCTTCTCGGGCAACGGCGAGCCCACGCTTCACCCCGACTTCGAGGGCGTGATTGACGACACTATCGCCCTTCGCGACAAGTATTTCCCCGACGTCAAAATCAGCGTGCTCACCAACTCCACCCGCCTGGGCAACTCCGGGGTGCACGCCGCTCTGGCAAAGGTGGACAACAACATCATGAAGCTGGACAGCGCCATCCCCGAAACCGTGGCGCTGCTGGACCGCCCCGCGCCCGGCTACGACCTTGACCGCGTGATTGAGCGCATAGGCTCCTTCGGCGGCCGGGGAATAGTGCAGACCATGCTGTGCCGCGGCGAGTTCGAGGGGCGCGAAATCGACAATACCACCGATGCCGAAATCGACGCTCTCATCGAGGCCTACCGCCGCATCAATCCCGGCGAAATCATGATTTACACCATCGACCGCCCCACGCCGGCCACACAGCTCAGGCGCATACCGCGCCCGGAGCTCGAAGCCATCGGCGCCCGCATTGCCCAGGCAACAGGTATTGCCGTGCAGGTGTCCGGCTGATTGTTGGCAATTTTTTTGTAACTTTGCCACAAACAATTGCCCATGACCAAACAACAGAACATACTGTGGGCCGACGACGAAATCGACCTACTCAAACCCCACCTGATGTTCCTGCGCAACCGCGGGTACAACGTAGTGACGGCCAACAACGGCCGCGACGCCCTGGACATGGCCTTTGCCGAGCCCTTCGACCTCATCATCCTTGACGAGAACATGCCCGGCCTGACGGGCCTTGAAACCCTGGCGATGCTCAAGCAGCGCCTGCCGCAGACGCCCGTCATAATGATTACCAAGAGCGAGGAGGAGAATATCATGGACCAGGCTGTGGGCAGCAAGATTGCGGACTACCTCATCAAGCCCGTCAATCCCAACCAGATACTGATTGCCATCAAAAAGCACCTGCATGCCGAGCAGCTGGTGAACGAGAAGACCAGCCGCGACTACCGCGAGGAGTTCGCCGAGCTTACCGGCCTGATTAACTCGGCCGACAGCATCGAACAGTGGTACGACCTCTACGGCCGCCTTGTGTTCCGCGAGCTTGAACTGGCCGATGCGGACACCAACATGGACGAAATGCTCGAAACGCAGAAAAAGGAGGCAAACTCGGAGTTCTACAAGTGGGTGCGCCGCAACTACGAGGACTGGATGACCACCGACAATCACCCCCTGATGAGTCCACAGGTCTTCCCCCGCGTGGTGCTGCCCCTGCTGGACAAGGGCGAGAAAGTGTTCTTCATCCTCATCGATAACTTCCGCCTGGACCAGTGGCGCACGGTCAAACCCCTCTTTGCCGACTATTTCAACCTCGACGAGCAGCTCTACACCTCCATCCTGCCAACTGCCACGCAGTATGCCCGCAACTCGATTTTTTCGGGCCTGATGCCGGCGCAGATTGAAAGCATGTTCCCCGACCTATGGGTGGACGAGGACTCCGACGAAGGCAAGAACGTGAACGAGTCGCCACTGATTGCCACCCTGCTGGAGCGCTACCGCCGCAAGGTGAAATTCACCTACAATAAAATCAACGACAGCGCCGGAACCGAGCGCCTGCTGCGCGAGTTCAACAAGCTTGAGGGCAGCGACCTCAATGTGGTGATTTTCAATTTCATCGACATGCTCTCGCACGCACGCACCGAGAGCAAGATGATACGCGAACTGGCCTCGACCAACGCCGCCTACCGCTCGCTCACCGAAAGCTGGTTCCGCCACTCGGGCGCCTTGGAGTTTATCCGCCGTGTGGCCGACAAGGGATTCAAGATAGTCCTGACCACCGACCACGGCACTATCCGCGTGGAAAATCCCATCAAGGTGGTGGGCGACAAGAACACCAACACAAACCTGCGCTATAAGCTGGGCAAAAACCTGGCCTACAACGCCAAGCAGGTCTACGAAATCAAGCAGCCGGCCCGCTACGGACTGCCGGCGCCCAATGTGTCCACCTCCTACATCTTCGCCTGGCGCGACGACTTCTTTGCCTATCCCAACAACTACAACCACTACGTGCAGTACTACACCGGCACCTTCCAGCACGGCGGTATATCCATGGAGGAAATGCTTGTGCCACTGATAGTTCTGTCGCCTAAAAAATGATAATAAACCGCATAACAGATATGAAAACAATCACCATCCCCAATATCGACGCGCTGCCCGAAGCCGCCCGCGAGTTCGCCGGCCTGATGGGCGACAACACCGTGTTCGCTTTCTACGGCGACATGGGTGCCGGCAAAACCACTTTCATCAACGCCCTGTGCGAAGCCCTCGGAGTGGACCCCGAGGAAACGGCCTCGCCCACATTCGCGCTGGTCAACGAATATCGCTCCGACACCACCGCCGAGCTTATCTATCACTTTGATTTCTACCGCATCGACGACCTTGAGGAAGCTATCGACATGGGCATCGAGGACTATTTCGACTCCGGCGCCGTGTGTCTCATTGAGTGGCCCGAAAAAGTGGCCGCGGCCCTGCCTGCCGACACAGTAAGCGTGAAAATCACGGTCAACGACGACGATTCCCGCACACTCACCATCAGCGAATGAGCCTCAACATCGAAATCCTGGACAGCTGCGACTCCACCAACGCCGTCCTTGCCAGCCGCCCCGACGCGCAGCACGGCACAGTGGTGGCCACCCGCAGCCAGACGGCCGGACGCGGCCAGCGCGGCAACTCGTGGGAGGCCGAGCCGGGCAAAAATCTCACATTCTCGCTCCTTCTGCGCCCCCAGGGCTTCCCGGCCGCCCGTCAGTTCGAGCTCTCCATGCTTGTGGCCCTCGGCGTGGCCGACGTCCTCAACTCGCTCTTTGCGCGCCTGGGCTTCCGCGACCTTGAAGCACGCATCAAGTGGCCCAACGACATCTACGTGGGCCACAAGAAAATCGTTGGCATCCTGATTGAGAATCAATTGTCGGGCGCGGGCATCGACCGCACTATCGTTGGCATAGGCGTCAACGTGAACCAGACGCGCTTCCTGTCCGACGCTCCCAATCCCACCTCCGTGGCTTTGCTCACCGGCCGCACTCTGGCCCTGGAACCCCTGCTTGGCGAGATGGCCGACGTCATCATGACCTATGTGGACCAGTACCTGGCCGCCCCGGTGCCCGAAGCACTGCGCCAAACCTACATCCAGTGCTCCTATCCCGGCTATGGCCTTCAGGCCACCTATGCCGAGCCCGACGGTGAACCCTTCGATGCCATCATCATGGACGTCAGCCCCGACGGCCGCCTCACCCTGAGCAACGGCCGCAGCTACTACTTCAAAGAAATCGCCCTCGTTCTCCCCGAAAAGAATCAAGGTTAGCACAGTAGAACTAAGGGCTGGAGATTTTAAGACCAGAGAACCAGAGAACTATAGTTTTTTAAGGAGGTATTTATGAATGATGAGGAATTACTTGATATTATTCAAGCTGCTGCTTTTGAGGTTCGTAAACACTTATGTCCGGGCTATCTTGAGATTGTCTATCAAAATGCACTTTTGATAGAATTACAATCTCGTGGATTGGAAGTTGATAAAGAGGTCGCCATTCCTGTCTATTACAAAGGGCATGTAGTAGGTGATTATCGTTGCGACTTATTGGTGGAAAAACGAATTATCATAGAGTTAAAAGCAACTGCAAACATCACTACCATCCATGAAGCTCAGTTAGTCAACTATTTAGTTGCTACAAATCTTCCCGTAGGTGCCTTGGTCAATTACGGTGCCGATAAATTTTCATTTCGAAGAAAAACAAAAGACTATATTAAAAAGCAGTAATCCTATGTTTCTCCGAATCCAAAACATATCAATGCTGTAAAAACCTATAGTCCTATAGTCCTATAGTTCTATAGTTCTCTGGTCCNAAAAATNCTATCAGAGTTTAAGAACCTATAGTTCTCTATAGTTCTCTGGTCTAAAAATCAATCAGAGNTCAAAAAACTATTCTNNGGTCCAAATAATTACCACATTGTTTCTGTGGTCTTTAAATTGAAAANCTATGAANGAAANTAAGATATCTCGCATCGTCAATCAGTTGAAAAATAAAGAAAAAATCNGTGTTCTCTTCGTGTGCCTGGGCAATATTTGCNGGTCGCCGGCGGCCGAGGGGGTACTCAAGGCTATTGTGGCTGAGCACGGCGACCAGGCGCGCTGGGAAATTGACTCCGCNGGCACAGGCCGCTANCACATAGGCCAGCTGCCGGACAACCGCATGCGCGTGCACGCACGCCGCCGCGGCCTGGAGCTCAACCACCACTGCCGCCAGGTGTGCGAGGCGGATTTTGACNGCTTCGACCTNATCATCCCCATGGATGCCGACAACGAGCGCAACCTGCGCCGNCTGGCTCCGACGCCCGAGGCNGAGGANAANATNATCCCCATGGCCACNTTTGTGGACATGGCCATGCGCTACGACCACATCCCCGATCCCTACTACGAGGGNGCCGAAGGCTTCGAGCTGGTTCTCGACCTCCTGGCCGACGGTTGCAACCGCCTCTANACCCTNCTGTCCCGCTGAAAAAATTGTTTTGTCGTTGTGGNTTGACCTTGGTCAATCGCGGCACATTGTCGGCGAAATTTGCTGAAAATTTGCTTTTGTGGGCGGAATTTGTTAATTTAGCAGTGTTAAAATGAGCATTGTCTGTATGGAAATGAACCAACACCGCTATTGTGTGATTATGTGCGGCGGAATCGGAAGCCGATTCTGGCCCTACAGCCGTGCGCGCTTGCCAAAGCAATTCATTGACTTCCTCGGTACGGGCCGAACACTGCTCCAGATGAGCTACGACCGTATCGCTGCCATAGTGCCTAAGCGCAACATCCTGATTATTACCAACGACCGCTACTCCGACGAGGTGCGCCGCCAGCTNCCCGAGCTTGAGCCNGACCAGATTCTGGCCGAGNCGGCACGCCGCAACACAGCNCCCTGCATTGCCTGGGCNGCATGGCATATCGCCGCGCGCGACCCCGAGGCGTCCATTATCGTCACGCCGTCGGACCACGTCATAACCCGCGAGGCCGAGTTCGAGCGCAGTGTGCGCGCGGGCTTCGAATTCGTGGAGAGCCGCGATGCGCTGCTGACTTTCGGCATCACCCCCACGCGCCCCGAAACGGGCTACGGCTACATCCAGGTGGGCGCCCAGGTGTGCGAGCACTTCAACAAGGTGAAAACCTTCACCGAGAAACCTGACTACGAGCTTGCCAAGGTGTTCCTGGAGTCGGGCGAATTCTTCTGGAATTCAGGCATTTTCCTGTGGCGTGCAGCGGNAATTCAGGCTGCTATCCGCCAGCACACGCCCGAGATTGCGGCTGTGTTCGATGCCGTTCCGGCCGANACNTANGCCGANGGNGCGGCNGAGGATGCCTTTATCCGCGCGGCTTTCCCGTCGTGCGTGAGCATTTCGATTGACTATGCCGTGATGGAGCGNGCCGCCAACGTGTATGTTGAAACCGTGAGCTTCGGCTGGAACGACCTNGGCACCTGGAGCGCCCTGTTCGACCTTTCGCCCAAGAACGCCGACGCCAACGTGACGCAGAACTGCAACGTGCTGGCCTACAATTCGCACGGCAATATCTTTGCNGTCCGCGGCGAAAAGCTCATAGTGGTCGACGGCCTGGAGGACTACATNGTGGCCGACGCCGACGGCGTGCTGCTNATTTGCCCCAAGGCGCGCGAGCAGAAAATCAAACAGATGGTAACCGATGCCAAAGTGAAATTTGGCGATAAATACGAGTAAACAACTAAGAATATGTCGATTGACAAAGTAATATCCGCTGCCGTAGCCAAGGCCGTCGAGGCCCTCTACGATATCAACGCCGATGCCTCGACCATTGTGCCGCAGGCAACACGTAAGGAATTCGAGGGCAACCTCACTGTGATGGTATTCCCCTGGGTGAAAGCCGCCCGCAAGGCCCCCGAGGCCGTTGGCAAGGAAATTGGCGACTGGCTGGNGCTCAACGAGCCCGCCGTGGCCTCCTACAACGTGGTGAAGGGCTTCCTCAACCTGGTGATTACCCCCACCTACTGGAACAATGTGCTGGCCGCCATCGAGGCCGATGAGCACTACGGCTGCACTGCTGTGACCGAGCAGAGCCCGCTGGTGATGGTTGAGTATTCCTCGCCCAACACCAACAAGCCCCTCCACCTGGGCCACCTGCGCAACATTCTGCTGGGCAGCTCGCTGTCCAACATCCTTGAGGCCTGCGGCAACCGCGTGGTGAAAACCAATATTGTGAACGACCGCGGCATCCACATCTGCAAGAGCATGCTGGCATGGCAGCGCTGGTTCGACGGCGCCACACCCGAGAGCACCGGCAAGAAGGGCGACCACCTGGTGGGCGACTGCTACGTGAGCTTCGATCAGCACTACAAGGCCGAGCTCAAGGAGCTAATGGACAAGGGCATGACCAAGGAGGAAGCCGAGGCCGCCTCGACAATCATGGCCGACGCCCGCGACATGCTCCGCCGCTGGGAGAGCGCCGACCCCGAGGTGCGCGCACTGTGGGAAAAAATGAACGGATGGGTCTACGCCGGTTTCGACAGCACCTACCAGCGCATGGGTGTGGGCTTCGACAAAATCTACTACGAATCGCAGACCTACCTCGACGGCAAAGCCAAGGTGCTCGAAGGCCTTGAAGCAGGCAAGCTCTACCGCCGTCCGGATGGCTCGGTGTGGGCCGATCTCACCGCCGAAGGTCTGGACGAAAAGCTGCTGTTGCGCGCCGACGGTACTTCGGTCTACATGACCCAGGACATCGGCACAGCCAAACAGCGCTTCGACGACTACAAAATCGACAAGATGATCTACGTGGTGGGCAACGAGCAGAACTACCACTTCCAGGTGCTCTCCATCCTGCTTGACCGCCTGGGCTTCAGCTGGGGCAAGGACCTTGTGCACTTCAGCTACGGCATGGTTGAGCTGCCCGAGGGCAAGATGAAGAGCCGCGAGGGCACCGTGGTGGACGCCGACGACCTGATGGACGAAATGGTGGGCACCGCGCGCGAGGTTTCCGAGCAGCTCGGCAAGCTCGACGGCCTCTCCGATGCCGAGAAGGCCGAGATTGCCGAAACCGTGGGCCTGGGAGCGCTCAAGTACTTCCTGCTCAAAGTGGACCCCCGCAAGAACATGACCTTCAACCCCCGCGAGTCCATCGACTTCAACGGCAACACCGGTCCCTTCATCCAGTACACCTACGCCCGCATCCGCTCGGTGCTCCGCCGTGCCGACGAGGCCGGCATGAACCGCACGGCCTATGCCGACGTTATTCCTAATGAGAAGGAAATTGCGCTCATTCAGCGCCTTGGCGATTTCCCCTCGGTTGTTGCCGAAGCAGGCCGCAGCTACTCGCCCGCACTGATTGCAAACTACGTCTACGACCTGGTGAAGGAATACAACCAGTTCTACCACGACTGCTCCATCCTGAAGGAGAGCGACGAGGCCGTGCGCTCGCTGCGCCTGGCCCTTTCGGATGCCACTGCCCGCACCGTGCGCACCGGCATGGCTCTGCTGGGCATCAAGGTGCCCGAGCGCATGTAATCTGATTTAATAAACAAACTACAATATGGACAATTACAATCCCTACAACAACTACGGCGGACAGCCCACGGCGCTTGCCTCGGTTGTCAGCAACACCATGAAGCGCGTCTACGTCAAGATGACCCTTGCGCTGGTGGTGACCGCCCTGACCGCTTGGTTCGCAGCCACGAGCGCGGCCTACATGAATTTCCTCGTGACTCACAGCTGGTTTATGTGGGTACTGATTATCGCCGAGCTCGGCATTGTGTTCGGCCTGTCCGGTGCCATCAACCGCATTTCCAACGCTACTGCCACCATGCTGTTCTACCTCTTCTCGGTGGTCAACGGCCTGATGCTGTGCACCATTTTCTATGCCTACAGCCCGATGGCAATCACCAAGACGTTCTTCATCACCGCCGGCACGTTCGGCGCCATGAGCGTGTTCGGCTATTTCACCAAGCAGAACCTTGCCAAGTTCGGCAGCATCCTCACCATGGCCCTTTTCGGCCTGGTTATCGCCATAGTAGTCAACATTTTCCTGAAGAGCTCCAGCCTTGACTGGATTATCTCGCTGGTGGGTGTGTTCCTGTTCGTGGGCCTCACCGCCTGGGACACCCAGCAAATCAAGACCATGGCACAGATGACCGGCGGCGAGAACGTGGGCCGTCTGGCCACCCTCGGTGCCCTCAGCCTCTACCTTGACTTCATCAACCTGTTCCTCTTCCTGCTCCGCATTTTCGGCGGCAACCGTGACTGATTGAATCGGCCCCTGCGGCCGACACACTGACAAATATGCACCTGTCGCAATCTCACCGAATGATTGCCCGGCTGGCCTTCCCCCTGTTTCTGGGCCAGCTGGGCAACATTGCTGTTGGCTTCGCCGATAATATTATGGTGGGGCACTACAGCACCGATGCTCTGGCGTCGGCCTCGTTTGTCAACAATGTTTTCAACGTAGCCCTTCTGGCTGCCCTCGGTTTCACCATGGGCCTCACGCCGCTTGTGGGCTCGCTCTTTGCCAAGGGCGAGTCCGGGGCCATCGGGCGCCTGGTGCGCACCGGCATGTGGGCCTCGCTCATGTTCACCACTCTGGTGATGTGTGCCATGGTGCTTCTGTACTTCAACCTCGACCGCCTGGGGCAGCCCGGGCACCTGATGCCCATAATCCGGCCCTACTTCCTGACGGTGCTGGCGGGCATGCTGCCGCTCACGGTGTTCAATGTGCTCAGCCAGTGGAGTTTCGCCCTGAACCGCACCGGCCTGCCCACATGGATTATCCTGGGCAGCAACGTGCTGAACGTGGCAGGCAACTATGTGCTGATTTTCGGCCACTTCGGTGCTCCCGAACTGGGCCTGCAGGGCGCGGGCTACTCCACGCTGTTCTCGCGCCTGGTGTGCATGGTGGCTATGGGTGCTTTCTTCTGCCGCTCGCGCTTTGCGGCTCCCTATCGCGCCGGTTTCCGCCGTGCTCCGCGCGTAGTCGGCCAGATGCGCACGGTGTTTGCCACCGGTGTGCCGGTGGCGCTCCAGATGGCTTTCGAAACCGCCGCCTTCTCGGGCTCGGCGGTAATGGCCGGATGGATTGACCATATTTCGCTGGCTGCCATTCAGATAGTGATTATCAGCGGTATGCTCGGCTTCTGCATCTACTACAGCATAGGCAATGCCATGGCTATTCCTGTGAGTCATGCCGCCGGGCGGGGCGACCACCGTGCCATGCGCCGTATTGCCTGGTCGGGCTACCATCTGATACTCAGCTGTATGGTGGTGGTGTGCTGCCTGTTCCTCTTTGCCGGGCGCAGCATCATGGGTCTCTTTACCGAGGACCCCGCCGTGCTCAGCCTGGCGGTGACGCTGGTGGTGCCGATGGCGCTCTACCAGTTCGGCGACGCCACCCAGATAACCTTTGCCAACGCACTGCGCGGCACATCCAGGGTGATGCCGATGCTCTATATTGCCTTCGTGAGCTATATAGTGATTGGACTTCCGAGCACCTATATCCTTGCCTTCCCCCTGGGCCTGAAGCTCTATGGCATTGTGCTGAGCTTCTCGATAAGCCTGTTTGTGGCCGCAGGGCTCTATTTCTACTTCTTCATGCGGGCAACGCGGCCTGAAAAGAACATAGTTTCGCAATGACCTCAACCGAATTTGCAGCCGAAGTATTGCTGGCTCTCCCCTACGAAGCCAATGAGCAGCAGGCCGCCGTGGTGGGCGCCCTGAGCCGCTTTGTGGCCGATATGTCGGGCGAGCCGCGCGTGTTCCTGCTCAACGGCTATGCCGGCACGGGCAAAACATCGCTCACCGGTGCGCTGGTGCAGACCCTCGAGGCCGTCGGCCGCAAATGCCTGCTGCTGGCGCCCACGGGGCGTGCTGCCAAGGTGTTCAGCGCCAATGCCGGCGGCCATCCGGCTTTCACCATCCACCGCAAAATCTACCGTCACACCCCCGGCATGCAGGTGGGCGAGTTCGGCGCCTCGGCACTCAACGAGAACCGCATGCGCGACACCGTGGTGATTGTCGACGAGGCTTCGATGATCGGCAACGGCGACGAGCGCGGGGGCAACCTGCTGGAGGACCTCGTGACCTACGTCTATGCCGGCGAGAATTGCCGCATGATTCTTATCGGCGACACCGCTCAGCTGCCACCTGTGGGGGCCGACCGCTCGCCGGCCATGAAGGCCGATGTGCTGCGCCGGCTGGGCCTGAAAGTCACTGCCGCCACGCTCACCGAAACCGCCCGCCAGGCGCGCGACTCCGGAATCCTGTTCAATGCCACCCGCCTGCGCCGCGCCATGGCTCTGGCCGCGCGCAGCGAGAGCGAGGCGGGGCAGGACCAGGCACCACCCGTGCCCAAGCTCAAGGCTTTCCCGGATGTGCGGATTGTGGACGGCGAGGACCTGCCCGAAGTACTCACAAATGCCTATGACCGCGCCGAGAATGGCCCTGCCGATACCATCCTGATTACGCGTAGCAACCGCCGAGCTTCGGAATATAACGCCGCCATCCGCGGCAATGTGCTCTACCGTGAGGAGGAGCTGACGCGCGGCGACATGCTCATAGTGGCCCGCAACCATTACTTCACCAAGAAAGTGGAGGGGCTGGACTTTGTGGCCAACGGCGATATCATAACCGTCGAAAAGGTCTACGGCACCGAGGTGCGCTACGGCTTGCGCTTTGCCGATGTTGCCCTCACCATCCCGGTGGCCGGGCGCGCTGATGTGACCTTTGAAACCAAAATCCTGCTCGACACCCTTGCCGACCCTGCCGCGGGCCTGTCGCAGGAAGCGTGGAACCAGCTGTACTACGGCATCATGGGCGACGAGGAGCACTACGGCGACGTCCCCGTGGCTGACCGCGTGCGCTGCCTGCGCACCGACCCCTATTGGGGAGCGTTGCACGTGAAGTATGCCTACGCCGTCACCTGCCACAAGGCTCAGGGCGGTCAGTGGGAGAATGTGTTCGTGGACCTCAGCTATATCCCTGACGATGCTCTGGGCATGCAGCTCTACCGCTGGCTCTACACCGCCGTGACCCGTGCGCGCCGTCGCCTCTACCTCATCGCTCCACCGGGGCAGCTGCTGGACTGATTGAGGGATAGTACACAGAAAAAGGCAAGCCGTGGTGGCTCGCCTTTATAGGTTCTGTTGCAAAGCAGGGTTTATTTGCCGAACATGCCTCCCAACATCCCGCCGGCTTTGTTTTTGAGCTCGTCGAGAACGTTGTCCTTTATGCCGTCGAGGTTCACGTTGTTGAGCAAGCCATCGGCGTGCAGCTTGGAGATAATCTGAGAGAAGTCAAGGTTCTTAAGGTCGAGACCCTTGAGAACTTCGGTTACCTTTGAAATGTCAAAGTTGTCGCCAAATTTGGCTGTGAGTTGGCTGAGGATGTTTTGGATGTCCATAATTGAAGAGTTTAATTTTCATATAAACATCCGGGCAGGGCATAAAGTTCAAAAATTCATCAGCTTAGGCTTGGCTCCTTGCGGCCCGGGTAGGCTTCGAGGGCTTTGCGGAGCACAAGCATGGCGCGAGCCAGGTCCTCTTTTTTCAGCACGTAGGCCATTCGCACCTCGTCGCGGCCCATGCCGGGAGTGGTGTAGAAGCCCGATGCGGGAGCCATGAACACCGTTTCGCCCTCGTAGTCGAATTCCTCCAGGCACCAGGCGCAGAAGCGGTCGGCATCGTCAACCGGCAGGCGCACCACGGTGTAGAAGGCACCCATGGGGATAGGGGAGTAGCAGCCCGGGATTTTGTTGAGCTGGTCGATGAGGAACTTGCGGCGCTCCACGTATTCGTTGTACGTTTCAAGCATATATTCCGCGGGGGTGTCGATGGACACCTCGGCCACCAGCTGTCCGAGCAGGGGAGGGCTCAGGCGCGCCTGGCAGAATTTCATCACGTTCTTTTTCAGTTCCTTGTGCTTGGTGATGAGCGCTCCGATGCGGATGCCGCACTCGTTGTAGCGTTTGCTCACGGAGTCGATCAGCACCACCTTGTCCTCGATGCCTGGGAGATGGAAGGCCGAGATGTAGGGCGCTCCGGTGTAGCAGAACTCACGGTACACCTCGTCGGAGAACAGGAAGAGGTCGTGCTTGAGCACCAGGTCGCGGATTTGGAGCATCTCCTTCATCGTGTACAGGTAGCCCGTCGGGTTGTTGGGGTTGCAGATCAGGATACCCTTGGTGCGGGGTGTGATAAGCTCCTCGAACTTTTCCACCGGGGGCAGCTCGAAGCCCTCGTCGATGCTCGAAGGGATGGTCACGATTTTTGCGCCGGCCGATATTGCGAAAGCCATATAGTTGGCATAGGCCGGTTCGGGCACAATAATCTCATCGCCCGGGTCCAGGCAGGCCATGAATGCGAACAGCACCGCTTCCGAGCCGCCCGTGGTGACGATGATATCGTCCACGTCCACATCGATGTTGAAGCGCTTGTAGTACGTGCGCAGCTTTTTGCGCAGCGACAGCAGCCCCTCCGATGGGCTGTACTCCAGCACCTTGCGGTCAATATGCTTGAGTGCCTCGATAGCCTCGGGAGGAGTGGGCACGTCGGGCTGGCCGATGTTCAGGCGGTAGACTTTCACTCCGCGCTCAATGGCCTTGTTGGCCAGCGGCACGAGGCGACGGATAGGGGATGCGGGCATTTCCTCGCCTCGCTTGGATACTTGTGGCATAGAAAAACTCGTTTTGTCAGATTCAAATTTGCTGCAAAGGTAAGTAAAAAATTTGTCTTCTTAACAATCGCAAGTGAGTGATGGGCCCCGAAATCGACCATATCTACAAGTAATTCATACGTACCGCTGCGGGTGACGCGTTAATAAATGACAAAAAAACTTCATATCTGAGGGATATTTAGTAATTTTGTCGTCTGATGGATTATAAGCTTACGATAGACCGCGGGAATACCGCCATCAAGGGTGCTGTGTGGAGCGCCGAAAACCGACTCGTCGGCACGCTCAAGGGCGATGCCGATAAGGCTGCGGGTGACCTTGCGCTGCAACTGATGGAGCGCTTCAACGGCGGCGAGCCTTTCGTGGCAGGTATATACTGCTCGGTTGTGGCTTCGGACCGCGACGATGATGTGGCTTCCATCACTCCTCTGTGCCACAGGCTGATAGAGCTGAGCAGCCGCACGCCGCTGCCGTTCACCATCGAGTACCGCACGCCTCAAACCCTCGGTGCGGACCGCATTGCGGCTATTGCCGGAGCGCTGAGCCTGGCGGGCGACACACGTCCGCTGCTGGTGGCCGACATAGGCACGGCTGTGACCTATGATTTCGTTGCCCGCGGGCGCCGCTATGTTGGCGGTAATATCGCTCCGGGTGTGGACATGCGTCTGCGTGCGCTGCGTGCGTTCACGGACGCGCTGCCCTCCGTCAATGCCGACGGCGACACACCGGTGTGGGGCACAACGACGGCCGAGGCCATGCGTTCGGGTGCAGTGCGCGGCGTGTGTGCCGAGCTTGAGGCCTACCACCGCGCTGCCGGCGACGAGGCTCTGGCAGTGCTCACCGGCGGAGCCGCCATCCACTTGGCCAATAAGGGCTTCCTGACATTCGATTACATTCTCGACCCCTGCCTGGTGCATAAGGGTCTCAATGCTATTATAAATTTTAATGAAGACAAATAAACTCATTGCATTAATCGCTCTGCTGGCGTCGGCCGTGTTCGGCGCCGCCGCTCAGAACGGCACAGTGTCGCCTTACTCAGGCTACGGCTACGGTTTGCTCCGCGATGCCGCCACCTCAATCCAGCGCTCGATGGGCGGTGTTGGTTATGCCATGAATTCGGGCCGGCAAATCAACGCGATGAATCCCGCGTCGTATGCCGCCATTGACTCGCTCACATTCCTTTTTGATATGGGTGTGAATCTGGACCTGCTGTGGAACAGCGAGAAACAGAGCAGCGGCACGGTGAGCGACCGCAACACCAGCGGTGGCCTGGACTATGTGACCATGCAGTTTCCCCTGGGTCGCTACATGGGCGGCTCGGTGGGCCTGGTGCCTTTCTCGTCGGTAGGCTATTCGTTCGGTACTTCCATCAACAACGGTTTCGACTCGCGCCAGGGTTCCGGCAACCTCAGCGAGCTTTATCTGGGTGTGAGCGGCCGTCCGTTCAAGGGCTTCACCGTGGGCGCACAGATTTCCTATCTGTTCGGCAATCTGGTGAACGACACTTACGCCATGCTCACTTCGGGTGGCACGTCGCTGTTCGAAAATCAGCTTAACGTGCGCGACTATCGCCTGAACTTCGGCGTTCAGTACTCCCACGCCCTGCGCGGTGTTGACCGCCTGACCGTGGGCCTCACCTATGCTCCGGGCAAGGACCTGCGCGGCAATGCCAAGAAGATTTACTACGATTCGTCCGACGAGTCCAACGAGCCCGAGGTTGCCGAGGAGCACAATCTGAAAGGCAACTATTCGCTGCCCGACACGTGGGGCGCCGGTATCAACTACGAGTGGAACCGCAAGCTGATGGTAGAGGTGGACTACACCTTCCAGCCCTGGAGCAAGGCGAAGTATCTGGGCTTTCTGGGTGACTCGCCCGAGCAGTCCTTCCGCGACCGCCAGAAGCTGGCCGCCGGCCTGCAGTATGTGCCCAATTTCCGCGGTGGCTATTTCAGCCGTGTGAACTACCGCCTGGGTGCACATTTTGCCAACGACTACCTGGTGATTAATAAAAACGGCCTGCGCGACTACGGTGTGACGGCCGGTTTCGGTTTCCCCGTGCCCCAGTTCAAGACCACCATCAACCTTGGTTTTGCATGGGAGCGCCGCCAGGCTCACCCCAATCCTCTGATTAAGGAAAATTACTTCACAATCACTCTCGGCATCAACGTGAACGAGATGTGGTTCCGCCAGAGCAAAATCTATTAATGGAACCCGACGCGAGTGCTGCCGCTGCATTGCGCCGACTGCCCGCTGTGGTGGCCGCGGCCATGCTGCTGGTGTGCTG
The DNA here is from genome assembly GCA_014800735.1 of Bacteroidales bacterium. Classification (GTDB taxonomy): domain Bacteria; phylum Bacteroidota; class Bacteroidia; order Bacteroidales; family Muribaculaceae; genus CAG-873. Next base: position 46,576 of record JAAVFP010000024.1, read on the forward strand.
CTCGCAGGAGCAGCAGCGCTTCGTACCCAACGCCGGTGCCCTCACACCCACGATGACCACCACGGATGTGTCGACGCTCATCAGCGATTCGGGCTACACGCGCTATCATCTCACATCGGCGGTGTGGCTGATGTACGAGGACGCCGAGGACCCCTTCTGGCGCTTCCCCGCCGGGCTTGAGCTGGAGCAGTACGACCTGGCGATGAACCCCGAGTCGACCGTGGTGTGCGACTCGGCCACCTATTTCTCGCGCAAGCGCCTGTGGCGCCTGGACGGTAATGTGGTGATGGTGAACACTCAGCGCGACAGCTTCCTGACCCAGCAGTTGTTCTGGGACCAGGACAAACGAAAAATCTACAGCGATTCCTTCATCCACATCGTGCGCACGGACCGCACCATCGAGGGCTACGGCTTCGAGAGCGACCAGAGCATGCTTTACTACACCGTGAACCACCCCACGGCCATCCTGCCGGCCAATGCGCTGAGGCGTGATAAGAACGCCGGCGAAGCTGCTGCCGACAGTGGCGTTGCCGCGGCCGCACGCCCGGCCACTCCGGTTCGTGATTCACAGAAAACTGCCTCGGCCCGGGGAGTTCTGGCGGAGCCTGCCAGAGCCGTGACCGCGCTCCCCGACACGGCACCGCGCGAAAAAATGACACGCAAAAAAATCACCCCTGCAAAATGACATCCGATATAAACGTCTGGATTATAATCAGCATCGTATCGCTGGTGCTGTCGGCTCTCTTTTCGGGAGTCGAGATGGCTTATGTGACCTCCGACCGCGTGCGAGTGGAGCTCGACGTGACCCGCGGCGGCTTTCTGTCGCGCATCATCAACCGCTTTTATGCCGATTCCGAGCTGTTCATCTCCACCATCCTGGTTGGCAACAACGTGATGCTTGTAATCTACGGTATGGGCGCCTCGGCGCTGCTCGAACCGCTCATCGCGCAGTTCTGCCCCAATGAGTTCCTCATCCTGCTTCTTCAGACTCTTATTTCAACAGCGGTCATCCTTCTGGTGGGCGAGTTTCTGCCCAAAACGGTGTTCGGCATCAACCCGAACAGCTCGCTCAAAATTTTCGCCCTGCCCATCTTCCTGTTCTACATAGTGCTCTATCCGGTGTCGATGTTCACCACCTGGATTTCGCGCGGGCTGATGCGCCTGTTGGGCGTCAAGGACGAGGCCAAGCAGTTGCGCCTGATTTCTATCGGCGACCTCAATGACTATCTTGAGGAGAGTATCGACGACCTCGAGGAGCAGAAGCAGACCGTGGAGAACGAAGTGAAAATTTTCCGCAATGCCCTGGATTTTGCCTCGGCCCACGTGCGCGACTGCATGATTCCTCGCAACGAAATAGTGGCCGTGGACATCAACGATACCAGCCGCGACGAGCTTGCCGAGCTTTTCACCCGTACGGGCCGCTCGAAAATCATAGTCTACCGCGACGACATCGACACCGTTGTGGGTTATATCCACGTGAGCGAGCTCTTCGACCCCGAAGCCGACTGGAAGGAGCACATCAAGCCGGTGCTCTACACCCCGGAGAATCTGCTTGCCAATGTGATGATGCGCCGCCTGCTGCAGCAGAAGCGGTCCATAGCTATCGTGATTGACGAGTTCGGCGGCACGGCCGGCATGCTCACCCTGGAGGACCTTATGGAGGAAATCTGCGGCGACATAGAGGATGAGCACGATAAGTCGCAGCTCATCGAGCGCGAGGTGGAGCCGGGCATCTACGAGTTCTCGGGCCGCTGCGAAATCAACGAAATCAATGAGCGCTTCGACCTTGATATTCCGGAGGACGACAGCTACCAGACCATAGCGGGCTATGTGCTTTTCACCACCGGTACTATCCCTGACGAGGGCGCTACCGTGATGGTTGGCGACTACCGTTTCGACATCCTGCGCAAATCGGCCAACCGCATCGAGCTGCTACGCCTGTCCAAATCCGCTCCTGAGGAGGAGTGATTAAAAGAAAACACACCCATATTTCGGCGCCTCCGGCGCTACTGAATGATATAATAATGCCCGACCGCAGGCTTACATCCGCGGTCGGGCATTATTGCGCCGCGTTGCGGCCGATCTTACTTTGCCAAGGATTGCATTTCGACCAGGCGGCGGTAGAAGCCTGCGGCGGCCATGAGTTCGGTGTGGGTGCCGCGCTCCACGATGCGGCCTTCGTGCATCACACATATCAGGTCGGCCTTGCGGATTGTGGACAGGCGGTGGGCTATCACGAGTGTTGTGCGCGATTTCATCAGGCGGTCCAGTGCCTGCTGCACCAGGGTCTCGCTCTCGCTGTCGAGGGCCGATGTGGCCTCGTCAAGGATAAGCACGGGGGGATTTTTGAGGATGGCGCGTGCAATGGAAATGCGCTGGCGCTGACCGCCCGACAAGCGGCAGCCGCGGTCGCCCACGATGGTGTCGTAGCCGTCCTCGGTGGCAGTGATGAAGTCGTCGGCATTGGCAATACGGGCGGCTTCGCGCACTTGCTCCAGGGTGGCCGAGGGGACGCCGAAAGCGATGTTGTTGAAGATAGTGTCGTTAAACAGGATGGCTTCCTGGTTCACGTTGCCCATGAGCGAGCGGAGGTCGTGAACACGGAAATCGCGGATGTCCGTGCCGTCGATGCTCAAGCTGCCCGCGGTGGGGTCGTAGAAGCGCGGAATGAGGTCGGCCAGTGTGGATTTGCCGGAGCCTGATTGGCCTACGAGGGCCACGGTGGCACCGGCGGGAATTTCCAGATTGATGTCGCGCAGCACGTCGGTGGCGCCGTCGTAGCTGAAGCTTACGTTGTTGAAGTTTATGTTTATCTTGCTGTCGGGCAAAGCCTTGGGCTTGGCAGGGCTCTGGATGGGATTGACGGCATTGAGGATTTTGTCCACGCGCTCCATGGATGCGAGGCCCTTCTGAATCTGGTAGGCTGCCTTGGAGAGGTCCTTGGCGGGGTTGATGATGCTGTAGAAAATCACCATGTAGTAGATGAACTTGGGGGCCGTGAGGGTGGAGTAGCCGTTGAGGATAAGGCTGCCGCCGAACCAAAGGATTATGGCGATAGCGGCCGTGCCGAGCAGTTCGCTCATTGGGTGGGCCAGGGCCTGACGGCGTGCCACGCTTGAGGAAAGGTTGTAGAACACCTCGTTCTCAGTCCCGAAGCGCGCACGCACCTTGTCCTCGGCATTGAAGGCTTTGACTACGCGCAGGCCGCCCAGGGTTTCCTCGATGATGGAAAGTATCACACCCCACTGCGTCTGCCCCTCGAAACTGGTGCGCTTGAGGCGTTTGCCCACCTTGCCCATCACGGTGCCGGCAATGGGGAGCAGGATGAACACGAAGATGGTGAGTTGCCACGATATGGCCAGCATCATGCCCAGGCACACGATGATCATGACGGGATTTTTGAACATCATGTCGAGCGACGACATGATGGAGTTCTCGATTTCGTTCACGTCGCCGCTCATGCGAGCCATCACGTCGCCTTTGTGTTCGGCGGTGAAGAAGCCAATGGGCAGGGCAAGGATTTTGTCGTAGACAAAGTTGCGGAGGTCGCGCACGATGCCCATGCGCAGCGGTATGATGAAATAAGAGCTCAGATAGGTGGCGCCGGTTTTCAGGGCAGTCATCACCACCAGTGCCGCCGCCAGCAGTGCCAGAGTGGTGCCGGGGCCGAAATACTGGATGGACTCCTGGGTGTAGAAGTAGAAGTTATTCACCACCACCTCGTTGATTTTCGCATCGCCGAAGTGCATGAGCGTATATGTTCCCTCGTTGATTTTGAACAGCATCTCGAGGATAGGGATAATCAGGGCGAAGGAGAACAGAGTGAGGAATGCCGCCAGAATATTGAAGATGATATTGAGAATCAGGTATTTCTTATAGGGGGGCACGAAGCGGCGCAGGACTTTGAAGAAATCTTTCATAAGCTCAGGGGCATTTGGATTTGTTGGAGAGTTTTGGGGTCGAGGCGCAGGCGGAGGATGTCGGGGTAGAGGTTGTTGGCTCGTCGGCCTATGTTTTTCACCAGTCCGAGGGGCCGGGCGCCGAAGCAGGGCAGGGCATAGCCGCGGGGAAGGTCGTCGGGCACTTGTGCCAGTGCTTCGCCGCGCAGGTAGGCTATGGCTTCGGGGTAGGTGAGGTTGAATGTGGGCAGTGAACCGGGGAGCAGGGCCGTGCTCAGGGCCAGCTCGTGGGTAGGCACCAGTTCGCGGCCTTTGAGTGTGGCGATGGGTAGGCCGATGTGCAGGGCGTCGAGCTTATCGGCAATAGAGCGGGCCACTTCGGCATGAGCCGTGGGGACGGCTTCGATGGCCTGGCGGTTGAAAAGGGTGTATTTGTGGCTGTCGGTGAGATATTTTGCGGCAAAAGCGTCGGCATCGTCTTTTTTGCGCTTATCGCCTTTGGTCGGACGGCTTTTTGCAGTGAATTCGCCGGGCTTGCGCAGGGCTGCGATGAAAAGTCCCTCACCGCGCACGAAACCGGGGGTGAAGCGGTAGCAGTGCATCGGTGTGTCGATGCCCGTTAGTACGCCCGGGAAGTTGTCAAGACCCAGGGGAATGCTTTCGGCGCCGAATTCGGTGGCGATGCGGGCGATGTTGTCCTCGTTCTCGCTTCGGTTGAAGGTGCATGTGCTGTAGATGAGCACACCGCCGGGCTTGAGCGCGCACCACAATTCGCGCACGATGCTCAGCTGGAGGGCGGCACAGTCGGCCACCAGTGCGGGCGACCATTGTGCAACGGCCTCGTCGTCCTTGCGCATCATTCCCTCGCCTGAGCAGGGTACGTCGGCGGCGATGATGTCGAAGGTTTCGGGTAGGCGCGCGAAGCGCTCGGCGCCCCCGCGGGTGACGGCCACAGCCGGTGCGCCATGCTTGGCGATGTTCTCGGCCAGGATATTGGCGCGGTGCCTGTCGGCCTCGTTGGCAACCACATAGGAGCCGGCGGGGAGGGCGTCGATGGCCGCGATGGTCTTACCGCCCGGAGCGGCGCAGGCGTCGAGGTAACGCAGGTCGGCACGGCCGGGGAAATAGCGCTCAACGACTGTGCGCACTGCGTGGCCGAGAGCCATGGAGGAGGCATCCTGCACGTAGTAGCGGCCCTGATGCCATGCCGGGTCGGCAGCAAAAAGGGGACGCTCGGCAAGGTAGCAGCCCAGGGATTCCCAGGGCACAAGGTCGGCGCCTCGGGCAGGGCGTGCGCCCTTGGCGGGGTTGGCGCGCACGGCCAGCGAGGGGGCTGTGGAGCGCAAGGCGGTCAGCAGGGTCTGGGCATGAGGCCAGCCGTAGCTCAGCATCTGGCTTTCGAAGCCTGGGGGTAGGGTGCGGTCCATCACAGGCGGGATTTGAGAATTTCGATTACTTCGGAGCGCAGGTAGGGCATGGCCACCACGTGGAAGCGGTCGTAGTCGGGGTGGAAGGTACCCAGGTAGGCATCTTCGACCATAATACCGTACTCGCTTTCAAGCAGGTAGCGGTAGAGGCTCACCTGCAGGGCATAGTGGTGGTAGGTGGTGTCGGGCACGTGGGGGATGGGTGCCTTAGCATACTTGCCGAAGCAGTTGGTGTTGAGGGCGCCCGTGCGGTCCACAATCTTGGCGGAGCGCTTCCAGTCGTAGATGGTGAAGCGGCCGTCGTGGCATGCCAGGAAGTCGAGCGTGCCGGCAATGCGGTATTTTTCGCTGAAAATAGGCCACTCGCTGCGGTAGGGTGTGAGAGGATTCCGGCGGGCGAAGTCCAGGAAAAATCCGAAAGCGCGGTCGGCAAGCGCCTCGGGGTCGGGCTGCTGGCCCAGGTAGTGGCGCTCAATTCGGTCGTGGAGCTGAGTTCCCAGGTTGCGGGCTTCCTCGCCCTTTGCCTCCCATTTGCGCATGAGGGCTTCGGCCTCGGCTAGGGACGAAGTTTTGCGTGTGGCCCAGTAGCGCGCATCGAACTGCTCGAAGAGGTTACCGATGACAGTAGTGACCGATTCGCACTCGATGCGGCTGCCGTCGGGCGCCGTCACGAAGTATTTGTGGGCTACCGGCTCGAATTGTATTTTAGAATCGCGCGCGTGCGCGTTGATGCTGTTATAGTCAGGCAAAGCTATGATAATGAGTGGATTTTAAAACAAAAAATCCAAGCGGCCTCGGCTGTGAGGGCTTGGATTTATGAGAGTAGTCTTACCAGGATTCGAACCTGGACAGACAGAACCAAAACCTGTAGTGCTACCATTACACCATAAGACTATCCGGTTTGCTCAAGCGACAATATGGCCTAAAGCGCTGCAAAATTAGGGAAAAAGCGATGCGTGGGCAAATATTTTTGCAATTCTTAACAGTTTAGGGTGCGATTTCGGAGTCATACTCTAACCTGGGAGCGCGCGTAGTGTCGCACCTCCGGTGCTCTGTCCGACGGTGTGGGGCGGTCTGCGGGCTTACACCCGCAGTTGGAGGAGGGTAAGCGGCGGAGCCGCGTTTTAGCGAGAAGCCCCACACGCAGTGTGGGGTAGGGTAGGATGGGGCTATGGAATGAGCTTCGGAGAAGCGATGTAAGTTTGAGAGATCACCGTCGCTTCTCCGAAGCTCTTATATATCTGCGACTTCTACCCCACACTACGTGTGGGGTTTCTCGCTACAGCGCGGCTCCGCCGCTTTTGGGTGCCGCCGGGGTACGGTATTGCAAGTTGATAACCTTGGGCGAAGTTTTCGAGGGGTGGGTTGTGTATGTGTCGCTTTTTTGCTATTTTTGCATTTCTGAAGTCGCTGCAATATCGTGCGGCGGTTTTACGTTGATTTATCAGCAGTAATTTAATTTTTCAGAATATAATAATGAATCTGACAACACATATCCGCCTGATGGCAGCCGCAGCGGCTGTCGCGGGCTCCTATGCTGCTGCCGATGCTTGCACCAGTCTGATTGCCACTCCCGGCGCTACAGCCGACCGCAGCAGCATGGTGACTTATGCGGCTGACAGCCACACGCTGTACGGCGCTCTGTATCACCAACCGGCTGCCGAACATGCCGCCGGTGCCATGCGCCCGGTGGTTGAGTGGGATTCGGGCCATCTGCTGGGCGAAATCCCTGAGGTTGCCAACACCATCTCCACCATCGGCAACATGAACGAGCATGGTGTGACGATTGCCGAGAGCACCTGGGGTGGCCGCCACGAGCTGGCCGGCTCGGGCCTTATTGACTACGGTTCGCTAATCTACATCACTCTGCAGCGTGCAAAAACAGCCCGCGAGGCCCTCGACATTATGATTGGGCTGGTGAATGAGTATGGCTATGCCTCGGAGGGCGAGTCGTTTTCGATAGCCGACCCCAACGAAGTGTGGATTATGGAACTTATCGGCAAGGGCAAGGCCGACAAGGGGGCTGTGTGGGTGGCCCGCCGTGTGCCCGACGGCTACATCAGCGGCCATGCTAACCATGCACGTATCCACACGTTCCCCCTGAACGATCCGGAAACGCTGTACGCTCCTGATGTTATTGACTTTGCCCGCAGTCAGGGCTACTATGATGGTCCGGACGAGGAGTTTGATTTTTCGCGTGCGTATGCCGTGACCGATATCGGTGCTGTGCGTGGCTGCGACGGCCGTGTGTGGAGCTACTTCAACCGCTTTTCACCTAAGGGCGAGATGGACAAGTACCTGCCCTGGATTCTCGAGGCCAAGGGTGAACCCCTGCCTCTGTGGGTGAAGCCTGAAAACCCTGTGAGCGCCAACGACCTCAAATGGATGATGCGCGACCACTTCGAGGGCACTCCGCTGGATATGACTCAGGACATCGGTGCCGGGGCATTCGATGTGCCCTACCGCTGGCGTCCGCTCACCTACACCGTTGACGGCAAGGAATATACCCACGAGCGCGCCATCGCCACGCAGCAGACCGGTTTCTCCTTCGTGTCCTCGATGAACGCTGAGCGCCCCGAGGCGATGAAGAGTGTGCTTTGGTTCGGTGTGGATGATGCCAACACGTGTGTCTACGTGCCGGTGTTCAATTCGGCACTGACGGTGCCCAAGTCGCTCGACGAAGCTACGGCCGACCTCCTGACGCTGTCGTGGGACTCGATGTTCTGGGTGAATAATTATGTTGCCAATCAGGCCTATAACCGCTACTCGCAGATGATTCCCGACATCCGCAAGGTGCAGCTTCCCCTCGAAGCTGAGATGGAAGCTGCCGTGGCACAGGCCGCTACCGAGTTGGCCGGTAAGCCCTACGGCGAGGCACAGCTTGTTCTGAACACCCTCACCGAGAAATGTGCGGCCAACACCACGGCCGACTACAAAAAGCTGGGCGATTACCTCTTTGTGAAATACCTGGACGGCAACATCAAGAAGGAGCGCGACGGCCAGTTCGAGCGCACCGCCGACGGCATGCCCGTGCAGCCCGACTGGGGCGGATACAACGAGCGCTACTTCCGCTCGATTGTGGACGAGCAGGGCGACCATTTCCTGATTGTTGAGCCTGAGGCAAACAAGTGAAACGAACATAGCGAGTTTTTGGCACGTTATTTGCCATAGACTTGTAAACCAAAAAAGAAAAATAGATTATGGAAAAAATTGAAAACGGCAAGTACTTTGAAATTGCCTACGATTTATACGCAGTGGAGCCCGATGGCACCGAAACCCTGGTTCACCAGATGACTGCCGACGACCCCGACCGCGCTATCTACGGCTCGACTATCGGCTTTGTCGAGGCTCTTGATAAGGAGTTGGAAGGCAAGAGCGCTGGCGATAAGTTTGACTTCTACGCCGACCCCGAGGACGCTTTCGGCCCTTACTCCCAGGAAAATATAGCCACTATTCCCCGCGAGCAGCTCACCTACGAGGGCAAGTTCGACGAGGAACTTTTCACCGTGGGCAACTACGTGCCCCTGATGACTGCCGACGGCTACCAGATTGACGGCCTTGTGGCCGACGTGACCCCGGATGCCGTGGTGTTCGACCTCAACCATCCCCTGGCCAAGAACCGCGTGCACTACGTGGGCCAGGTTGTGACCGTGCGCAACCCCACCGAGGAAGAACTCAACCCCAAGCAGGGCTGCTGCGGATGTGGCGGCGGTTGCTGCGGCGGTGAAGGAGATGGTGAGTGTGGCGACGGCTGCGGCTGCGGCAAATGATAAGCGCCCGCAACATACACAAGCGCTACGGCGACCTGGATGTGCTCAAGGGCATTGACCTGGACATTGAACCGGGCCGCGTGACCACCATAGTGGGTCCTAGCGGCGCAGGCAAAACCACGCTGCTGCTCATTCTGGGCACGCTGCTGGCGCCCGAAAGCGGTGGCAGCCTGCGCTACGGCGACACTGACCTGCTGACGCTGAGCGACGCGCGCCTGTCGGCCTACCGCAACCGCAATATCGGCTTTGTGTTCCAGGCTCACCGCCTGCTGCCCGAGTTCTCGCTGGTTGAGAACGTGGCCATGCCGGCACTCATTGCCGGGCGAGGTCGTGGCGAGGCATTCGACGAGGCACGCCGACTGCTGGACTCCCTGGGCCTTGGCAGCCGCGAACAGCACCGCCCCGCCGAGCTTTCGGGCGGCGAGTGCCAGCGTGCAGCGGTGGCCCGCGCGCTCATCAACCGCCCTCAGGTGGTGTTTGCGGATGAGCCCTCGGGCAGCCTCGACAGCCACAACCGCGCTGAGCTCCACAGCTTGTTTTTCCGCTTGCGCGATGAACTTGGAGCCACTTTCGTGATTGTGACCCACGATGATAGCCTGGCAGCCGACTCGGACATCAAAATCCGCATGGCCGATGGCCGCATAGCCTCAATTGACTGAATTACTAATCTCTCCCACTTTTACAAAATGAATATTTTCAAAACTCTTGCCCTGAGCGCCCTGGCGTTTGCCATTCCGGCTCTCACCGCCTGTAATTCGGACGACGACGAACCGAAGGGCGGTGGCTACGACGGTGTGATTTTCGGCGACTTCGTCACCCTGACATCCGTCGACAATCAGGGCGCCATAATGAGCCTTATCCCCCTGGGTGGCACGAAGACTGTGACCCTATCCACGGATTATAAATTCAACCTGACCCAGTTCAAGGCCGACACCCGCATTTTCCTCAACTACTACTATGTGAGCGAGGTTGAGGACAACACTGTCAGTGGTCCTGTCCACGTTGTCACGGCCCTGAACGTTGACGGCGCCGGCGCACCGGCTCCCACGGCCACTGCCGAGGAAACCAACGACTGGGCCTCGCACCGCATCAACATGAGCTACCTGCAGCTCTCGGGCAACTACGTCAACTTCATCTATACAGGCCAGAGTGTGGGCGACCCCAAATCGCGCCACTTCTATCTTGACCCGGCCACTGAAGCCAGCGCTTACCCCGAGTTCCACATCATGTTCGAAGGCAATCTGAGCAGCGGCGACCCTCAGGCCTACGGCGTGCGCGGTTCCTACAGCATAGCCGACATCCGCAAGCTGCCCGCCGCCAAGGGTATCAAGGTGATCTATCCCACGGGCAACACCCTGGAATCCACCACCCTGAACTTCGACAGACTTAACATTACTCCCGCTAACTAATAAACTCTTCAATATAGAACTATCATGGACAACAAACCCAAACAGAACGAAATCAAGATTGAACTCACTCCCGAAATAGCTGCCGGCCACTACGCCAACCTGGCCATCATCAACCACAGCGGCAACGAATTCTTCATCGACTTCATCGGCGTGGCCCCCAGCATGCCCCAGGCCCGCGTGCAGAGCCGCATCATCATGACCCCCGAGAACGTAAAGAACCTTCTGATGGCCCTCCGCGACAATGTGGCCCGCTACGAGCAGACCTTCGGCGAAATCCAGCGCAAGATGCCCAAGAACGCCCCCAAGGCAGGCAACCCCGGCGGTATCCCCAACCCCTTTGAAGCCTGATTTTTAAGCCCCGCGTAAAACCACAAGCCGTATGCGACCCAACAACCTCAGCATATACAACTCGCTCACGCGCCTGAAAGAGAACTTCGAACCACTCCATGCGCCCAATGTGGGCATGTATGTGTGTGGTCCGACGGTGTACGGCGACGGCCATCTGGGCCACGCGCGCCCCGCAATCACCTTCGATGTTCTTTTCCGCTACCTCACCCATCTGGGCTACAAGGTGCGCTACGTCCGCAATATCACCGACGTTGGCCACCTGGAGCACGATGCCGACGACGGCGAGGACAAGATTGCCAAGAAAGCGCGCCTGGAGCAGCTCGAACCCATGGAGGTGGTGCAGCACTACCTCAACCGCTACCACAAGGCCATGGAGGCCCTCAATGTGCTGCCACCGTCCATCGAGCCCCACGCTTCGGGCCATATCATCGAGCAGATTGAGTACATCAAGCAGATTCTCGATGCCGGTTATGCCTACGAGAGCGAAGGCTCCGTGTACTTCGACGTGCCCAAGTTCAACAAGGACTACGGCTACGGCAAGCTCTCGGGCCGCAACATCGACGAGCTTCTGGCCACAACCCGCGAGCTCGACGGCCAGAGCGAAAAGCGCAATCCGGCGGATTTCGCCCTGTGGAAAAAAGCGGCTCCCGAGCACATCATGCACTGGCCTTCGCCCTGGAGCGAGGGTTTCCCCGGATGGCATCTGGAGTGCTCCACGATGAGCGAGAAGTATCTGGGCCAGCAGTTCGACATCCACGGCGGCGGCATGGACCTGAAGTTCCCCCACCACGAGTGCGAGATTGCGCAGTCGGTGGCACACAACGGCACTCCCACCGTGCGCTACTGGATGCACAACAACATGATCACCATCAATGGCAAGAAGATGGGCAAGAGCCTGGGCAACTTCATCACCCTGGATGAATTCTTCAACGGCTCGCATCCGCTGCTGGAGCAGGCTTATTCGCCGATGACGATCCGTTTCTTCATCCTCCAGGCTCACTACCGCGGCACGGTGGATTTCTCCAACGATGCCCTCAAAAGCGCCGAAACGGCCCTCGGGCGTATGCTCGATGGCTATCGCCGCCTGCAGGAGCTTACTCCCTCGGCTGAGTCGACCATCGACGTCAGCGACCTGGAGCGCCGCGCCTACGAGGCCATGGACGATGACCTGAACACTCCGGTGCTCATTGGCGTGCTCTTCGATGGCGTGCGCATGATCAACCAGGTGAAGGACAAGAACGCCACCGCTACCCAGGCAGACATCGACACCCTCCGCAAGCTCTTCGACACATTCCTGATTGACATCCTCGGTGTGCGTCCCGAAGGCGCCGCAGGCACCGACTCCGCGGCAGCCCTCAAGCCCTACGAGGATGCTGTGGACCTCCTGCTGGACATCCGCTCCGAGGCCAAGGCCAAGAAGGATTGGGCCACCTCCGACCTTATCCGCGACCGCCTTGCCGCAATCGGCTTCGTAATCAAGGACACCAAGGACGGCGTAGAGTGGACCGTAGGTAAATAAGCCGTATCTCCCCCAAACATCAACCGAGCACCATCCGCACGAAGGGAACGGTGCTCGGTTTGCATTTATACATGGAGCTTTTTGCCGCTATCACGGCTGTACCTCACAGAGCGAAACTCGGAAAAAGAGCCTTAGTCCTCGAGATAGTAGGTGATGGAGGTGACGACGCGGACGGTTTTGACGTTGGGGGTGTACTGGTCGCGGTCGGCGATGGAAAACTGGCCCTGGCTTGCGGTTTTGATTTTGCCGAGCTTGCTGTGGGAGTCGGCGGCGAATTTGTCGGCGGCCTGGCGGGCATTGGCAGTGGCTTCGGCAATCATTTCGGGCTTGATGCTGTTGAGGTCGGTGTACTCGTAGGTGGTCTGATAGTTCCAGTCGCCGGCCACAACGGCGATGCCTTTCTGCAGGAGCTGTGTCTGCTTGTCGATGAGTTTGCGGACGGCTTCAACCTTGTCCGAGGTCACGACCACGACGTTGGTCACCTGGTAGCGCGAGGCTAGGGGCTGGTCGTTGTAGCGGTCGACGGCTTTGTCGAACACTTGGGGCGGGTTGACGGATATTTCGTTGTCGGTCAGACCGTTCTCTTTCAGGAAAGCCACTATTGCGGCGTTGGTGCTTTGGATTTTGTTGTAGATGCCGGGGAGGTCGTTGCCCATTTCTTTGGTCACGATGGGCCATGTGACCTTGTTGGCCATTACTTCTTTTTCACACAGACCGCGCACGGTGACAATGCGGTCGCGGTTGGTGAAATTATCGAAGGCGGATTTTAGTGATAATCCGAGAATGACAATTGCGATGCCGATGACGGCGGATGCGATGATGATAGCTTTTGATTTCATATTCATATTTCTGTTGTTTATTATTCATAACCCTTCAGGGCGGCCTGGAGTTCGGTGCGCACGGCTGCGCGTAGTTCGGGAGGCTCCATGACGGTGAGGCGCGGGCCATGCGACAGGATTTCCTCCACGAAGTCGGGCGAGATGCGGAGACGGTAGTGGAAGAGCGAAAACTCGTCGTGCACGTATTCCTGCTGGGAGTGGTGCAGGGGCAGGGCGCGCATGTATTTGGCTTGGCGGGGGTCGGCGCGGAGCACTACGTCCTTCACTTCGCCGGTGTTGAAAATGATGCCGAATGAGTTGCTGACGTATTCCTCGGGGTCGAAGGCGGAATCGGGCACGAAGCGGGTGGTGGACAGGTGGAGGCTGCGGATGCGGTCCAGGGCGTAGGTCTTCACGCGGTTCTCACCCACGTGGCGGCCGGTGATGTACCACCGTTGTTTGAATATTTTCAGGAAGTAAGGCTCAAGCTCGATACCCACGGTGGGGATGGTGCGGGAGTAGGGGAGATAGTCGAACACCACGATGCGGTGCTCGCGCAGGGCATCAATCATCGGTGCAAGATACTCGCGCGCCGAGGGCACGTTTTCAAGGAAAATGCGTCCGGCCAGGTCGCGCGAATTGCTGAGTACCTCGTTGGTGGCGGCGGAGTTCATGAGCCACTCGGTCACCTCGCCGCTCATGCCGGCATCCTCGTCGATGTAGTATTCGTAGGTGCGCGGGTCGCATTTGATTTCAATCTGGAACAGCTCCTCCACGGCCTGGCGGTAGTTGTAGAACGTGCGTCGGGGCATGCCGCGAGTGCCGTCCGACAGGCCCGAACGCTCCCAGCAATCGTCGAGCTCGCTGCGAGTGATGCGACCATAGCGGCGGATGGTGTCCACCAGCCAGATATATCGGTTCAGTAAATCGCGTGCCATAAAGTTGGAGAATGATAACGAAGCTCAAAGATACATCCAAAAAACCGAGTGGCAAAGAAAAAAAGGCCCTTGCAATGTGAAAACATGTTAAATCATTCCTAAGGGTCTTGCACAGCTCGAAAAAAGGTCCTAACTTTGCACACACCAAAAGGGGTATTAGCTCATCTGGCTAGAGCGCGACACTGGCAGTGTCGAGGTGAGCGGTTCGAGTCCGCTATACTCCACCAAAGGCGAATTTGGAGCAAAATCCGAGTTCGCTTTTTTTGTTATCTTGCCTGGAAAACACTATCTTTGCCGCATGAAGCTGATTGAAATGAACATCGACAAGATTGCTGCCCTGTGCCGGAAGTACAAGGTGGCCAAGCTGTGGGTGTTCGGGTCCATCCTGACCCCGCGCTTCACCGATGAGAGTGATATTGACTTGCTGGTTACTTTCGATAAAACCAGGATTCCGTTGCTGGAAATGGTGGATGTGTTCTTCGATTTCATCTATGAGTTGGAGAATCTCCTTAACAGGAAAATCGATTTGACTGATTATAATTCGATTACCAATAAATATTTTAAAGAGGAGGTAGACGAGAAAAAACAATTGCTATGGAGCGCAGTGTAAAGAAATCGCTTGAGGATATTCTCCAGATGATTGACGAGATAGATTCCTTCTTTGAACCGGGGCAGAAACGGTTCGATTTCTATATGTCGAATACTTGTCTCCGCCGTGCTATCCAAATGAACCTCGCTATTATTGGTGAGGCTACGAACCGAATTCTTAAAATCGATCCTGATACTGCTATTTCATCTGCCAGAAAGATTGTTTCAACACGGAATTTTTTGATACATGGCTATGACAGCCTCAGCCATGATATTATTTGGGGTATTGTAATAAGATATCTTCCTCTACTCCGTCAGGAGGTGCATACTCTTTTGAATTATGAAGCTGATTGAAATGAACATCGACAAGATTGCTGCCTTGTGCCAGAAGTACAAGGTGGCCCGTCTGTGGGTGTTCGGCTCCATTCTAACTCCGCGCTTCAACGATGAAAGCGATGTGGATTTCTCTGTGGAGTTTAATTATGGCATGATTGATGATATCTTTGTGGTTTTCTTCGATTTTATTGATGAACTCCAGGTTTTGCTTGGTCGTAAGGTTGATATGGTGGATGAAACGGCAATTAATAATCCTTATTTCCGCAAGGAACTCGACACAACGAAGAAATTGATATATGGATGATGCCGTTAAAAATCGCTGTGCGATATACTGGTCGACCTTATTGATTTGAACGAAGAGTGAACCGAAGCCTCATGTTATCAATCTCATTGGAGTTGCTATGCACGCCGACCAAGATTACACATTTTCGCTTAATGAAGCCGGTGTACTTATTGATGTAAGAGATGCTGTAAAAGGTAATGTGTATTTTTGTCCTTGTTGTGGCGCTGTCATGCTCCCCCGACAAGGGAATGTCAGGCGCTGGCACTTTGCGCATAAGAGTAATGCTGTAAATTGCTCCTACGAAACGTATTTGCACAAGGTCACAAAGCAGAGTATTCGTGAATGTTTCGAAAAATCTTCGAACTTTTTCATTGAGTTTTTAGCTAATGTATCTTGTTCTGTTGAAGAGTGTCCACTTGGAAAAAACAACCCTTGTACGTGGAAACAGGAAAAGGTATTTGACTTGAAAAAATACTACGATTGCTGTAGTGAAGAAGCTGCTTTTGATTCATTTCGCGCCGATATTCTGCTGATAAATAGTAAGAGATATGATTTCAAGCCGGTTGCAATCGAGATTTTTGTTTCTCATCGGTCTTCGACTGAAAAGCTTGAATCCAATCATAAAATTATTGAGATAAAGATTGATTCAGAGGATGATATAAGAGCAATTATTAGCGCGAGCAAAATAATCGAAAGCGAAAAAGTAAGCTTTTATAATTTCAATGCAGATACATGTGAACTACCGGACGCAAATCATCAAGCTGTCAAACACATGTTCTGGCTTAGGTCAAATGGTAATTTTCTGTCGGTAGATAATTATTATGGCAGCACGCTAAAATGCTTAACTCCAATTCCGATAGAAGTTGAGAGCTCGATATTCCATATTGAATCAACTGATTCGATTGAGTGGGATTTTGCTTTTAACAGGATGGTCAGGTATGGTTTGAATATTGCATATTGTTCTATGTGCCGATTTTACAAATTTAATGATTATCATATGAGAATGTTGTGTGTTCTTTACAAGTTGAAGAATACACCTCAATTTCCGGAACAGAAGGAGGCGAATAACTGCCCTTATTTTAAAGAACGGAATTTAGCAATAGAGGGTCTGAACCCAGAACAGCGATATAGAATCACGATAAATGGTCAGTCCTATGTATGTGGAAATGACATAGACTGNTNNTGCACNNTCACCTTATTTTCTNCNGNGGAGGTGGGAACATTCCGGCGANGTGGGGCGTTGGAGTTGTACCAAAGTTTATGTATATGAAGGCTAACATTGTTCCTATTTCTTACGACCGCGAGGCGGTGACGAGCAGTATTCTGCATATAGGCNTCGGAAATTTTCACCGNGCGCATCAGGAGTTTTACACTAATGAGTTGCTCAATATGGCNGGTAACCGCACCTGGGGTGTAACCGGGGCAATGCTGCTGCCGCAGGANCGCCCGGTGTTCGAGGCGCTCAAGGGTCAGGGNTGCGAGTATACGCTCACGGAGTGTNCCGCGGATNGCCGGAGGGTGTGCCGCCGGATTGGGTCGCTGTGCGATGTGGTGTTTGGCCCNGACGACCCTCAGGCGGTGATAGACCTTATCGGGAACTGCGGCACNCGCATCATTTCGCTCACNATCACGGAGGGTGGCTACAACATTGACCCGGCCACGGGCGAGTTTGACATCGACAATNCTGCCGTGCGGGCCGACCTGACGGCCGATGTGCCCACANCGGTGTTCGGCTATATGGCCCACGGGCTGAATATGCGCCGACANCGTGGCTGCGGACCGGTGACGGTGCTGTCGTGCGACAATCTGCGGCACAATGGCACCACGGCCCGGCGTGCTTTCATGACATTCTTTGAGGCTTTCGACCCTGAGNTGGCCCGATGGGCTGAGAGCAANGTGACTTTCCCCAATAGCATGGTGGANCGCATCACCCCTGCCACGACGCCCGAGGATGTGGAGAGGCTGAACCGCGAGAACGGTACCCACGATGCGGCGCCTGTGATGTGCGAGGATTTCATCCAGTGGGTGATNGAGGACGATTTTGCCGCCGGACGCCCCAGCTGGCAGCGNGCCGGGGTGGAGTTTACGAGCGACGTNGCNCCCTACGAGAACATGAAGCTGAGCCTGCTCAACGCGTCGCACACCATGCTTGCCTATCCGGCCATATTGTCGGGCTACNGGCGCGTGGACCATGCCGTGCACGATGCTCGCCTGGCTCGCCTGGTGCGTCAGTTTATGGACCTGGACATGACGNCCTATGTGCCCGCACCNGANGGTGTGGACTTGGAGNNGTANAAGGANACGCTGATGAAGCGCTTCGCCAACGCCGCCGTGAGCGACCAGGTGGCACGCCTATGTGCCGACGGCCTGTCGAAATTCCCGGTCTACATAACNCCGAAGCTCATCGCCATGCTGCGCGANGGCAAGGACACGCGCCGCCTGGCCTATCTGNTGGCNGCCTACCGTCACTATCTGCGCCAGGGGCGCGACGANGACGGNGCNGAGCTCACCATCAACGAACCGATGATGACCGAAATGGACCGCCGCCTCACGGCCAGCGACGACCCNCTCGACTTTCTGGCACTGTCGGCCTTTGCCGGAGCTCCGCTGAGCGAGAGCCCCGANTTCCGCGAGCAATATCTCAACTACGCCGACTCCATCGCCAGTCTCGGCGCCATGGCCACCCTCGAAACGGTGCTGTGAGCGGGTGTGCAGGTTGCCGCTGGGACTATAAACATGCAAGCCGAGACGAGGAAGAGGTTGCTTGGCAGATATTGATATTATAGATTAATGCGATTACAGATACATTTAACATGATCGATGCCCCGCAAATAGTTCTTAGCGTCTATCCCGAGCCAATCAAAAAGGACCATTATCTTGTTATAGATGAATTGGATATATGATGTTGTAATTGTCGCATGTCCTGTCGGAAAGCATATAGGTTCGTGGTGGGCTATACGATTTCTGAGAGAATTTACATGGTCAAGTTCATTGAAGATAAATGTATTATTGTATTGAATCTCTCTTGTTGATGTAGGTTTATTTGGGAAAGCTTGTAATAGGACTCGGTTAGCAGCGCGAAATTGCGGACTTGAAAACATATATTTCCAAATGCCAAATTCCATCTTTGAAAGCAAATGTGTGTGAGTATAATGACCTTGCCTATCAAGCTTTTCATATGCAGAGCGGATGATTCGTGCATGGTCGCGGCATGATTGATTGTCGAATATACCGCCGGGAAGAATGGCATCCCGAAGCCAATCGTTACCGAAATGAGACTTCATAACACGGTCTATCGAATTACGCAATGCGACTTCAAATGCACCCACAACCGCAAACATTTCTAATGATACAGCTACGTTGCGGCGATAAAGAATAATAGCTTTGGCATGATTACCATTACATGCCACAACGTAACGTTGTAATCTGTCCTCTGAAACAATATGTTGGAATTTAGAAAATTTCACTGTTGCAAAAAATATTTATGAGCTGAAAATTTGTTTCATACGGAAATAAACACTATCTTTGCAGTGTTGATCCCCGGTAGCCCCTGTATATCAAGCTATCGGGTTTTGTTTTATTATATTGCAAATTTACTAATAATTTGTGAGTTATCTAATAAACACTTTGTAGTCGTTTAAGCGGAGATTGTTCCACGGAAGATTTGGTAGGGTTACATTTGGTAGTATTCACAAGTGCATGGGCAGAGGTGATTAGCGTTCTGTAATTTAGGACGCCAATCGCAGCCTATTGCCATTTTGCTGCAAAGCATCTTCTTATCGCAATTGTGGCTACTTTTAATTGTGAGTGGGGATTTCCAAAAAAATAATTCCACGCGTCTGCCAGTTTCCCTTGCAGGGAGGACAGGCTACGCGTGGAATTTTGCGGGGATTTCGAGTTCAGGCACAACACCCATCTGAGGCGGGTGTGCGACTGGGTGGTGCGGGGGACTGTTATTTCACTACGATTTTCTCGGTGGTGGTGCCGGTGCGGCGGATGTAGATGCCGGGGGCGGGGGTGCCGTTGATGCGCATGCCCTGGAGGTTGTAGTACTCCACGGGGGCGTCGGCGGGAGTGATTTCAACGGTGTCCAGGCCGCTGGGGGCGCTGAGGGTGTAACCGGAGAAGATGGCGAAAGTCTGGTCGTCGGCAATGTCGGCGTCCACCAGGAGGATTACCCAGCCTTTGTCCTGGAGCTCGTCGGGGAGGGTGAAGGTGGCCGAGGTCCAGCCGGCGGAATCGAAGGGCAGCTCGGCGATGAGCACGGGTTCGGTCATGCCGTAGGCCTGACCCAGCAGGCGCATCTGAGCGGCAG
Organism: Bacteroidales bacterium; assembly: GCA_014800735.1. Lineage (GTDB taxonomy): Bacteria > Bacteroidota > Bacteroidia > Bacteroidales > Muribaculaceae > CAG-873. The sequence goes on from JAAVFP010000024.1 coordinate 66,226, forward strand.
CGATGCCGCCCCAGTAGTTGAATGTGATTGCGGCGTCGGTGAGGCCGGCGGTGGTGAATTTGGGGAGTGCCAGCTGTGCCTTGAGGTCGGTCTGGCCATCGACGGTGTAGCCCATCATGGCAAGATTGCCGGGAACGGCGAAGATGGGCGAGAGGAGGGCGGCGGGGTCGCCGGGGAGCCAATAGGTGCCGTTGTAGTCGTCGGAGGGACGCATGATGATGGTGTTGTCCTCGGCGATTTCATTATCGAGGTCGTTGGTCCAGGGCAGTTCCACGGGCTCACCGATGGAGAAGCCGGTGCCGACGATGTGGTAGCTGATGCCGGCGGCATTGTGGGCCATTACGCCGATGGTGGTGTAGTACATCTGGGTGCCGGGGGCCACGGAGAGGGAGTACTCGGTGATGTCCCAGCCTACTTCGCCGAGGTACTGCCAGGCGCTGTCGTAGTAGTAGAGTTCGTAGTAGAAGGAATCGCCTATTGCGCCTTCCTCCTCGCCCTCGGTGGGCGGTGTCCAGCTCAGGGTGACGGTGAGGTTGTCCTCGCTGAGCTCGGCGGCGAAGTTATTGACGATGTAGGGGCGCACCAGACCGGTGTAGATGAGCGTGGACTCCGCTTTGCCGGTTCGGCCACTGACGGTGCAGGTGACGGAGATATTGTTGTAGTTCTGCGCGGTGGCAATTTCGACCGTCTGGGCCGAGCCGGGAGTGCCGGTCACCTGCAGGGATGCCACGGGTGTTTCCTGGCCGGGCTTGCCGGGGATGGTGGACTCGGATGCCACGGTGGCTGTAATCTCGGTTGCGGGGTCCAGCAGGCGACCGTCGGCAGTGGTGAGGGGCATTTTGAACGATACTGTGGCCGTGAGGGCGCCGTCGGCACCCGGGGTAGCGGTGAGTTCGGTCACACCGGTGGGCACGTCGGCATCGCGGTTGCTGAGAGTGATGTCGATGTCCGACACGTGGAAGGATACGCTCTTGGTGACAGCGTGGATGCCGATATAGTACACGCCGGCTTCAGGCACAGCGAAGTATTCCTCGATGATGTCGCCCAGCATGTGGAGGCAGCGCGACTCGGGGATGATCACGCGGGTCATGGCCTCGACGGTGGGAGCGGTGCCCAGACACACCTCGTAGGTGCCGCGGGTGTCGCTGTCATGCACCAGGCCGATTTCCATTTCGAAGCGGTAGGCTTTGGTGGTGTTGTCGAGGTTCATCGGGGGCAGGATGAGCCAGTCGTCGCCGTTATAGCCTGAAGCAAATGCGGGGAAGCCCATTTCGTCGGCGGTGATGAAGCGCCAGGTGTCCTCCACGCCGCTGTCGTAGATGTGGCCGTCGAGGTTGACGGTGGTCATCAGCTCCATGTCCTTGGGCTCGGGGCGGAAGTGGATGGGGCAGGTGAGCGGCTCGCCGTAGGTGATGAAGTTAGATACGGCCGGGGCTGAGGTCTTGGAGTCGTAGGTGGCGGTCACCTCGGCGGTGTAGCTGTTGAATGGTTTGCCCTGGGGCAGAGTATAGGCGAGGGATGTGCCTGAGGTGGTGCCGAGGGTTTCACCGTTGAGGGTGACGGTGTAGGTGATGGCTGAATAGTCCACGTAGCCGCCGTGGACTGAAGCCTCGGGGGCGGTCCAGCTCACGGTGGTTTCGGTGAGCTTGGCATCGGCGGGAGCTACAGGCGTGTCGGAGCCAATCCAACGGTGGAGGATGGTGGGAGCGCTGCTCAGGCCGTCCTTGACCGTGATGAGCGAGAAGGTGCGGTTGCCGTTGGCCACGTCGGCAAGCTCAACGCTGAGCTGCGAACCGGCGGGCGCCGAACCGGTGGAGTACTTCACGCCGTCCACCAGCATGGTCCAGTCCAGGTTGCCGCTCAGGGGCGAGCCATCCTGGGTGCGTCCGGGCAGGGTGTAAGTGATGGTGCCGTTGAGGGCGGAGCCGGCAAAGTTGCATGCATCCATGGCAGCGACTGCGGGCGCGGCAGGGGCGGCGTTGGTTTCGGTGTTGAGCAGGAAGGCGTAAATCTCGGCGCCAGCGCTCTTGCTGAGGCTCTTGGCAGTCTTGTTCTCGATGTCGAGCGCAACGAAGCCGGTTGTGGAGTTGGAGTAGAAAGCGTCCCACACGATGGCATTCATCGAGGGCACGAAGGTCATGCCGCTGAGCACGCCGGTGTTGAGGCCTGAAATCTGGGCGGTGACGTCGAATACGGCGGTCTGAGCGCCGGTGGAGTCAATCTGCACCAGCATGCCGGCGGTGGTGATGCCGTAGAACAGGTCGTCCTGCTCGTTGTAGCACATCGACACGCAGAAGTCGTTGAAATCCACCGCCTTTACTGCGGTGGCGCCGGTGAAACCGTTGGCATCCACGGCTGTGAATGAGAATTCCTCGCCGCTCACGCTGTAGCCGTAGCCGTACACGCGGTCGTCCAGGGTGCGATAGGCCGTGGAGAGAAGCACGGGCAGCATGCCGGTGTCATCGTCGGCCAGGTCGATGTAGTCGTTATGAAGAATGTCGCCGGTAACGAAGTCGTACTCGGTGTAGGCGTAGGCCATGAACTGGCCGTCGAGCTTTACACCGTCGAGTGCGCACACACGGCCGTCGCGGTACCAGCCGGTGTAGACCATCCACGAAAGAGCGGTGAGATAGTCCTGCCACAGGAAAGTGCCGGCGTCGGTCACATTGGGGTTGATGCGGTAGAAACCGTTCTCCATGCCGGCCAGGCTGGTGTTATTGAGGTAGCCGTAGATAGCGGATTCCTGAGCCGATGCTGCCAAGGTGGCGGCACTGCGCAGGGGTGAGGGGAGAACTTTTGCCGCCGGAGCGGACTTAAGGTCGGACACCTGCGCCGGAATCACGGGCAGCTGCGCATGAGCAGCCGGGCGATGGAAAAGGCGGTCGGCATCAGGGACTTTCACACCCGCCGAAGCCGCTACTACGGCACCGGCTGCGAGTGTGAGCAACAGTTGTTTTTTCATCAGAATCGTAAATTTTGCGTTCTAAAAGGCAAATGTTTGAATATTTTACGCAAAGATAGCACAAAAATCACGAATCACAGTACACACCGTGGCACAACTGCAGAAAATGCCCTCCACCCGAGGTCCTCTTGCTGTGGCCGTGCCGGACGTAAATTAGTGGGCTTCGAGCCAGGAGGAGCCGAGGCCGGCGGCTGCGGCCATGGGAACGCGGCCGCTGTAGGCGGCTTCCATGCGGGTGGTGACGAGCTCGGTGAGGCGGGCGGCTTCGTCGGGGACGACGTTGAAGATGAGTTCATCGTGCACCTGCATTATCATGCGCGAGCGCAGGCTCTGGCGGCGGATTTCGCGGTCGATATCCACCATTGCAACCTTGATGATGTCGGCGGCAGTGCCCTGGAGGGGAGCGTTGATGGCGTTTCGCTCGGCGTAGGAGCGCACGGTGTTGCTGCGCGAGTTGATGTCCGGCAGATAGCGGCGGCGGCCCATCACGGTGCTCACGTAGCCATCGATGCGTGCTTGCTCGATGGATTTCTGCATGTAGGCTGCCACACCTGGATAGCTGGCCAGATAGCCGTCGATGAGCTCTTTGGCCTCGCCGCGGGGGATGCCCAGGCGTTCGGACAGGCCGAAGGCCGAGATGCCGTAGATGATACCGAAGTTGGCCGTTTTGGCGTTGCGGCGCTGGTTGTCGGTTACGTCGGACGGCGCCACGTGGTAGATTTTTGCAGCGGTGGCGCGGTGGATGTCCTCGCCCTCCACAAAGGCCTCGACCATGGAGGGGTCGCCGCTGAGGTCGGCCATCAGGCGGAGCTCAATCTGGGAATAGTCCACGGACAGCATCAGGCAATCGGGGTCGGGGACGAAGGCTGCGCGGATTTCGCGTCCGTCGTCGGTGCGCACGGGGATATTCTGGAGGTTGGGATTGGACGATGAAATGCGTCCGGTGGCCGTCACGGTCTGGTTGTAGGTGGTGTGGAGCTTGCCGTCGCGCGGGTTGATGAGCTTGGGCAGTGCGTCCACGTAGGTTGCCAGAAGTTTCTTGAGGCCGCGTATGTCAAGGATAAGCTGCACCAGGGGCACGTCCTTGCGGTATTTTTCCAGTACGTCCTCGGCCGTGGACCATGAGCCGCCTTTGGTTTTCTTGGCCTTGGGGTCGATTTGGAGTTCACCGAAAAGAATCTGCCCCACCTGGGCGGGCGAGCCGACGTTGAAGGGGTGTCCGGCAATTTCGAACGCCCGGCTTTCGAGCTCGGCCAGGCGGTCACCGAACGAGCGCGACATTGCGGCCAGTGCGTTTACGTCGATGCGCACGCCCTCCCACTCCATGGATGCGAGCACGGCTACGAGTGGCAGCTCCACGTCGCGGAGCAGGGCGGTCTGGGCGCGCTGTTCGGCCTCGGCTTCGAGCAGTGGCTTGAGGCGCAGGACTATCGAGGCTGTTTCGCACATGGCTCCGACGGGGTCCATCGGGGCCTGACGGCGTTCGGCAGCGCTGGCGTCGGCATCGTAGGTGCGGAAGCCGAGGTACACCATTGCCAGATGAGCGGTGTCGTGCTTGCTTTCGGGGGCGCACAGGTAGTGTGCTACGGCGGTGTCGAACCAGCGGGCACCCTGAAATTCCACCCCCTCGCGGCGCAGCAGAAGCATGTCGCGCTTGATGTCGGCGCCCACCACAGTGACTTCGGGATTGCTGAAAATCGGCTCCAGCAGCGTCATGATATTGGCGCGGGCAGCCGCGTCGGCGGGATAGGGGATGTAGGCGGCGCGCTCGGCGGTGGTGGAATAGGCTAGGGCGATGCCGTAGGATTGTGCAGTCATCGCTTCAGCGCCCACACTGTTGATGGCCATGCCGATGGTGCGTGCGCCGATGGCCTGGGCCACGAAAGCGGCAATTTCGGCGGGGTCGGTCAGTTCTTCGTATTGGGTGTCGATAATCACCGGCTCTGGGGTGGCTACCACGGTTTCCTCGGCAAAGTCGAAGAGCGACGGCTGGGCCGGGGCGGCCTTGGGGGCCGGTGCTTCGGGCGCCTGGACGGAGTTGCCGCCCCACTTCTGGATGAAGGAGCGGAACTCCAGCTCGCGGAAAATTTCGAGCAGCGCTGGCACATCCGGTTCGCATCGGCGCAACTGTTCGGGGCGTATGTCCACCGGGGCATCGGTGACGATGGTGACCAGGTGCTTGGACATGCGGATCTGGTCGGCGTTATCGCGAATTTTTTTCTGGATTGCGCCCTTGAGCTTATCAGTGTTGTCGAGCAGGTTTTCCACCGAGCCGAACTCGGCGATAAGCTTAGCGGCGGTTTTTTCGCCCACTCCCGGGCAGCCGGGCACGTTGTCCGAGGCATCGCCCTCCAGGGCCAGGAGGTCAATCACCTGGTCGGGGCGGGCAATGCCGTAGCGCTCGCACACCTGCTGTGGACCTCGCACTTCGAAGCCCTGCCCCTTGAGTGCGGGGCGGTACATGAACACGCGGTCGGTGACGAGCTGACCGTAGTCCTTGTCAGGCGTCATCATGTAGGTGGTGAAGCCCTCGGCCTCGGCGCGGCGCGAGAGGGTGCCGATTACGTCATCGGCCTCGTAGTCCTCCACCTCCACCACGGGGATGCAGAATGCTTTGAGGATGGATTTGATGTAGGGGATTGCCAGGGTAATGTCCTCGGGCTGCTTGTCGCGCCCGGCCTTGTACTCAGGGTATTCCTTATGGCGGAAAGTGTGACCGCCCACGGGGTCGAAGCACACGGCAATATAGCCCGGATTTTCCTTGCGCAGGAGGTCCTCCAGAGTGTTGACGAATCCGAAGATGGCCGACGTGTTGAAGCCCGTCGAGGTGACCCGCGGCGAGCGGAGCAGGGCATAGTAAGCACGGTAAATCAACGCGTAGGCATCGAGCAGGAACAGTTTCTTTTCTTCCATAAGGCGGGGGTACATATTAATGAGGAAAACAAAGTTACGGCAAAAAGCGGACATTAGCAAAAACAAAAACTGCGACCGGGAGGCCGCAGTTTTTATGATTGTCAAAAAAAATGAGTGTTTCCGTTGTGTTTAAGAACCGAGGTAGGACTTGAGGAGCTTGCTCTTCTGGCCTTTGAGGCGGCGGATGGCTTTCTCCTTAATCTGGCGTACACGCTCGCGGGTGAGGTCGAACTTGGCACCGATTTCCTCGAGGGTCATTTCCTGGCAACCGATGCCGAAGAACATCTTGAGGATTTCGCGTTCGCGCTCGTGGAGCTGGCGGAGGGCGCGCTCAACCTCGTTGGAGAGTGACTCCTGGGTGAGGGCGGCGTCGGCCATGGGCGAGTCGTCGTTGGTGAGCACGTCAAGCAGACTGTTGTCCTCGCCTTCCACAAAGGGAGCGTCCACGGAGATATGACGGCCCGACACCTTGAGTGTGTCGGCAATTTTCTCTACAGGCACATCGAGGGTTTCGGCCAGTTCCTCGGGCGAGGGACGACGCTCGTTCTCCTGCTCGAACTTGGAGAGTGCTTTACCGATTTTGTTGAGAGAACCGACCTGGTTGAGAGGCAGACGCACGATGCGGCTTTGCTCTGCAAGAGCTTGGAGAATAGACTGACGAATCCACCACACGGCATAGGAAATGAACTTGAAACCGCGTGTTTCGTCGAATTTACGGGCTGCCTTGATAAGACCGAGGTTGCCTTCGTTGATAAGGTCGGGCAGGGATAGACCTTGGTTCTGATACTGCTTAGCGACGGAGACCACGAAGCGAAGGTTGGCGCGGGTGAGCTTTTCGAGGGCTGCCTGGTCACCTTGCTTGATACGCTGGGCGAGCTCAACCTCTTCTTCAACGGAAATAAGTTCCTCGCGGCCAATTTCCTGGAGATATTTGTCGAGTGATGCGCTTTCGCGGTTGGTGATTGATTTTGTAATTTTTAGTTGTCTCATGTGTCGATATATATGGAACCGTTAAAATTTGCGTATTAGCGTGCAAAGTTACAAAAAATATTTTATATAACGGCAATTCAGGGCCGCAAATTGTATAACGCCGCCGGAAAATAAATGTTTTGACACGAATAAGTATTTGGAAGTGTCGGTTTTATTCGTTAATTTTGTGCTTTGCATTAATTAAGGTGGTAAATCAGCGTTATTATGAGTGTCGAAGTCTGTTTGAATTGCATTCCGGTCATCAATTTTTCCATGCAACAGAACCATGTGCGGGTGATTCGCGATGTGCGTGTGAAGAACACGGGCGAAGCGGATCTGGAAAACGTGGAACTTGCTTTTGTATTCGATCCCGACTTCGGCCAGGTGACGCCGGTGCACGTTGAACGGCTGGCTGCTGGCGAAAGCCTTGAGCTGACCGACATCCCTGTGAGTATTTCCACCACCTACCTGTCCAATCTGACCGAGCGGATTGAGGGCAACCTGAAGGTGGAGGTGAAATGCGCTGAGCAGGTGGTGGCCACAGCCACTCAGGAAATCTCGCTGCTGGCTTTCGACCAGTGGGGAGGCCTGTCGGTGTTGCCTGCCATGCTGGCTGCCTTTGTCACGCCGAACCATCCGGAAATCACGCCCATCATCCGCCGTGCATCCGACATCCTGGGCAAGTGGACCGGATCGCCGGCCTTCGACGAGTACCAGACCCGCGACCCGAACCGTGTGAAGATGCAGATGGCAGCCATCTACGAGGCCATAGCCGAGCTGGGCATAGCCTACATCACCGTGCCGGCGAGCTACGAGGACCGCGGGCAGCGCATACGCCTGGTGGGCGATGTGGTAGGCGGCAAGCTTGCCACGTGCCTTGACATGACGCTGCTGTATGCCTCATGCCTTGAGGCGGTTGGCATCAACCCGGTGCTGGTGCTGGTTCAGGGGCATGCCTTTGCGGGCGCATGGCTGGTGCCCGAGTCGTTCCCGGACAGTGTGAACGACGATGTGTCGCTGCTCACCAAACGCACGGCCGAGGGCATCAACGAGATGCTCGTGGTGGAAACCACCTGCATGAATGCCGGCGCGATAGTGCCCTTTGATTCCGCTGTGGCCAAGGCCAATGCGCGCCTTGCCGATGCCGATAACTTCCGGCTGTTCATCGATGTTCTGCGTGCCCGCAACGGCCGCATCCGTCCGCTGCCGCTGCGAGTGCTGCGCGATGGCACCTTCGAGATTCAGGAGGAGGACTCCGCTACGGTTGAGCGCAACGCCGATGCTCCGGCCAGTGTGGCCGAAACGCACACCGTGAACGAGGTGGACCACATCAGCGTGGACAAGCAGACAATCTGGGAGCGCAAGCTACTGGACCTGTCGCTGCGCAACAACCTGCTGAACACCCGCATCACCAACAACACCCTGCAACTTATCACCGCGCATGTGAACAAGCTTGAGGACGCTTTGGCCGCAGGCGTGGAATTTCAGATACTGCCCAAGCCCGAGGACTGGGACAACCCGCTGATGAGCGCCGGAATCTACCAGGCGCTCAACGCTGCCAACCCCATCATGGAGCTTGTGGAGAGCGAACTGGGGCAGAGCCGCCTGTACTCCTATCTTGGTGCCGATGCCCTGCACCGTGCCCTGACGCACCTCTACCGCTCGTCGCGCCTGGCTCTGGAGGAGAACGGTGCCAACACCCTCTATCTGGCCGTGGGCCTGCTGAAGTGGTTCGAAACCCCGGCAAGCACGCGCCCGCGCTTCGCTCCAATCCTGCTGCTGCCGGTGGAGATCATCAGGCGTACTGGAGCGCGCGGCTACGTGATCCGCAGCCGCGACGAGGACACCGCACTCAACATCACGCTGCTGGAAATGCTGCGACAGGATTTCGGCATCACCATCGGAGGGCTTGACCCTCTGCCCACCGACGAGAATGGCGTGGATGTGCCGTATATCTTCAGCGTGTTCCGCCGTGCCATCATGGCCCGCACGGGCTGGGATGTTGAGGAGCAGGCCATTCTGGGCAACTTCTCGTTCAGCAAGTTCATCATGTGGAACGACATCCACAATAACGCCGACAAGCTGGCCCGTAACCCTATTGTGGCCAGTCTTATTTCGGGCAAAACGGAGTGGACCGAGGCCGAGGTGGAAGCCGAAGCCACAGGCCTTGACGAAACCTATCCTGCCGGCACCGTGGCGCTGCCGATTGGGGCGGACTCCTCGCAGTTCGAGGCCATCTGTGCTGCGGTTGACAACAAGAGCTTTATTCTTCACGGCCCTCCCGGCACGGGCAAATCGCAGACCATCACCAATATTATAGCCAACGCGCTCTACAACGGCAAGAAGGTGCTGTTCGTGGCCGAGAAGATGGCCGCGCTCCAGGTGGTGCAGCGCCGACTTGAAGCTATCGGTCTGGCCCCTTTCTGCCTGGAACTGCACTCCAATAAAACCAAGAAATCCTACATCCTGGAGCAACTCAAGCGCACCACCGAGATTGTGAAGCGCAAGCAGAGCGAAGCCTTCGGGCTCAAAGCCAAGCAAATCAATGAGCTGCGGAGCGAGCTGAACGATTATGTGCACACCTTGCACCGGGCGTATCCCGCCGGGCTGTCACTTTACGACTGCTTCACGCGCTATGCCGCTGTGGATTATGCCGGGGAGCTTGTGAAAATTCCGGTCGCAGTACTTGAAGCTGCTACTCCGGCCTCGCTCGCCGCGGCCGAGGGGCTGATTGCGGAATACCGCACGGCGGCAGGGCTGTGCGGTTCGCCATCGGACAATCCGCTGCAGGGCATAGGCCTGAAGGACTACCGCGCCTCCGTGCGTTCCGAGGCTGCCGAGCTGCTTGCCGACCTTTCGGGCGGCATAGGCCGCTACGTGAGGTTGCTGCGCAATGTGGAGCGCTTCCTGAAGTACGACTTCTGCGAACTTCCGGCCGACCAGTTCGCTCCTGTGAACGAATTGCTCACACTACTCCTGACGGCTGGTGCACTGCCTGTGGGACTGCTGAAATCAAGCGGTGAGCCCGAGATTTTCGAGGCAATCGCCGCTGCCGTGGCTTGTGGCCGCGAACGCGACAAAGTGCGCTCCGAGTTGCTCGCGGATTTTTCGGAAGGTATTCTCAGCTGGGATTTCCGCCCCTGGGAAAGCAAGTGGCGCCAGGCGGCCACGCAGTGGTGGTTGCCGCGCACGCTGGGCCGTATGAAGGTGAAATCGCAGTTCAAGGCCTACTTGCGCGCCCGCAAGGATTTTACGCCCGAGGAAGTGGACGCGATTTTCGAGCGCCTGAACCACTACGCCGAGCGCCAGCGCCGGCTTGAAAACACGGCTCCCGTGCTTGCCCCCGTGCTGGGCCTGCTGTGGAACACCGACAGTGCCGACTGGGACCGCATCGAAGGTGCCTCGGGTGCCGTGCGCGCGCTCAACACTCTCCTGTTGCAGATTACGCAGGATATCGCCGAGGCCCTGCGCATGAAGAATGTGATTGCCGGTCAGCTGGAGAGCGGCCTGGAAGCTTTCCGCCAGGTGAAAGGCGACAAAATCCGTCAGACCCTGGACACCGGTCGTGTGGTTGCCGAAAACATAACCGCGCTCCAGGCTCTGCTGGTAACCGACAAGCTCGCCACTATGCGTATGGCCGAAATGCAGGTACTGGTCAGCAGCTGGGCCGCAAATATCGACCGCTTGCGCGACTGGGCCGCTTACAACACCCAGCGCGAGCGCGTGGATGCCGCAGGCCTTGTGGCTGTGGCTCAGGCAGTGGAGGATGGCCGTGTGGCCGCCGTGGATATCGACAAGTGCTTTGCCAAGAGCTTCTTCCGCGCCTACGCCGAGTATATCCTGAGCTGCGAGCCGGCCATGAACTCGTTCTACGGCATGCTGTTCGATGAAAAAATAGAGCGTTTCCGTCGCTTCAGCTCCGAGTTCGAGCGCCTTACCCGCGAGGAGCTGTATGCCCGCCTTGCCTCCGGACTGCCCGCCTTGCAGCGCGAGGCCGCCCAGGGTTCGGAGGTGGGTATCCTGCAGCGCAACATCCGCAACAGCGGCCGCGGAACGTCCATCCGCCGCTTGTTCGACCAGATTCCTGACCTGCTCACGCGCATGTGCCCGTGTATGCTGATGAGCCCCATTTCCGTGGCCCAGTACATCGACGCCGACCGCGTGCCCTTCGACCTCGTAATCTTCGACGAAGCCTCGCAGATGCCCACCAGCGAGGCCGTGGGCGCTATTGCCCGCGGCCGCAATGTGATTGTTGTGGGCGATCCCAAGCAGATGCCTCCCACGACCTTCTTCGCCACCAATACCTTCGACGAGGATAACGCCGACAAGGAGGACATGGAGAACATCCTGGAGGACTGTCTGGCCCTGACGATGCCGTCAATGTACCTGCGCTGGCACTACCGCAGCCGCCACGAGAGCCTGATTGCGTTCAGCAACATGAAGTACTACGACAACCGCCTGTACACCTTCCCTTCGCCCGACGACCTCACCACCAAAGTGGGCTGGCAGCATGTGGAGGGTGTGTACGACCGCGGCCGCACGCGCCAGAACCGCGCCGAGGCCGAAGCCGTGGTGGCTGAAATCCAGCGGCGCCTGTCCGACCCCTCGCAACCACGCCGCAGCATAGGCGTGGTGACGTTCAACACCAACCAGCAGTCGCTCATCGAGGACCTCCTCACCGACCTTTTCAGCGCCCATCCCGAGCTTGAGGCTGCCGCCGCCGAGGCCGAGGAGCCTATCTTCATAAAGAACCTTGAGAATGTGCAGGGCGACGAGCGCGACGTGATACTGTTCTCCATCGGCTACGGACCGGACCGCGAGGGCCGTATAGCCCTGAATTTCGGCCCACTGAACCGCGACGGCGGCGGCCGACGTCTGAACGTGGCAGTGTCGCGCGCACGCTACGAAATGAAGGTGTTCTCCACCCTGCGGGCCGATCAGATTGACCTGAACCGAACATCGGCCGAGGGTGTGGCCGACCTAAAAGCCTTCCTGGAATATGCCGAGAAAGGCCGCGACGCCATGGCCCGTAGCACCAACGCCGAGAACCATGCCGCCGACGCGCTGGTGAGCGCTATTGCCGGCAGTCTGGCCGAGCGGGGCTACGAGGTGCGCACCAACATCGGCTGCTCAGGCTATAAGATAGATATAGGTGTGGTGCGCCCGGACGACCCGGACAAATACCTGCTGGGCATACTGCTGGACGGCTACAACTATGCGTCGGCGCGCACGGCGCGCGACCGTGTTGTCACCCAGCACACCGTGCTCCGCCAGTTGGGCTGGCGCCTGCACCGCGTGTGGTCCATGGACTGGTGGGAGAACCCCGGTAAAACCGTGGAGGCGATAGTGGAGGCGATTGAAAAAGCCAAGGCCGAACCGGCCGACGCTCCTGTTGAAAAACCGGTCCCCGAGGCCGAAGCTGCCCCCCGTGCCTCAGTTCCCGAACCGGTGGAGGAGGAGCTGCGCGAGCTGCCCTACAAGCAGTGCCTGCAGGCATCGGCACCGCTCACGAGCGATGAATTTGTGTCCGGCTCGCACGACGATGCCATCCTGCGCCGCATCGGTGCCATTGTGGACCGCGAGGCGCCGATAAGCAAAAGTCTGCTGGCGCGCCGCCTGATTGTGTCCTACGGCATCACACGCATGGGTACACGCATGACACCCTACTTCGACAATCTGCTCCGCCGGGCGGGTTTTGCCCAGACAGGGCAGGGCGATGCCATATTCATCTGGGCTCCGGGCCAGAACCCCGAGGAGCACACCACCTATCGCCCCACGTCGCCGCGCGAGCCGCTCGACATAGCCCCCGAGGAAATCACGGCCGCGATAGTGCGTATTCTCGACGACCAGGTGTCGCTGCCCCAGGATGCCCTGCGGCGCGAGGTAGCCCAGCTGTTCGGCTACAGCCGCCTGGGCGACAACGTGACGGCCGCCATCAACCGCGCCCTGGACTACGCTCTGGCGCGTGGCCGAATCACCATTGAGAACGACCGCGTGCGCCGGGGGTGAATTAAAACAATTCGGAATGGGAGCCGAAGCGGACCAGTGTAATAACGCCGGTTTCCTTATCCCACCAGATTAGCAGAGTGTCGCTTTCGACGTGGCACTCCATGTGCCCGCGGTAATTGCCTGTGAGCATGTGAGGACGGTTGACTTCGGGAATAGGTTCTCCCGCGGCCAGCAATTTGAGTAGTACTTCCAGTTTATTGATTACAGCCTGATTGTGCTTGTATTTTTTCAGGTCTTTTTTAAACTGGGTAGTGATTCTGATTTCGTTCATAGCGACTCAACGAAACTGCGGAAATTGTCGAGGTCGAGAGTTTCAAGATTTTTTGAAGTTTCGGCCTCTCTCATCGCCGCAAGCGTGGTTTTGTTCCCCTGACTGGAAACAAATGCAAGCAGAATACTTTCCACCAGGTTGTTGAGGCTGCGGTTGTGGCGTTTGGCCTCGGTTTGGAGTTGGGCAAGAAGTTCCTGGCTGAGGCGGAAGGATGTCTGTTTTCTTACTGATATACTTTCCATAGTCGTTCTTTTATGGTGCAAATATACTACAATTGTATAACACATGCAATACTGCGGCGGTTGTCAGGAACAAGTTTTTTATCCCTGCCGTGTAATTTTTCATGGCGGGGCGCGTCATATATACAGAAATAACACATTTTGCAATGGATAATATACTCACTGCGGAGCATATAGTCAAGGACTATGCCAAACACCGCGCGCTCGACGATGTTTCAATCTCGGTACCCCGCGGAAAAATCTACGGTCTGCTGGGGCCTAACGGTGCCGGCAAGACTACACTTATACGCATCATCAACCACATCACGGCTCCCGACCAGGGCCAGGTGATTTTCAACGGCCATCAACTGACGGCGGCCGACATTGTGAACATCGGCTATCTGCCCGAGGAGCGAGGCCTGTACAAGAAAATGAAGGTGGGCGAGCAGTGCCTGTTCTTTGCCCGCCTCAAGGGGCTGGACAAGAAGGAGGCCGAGCGTAGCCTGCACGAGTGGTTCGACCGCCTGGACATTGCCAGCTGGTGGGACAAGAAGGTGGAGGAGCTCTCCAAAGGTATGGCCCAAAAGGTGCAGTTCATCGTGACGGTGCTCCACCGCCCCGAGCTGCTGATTTTCGACGAGCCTTTCTCGGGCTTCGACCCCATAAACGCCGGCATCCTGAAGCGCGAAATCCTGAAGCTGCGCGACGAGGGCGCAACCGTGATTTTCTCCACCCACAACATGAGCTCGGTCGAGGAACTGTGCGACGACATCACCCTGATCAACCGTTCGCGCAACATCTTGAGCGGGTCGGTGCATGAGCTGCGCGAGCGCTTCAGCAACCGCCGCTATGAACTGTCGTTCATCGGCGACCCGCAGGCTCTCCAGGCCGCCGTGGGGGGCATCACCACATCATTCGAACTGGGCGGTGTGGACGCCAACGGCTATGCCACAGCCACAGCCGCCCTGGCCGATGCCGATGCCGTGCGCGCCTTTGTGGGCGCAGCCAACGGGGCCGTGATGCTCAACTCCTTCCGCCACCTCCTGCCTTCGATGGACGAGATTTTCGTGAACGCCGTCGAAACTTATAATTCCGAACACTCCATTACCCCCGACCAGCAATGAAATCAGCACTCGGCATAATTATTTCGCGCGAATACCTTGAGCGCGTAAAACGCAAAAGCTTCATCATCACCACCCTTGTGGTGCCCATCGTGATGATTGCCATGATGTTTGCCCCGGCACTCATCATGCTCTTCGACAAGCCCGAGGAGGCCAACATCGCCGTAATCGACGAGACGGGCCGCATCAGCGGGCTGCTGAAAAGCAACGACGAAATCCGCTTCGTGCACTTCGCCGGCACGCTCGACCAGGTCCGCGAGGACGAGGACATCGACATGATTCTCACCATCGGTCCGCGCGCCATCAAGGACCCCCAGGAGTCCATCAAACTCTACGCCCACGGCTCGCCGGCAATGATGACGGATGCCTACGTCACCGGTCAGCTCAAGGACGCCATAATGGACATCCGCCTGGAGCAATACAATATCGAGAATATCAAGAAAATCCTGGATGACGTGCAGGTGGACCTCTCGCTCCAGACCGTGAAGATGGACAAGGGCGAGGACAAGGGCATATCCTCGACGCTCAACTACTTCCTGGCCCTGATCATGGACATGCTCCTGTACATGTTCATCCTGATCTACGGCCAGATGGTGATGACCTCCATCGTCGAGGAAAAAAACAACCGCGTGCTTGAGCTTGTAGTATCGTCCGTCAAGCCCACGGTGCTGATGCTGGGCAAGATTATCGGCATCGGTCTGGTGGCCATCACCCAGATTCTGATCTGGGGCGTGATTCTGAGCGTGTGCTCCGGCTGGTCGCTGCCGCTGCTTGCCGCGATGCCCGAGGCTGCCTCGGAGCCTGAGCTCATGGGCGCTATCTCGCAGTTGGGCGACTTCGGTTTCATGGCCGGACTGTTCGTCAACATGATTCTGTTCTTCGTGGGCGGCTACCTGTTCTACTCGTCCATCTACGCCGCCATCGGCTCGGCCGTGGACAATATCCAGGATGCGTCGCAGCTGTCCACCATCGCCACCATGCCGGTGGTTATCGGCATCATAGCCTCGATGTCGGTCATCAACAACCCCGGTTCCACGCTCGCCTTCGTGCTCTCGGTGGTGGTGCCTTTCACCTCGCCCATGGCCATGATGAGCCGCCTGCCTTTCGGCGTGCCCGCCTGGGAAATTGCGCTGTCGCTGGCCATCCTCTATCTCAGCTTCCTGGGCCTGATATGGCTCAGTGCCAAAATCTACCGCGTCGGCATCTTCATGTACGGCAAAAAGCCCTCGCTGGCCGAACTCCTGCGCTGGGCCAAGTATAAGTAAGCACGCGAATCCCCACACACGAGCCCCACACACGCGACCCCACACTGCGCGCTTTTTGGCGCCGCGTGTGGGGTTTCTCGCTACGGCGCGGCTCCGCCGCTTTTTCGGCGTGTATTTGTAGGGACGTGCCTTTGGCACGTGTGTTTGAAAATCAGCGTATTACCGTCTACGTGCCAAAGGCACGTCCCTACGTCTGCACAATGCGTGCGAGGTTTATGGCTCCGCCGCTGTTGTTCTAAAAATCTATAGTTCTGTGGTTCTTTGGTCCAAAACTTAAGGCGCGATGGCAGTCTTATTAGACCAGAGAACCATAGAACAATAGGGAAGTAGGACTACAGATTTTTCAGTTCAACTATAGTTCTGTGGTTCTCTGGTCAAAAACTTGGCTCAGGCCAGGAACCGCAGGTAGAGGTTGGCCCGGGCGGGACGGGCCTGGATGCGGGTGCGCAGGCGGCTGCGCTTGCTGTAGACCGTGGCCGGTGTAACATCCATCACCGCCGCACACACCTCCGTGGGTACTCCGAGCACCTGATATACCAGCACGGCCACATCGGCCTCCTTCGCTTCGGGATAGTCGCGGCGGAAGTCGGCTATAAGGCCGCCCAGCATCTGGTTGAGCGTCGCTTCCACGGATTGCAGATAGTCCGAACCTGGGGCAAACTCCCTGAGCGACTCGCGGAGGCGGGCGTAGATTTTCTGCTCGCGTTTCGACGCCGGTGCATCGGCCAGGTCGCGTGTCATTCGCTCGGCGGCGGCAAAGCGCTCTTTCAGCAGCTCGCGCAGCTGGCGGCGCATGTCCTCAATCTGCTGTGCGGAGCTTTCCTCCAGGGCATGATGCTCGCTTTCGCGCGTGCGCAGATTTTCCTCAAGCAATTTCAAAGCCGCCTGCCCGTTGCGGCGCTCGGCACGGCGACGGCGCACGTCGATCCACAGCGCTACTCCCAGTACCAGGGCCAGAATCACCACAGCGGCCAGGACCACACGGTTGCGCTGCTCGCGGGCGGCGGCTGCAGCCTGCTGCTCCTTGTAGTAGCTGTCCACTATATTGGCAAACTCGCGGCCATAGAGGGTTTTGAAATCCTCATTCTGCTCGTTGAGCGCCTTTTCAAGTAATGGCACAAGCGCCTGAGTATCACCTTTCTTATATGCGAGCCGCAGTTTCAGGTAATGTTCATCAGGGAAATACTTCGTGAGCGAATCCTGCATGACCATCGCTTCGTCAACACGGCCTAATTCCACCAACGAGCGGCCGTAGTTCATCCAATAACGGCGTTTACCATCCTTGTTCTTTTCGGATAATTTATACTTCCCGAAATATTCCACTGCACGGTTATGGTCATCAATGAAATTATAAATCTCTCCAAGGAAAAGGATACATTCATTGTTTAGATAATTATCCCTTTCACGATCAGTGTGCTCATAGCACTCCAGTATAACAGGAATCGCTTCATCATATCTTAAAGCATTATTTAGACTACGGGCATAATCATATAATATCCAGTTGACATAGCGGTCCGATTGAAGTGCCTGAAATATTTTATTTGACTTTTCTATATATGATACAGCACTTGACATATCATCAAGTTGATCGTAGCACTCGAATAATCCTCGGTAGATAAGTCCGAGCGAAACGGAATCGTTAGTCTTTATTGCCCACTCCTCGCCGTTAAGGTAATCAATGATAGCGCGACTATACTCACCGGCTCCGTAGTGCTGGTTTGCCCGCACAAAGTAGGCACGGGTCAGTCGCTCTCGGTCGTCGTGCGTGCGGAAGTAGTCGATTGCCTCGCTGATGGCCGAATCGTTTTTAGCCGTTAGTATGTCGCTGTAATATTCGCAGTCAGCTTTCGCCAGCTTGAGCCGTGCGGAAAATTCAGGATTTCGGCTCTTGTCATCGAGGCTGTCGAGCATTTCAAATGCCACATCGGGTTGGTCGTTCAGGATAGCTTCGGCACGATTCAAGGCATCCCATTCGGGTCCGCTTGGGCGGCACGAAGCAAGCAGGACGAGAAAGAAAGATATTAAGAAATAGCGGGTCATTCCGGGTTATTTTTTCAGATTTTCAAAGGTACGCATTTTCTCCGACAACGCAACCATCCCCAGGCATTTAAACCCGCACAAAAATTCCATTGCAAGATTGTGCAGAAAATTATTTGGATGTAATATGCATAAATACAGAATGTTAACCACGCGCTTGCAAGGCCCGATGCAAGATGCCTGCAAGTTTAGATTCAAGCTCCCGGCTATTGCTTCCGCCACCCCTGCACACTACCTTTGCAAGCACAAACCCTAAAAACCATCAAATGAAAACCAAACGAATTTTACTCTTTATCCTACCTTTACTGATGGTCTCGGCGTGGGGCTGTCACAGCAATGACGACGAGCCTACAGCTCCGCCCGAGCTCTATCTGCTCGAAGGCGATTCGATAGCTCTGTGTCATATCTCGGAATCATTTAATACCACATCGGCGAACTATCCGCATCCGTGGTCGATGGCGGACCGTGGTTCATGGAAAGGGTCGATTGAACTTGACACAATTATTGACCCTGAAACCGAGGAAGCTGCGCTGACCGTTGGTGCCTTGACACTCTATATTCCTGAGCCGTCTAATCCAATGACAAGTTGGCTTTGCCGTCTTACTAATGTAAGGGATTTCAAGCTATATGCTTGTTCAGGAGCTACTTTTGTTCCTGAGCTACTTCCTACGGGTTGTGACTCGATTCTTGTTGATAAAATCAATCCCGATGAGGATGGCTATATCAACGTTACCTATCAAAATTGGGATATAGCTCGCGAGATGGACCGCCTTAATTGGGCATTCTCGAAGGTTGTGGTGCATGGTTTGGACATAACGACTATAAACTACGCGTGTTACCTTGATGCAATAATTGATTTGTCGGGTAACCAGTTGGAGGGCTGCGTGGATGCCAGTTTTGGACGTTTAGCCCATCGTGCAAATCTGAGTCACAATAATTATACGTGGATGATGTCAGATTGGGCGTATTGGGATAGTGATTTTGTCAATGTTCCCGACCTGCAGTATAATGATATACCTATCCCTCAGGAAATCCTTGACACCGACTTTTGGCGTGAGAACCATGAGCGGTTCATAGGAAATCCGGGCTACCAGGCTCCGAAATGATATTTTGAGTACTGACGAGATGTTGTTACCCACCCCACACGCAGCGCTTTTGGGCGCTACGTGTGGGGTTTCTTGCTACGGCGCGGCTCCGCCGCTTTTTTGTGTGTATTTGTAGGGACGTACCTTTGGTACGTGTGCTTGAAAATCAGCGTGTTATCGTCTACGTGCCAAAGGCACGTCCCTACAGGCCGCGTTGGCGGAGGTAGCCGGTCCAGTCGGAGCGGTTGCCGTTGAAGGTGTTGAGGTCCACGGCTCCGCGCACTCCGGGGATGCGGGCGGTGTGGCTGTGCTGCCAGAAGAGCCAGTCGGTGCGGGCCAGTGGCGGGTTGGTGAACGAGCATATCCACAGGCCGGGCATATCGTCGGGGGGGAATACGGTTCGGAAAAAGCGCGAGTGGCCCTTTTTGTTGGTGTAGACGATGGGTTCGTAGCCGGCGGCCCGCATCAGGGCGAGCATGGCCTGGAGGCGTTCGATGATAAGGGCTGTGGGCACCTGGGCGGAGTTGCCGTACTCCTCGATGTCGATGGCCGGGGGGAGCTCGCAGGGGTAGTTGGCGAGGATGTCGATGAAGTTGTCGGCCTGGCTTCGGCCGTCGCGGTCGAAGCGGAAGAAGTGGTAGGCTCCGGCGGGGAGGCCTGTGCGGCGCGTTTCGGTGTAGTTGCGCTCGAATTCTTTGTCGCGGAAGCGGTTGCCCTCGCTGGCCTTGAGGTAGACGAAATCCAGCACGGTAGCGAGCGAGTCGAAGTCGGGGGTGCCGTTGTGGGCCGAGAGGTCGGCGCCGATGATGGGGAAGAGTTCGCGGTCGAGGTCCACGGATGTTTCGCCGCCGCGGAGCACGCGCCATGCGCCGAAGCCGATGATGGCAGCGGCAGCGAGGGCGATGATGGCGATGGCGGTGAAGCGTGCGTGGCGGTCGGTCATCGGCGGGTTTATTTCAGCTTGGTGAGGGTGTGGACCACGGCCAGGGGCTCCTGTGAGATGAACTGCTCGTCGGTGAGCTCGTAGAGGTCGGGGTCGAAGTCGGGGAAGAAGGTGTCGGCGCCGGGGGTGGAGGCATCGATGAGGGTGAGATGGAGCACGTCGGCCAGGGGGAGTGCCTGGCGGTAGATTTCGGCGCCGCCGATGATGTAGGGCTCGCCCACGGGGTTGGTGGCGGCCAGGGCCAGGGCCTCGGGGAGCGAGTGGGCAACTTCGGCTCCGGGGGCGCTGTAGGCCTTGTTGCGGGTGACGACGATGTTGCGGCGGCCTGGCAGGGCGCCCTTGGGGAGCGATTCGAAGGTGCGGCGGCCCATGATGATGGTGTTGCCCATGGTGCGGGCTTTGAATTGCTTGAGGTCGGCGCTGATGTGATAGAGCAGGTCGCCTTTGCGGCCGATGGCGCCGTCGCGGTCGATGGCTACGATAAGGTGGAGCATAGTGAGGGTGGGGTTATACGGATACTTCGGCTTTGATGTGGGGATGGGGGTTGTAGTCCTCCAGGGTGAAGTCCTCGTACTTGAAATCGAAAATATTCTTCACGTCGGGGTTGATGCGCATGCGTGGCAGTGGGCGAGGCTGGCGGGTGAGCTGCAGGCGGGCCTGGTCGAGGTGGTTGAGGTAGAGGTGTGTGTCGCCGGTGGTGTGGATGAAGTCGCCGGCCTTGAGCCCGGTGACCTGCGCCATCATCATCAGCAGCAGTGCATAGGAGGCGATGTTGAAGGGCACGCCCAGGAAGCAGTCGGCGCTGCGCTGGTAGAGCTGCAGGCTGAGGCGGCCGTCGGCCACGTAGAACTGGAAGAAGGCGTGGCAGGGAGGGAGGTTCATGTTGGGGAGGTCGGCCACGTTCCAAGCGCTGACGATGATTCGGCGCGAGTCGGGGTTATGCTTGATTGTTTCGACTGCTTCGGAAATCTGGTCGATGAATCCGCCGTTGTAGTCGGGCCATGAGCGCCACTGGTAGCCGTAGATGTGGCCGAGGTCGCCGTTGGCGTCGGCCCACTCGTTCCAGATTCGCACGCCGTTGTCCTGGAGGTACTTCACGTTGGTGTCGCCGCGGAGGAACCACAGCAGCTCGTGGATGATTGATTTGAGGTGAACTTTCTTGGTGGTGATCAGAGGGAATCCCTCCTCGAGGTTGAAGCGCATCTGGTGGCCGAACACTGAGCGTGTGCCTGTGCCGGTGCGGTCGGATTTGTCGGTGCCGTTGTCCAGAATGTGCTGCAACAGTTGTAGGTATTGTTTCATTCGGATGCTTGTTTTTCAATGTTTTGGGTCATGCCGGCGCCCACGGTCGGCTGCATCATGGGCATGTCCAGGCGGTAGCGGCCTGACTTGTAGTTCATGGCTCCCGAGGGGCAGGCGGCGGTGCAGTTGAAGCACACCACGCAGCGCGAGCGGTCGATGGTTTTTTCGGGCAATTTGATGCACTGGGCCTTGCACACGCGCTCGCACTCGCCGCAGTTGATGCAGCGGTCGGGGTCGATTTCCATGTGGAACACAGCGCGGCGCGAGCCGATGCCGAGCACGGTGCCGATGGGGCACACGGTGTTGCAGATGATGCGCCCGCGCTTCCAGGCGAACGCCACCACGAGCAGAGCCGTCACCACGGCCACGGCCATGGACGAGAGCGTGTAGGCCATCGGGGCATAGGCCACGCCGAGCGGGCGGGCTACGAATTCCTCGACCATGCGGGAGTAAGCCGAATAGGGGTCGAGGAGGGTGGGCAGCAGCGAGCCGCCGGCAAGAATCAGGGCTATGGCGGTGGCCAGGAAGATGAAGCGCGTGCGCTCCGAGGGCACGCAGAAGCGAAAGTTGGCCCTGCGGCGGCGCACCAGGCGCGAGGCCGCCCCGATGCAGTCCATGAGCGTGCCCATGGGGCACACCGAGGAGCAGTAGATGCGGCCATACACGAGCGTGACGGCCGCCCAGAAAATGAGGCAAACCGCCGCGCCCGAAATCAGGGCAGTGAGAATCTGCATGCGCACGAACACACTCTGGTAGCCGGCGATGAGTGCCCAGGTGGGCACGGCCATGGCCAGCAGCGAGATGACGATGCGCAGAATTCGGAAAGTGCGGTACATACTATTGCAAAAGTACGCATTTCCTGCGACATGTGAAAAAATATTTGACCCGCATTGCGCGGGCCAAAGTGTTATTTGTTATACGCCAGGCCCACGTTGTCCACCCACATCGTCATGCCCAGGGTGCCGGTGTAGGGTTCGCCGCTGCCGCTGGAGAACATGATGATCATGTGGGTCGGGGTGGCGTCCGGGCTGTCCCAGCCCACTTCCTTGACGGGCACCATTTTGCCGTGCGAGTTGCGGGCGTAGTAGCTCTTGGCCTCGGGGATGAGGCCCATGTTCTTTTTGTAGTAGGGCTCGTGAGTGATGTCGCCGTAGTTCACTTTCAGCCGGTGCTTACATTCCCAGCCGTTGGTGGCCTTGCCGATGAGTTCGCGGCCGGTGCCCACGCGCTTGGCGTAGAGGTTGCCGTCTTTGTCCTCCCAGCGGCGCTGGAGCAGGATGAACACCTCGGCCTTGTCGCAGCCGGGAGTCTCGCGCTTTTTGCCGAAGCCGCTGGAATAGGTGATGCAGCTGTGGGCGGGGATGTCGAGCTTGTAGTCGTAGACGAGCGCATCCGGGTGCTTGGTGAAGGGCACTCCCATCTCCATTTTGGCGTAGGGGTCGGAGGTGGATTTCACCGGTTCGAGCATCTGGCCCAGGAAGAGGGTGCCGGCCACCACCACCTTGATGTTGACAATGCCCAGGGCCTTGCAGCTGTCCATGGTGGTGGTGAGCTTGGCGCACTTGCCGTTGGCGCTGTGCTCGTCAGGGAACACGGCGTTGCTCACCTTGGTCACCCCGGCCACCTTGGCCATTACGTTGGATGAGCTCCAGGGCGAGCCTCCGGCGTTGGTGTAAGGCTCATCGCCCACGATGGTTTTGGAGGGGCCCACGGCATAGCAGTGCTTCTGCTTGCCGCCGATGATGCGCGATTCCTTGATTTCGCGTGTCACCCAGTTATTGAAATCCCCGTAGGGAAGCAGTTCTATAGTCTGGCCGAAAACAGAAACCGAGGAGAAAGCCAGCAGTAAAGTGATGAATATTTTCGATATTTTCATAAGATTTACTAACTTAGTAGCGGATTTGTAAAATAGTGAAACTATATTACTAACGCTATTGCAAGCCGCAAGGTTCTAAGAACCCGAATTTGAAGCGATATTAACCATTTTATAAGTAACAATTACCATTTTCTCTATGAAACAACAAATTCTTATCGCCACCCTGGCGGCGGCAGCGCTCACATGCGGCGCCCGCACCCTGCTGGTGGGCCACCGCGGCTCCAACATAGGTGTGGAGAACACGGAGGAGGCATTTACCAACGGCGGCCTGCGCGGCTACGATTTCCTGGAGTGCGACGTGCGCGTCAGCTCCGATGGCAAGTTCGTGATTTGCCATGACACGGACAACAAGCGGCTGGGCGGCTCCCACGAGGTGGCCGAAACAACCCTGGCCGAACTGAAAGCCGACACTCTGCGCCAGAAGCGCCACGGCGAGGACTACACCGGCATCATCTGCACCCTGGAGGAGTATCTGGACATCTGCCGCCAGTACAATGCCAAGCCCATCATCGAGCTCAAGTGGAGCACGGGCATCAACTCCAACGACTTCTCCAACATCCCCGCGCTCATCGACACAATCACGAAGTGCGGGTTTATCGACAACTGCGTAGTAATGACCTCCATGCGCCCCTGTCTGCAGTACATCCGCACCAACTGGCCGGCCGTGGAGCTGCAGTTTCTGGGCGGCAAGAACTGGCGCAACGCCTTCAACTGGTGCGACAGCCTGCGCATCGATGCCGATATTGCTCACGATTATCTCACCGCCGAGGCCGTTGACTCGCTCCACCGCGTGGGCCTGAAGGTGAACTGCTGGACCGTGGACAATCTGGACCGCGCCAAGGAACTCCAGGACATGGGTGTGGACATCATCACCACCAATGCCATCCTGCAGGGCCAGCTGCCGGAGAAGTAATCACTCGTCGAGCATCGGCAGGAAGCGGCCGTAGCCCTCGGCCTCCATTTCCTCGGCGGGAATGAAGCGCAGCGAGGCCGAGTTGATGCAGTAGCGCAACCCGCCCTCGGACGCCGGACCGTCGGGGAACACATGGCCCAGGTGGGCACCGGAACTGGCCGAGCGCACCTCGGTGCGGATGCGGCCGAAGGACGTGTCCGTGAACTCGTCGATAAGCCCGTCGGCAATAGGCCGCGTGAATGCCGGCCAGCCGCAACCCGAATTATACTTGCGCGAGGACAGGAACAAAGGGGTTCCGTCGGTGATATCCACGTAGATACCACGGCGGAACTCCTTGTCGTATTCGTTGGTGTAGGGTCGCTCGGTGGCACCGTTCTGAGTCACCTCCCATTGCAGGGGAGTCAGGCGCCGGCGCAGCTCGGTCTTATCCGCCGCAGCGGGAGCCTTGCGCAGCTCGCGGGCCTCGCGGAAGAGCGCGGCGTCCACGTGGCAGTAGCCGCCGGGGTTCTTCACCAGATAGTCCTGGTGGTAGTCCTCGGCAGGATAGAAATTTTTCAGAAACCCCGACTCCACCGCCAGCGGCGTGGAGTAGCGGCGCTGCAACGCTGCCAGCATAGTGTCCACCACCTCGGCATCGGCCGCGTCGGTATAATAAATTCCGGTCCGGTACTGCGTGCCGCGGTCGTTGCCCTGGCGGTTCACTGCCGTGGGATCGATGCTCTTGAAGTAGAGCATCAGCAGGTCGGTGAGGCCCACGGCATCGGGGTCGTAGGTCACCTGCACCGTTTCGGCCGCGCCAGTAGCACCGGTGCACACCATCTGGTAGGTCGGGTCAGGCACCACGCTGTTGGCATAACCCGCCGTTGCCGAGCTCACACCCGGCACAAGCGAAAATAAATGGGCGGTGCCCCAAAAGCACCCGCCGGCTAAATAGATACATTTCATCATAACCTTATAACGCCCGTCGGCGCCCAAAATTTCACCCACCCTCCAAAAAATACCCACAATTTCCCCAATCGGCCAATAATTGCAGAAAGGATAGCCACTGGAATACAAATCTATAAAAAAGATGCATAATAATTTGCAACTGTGTAAAAATGTCCGTACCTTAGCGGCACCACCAATCTGATGCCGCTTATTATGAGGAGATTTTGTCTTTTTGCATTAATCCTGATTTCATTGTCCCTTTACGGCCAACGGAATTATTATACCAAAAAGGCCGATAAGGAAGCTATAAAATCGGCATACAGGATATTGAAGGCGTTTTATCCTGATAAACAACTCTGTGTATCGGATTCCATTTTCGACCTTGAGTGGTTGGGAGTTGATAAGGAGACGGACGAGAAAGCATTTGAGTATCGTCTAAAAAAGAAATTTTTATATGATAAACCGTTGCGTAGGAAAGGCCTGGCGAAAATGCTAAATGCGGATTCATGTACCACCGACGAAAATAGCTTTTATGCCGATTTCTCGGAACCATACGAGGGAATGATAAGATGCGATATTATGCCTTTGGACCGACGTGTTGGAATCCTGGGAGTTCCGGCATATGACGCATTTTTATTTTGGTATGACAAGGACGGGAGCATAACCCAGGTCACTAAAATGCTTTTCCAAATTGAATAGTAAAGACCTCTAATAATTAAGCAGGTATGAGCGCTCTAATGATGCAAAAGGTAAACGAATTCATGACCACTCTACCCGTGGGGTGATGCGAGCAGTTTCCCAACAGAATATTCAATTTTTTCAGTATAATCCTGCTACAAAAGTATATACTCATTATTAAAATGATTAAGCACTTATTTATAAGGTTAATAGCTATCGTGTTTTTATTCTGTGGAGTAGGCAACTGCTTTGCACTGAGCCGGTATTATACTTTTGATAAAGGTGTATTTACGGATTCTCTGTTAATAGAACTTTGTGAAGAGGTTATTTACCCTATCACAAAGGAGAATAACGTCAATTGGAAGAGCCTTGTACTGTGTGTTACAGAAGAAAATGCCAAGGATATTGTGGTTAGTCTTGAAGCCGGACTTAATGTCCTGACGTACTATAATAACAATCAAGCTGATATGGACTATGTCATAGTACCTGTAAAGGATATGGATGTTCAGGTCTATCTTCCGAAGCACTATGGATTAGTTAAAAAGACAGGTAGTAAAAAAGTAGTAGAAGATTATCACTATGATGATACCCTATTGATAGTGAGCGACTGGCGGGTGTACTGGGCTTTTGAGGTAGTGGATGGTAGATGTCAATTAAAAGAGATTTATGACAGTAGCGAGGATTTTTTAAGAAGATATTCATATCAAACGCTATTACCGCCTTCGCTTAGAATGAAAAAGCTTGATGACTCAATTCGGTTGCCGCGTGCGATTTTTGAAATTTTACCGCCGCCGAAATATAAGGCATCTACTACCGTCGTTAACTTTACCCGCGATTAAACTATTGAATCCCAATGGAACAACGGTCACGCCTTCAAAGTAGCATACATTTAGTAATACACATTGTAATTTCACTCCTGCAGAGTTTTGCAGGGGTATGGATGTCCTGTGGACTAAGTTTATTTATTTACTCTATTTCTCATACAGAGTCATTTTATACGATAGTATGTGCAATAGTAGTAATGGTATTGTCAATTCTCTACATTATTTTTAACTTTCCTCTAAGGGAATCTGTCACCAAGACACCTAAAGCACATTCTCTTGTCGTAATCAGCATAATCATCATTGCCGTATACCTTCAATTGATAGGCATTACTGGTATAATTGGATTATTATTTTCTCCATACGGATTTTCAAATGTACTTTTGAATAAATATATCATACTTTCCATCGTTGTAACTGCCATATCATTTATTTGGACTTATAAACCGCTCTATTTGTCCCCCAAAAAAGTTCTCAGGACCAATATCATGGTTCGAAAAATCACATATTATGTATTCTTCGCTTTTGCCGCGTTAATTTTGGGTTACAATTTATGGAAATATTGTACAGAAGAAATCTCTGTAAAAAGGTCTATTATTTCAATAGTCATATTGACCCTCTATTTTATTATTAATTTTGCCTTATCTGTTGAGATTCGACTGAGAAGTCAAATTAATCGTGTAGTTGGTATGCTCTTGTGGTCAATAGTTATTATTGACTGGTTGGAGGATTTGCCACTGAATTTAGGAATCGATTGTTGGTTCTATGTGATTTTAGGGGGAATGTTTATCCTCTCCTATATGCTACAAGCTCAAGTATTTTCACTTAAACCAAATCAACGAGATGTCGACTAACGTGATGCAACCGGTAAACGAATTCATGATTGATTTTGATGATGGCGATTACTATAAGTGTGAAGTAGCTCGTTATTTACCAAGATATTATGACGAGTTTGGACATTACACCATTATCAAGGATTGGTGTGGCTTTCTTGAAATAGGAAAGATTTTTGATGGAAAGGTCTTTACACTTGAAGAGTATTTGAAATGGGAAAGCAGATATCTCGGTTTCCTTTTCGATCTGTTAGATTCGGAACATATCGATTGTCTATATCCCTTCTACGTAGGCTATCCGTTGCAGCACATAAAGACTGACTTAAAGAAAGTGACACCTCCTATAAACGGAATCAAGGGACTCTCTAAAAAGGCTAAATATCTGCGAAATCTGCGTATAGGCCAAAGAGTTCCCAGAAATCGTTGGTTATTCCTGTTTACATTTCTATTACGCGAGATGGGTGCAGTGGAGCTGCGTTCGGCTGACTCAAAAGTCTTATTGGACATCGGAGAAAACTACTATATAAAGCTCACGTCCACGCTTCCGCCTGAAAAGCTTCGGGAGCTTGCCGAAAGGCACCATCTTTACCTCAACCCCAGGAGCAAAGAATCAATCGAGCTTTACAAGGACAGGATATTGTAAAGGGTCTATCTTCCCAGTGGCTCAGCCCACGGGGCTATTAGTTTGCATGAGGTCGTGTCAAAATGCATCAACGCGTCCGTAGGACGCTGAATTATCGTAACACCGGTCGCCGGAGCCTTTGGGCGTAGGCGACCGGTGTTAGACGCAACATACAATGGCGTCCGAAGGCCGCCGAAAAGGTAGAGAGCAGATTGTCACCCTTTTCGGCGGCCTTCGGACGCCTCATATTCTCCCGGTCTTTTCCCCGAACGCCTTCGCTAAAGCTACGGCGGTCGGGGTTACGATAATTCAGCGTTCTCCGAACGCATGATTTTTGACACAGCCGGAATTTCGTGTGAAAGTTTTGATGCGCTTGCCCTGGATTTGTGGGTGGTTTAGGCGGGTTTATGAGGTTTTTTTCTTAATTTTGCACAATTAATTATTGGGAGGCAGCAGGATGTCAGGCACTTGGCCGCGGTCCAGACCCCCTCCCGGGATTTTTTGTAACAGTTTTTTACCTGAAATAAAAAGATGAAAATAGCCATTGTCGGCGCTTCGGGCGCTGTCGGACAAGAATTTCTGAATGTCCTCTCTACCACCGATTTCCCCATCGACGAGCTGCGTCTGTTCGGCTCGGAACGCAGTGAGGGCACTACCTACGAGTTTCGCGGCGCACGCACTGAGCCTGTGCGCCGTCTGACCGACAATCCCGATGATTTCAAGGACCTCGATTTTGTGTTCGCTTCGGCCGGCGCAGGTGTGTCGCGCCAGTATGCCGACATTATCACCTCGGGCGGCGCAATCATGATTGACAATTCGAGCGCTTTCCGCATGGAGGCCGATGTGCCCCTGGTGGTGCCTGAGGTCAATGGCGACGACGCTCTTTTTGCGCCTCGCGGCATTATTGCCAACCCCAACTGCACCACCATCCAGATGGTGGTTGCGCTGAAGCCCATCAACGATATTTCGCCCATCCGCCGTGTGCATGTGGCCACCTACCAGGCTGCCAGCGGCGCCGGGGCCACGGGCATGACCGAGCTCGAGCAGCAGACCGCCGAGCTGGTGGAAGGCCGCGAGCCGACCGTGAAGAAATTTGCCACTCAGCTGGCTTTCAACCTCATTCCTCATATCGACGTGTTTACCGACAACGGCTACACCAAGGAGGAAATGAAGATGCACCTGGAAACCAAGAAGATTATGCACGCACCGGCCCTCGAAGTGAGCGCCACATGCGTGCGTGTGCCGGTGATGCGCGCCCACAGCGAGGCCATCTGGGTGGAAACGGAGGCTCCCGTGAGTGTGGAAGTCGCCCGCAAGGCCTTCGAACAGGCCGAGGGTGTGGTGCTGATTGACCGCCACGAGGCGCTGGGCTACCCGATGCCGCTTGACAAGGCCGGAAGCGACCCCGTGTTCGTGGGCCGCGTGCGTGCCGACCTTGCCAACCCCAACGGCCTCTCGTTCTGGACCGTGGCCGACCAGATCCGCAAGGGTGCGGCCCTCAACGCCGTGCAGATTGCGCAGTACATCATCCGCAAGAGAAACCAGGCCTAACCCCGCCCGCGCCATGATAGCCGCCGCCACTCAAGCACTTGTGACGCAGCCCGTGCAGATTTTCCTCATCGTGCTGGCTATCATTCTGTTTGCCCCGCTGCTGCTCAACAAGCTCAAGATTCCCCACATCATCGGCATGATTGGGGCCGGAGTGGTGGTGGGGCCGTATGGCTTCAATGTGCTGGACAACGACTCGTCGTTCGCCATCTTCGGCCAGGTGGGCCTGCTCTACCTTATGTTCCTGGCCGGCCTGGAGATTGACATGTACCACCTGAAGCTGAACCTGCGGCGCGGCCTGCTGTTCGGCGTGCTCACGCTCACCATTCCGCTGATACTGGGCGTGCTCACCAGCGTCTACCTGCTGCACGTGGACTGGACCACGGCCTTTCTGCTCGGAGCCATGTATGCCTCGCACACGCTGCTGTCCTACCCCGTGGCGGCGCGTTTCGGCATCACCAAGGCTCCGGCGGTGCTCATTGCCATCGTGGGCACCATCATTGCCGTCATCGGCGCCCTGCTTGTGCTGGCCGCCACGGTGAATGTGCACGAGGAAGGCCACTTCAACCCCACGGCCATCCTGCTGCTGATGCTCCGCCTGGCCCTGTGGGTGGTGGTACTCCTGTATGCCTACCCGCGCATCGTGCGCTTCTTCTTCAAGAAATACTCCGACAAGGTGCTGCAGTACGTCTTTGTGCTCACCCTTGTTTTCCTGGCGGCTTGCTCGGCCCAGTTCATCGGCCTGGAGCCTGTGCTGGGAGCTTTCTTTGCCGGGCTGCTGCTCAACCGCTACGTGCCCATCTCGTCGCCGCTGATGAACTCCATCGAGTTCGTGGGCAACGCCCTGTTCATCCC
This sequence comes from Bacteroidales bacterium, assembly GCA_014800735.1. Taxonomy (GTDB): domain Bacteria; phylum Bacteroidota; class Bacteroidia; order Bacteroidales; family Muribaculaceae; genus CAG-873. The sequence goes on from JAAVFP010000024.1 coordinate 96,394, forward strand.
CTACTTCCTTATCAGCGTGGGCATGATGATCAACGTGCGCGTGCTGGGCAATGTGCAAACCGTCACCGTGGCCGCCATAATGCTTGCCGTGGCCCTGGGCAGCAAATGGCTGCCGGCCTATATAGCTCAGAAAATCAACCGCCTGGACGGCTACAGCCGCAATGTGATGTTCGGTCTCACGGCGGCCCACACCGCCGTGGCCCTTGCCGTGGTGACCGTGGGCTACAGGATGAATATGTTCGACGAGCGCATCCTCAACAGCACCATCGTGGTCATCCTCATCACCTGTGCCCTGGCCCCCATCATCACCTCGGCCGCCGCGCCCAAGCTCAAGGTGAAGATGATGGAGGAGGACGGCGACATCATCCGTCACACCCGCATCAACAACACCCTCATCGCCGTGGCCAACCCGCTCACCACGCCCCCGCTGGTGGAGATGGCCATGCTGATGCGCAACGACCGCGGCCAGCACAATTTCTATGCCATCCACGTGCGCAACGAGAACAGCAAGCAGGCCAAGAACACCTCGCGCAGCTCGCTGGAGGCTGCACGCCGCACCGGCGCCACGGCCGACATCAACATCCTCACCCTTGAGCGCTTCGACCTCAACACCGTCACCGGCATCCTCAACACCATCGAGGAGCGCGAGATTACGGAGGTCATCCTCGGCATCCACCGCCGCGTCACCATCATCGACTCCTTCTTCGGCCACAAGGTGGAGCAGCTGCTGCGGTCCACCAACCGCATGGTGATGATTACCCGCTGTTTCATTCCGGTGAACACCATCACCCGCGTGGTGGTGTGGGTGCCCCGCGACGCGCAGTACGAAACCGGCTTCAGCCGCTGGGTGCGTGCCCTGGCGCGCCTCACCCGCCAGGTGGGATGCCGCATCACCTTCTGCTGCCCGGGCGATGTGCAGCCTCTGATCCGCGGTGTGCTCTATGCCGAGAACTACGGCATCCGCTGCGAATTCAACACCATCGACAGCCAGGACGACATCGTGCTGATGGCCAACAAGATTGCCGACGACGACCTGTTCGTCGTCATTGGTGCCCGCGTACAGTCGGTGTCCTACCGCCCCGAAATGGCCGAGCTGCCCGGCTTTCTGCAAAAATACTTCGCCACCAACAATATCATGATGATTTACCCCGAGCAGTTCGGCGAAGCCCCGGCTCTCACCTCATTTACGGACCCCATGTCGTCCGACATCCAGTCGGCCCCCTCGCCCCTGCTGCGCAACATCAAGCAGCGCCTCCGCCGCCTGATGGGCTCGTAATCACCGGGCGTCGGCGGCGATGAAGCGGGCGACGGAGTCGGTGTAGTTGGGCTCGATGACGATGCCGGCGGCGGCCTTCACGTCGGGCAGGGCATTGCCCACGGCCACGGCCAGGTCGGCTACGGCGAACATGGGGAGGTCGTTCATGCTGTCGCCGAACACCACCAGGCGGTCGGCTCCCAGGCGCTCCTTGAGGCGGAGCACGGCGGCGGCTTTGGTCACGCCGGGCGGAAACATTTCCAGATTGTAGACTTCGGGATTAAACACATCCGGGTAGCAGCATATTTCGCTGCCGGTGCATGCGCGCATGGCCTCGGCGGCACGGCAGATGCCCTCGGCGGGCCCCATGGCGTAGAATAGCATGCCGGCCCGGAGGGCGCGGGGCGGTGCAGGTGTGCCCAGGTGGAAGCGCTTGAGGGGGAGGCGCATACGCTCCTCGTAGAAACTACGCTCGGCGCGGTTCAGGCCCGTGGCGGCGTGGTACACGTCGAGCGTGCGGCCATCCGGCGCCATGACGTAGACAAAGGGGTGCACCCCATGGGCAGCACAGGCACTGAGAGCGGCGCTCACGTCGGCCTCGGGCAGAAAGTGCGCGTCGGTGAACGCGTCGGTGCGCCGGTCCCACAGCGCGCACCCGGTCATCACTATGGCCGGTGGGCGCATGCGCGTTTGTGCCAGCAGCGGCACCACAGTTGCCGAGGTGCGGGCGGTGGCCACGGTGATGAGCGCGCCGCGGTCGCTAAGTTCGTTGATAATCTCGGTGGAGCGGGGCGAAATGCGGCTGTCGGCGCTCAGCAGAGTGCCGTCCAGGTCGGTGATGTAGAGTGTTCGGTCGGCCATGGCTCAGGGTGTGATTTTATCCAGCGGCGCCCCGAAGCGCATGGAGCGCGGGGTGTCGAAGCGTTCGAACTGCACGGTGTACTTCTGTCCTGCCATGTCCACCTCCATCACCAGTCCGCGGCCGAACACGGGGTGTTCCACCAGGTCGCCGCTGGCAAGGGCGGAGGCGTCCTGGGGCGAGTAGAGCGGCGGAGCCGGTTTGCTTTGCTGCGGCAGGGGGCGGACCAGGGTCATTTGGTGCGGACCCATTTCGTAGACGAATCGCGAGGGCTGCTTGGCGGTGTTGTCGTGGCCGAAGCCTTCGCTGTCCGACAGGTACAGGCGTCGCTCGGCGCGCGTGAGGGCCACGTAGGCCAGGCGGCGCTCCTCCTCGATGTCGTCCGGATTGGCGCTGCGCTTGGATGGCATGTTGCCCTCCACGAGGCTGCACACAAACACGGCCGGGAACTCCATGCCTTTGGCCGAGTGGATGGTCATCAGTCGCACCCAGCCGCCCTGGGGCTTCTGGGCCTCGCGCATATCGAGGTTGGATAGCAGGGCGATGCGGGCCAGGAATTCGTCGAGCGAAGCATCGTCGTCATGGCCGGCCTCCTCGATGGCACGCTTCAGCTCGGCCAGGTTGTCGAGGCGCTCCCACTCGCTGAGGTTGCGCAGCATCTCCTCGTAGCCGCTCATGTCGAGCATGCGCTGCATCAGGTCGCCCAGCGGAATGGTGCCCACCAGCGGGCGGAGAGTGTCGATGGTGCGTAGATAGGCCCGGGCTCCGGTGCGCGCAAAAATCGGGTTGTCGATATTGTCGCGGAGCGTGTCCAGCAGCGAGGCGCCGGTGCGGGCGGCCTCGGCTTGCAGGAACTGCATCTTTTTCTTACCTATGCGGCGCGAGGGAGTGTTGATGGTGCGGGCGAAGGCCATATCGTCGGCCGTGGTGAGCATGCGCAGATAGCACGTCACGTCCTTCACCTCCTGGCGGGCGTAGAAGGCCGTGCCGCTGTAGATTTTATAGGGTATCGAACGGCGGATGAACTCATCTTCGATGGGGCGCGACAGGTGGTGGGCACGGTAGAGGATAGCGATATCCTCGGGCTTAAAGCCATCGCTCACAAGCTCCAGGATGGTGTCCGCCATCCAGCGGGCCTCCTTTTTGTCGTCCTGCGTGTGGTTGAACACCGGCTTGGGTCCGTCGGCACCCACGGCCAGCAGTGCTTTGGGGTAGCGGTTGGTGTTGTGCTCAATCAGGGTGTTGCTCACGGCCAGAATCTGGGGCGTGGAGCGGTAGTTCTCGTTGAGCACAATCGTGCGGCAGTCCGGGTAGTCCTTGTCGAAATTCAGAATCAGCTTCACATCGGCGCCGCGCCAGGTGTAGATGGTCTGGTCCGGGTCGCCCACTATAAAGAGATTGCGGTGTGCCCCGGCCAGCATGCGGGCAATGGAGTACTGGCGGCGGCTGACGTCCTGAAACTCATCCACCATCACATACTGCATCCGCCCCTGCCACTTTCGCAGCACGTCGGGGAACGTGCGTAGAATATGCTCGGCAAAAATAATGAGGTCGTCGAAATCCAGGCCGTAGTTCTTCTTCTGCTCGTAGAGAAAACGCAGAAAAATCTCTTCCTCGCGGTCGGCGTTGCGGATGCTTCGCGCCAGCAGGTCCTCGTTGTTGAGCTCAGCGATGGTGGCCAGATACTCGCCTCCGGCCTTGCGGCGCTCAATGTAGGCAATCGACTTTTTGAGCGGCTGCTCCTTGAGCGTGAGCTGCATGTCGGCATACACCTTCAGCAGCAACGTGTTGCGGTCATCCTCATCAATCACTGTGAAGTTGGCCGGATAGTTCAGCACGTGGATGTCCTCCTTGAGCATGCGCACGGCAAAGGAATGGAAGGTGCACACGAAGCCCGTGTCGAAATCGCCCACATTGCGGCGGATGCGGTTCTTCATCTCCGCGGCAGCCTTATTGGTGAACGTCAGGCACAGGATTGCCGACGGGTCCACCCCCAGCAGGTCGGCCAGATAGCAGTAGCGGGCCGTCAGGGCACGCGTCTTGCCCGTGCCGGCACCGGCCAGCACGCGCACCGGCCCCTCGGTGGTTTCCACAGCATCCGTCTGAGCCCTGTTCAGTGAGTCGAGATAATTCATAAGCAAGCACAAAGATACGAAAAAATCAGCAACTACACATAACCAGCTGCCAGCCGCTGGCCCCGGGACAAGTGGATGCAATATCCAGGTGGCCCCGCGCCCGCGGAGCCACCTGAAAGGGGGGAGGGGAATGCTCTGTTACCTATGGTTTCGAACACGCTACGCGGTTCTGGCCATAGGCTGGGATTATTTCGCTGCTACGCAGCTTTTAGCCGCTAACGCGGCATGTCCGTTTAGGCGTGGTCGATTGCGGCGAGTTCGTCGGGGGTGAAGGTGAGGTTGTGGAGGCAGCCGATGGAGTCGGCGAGCTGCTCGACGGTGCGCGAGCCGATGATTACGGAGGTGACACCCTGCTGAGCGAGTACCCACGAAAGGGCCATCTGAGCGAGGCTCTGTCCGCGCGAGGCGGCGATGTCGTTGAGGCGCGCTACGCGGGCGAGGGTTTCGGCCGAGAGGCGGTCGCCCTGGATTGTCTTGGTGTCGGTGGCACGGCAGTCGGCGGGGACGCCGTGGAGATATTTGTTGGTGAGCACACCCTGGGCCAGGGGCGAGAAAGCCACGAAGCCTGAGCCGTTGGCTTGGGTTGCGTCGAGGAGGCCGGTTGTGATGGGTTCGCGGTCGAAGATGTTGAGGCGACCCTGGTAGACGAGGCAGGGGACATCGCGGTCGGCCAGATATTTGGCGCCGGCCACATACTGCTCGGTTGGCCAGTTGGAGATGCCGGCGTAGCGGGCCTTGCCCTGGCGCACGATGTCCACGAGGGCCTGGAGGGTTTCCTCGATGGGTGTCCTGGGGTCGAAACGGTGGCTGTAGAAGCAGTCCACGTAGTCGAGGTTCATGCGCTTGAGGCTCTGTTCGAGCGAGCCGAAGAGGTATTTGCGCGAACCCCAGCAGCCGTAGGGGCCGGGCCACATGTCGTAGCCGGCTTTCGAGGTGATGAAGAGCTCGTCGCGGTAGGGAGCAAAGGATTTTGCCATGATACGGCCGAAGGTTTCCTCGGCGCTGCCAAAGGAGGGGCCATAGTTGTTTGCGAGGTCGAAGGAGCAGATGCCGTGGTCGAAGGCGTAGTGGAGCATGTCGCGGCTGCGGGCCAGGGGGGCGGTGTCGCCGAAGTTTTGCCACAGACCCAGGATTACCTTGGGGAAGTCGATGCCGCTGCGTCCGCAACGGGCATATTCCATGCCGTTGGTGTAGCGGTCCTCGGCGGCGGAGTAGACGGGAAGAATCATAATTATTTTAGAATTAAGGTTGATATTCGTTATTTGGCAGAGATGGCTGCCAGGCGGTCGAGGGCAAGCTGGGCTTTTAGCTCGTCGAGGCCGGCGAACTGTTGCTCGTCGCGCAGGCGGGTGAGGAAGTCCACGGTCACTTCGCGGCCGTAGATATCGCGGTCGAAGTCGATGATGTGGGCTTCGATGGTGGTGCCGCAGCCGCCGACGGTGGGACACTGGCCCACGTTGAGCATGGCGCGGTGCGGGGTATGGTCGCCGTGGATGTGCACGTCGGCGGCATAGACTCCGCTTCCGGGCACGAGGGCGGATGGGGAAGCGGGGCTGATGTTGGCCGTGGGGAAGCCGAGGGTGCGGCCCAGCTGCTTGCCGTGCACCACGGTGCCGCGCAGCGAGTAGGGGCGCCCGAGCATGGTGCGGGCATCGGCCACACGCCCTTCGGCAAGAGCGCGGCGCGTAGCGGAGCTACACAGGCCTTCGCTGCCGGGGTAGGGAGGGAGCAGAATGATGTCGACCCCGGCACAGTGGCTTCCGAGGGAGGCGGCAGACTGGCGGTCGCTGCCAATGTGGTTGTTGAAGCCCATCATGAGGACCTCCACGCCGAAGTCGTGGTGCAGCACGGAAAGAAATTCGGTGGCCGTGAGGCGGCACACACGGTCGAAGTCGAGCACTTCGACGCGCTCCACACCGGCCTCGCGCAGCAGCTGACGCCGGAAATCCACCTCGGTGAGGATGGCGGGGGCAAGCTCGGGGCGGAGTGTTTCCAGCGGGTGGGAGCGGAAGGTGATAAGCATGGGGGCGAGTCCGCGCGCAGCAGCCTCGCGGCACAGCTGCTCCACCACGAAGCGATGGCCCAGGTGGACTCCGTCGAACATCCCTACGGCTGCGATATACTTCATGGTGGACGTCCTTACTTGTCGATGTAGTCCATAAACTCGGTGCCGGGCGCCACGTGCACCGTTTTGAAGCCGAGAGCCTCGGCGGCGTCGGTATTGGTCTTGGAGTCGTCGAAAAACACGGTTTCGGCCGGATCGATGCCGAGCATGCGCACGGCGTAGTCAAAAATCTTGCGGTCGGGCTTGGCGGCTTTGGCCTCGAAGGATGTCACCATGCCGTCGAAGTAGTCCTCGCGTCGCAGCCCCTCCTTGCCAAACTCGGCGGCAATCTTGCTTTTCCACATTATGGGGTTGGTGTTGCTGAGCATGTAGATGCCGTAGCCGCGTCGGCGCAGTTCGCGCAGAGCTTTGAGGCGATGCTCGGGAATGCCGATGAGAAACTGGTTGAAGGCCTGGTCAATCTGTGCGTCCTTGGTGCCGGCGGGGAGCTTGGCGCGCAGTTCGGCATGAAAATCGCTCACGGAAGCGGAGCCGTCCTCGAGGGCCATGAAGATACCGGTCTGGGCATAGTCGCCGAAGTAGGAGTCGGCATCCTGAAGGCCGAGCCGCCGGAATGCGTCCACGCAGCGCTGGCGCTCGATGTCCATAATCACGCCGCCTAAGTCAAAAAGAAGATTTCGGGTCATAGAGAGGGAAAAATTAAAGCCCCAATCGGGATGCGATCGGAGCTTTGGGTGTAGCCCATAGGAGAATCGAACTCCTCTTTCAAGAATGAAAATCTTGCGTCCTAGCCGATAGACGAATGGGCCAAAAAGCGCCCGATATTATTCGGGCAAATACGTTTTATTTACGCAGCGAGTTTAGCGATGTGCTTAGCGAGCTTGCTCTTGAGGTTGGCAGCCTTGTTCTTGGAGATGGTGTTCTTGGAAGCGAGGCGGTCAAGCATAGCGGTAACTTCGCGGTAGCGAGCTTCGGCAGCAGCCTTGTCGGTCATTTTGCGGAGGTTGCGAACTGCGTTGCGGGCGGTTTTGGCATAGTAGCGGTTCTTCAGACGGCGGGTGGCAGTCTGGCGGATACGCTTTTCAGAGGATTTGTGGTTTGCCATTTTTATCTTACTGTCGTAATTTTCGTTGTCTATTAATTGTAGCCCATAGGAGAATCGAACTCCTCTTTCAAGAATGAAAATCTTGCGTCCTAGCCGATAGACGAATGGGCCTTGCGCTATTTGCGAGTGCAAATTTAGGCATTAATCCCGAAATAGCAAAATAATTTCAACTCCACGACTGTATATTTAACCTATGTTAACAAATAGGCGGGTAAACGTAGGCTACTTGCCTTTCAGAAGTGCGTTGTAGCGGTCGGGGTCGTTGATCAGGCGGAGGGCTTCCTGGAAGTCCTGGTTGAAGGGCGAGATGGCGCGGAAGTAGGATGCGTTCTCATAGAGGTCGCGGGCAATGATGCCCTTCATGATGGCCAGGATGAGGGGGCGCGAGCGCTCCCACTGCTCCTCGTTGAATTCAATCTTAGCCTCGTCGGCACGTCGGCGCAGGTCGGCAATCACGGCCTCGGGAATTTCGAAACCGGTCTGGAAAGCTTCGTCGTCGGGGTAGGACGCAAGGATTTCGCTGCGGTGGCCGTCCACATAGTTTATGCACGTGCGGTTGATGATACCCTTGGCCACGAGGTCGCGGTAGTACACACTATAATTAGATGTGTCCACGGGCACGAATACGTCGGGGATTATGCCGCCACCACCGTACACCGGTCGGCGGTTCTTGAGGGTGTAGTACTTGAGCGAGTCGACTTTCTGGATGCTGTCGGCGCTCCACAGCTCGCCGCTCTGGTAGCGGTTGAGCAGTTCGTATTGGTACTCGTCGGAGTGGCCTTTTTCGTAGGGCTTCTGGATGCAGCGGCCCGAGGGGGTGTAGTAGCGTGATACGGTAAGGCGTACCATGGAACCGTCGGGGAACGGGAATGGGCGCTGCACCAAGCCTTTACCGAAGGTGCGTCGGCCCACCACCAGGCCGCGGTCGTTGTCCTGGATGGCACCCGAAAGGATTTCGGAGGCCGAAGCTGAGTACTGGTTGGTGATTACCACGATGCGCTCGTTCTGGTATCCGCCGTTGATTTCAGTGTCGAAGCGTGCCGGTGGAGCAGTGCGGCCCTTGGTGCTCACCACCGGGGTGCCCAGGGGCAGCAGCTCGGCGGCCATATCCACGGCCGAGCCCAGCACACCGCCGCCGTTGTCGCTGAGGTCCAGGATGAGGTTCTTCATGCCCTTGGCGCGGAGCTTGGCCAGGGCCTCGCGGAATTCCTGAGGGGTGTCCTCAGCAAAGCGGGTCACGCGGATGTAGCCCGTGGTTGGGTCGGCCATGAAGGTTTCGTCGATGGAGTAGAGGGGGATATCGTCGCGCACGACGGCGAATTCAATAATGTCGCTGCCGCGCTTCACCTTGAGGTTGGCTGTTGAACCCTTGGGACCGCGGAGCACTTTCATCACATCGTTGTTGGCCATCTTCTGACCGGCAATCAGGGTGTCGTTGGCGCTGATTATACGGTCGCCCGGCATCAGGCCCACGCGCTCCGAGGGGCCGCCGGTGATGGTCTGGATTACGTAGACGGTGTCCTCCAACATGTTGAACTGGATGCCGATGCCGCTGAACTTGCCTTCAAGCGGCTCGGTGAACTCCTTGGTTTCGCGCGGAGTGGTGTAGGCCGAGTGAGGATCGAGGGTTTTGAGCATGGCCTTGATGGCTTCGGCCACAACGGTGTCGGCGTCCACGGCATCGACATAGTATTCGTCGATAATAGCCTGAGCCACACGCAGCTTGCGGTCGGGGGTGAACTCGTACTGTGCGGCTGCGCTGCCGAATATCATGATTACCGCTACGAGCGGGAGAAGTAAACGTTTCATAGAATCCTGGTTGGGGGTGTGTGAGTTTAATGGGGTAAATAAGGGTCGATGTCCTCGCCGAAAGCCTGGAGCTCGCGGACCACGGACGATGACCACGCCGCCAGGGCGGGGTCGCTGAATAGTATAACGGAATCGATGCCCGAAAGTTGTCGGTTCACCTGTGCTAAATCGCGCTCGTATTCAAAATCTTTCACCGAGCGCACTCCACGCAGCAGAAACTGCGCCCCGATGCGCTGGGCAAAACGCACGGTGAGCTCGCTGTAGGCTTCGACGCTGACACGCGGCTCGGCGTTGTACAGACGGCGGATGGGTGCCAGGATGGCCTCGATGTCGGCCGCCGGTTTGCGGCAGTTCACCCCCACACCTATAATAATACTGTCGAACAGCTCCAGGCCGCGGCGCACAATGTCGGCATGGCCTGGGGTGAAGGGGTTGAACGAGCCCGGAAACAGGGCCGTGCGGGGCTTAGCGGTCGATGTTGGTGTCATCTTCAACCACAAGATTATCAATGATGAAATTCTGGCGCTCCATGGTGTTTTTGCCCATGTAGAACTCGAGTACCTCGGCCACGCCGTCCTCCTTGCGCAGGCTCACGCGGTCCACGCGCATGTCGGCGCCGATGAAGCCCCTGAACTCCTCGGGCGAGATTTCGCCGAGACCTTTGAATCGGGTGATTTCGGCATTGTCGCCGAAGCGGCGGATGGCGTTCACTCGTTCCTCATCGGTGTAGCAGTAGACGGTGTCGTCCGGAGCGTCGTCCTTCTTGGCGCGGCCCGAGCGCTTGGCGGTCTTTTTGTTTCGCACGCGGAAGAGCGGTGTCTGCAACACGTACACATGGCCCTTCTTGATAAGGTCCGGGAAGTATTGCAGGAAGAAAGTGAGCATCAGTAGGCGGATGTGCATGCCGTCCACGTCGGCATCCGTGGCGATGATAACCTTGTTGTAGCGCAGGCCGTCGATGCCGTCCTCAATATTGAGGGCGGCCTGAAGCAGGCTGAACTCCTCGTTGGTGTACAGCTCTTTCTTGGTGGCGCCGTAGGCGTTCAGAAGATTACCGCGGAGCTTGAACACGGCCTGGGTCTCGACGTTGCGGACNTTTTCGATGGAGCCGCCGGCCGAGTCNCCCTCGGTGATGAAGATGCTGGAATCNAGTTTNTTGGTTTCGTCGCCGCGGTTGTCGTTGAGGTGCACACGGCAGTCGTTGAGCTTGCGGTTGTACAGGCTCACCTTNTTGGCCGTCTCGCGGGCTTTCTTGGCCACNCCGGCCATGGCCTTGCGGTCGCGCTCGCTCTCCTGCACCTTTTTCAGAATCACGTCGGCCACCTCGAGGTTGCGGTGCAGGTAGTTGTCAAGNTCTTTCTTGATGAAGTCGCCGATGTATTTGGCTATCGTGGGGCCGTCCGGACCCATGTCGCGCGAGCCCAGNTTGGTTTTGGTCTGCGACTCGAACAGAGGGTCCTGCACACGCACTGCCACTGCGGCCACCATGCCGTTGCGGATGTCGGAGTACTCGAAATTGCGGCCGAAGTACTCCTTGAACGTGCGGCTCACCGCCTCCTTGAAGGCGCTCAGNTGTGTACCGCCCTGGGTGGTGTGCTGGCCGTTGACAAAGGAATAATATTCCTCGCCGTACTGGTTCACNTGGGTGATGGCCACCTCNATATCCGGCCCCTTCAGGTGGATGACCGGGTAGAGCGGTTCCTGCGTCATGTTGTCCTTCAGCAGGTCCTGAAGGCCGTTGCGCGACACGTAGCGCTGACCGTTGAACACGATTGCCAGGCCCGTGTTGAGGAAGGTGTAGTTNTTNAGCAGNGGGATGATGAANTCCTCGCGGAACACGTAGTCGCGGAAAATCTCCGGCGAGGGGGTGTAGCGCGTCAGTGTGCCGTTGGGCTCGTCGGTAGGCTCTATGTCGCTTTCCTCAATGAGATTACCCATCGAGAATCGGGCGCGCTTACACTTACCGTCGCGGAAAGCGCTGATTTCAAANTCGGTNGANAGNGCNTTGACAGCCTTNAGGCCCACACCGTTGAGGCCCACCGACTTNTGGAAGGCNGAGGAATCATACTTGCCGCCGGTGTTCATCTTCGACGCCACATCCACAAGCGAACCCAGNGGNATGCCGCGGCCGTGGTCGCGCACGGTGGCCGACTTCTCGTCCACGTCNACCGTAATCTGNCGGCCGAAGCCCATCATATACTCGTCGATGGAGTTGTCAAGCACCTCNTTGAGCAGCACATAGATACCGTCGTCGCTGTTGGTTCCGTCGCCCAGCTTNCCGATATACATGCCGGGTCGGCGCTGGATGTGCTCTTTCCAGTCNAGAGTCTGAATGTCTTTTTCGCTATAATTGACCGCAGCGGGAGCCTCGGCATTGAAGTCGAGCTCACCGGCGGTAGTGGAGTCAAAATCGGCGTCGTTCATCGCAAAGTTCGGATAGTTCGAACAAAGTTACAAAAAAAACTCCAAAACCGCGAATTTTATGCGATTAACTTCGCNNNCCGGNTTCNANANCAGGNAGACTTTTTTCTCTACCGTCAAAGCNGTGCNAACAAANATTNNGATTNATTTGTATATTNATAACTAATTNGTTATNTTTGCNGCATGAACGAAAANGATNCNNCTGANCAGTANGTCCGCACNGTNTANAAGACNGTTGAATTCGAACNGTTTTATAATTCACTCCAGCCNAAGGTNCAAACNAAATTNGATTATGTTATAAACGTTATNTCAACNGTTTATAATGTATCNACTAAATTNGTTAANCACCTTGTGAGTTCCGATTTGTATGAAATGAGGGTGTCGGTGGGTACTAATGAGTATCGAACAGTTCTTTTCGCTATTGACAACGNAAATTTTATCGAAGCTAAAAATATAATCTTACTTAATGCCTTCTTGAAGAAGGATAACAAGGATTATCGCAAACAAATTGATAAGGCAATTTCGATTTTAAACTACTTGGAATTATGAGAAAGATTAATCCTGAAAAGTTAGCTGGACTTTCAACGGCCAATGCGTCGTTGGATGAAAAATACGGACCGCTGGGTTCGCAGCAGCGCGAGCAGTTCAACGAGGAGTCTATTGCCTGGTTCTATGGGAATATGCTCCGGGAACGTCGCAAGGAACTGAATATGACACAGAAGCAACTGGCGGAACGTTTGGGCCGCGAGCAGAGTTATATTGCTCGGGTGGAAAGCGGGAAAGCCGATATTCAACTTAGCAGTTTTTTCCGCATTGCGGCTGTGCTGGGTATTCAGTTTATACCCACTTTTGCCAACTGATTGCTGGGAAAATAAGAAACAGCAGGGACGTGCCTTTGGCGCGTAGGCGATAACATGCCTGTTACCAGGCCTACGCGGCAGAGGTACGTCCCTGCGGTGTTACAGAATCACCTGCTGAATCCAGGGTGAGGTGTAGTGGTAGGGGATGAATTCGAGGGCGGGGATGGGGGTGGTGACTATCAGTGCGGCGCGNCGCCCGGGAGCGATGGCGCCNTGGGTGTGGCCGAGGTCCATGGCCGCGGCGCCGTTGATNGTGGTGGCGGCCAGNGCCTGGCGTGGGGTGAGACGCATTTTGATGCAGCCCAGGGCCATGACGAAGCGCATATCGCCACTGGGNGAGGAGCCGGGGTTGAAGTCGGATGCCAGGGCAACNGTGAGTCCGGCNCTAACGGCCTGACGGGCCGGTGCGTAGGGCATGCCCAGGAAGAAGGACGCGCCGGGGAGCATAGTGGCGATGGTGTCGGAGCCACGCAGGGCCTCGATTTCGGGCTGCTCCATGCGCTCNAGGTGGTCAACTGACAGCGCGCCGTGGGCTATACCCACCTGCACACCGCCTGAGTTGTCGAGNTCGTTGGCATGAATTTTTGGGCGNAGGCCGTAGCGGGCGGCAGCGGTGAGGATGCGGTCGGTTTCCTCAACGGTGAAGAAGCCGCGGTCGCAGAACACGTCCACATACTCGGCCAGGCCTTCGGCGGCCACGGCGGGAAGCATGTCGGCAATCAGATGGTCCACATACTCGGCCTGGCGTCCGGCNTAGGCGCGCCCCACGGCGTGGGCGCCCAGGAAGGTCGCCTTTATAGTTGCGGNGCTTGACTCCTTCATGCGTGCGATGACGCGGAGCATCTTCAGCTCATCGGGCAGTGTGAGGCCATANCCGCTTTTGATTTCCACGGCGCCTGTACCCNTGGCTATCATCTCGTTGAGGCGACCCATGGCGGCCTGGAAGAGTTCGTCCTCAGTGGCCTGNTGCAGTCGGTCGGCACTGTTGAGGATNCCTCCGCCGCGTGCGGCGATTTCTTCGTAGCTCAGGCCGGAGATTTTGTCCAGGAACTCGCCGTGGCGGCTGCCGGCGTACACGATGTGTGTGTGCGAGTCGCAGAAAGCGGGCAACACATGGCCGCCGCGNACGTCCACGGTTTCCTCCGTNGTTTCGGGCACGGCNCTCATGGGGCCGAAGGAGTGGATGNGNCCGTCGGCAATGCGTAGCCANGCGTCCGTCAGGGTGGTGTGGCCGCTTTCCATAGCGTTGCCGGCGAGGCGGTCAACGCCCTCGCCGACAATCATGTGGATGCAGCCGATGTTGGTGAGCAGCATCAGAAAGNGGTCTTAACGAATTGGATGGATTTGTCGAGCAGCGGAGTCATCACNGTGTCGGTGTCGATGAAGGGNACCTCCTTGCGGTANTTGGCGTGGAGAGCCTCTACGGTTTCCGACGAGCGCAGCGGACGGCGGAACTCAAGGGCCTGGGCGGCTGNCATGAGCTCGATGCCGAGCACACGGGTNCAGTTGTCCACCAGGCGCAGGAGTTTTGTGGCCGAGTTGGAACCCATGGACACGTGGTCCTCCTGGCCCTGCGACGANGGGATGGAGTCGCAGCTGGTGGGCCAGCACAGGCCTTTGCTCTGGTTCACGATGGATGCGGCGGCATACTGCGTGATCATAAATCCNCTGTTGAGNCCCGGACGCGCCACCAGGAAGGAGGGCAGCCCGCGGGTACCACCGATGAGTTTGTAGATGCGGCGCTCCGAAATATTGGAGAGCTCCGTGAGCGCCACACCGAGGAAGTCCATGGGCATGGCGATGGGTTCGCCGTGGAAGTTGCCGGCCGACACGATGATGTCCTCCTCGGGGAAGATGGTGGGATTGTCCGTGGGCGAACTTATCTCGTCCTCGAGCACAGCGGCGGCATAGTTGAGAGTGTCAAGCACGGCGCCGTGCACCTGCGGGATGCAGCGGAAGGAGTAGGGGTCCTGCACATGTTCCTTGGGGCGGGCAATCAGTTCGCTACCGCTGAGGATGGTGCGGAAGTCGGCGGCCACTTCAATCTGGCCGGGATGATGACGCACTTCGTTGACCTCGGCGCCGAAGGGCTCGATACGGCCGTCGAAGGCATCGAGGCTCATGGCACCGATAAGGTCGGCTGCTTTAATCAGCTTGCGGGCGCGGATAATGGCGCACACGCCGTGGGCGCTCATAAACTGGGTGCCGTTGAGCAGCGCCAGGCCCTCCTTGCTCATCAGATTGATGGGCTCCCAGCCCATTTCGGCGAGCACGTCGGCCGCAGGGCGGATTTCGCCCTTGTAGCGCACTTCGCCCAGGCCCAGCAGGGGGAGGCACATGTTGGCCAGCGGTGCGAGGTCGCCCGATGCACCGAGCGAACCCTGCTCGTAGACCACCGGCAGGATGTCGTTGTTGAAGAAATCAATCAGGCGCTCCACGGTGGCGAGCTGCACGCCTGAGTTGCCGTAGCTGAGTGATTGGATTTTGAGCAGCAGCATGAGGCGCACGATTTCGGGAGCCACGTGGGGGCCTACGCCGCAAGCGTGCGACATGACCAGGTTGCGCTGCAGCGTGGCCAGGTCGTCAGGGTTGATGGATATGTTGCACAGGGAGCCGAAGCCGGTGGTGATGCCGTAGACCGGCTCCTTGCAGGTGGCTATTTTTTCGTCGAGGAACTTGCGGCAGCGCTCAATCAGCTTGCGTGCTTCGGGGCTCAGGCGCAGTTTCTGGCCTTTGGTCAGAATGTGTTCGACGGTGTCGATGGTAAGACGGTCGGGGGTGATATGGTGTATCATAAGTTATTCGTTTAAGGCTTTTTCAATAATATCGTCGTTGGCCATGTTGGGCATGGTCACTTCCAGGCCCGGAGTGCGTGCCATTTCGCGGCGGATGGCGTCCATGGCTCCGGAATTGCGTGCCCATGAGCGGCGTGCAATGCCATTGTTGACATCCCACAGCAGCATTTCGCGGATTTTGCGGGCGGAGTCCTCGCTGCCGTCAATCACCATGCCGAAGCCACCGTTGATTACTTCGCCCCAGCCCACGCCGCCGCCGTTGTGGATAGAAACCCATGTGGCGCCGCGGAAGGCATCGCCGATAACGTTGTGCACGGCCATATCGGCGGTGAACTGCGAGCCGTCGTAGATATTGGATGTTTCACGGAAGGGGGAGTCGGTGCCACTCACGTCGTGGTGGTCGCGGCCCAGCACCACGGGAGCTGAGATTTCACCGCGGGCAATAGCGTCGTTGAACGCCAGGGCAATCTTGGCGCGGCCCTCGGCGTCGGCATAGAGGATGCGGGCCTGCGAACCCACAACCAGGCGGTTGGGACCGGCCTCCTTGATCCAGTGGATATTATCGTCGAGCTGGCCGCGGATATCGTCGGGCGCGGTCTTGCGGATTTCCTCAAGCACACGGGCGGCGATGCGGTCGGTGGCCTCGAGGTCGGCGGGATTGCATGAGGTGCATACCCAGCGGAAGGGACCGAAGCCGTAGTCGAAGAACAGCGGGCCCATGATGTCCTGCACGTAGGAGGGGTAGCGGAACGAACCGTCAGTCTTGAGTATATCGGCCCCGGCGCGCGAGGCCTCGAGCATGAAGGCGTTGCCGTAGTCAAAGAAGTACATTCCGCGCTCGGTGAGGCGGTTGATTGCAGCCACCTGGCGGCGGAGCGACTCCTGCACGCGCTTGCGGAACTCCTCGGGATTTTCGGCCATCATGGCTTTGGATTCCTCGAAGGTGAGACCGGCGGGATAGTAGCCGCCGGCCCAGGGATTGTGGAGAGAGGTCTGGTCGGAGCCCAGTTCCACGTCGATGCCCTCGTCGGCCAGGCGTTCCCACAGGTCCACCACGTTGCCCAGATAGGCCAGCGACACGGCCTCGCGGTTCTGGCGGGCGGTGCGTGCGCGGGCAATAAGCTCGTCGAGCGAAGTGTAGACTTCATCCACCCAGCCCTGCGAGCGGCGCGTTTCCACGGCCTTGTGGTTGATTTCGGCCACGATGGTCACCACACCGGCAATGTTGCCTGCTTTGGGCTGGGCACCGCTCATGCCGCCCAGACCGGCGGTGACAAAGAGCATGCCGCCCAGATCCTTCTGGCCGGGACGCAGATGGCGACGACCGGCGTTGAGCACCGTGATGGTGGTGCCGTGCACAATGCCTTGCGGACCGATATACATGTAGGACCCGGCCGTCATCTGGCCGTACTGGCTCACACCCAGAGCGTTGAATTTCTCCCAGTGGTCAGGCTTGGAGTAGTTGGGGATTACCATGCCGTTGGTCACCACCACGCGGGGTGCGCCTGGATGCGAGGGGAACAGCCCTAAGGGATGGCCGGAGTACATCACCAGTGTCTGGTCGTCGGTCATGCGGCTCAGGTAGCTCATGGTGAGCAGGTACTGTGCCCAGTTCTGGAACACGGCGCCGTTGCCACCGTAGGTAATCAGTTCGTGCGGATGCTGTGCCACGGCGGGGTCCAGGTTGTTCTGAATCATCATCATGATTGCCGCAGCCTGGCGCGAGCGGGCAGGGTAGTGGTCGATGGGCCGCGCGTGCATGGCATAGGTGGGGCGGAAGCGGTACATATATATACGTCCGTATTCGCGCAACTCGGCGGCGAATTCAGGCGCCAGGGTGGCATGAAGCTCCTCGGGGAAATAGCGCAGGGCATTGCGCAGCGCCAGTTTTTCCTCGTCGGGACTCAATATCTTTTTGCGCTTGGGCGCATGGTTCACAGTGATGTCGTAGGGGCGTGCCTCGGGCAGTTCGGTGGGTATGCCGGCGGCAACGACCTTGCGAAATTCGTTAAGTTCCATAGATATCAGGAATTTGCAATCTTACTTTCAACAATTTTTACAATCTCGGCCTCGCAGGCATCAGCGCGGGTGGCAAAATCGCTACCCCGGGCCACGAGTTCGTCGGCCTTGGCTCGGTCGCGCAGACCGGCGGCGTTGATTTTCACGTTGAGCAGTGCGCCGTGGATGGCGGCGCGGATAGCCAGGGCACCTACTCCCGAGTCGGATGCCGATGCGGGGTTACCGTTCTCGGCCATGGCGCGGAGCACGTCGAAGGCCTCGAATGCGGTTTCAACAGTGCGCAGGGGCACCTCGGTGGCATAGAGCGTGGCGGCCTCCATGGCTTCGTCGCGGGCGGCACGCTCGGCTTCGGTGCCCTTGGGCATGCCGAACACGGCCATGATGCGGTTGAAGGCCTCGGTGTCCTCGTCAACAAGCATCAGCAGGCGGTTCAGGATTGCCTGGCCGCGCTCGGCCCAGTCCGAGAACTCCTCCCAGCGGTCATCCCACCCTGCCTTGTGGGCTGAGAGATTGGCGACCATAGTGCCCAGTGCGGCACCCAGCGCACCCATGTAGGCGCTCACCGAGCCGCCGCCGGGTGCGGGCGATTCGGATGCCGTTTCCAGTGCGAAAGCCTTGCAGCTGAGGTCGATGAGTTTTTTTGAAGCGCCATCCTCGGCTTCGAG
Source organism: Bacteroidales bacterium (assembly GCA_014800735.1). GTDB lineage: Bacteria > Bacteroidota > Bacteroidia > Bacteroidales > Muribaculaceae > CAG-873. Next base: position 114,382 of record JAAVFP010000024.1, read on the forward strand.
CAGATATTCAATCACCTTTTCCTCGGGCTTGAAGGGCTTGAGCTCGTCCAGTCCCATGGATTTGATTGCGATGCGGATGATTTCCTCCTCGGGCAATCCGAGCGAGCGCTGCTGCATGCGCAGATAGTGCTTGCCGGCCTCAAGGAGTGTTTTCTTGGGCACCAGTCCCACGATTTCGGTGCCGGTCACGCGGATGCCACGCTCGCGGGCGGCGCGACTCACCTCGTCGAATGCGGTGTGGAGCGGTGTAACGGCCGTGTCGGTGATGTTCATGGACACCTGTGCTATGCCGTATTCGTCAATATACCAACCGATGGCCTTGGTGGCTTTCAGAGTGCCGGGCTGCATGAGCGGCTTGCCGTTCTCGTCTTTGAGCGGTTTGCCGGTGAGCTTACCGCCCTCGCGCATGGGGCGACCTTTCTCGCGCACATCGAAAGCAATGGCATTGGCGCGGCGGGTGGAGGTGGTGTTGAGATTGAAGTTCACGGCAATCAGGAAGTCGCGGGCACCAACGGTGGTTGCACCGGTGCGTGCGGCAGCCTCGTCGAAGGGTCGGTCGCCGAAATCGGGAGCCTCGGCCGTGCCGCCCATCTTCTCGGGCAGCGCTTCGTACTCGCCCCGGCGGCACACTGCCAGGTTCTTGCGCTCGGGGCGGAAAGCCGCAGCCTCGTAGCAGTAAGTCGGTACACCCAGCTCGTCGGCAATGCGCTTGGCAAGCTGTCGGGCCAGTTCGGCGCACTCCTCGAGGGTGATACCGGACACAGGGATGAGGGGGCACACATCCGTTGCACCCTGGCGTGGATGGGCGCCGTGGTGGTTGCGCATGTCGATAAGTTCGGCGGCGCGCTTCACACCTCGAAATGCGGCTTCAACCACCGCTTCGGGCTCGCCAACGAAGGTCACCACCGTGCGGTTTGTAGCCTCGCCGGGATCCACGTCCAGCAGTTTCACACCCTTGACGCTTTCGATAGCGTCAGTTATATTTTTAATCACAGTAAGGTCGCGCCCTTCGCTGAAATTGGGCACACACTCGATGATACGTTTTTCCATGGGGAAATTCAGGTTTGTTTCGTTGACGCAAATATACGCACAATTCCCCTGCCGCGCAAATCAAAATTCACACGGCAGGGGAATTATAGCGGTAAAAATGTTATTCAACGAGTGCTTTGACGCGCTCGACGTAGAGATTGCGGACGGCGGGCACTTCGGCCAGGCCGCGGAATACGACTTCCGTGCCGTAGCCGGCGGCTTTGAGAGTATCGGCAAATTCGCCGGCGATGTCCACTTTGGTGTGGTTGCCGCACACCAGCAGCAGCGGAATTATCTTGACGTGTTTCACCGTAGGATTTGACTGCTTGAGCCGTGTGATTGTGGATGATGCTGTGGGATAGCCCTCGATTGTGCTGACGTGATAGGCTGTGTGGCCTGTCGCGGCAAGCATGTAATCCAGTTGGCTATATGTTGCAGTGCTGGGCAGCAGGTTTCCATGTCCGGCATAAACTACCGCCTCCCCGGCTTCGACCGGTTCCTGGGCAAGAATTTCGGTGAGCTGCAGGCAATCATCGGGCGAATAGCACAGCGCTTCGCCACATTTTAGCAGTTTGAAGAAGGCGGCGGTGCTATCGCACACGCGTTTTACTTCGGATGTTTCGGCACCGTCAAGCAGAGTGGTGGGCTGAACGTAGACTGAGTCGTAGCCCTCGGCACGGAGTTTGAGAATCGCTTCCAGGGGGCTGTCCATCTTCAGGCCTTTGCGCTCCATGCTGCGGAGGACAACGGGCGATATGTATGCCTGGCGCACTTCGTAGTCGGGAAAGGATTGGGCAATGTCGGCTGTGATGTGGTCGATTGTCAATGCGCGTGTGCGGTCATCCGAGCTACCGTAGTGAGTGACCAGAATGGCCCGGCGCGCCTCGATAGTCCCGGCAGTGCAGAGCAGCACTGCAATCAGGGTGAGATATTTGAAAATTTTCATTTTATTTCAGTGTAACGGTGAGGCTTGCCACCACTGAGCGACCGGGTGAATAGAGAGCGAAATTGCTGTTGAGCGGGCGCATGTCGCGGCGATTGAAAATATTGTCTATTCCGACGCCGGGCGTGAGAGTGAAGCGGCGGAAGCACGAGAAAGTGTGGCGGGTGGTGAGGTTCCACACACCGTAGCCCGGAGCATTACCGTCGGCATCGCCGGGATAGTAGGTTTTGGACTGGATGCGGCCGTTGAGGTTCACGTTCAGGCGATACCAATTCCATGCGTGGGAATAGTTGGCTGTTATCGTGGCTGTGTGCATCACACTCCGGTTGAGGCGTTGCCAGGTGCCATCGTCGTTGAGGCCGGCGCCGTAGGCATAGCTGTAGTTGGCCGCAAACGAAAGGTCGCGGGTAGGGTTATAGGTCACGTTGGCCTCAACACCTTTCACGGTGGCTTTGGCGAAGTTGTAGTACTGCTTGATGGTGAGGGTCGAGGTCTTGATGTCGTTAATCTCGGGGAATTCGGCTTTGAGGGCATCCTGTTCCTCGGTGGTGAGTTCGGTGTATTTGGTGGACGACGAGGTCACCATGTTCTTGACGAAGTTCATATACGGAGTGACGGACACACTGAACTTATTGGACCGATACTCGAGGTTTACGGACACGTAGTTGCTGTTCTCGGCCTTGAGGTCGCGGTTGCCGAAGGTGATGGTGTAGCGGCTGCCCATGGGTTTGAGCATGTGGTAGTAGAGCTCGTCGATGCCCGGTGCGCGGTAGCCCATGGCATAAGTGGCGCGGGCGTTGAAATTGCCGGTGTTGTACATCAGCGATACTTTGGGTGTGAGGCGGGCGCCGATTTCCTGATAATTGTCGTAGCGCACACCGGCCAGGGCTGTGAAGTGGCCCAGGAAGCGATGCTCGTGCTGGCCGTAGAGCGAGAAAGTTCCCAGACCTTTGTTGAGGTCCGACTCGGGGCGGTCAAGGGTTTCGCGGCGATAGTCGGTGCCGAAAATCGTGTTGCTGTTTTCTGTGAAGTTGAACAGGCCGCGGAGCTCCACGTCGTTGTAGGTCTGACGCTTGGTTTTGTTGTAATCGCCGGGAAGATAATCGCCGGTAGCCACCATATATTTGTACCACTGTCCATAAGTGCGTCCGCTGTAGTCCAGTTTCAGCTGGCCGAGGTCGCCGAGAGAATAAGAAGCTCCCGCACCCCAGGAGAAACTCTCCGAGAAGTTGTTGTACTTCGAGCCTCCGGTTATAGCCTCGCGCTCCACAGGGCGGTCGTTGAGGCGGTTATAGTAGGAGCCTTCGGCGTACACGGAAAGGCGGTCGGTGGGGTCGTAGGTAAATTTCTGGTTGAAGTTATTGGATGTGTAGCCGATTGAGAGTTGCGAGAGGGTTTCCACAAGTTCGTCGCCATCCTGGGTGAAGTGCGAGTTCTGCCAGCCATCGGAGTGCGAATAGTTGTAGGATGTGGTGGAACCGACCTTGCCTGCGCGCAACCCGAGATTAAGGCCCTGGTTGAACTGGCCATCGCGGGTGTAGCGGCTGGTTGAGGAGAATTCAGAATCCTCGCCAGCTTCGGCCGTGATAATATTGATTACGCCACCCACGGCGTCCGAACCGTAGAGAGTGGAGGCTGCGCCGTTGAGCACCTCGATGCGTTTGATGGTATTGATGTCTATCTGCCCGAGGTCAACGTTTCCGCTGATATCGCCCACCAGCTTGCGGCCGTTGAGCAGGATGAGCACGTGGCTGTTGGTCAGGCCATTCATGCGCAGATACGAGCCCATTGCATTGGGCGAGAACGAGAGCGACGGCACCATCATGGTAAGGGCCTCCTGCAGGCCGTTGATACCCGACGACTTCAGCTCGCTGGCGGTGATAACCTCCACGGGGACGGGAGTGTTTTTCAGGCGCTGGTGCACGCCGGTGCCGGTAACTACCACCGGATTGAGGTCGTAGGATTGCGAGGGTTCGGAATATTCTGCACTCCCATCGGCTGCCGACGCTGCCGCAGGCATTGCTCCCAGGAGGATAATAGCGGAGAGGTTACGAAAGATTGAATTAGCCATTGTAATTTTGCTTAAGTTTCCGGCTGCAAAATTACAACGAGCTCCCGTGGGCGGCAATCCTCAAAAATTGGTAAAAATCTATCCACCGTTGGCGCCTGCTGTGTTTAGTCAATACCCATATTGAGGTAATGCGGCGGCGGGCACGCGGTCATTTGAAGGTGACCAGGCGGTTGTAGATGAAGTTGGCAAGGGTGTAGACCACGTTGCCCAGCAGGGTAGCGATGCCGTAGCCCGAGATGACGACACCGAAGAACATGAAGTCGTAGTGGCCGAACTGACTTTCGGTGAGCATCCACACCACGCCCAGCTGAAGCAGATAGCACACCAGGAAACCGACGAGAAATTTGAACGCCTCGCGGCCGTAGTTGCCCTTGGACTGGAACACCCACGATTTGTTGCACAGGAAGGAGTTGATTACTCCGCACACATAGCCGCAGGCATTGGACACGTAGGGGTTGATGCCCAGAAAATCCTTGCACAGATATATCACGCCAAGGCAGACGAGAGTGTTGAGCACTCCCACCACGCAGTATTTGATGAACTGAATGATTTTTTCGGCTTTTTCTTCAGATATATTCATAGGGCGTTATTCCGGTGGCAGGTCCTTGGGGTCCACGTGGAGGATGGGCAGCGACCAGTGGAAGGTGTAGGCAAAAATACGGAGAACTATCACTGTCACACCGCAGGCTATCTGAGGAATCATCACGTTGATATCCGGAATAAAAGATACCATCCAGTACACCAGGCCGCCGGCAAGGCAGGCTGTGGCGTAGATGTCCTTGCGGAAGAACAGCGGCAGCTCGTTGATGAGAATGTCGCGGGTGATGCCGCCGAACGAGCCTGTGATGATGCCCATGGTGATTGCCACCCAGGCATCGTAGCCCAGGGCGAAGCTTTTTTCGATGCCTACCACCACGAACAGTGCCAGGCCGATGGCGTCAAACAAGAACAGTGTGCGCATGCCCCGCACCAGAGCCTTGCGGAAAACGAGTACGGTGACAAGCGACAGGAAAGTGACCACGAGGAACGACGGGGTCTGCATCCAGAACACCGGGGCACCCAGCAGTAGGTCGCGCACCGTGCCGCCACCGATGGCTGTCACCAGGCCCACCACGTAAGCTCCGAACCAGTCGAAATCCTTGGCGGCGGCCAGGCGGATGCCCGAAATGGCAAAGGCCACGGTACCCACCATCTCGATGATGAAAATAAATAGTAAATCTTCGTTCATAGATTAAATTGTGCTTGCCGCATCCTTCAGGCGCTTCAGGGCGGCGTCGGCGGCTTTCTGTTCTTTCTGATGATGGCGGCACACGTCGGCCAGGAAGCAGTCCGCGCATTCGGGCTTGCGGGCCTTGCATACGTAGCGCCCGTGCAGGATGAGCCAATGGTGGGCGCGCGCAATCAGCTCCTGCGGGATATTGGCCGTCAGAGCCCGCTCTGTGGTCAGCGGATTCTTGGAGTTCGTGGTCAGCCCTATGCGCTCGGCCACGCGGAACACATGCGTGTCCACGGCCATGGCCGGGCGGTCGTAGACAACCGAGAGTATCACATTGGCCGTTTTGCGCCCCACGCCGGGCAGGGTCATGAGGTCGTCGATATTATCGGGCACCTCGCCGCCGAAATCCTCGGTGAGCCTGCGGGCCATGCCCCGCAACGACTTGGTTTTGTTGTTCGGGTAGGAGCACGACTTGATAAGCTCGAACACCTGTTCGGGCGTAGCCTCGGCCAGTGCCCGGGGCGTAGGGAAGGCCTCGAAGAAGGGCGGCGTGATGATGTTCACGCGCTTGTCCGTGCACTGCGCCGACAGAATTACGGCCACAAGAAGCTCGTAGGGGTTGCGGTAGTGCAGCTCCGTGCGCGGGTCGGGCATGTTGGCCTTGAAGCGGTCCACAACGGCCGCATAGCGTTCGCGCTTGGTCATTCCCTCGTAATATATCTATCAGTGGGCGGCAGTGAATTCCTCCAGGAAGCGGACGTCGTTTTCGGAGAACAGGCGGAGGTCCTTCACGCGATATTTAAGGTTGGTGATGCGCTCGATACCCATGCCCAGGGCGAAGCCGCTGTACTCCTTGGAATCTATGCCGCAGGCCTCAAGCACATTGGGGTCCACCATGCCGCAGCCCAGGATTTCCACCCAGCCCGTATATTTGCAGAAACCGCAGCCCTTGCCTCCGCACAGGTCGCAGCTGATGTCCATCTCGGCCGAGGGTTCGGTGAAGGGGAAATAGCTGGGACGCAGGCGAATCTGAGTGGAGGGACCGAACATTTCGCGGGCGAAGTAGAGGAGGGTCTGACGGAGGTCGGAGTAAGTCACGTTCTTGTCAATGTAGAGCGCCTCGACCTGATGGAAGAAGCAGTGCGCGCGGGCCGAAATAGCCTCGTTGCGATACACGCGGCCCGGACAGATGATGCGGATGGGTGGCTTTTGCGAGGTCATCACACGGGTCTGGACCGACGAGGTGTGGGTGCGCAGCAGCACATCGGGCGAGCGACGGATAAAGAATGTGTCCTGCATGTCGCGCGCGGGATGGTCGGCGGCAAAATTGAGGCTTTCGAACACGTGCCAGTCATCCTCCACCTCCGGCCCCTCGGCAATTGTGAAGCCCAGGCGACGGAAAATGTCGATGATCTGCTCGCGCACCAACGACAGCGGGTGGCGGGTGCCCAGACGAACCGGTGCGGGCGTACGGCTCAGGTCGAGCTCATCGGCCTTGGCGCCGGCAGCCTCGGCAACCTCGCGCAGAGTGTTGATGCGCTCGGTGGCGAAGGTTTTCAGTTCGTTCAGCTTCTGGCCCAGCTCGCGCTTCTGGTCGGCAGCCACATTGCGGAAATCGTTCATCAGCGCCGAAATCTCGCCTTTTTTGCTGAGGAAGCGTATGCGGAGAGCCTCCACATCGGCGGCGGTTTCAGCGGTAGCCGCTTCAAGAGCGGCGCGTATGTTGTTAATCTTGTCGAGCATTGTCAATCGTCGTTTAATTCGCAAAATTACAAAAAATATTCAATACTTGCTTTAAAAGGCACAAAATTTGAACAGCACGCGCCGTGGTGCTGCGGAAAACGCGGGCAAATTAAAAAAATCGGCTTAAAATGGCTGAGTTATGCGGATTATTCACTATATTTGCGCGCTGAAACGGCTCCGCCCGGGCCGTTTCGGTCTTTCTGTGAAATATTCATTAATAATTAACCACTCATAAAACTTATGCAAAGCAAAGGAAAGTTAGGAAGCATCGTTGCCGGCCTTATCGCAATCTGCCTGGTGCTGGTGTGCCTGTTCTACCTTTCGTTCACGTTCATTTCGAACAAGTACGAAAATCAGGCTGCCCAGTATGCTCTGGTGGAATCGGGCGATAACGACGACGCTGCTTACAACCAGGCCTATAAGCACTACATGGACTCGCTGGGCGACAAGAAAGTGTATATGGGCGCTTACACACTCAATGATGTACGCAAATGGGGCGTAGGCCTCGGCCTTGACCTCAAGGGCGGTATGAACGTTATCCTTCAGGTGGACATGCCCGATATGCTCCGCTCCATGAAGAGCGGCGACACCGACTCGACTTTCGAGGCTGCCCTGGCCGGTGCCAACCAGATGGTTGCCACTCACCAGAGCGATGACTTCGTTAGCTCCTTCATCAATCTCTACCGCCAGGCTAAGCCCCAGGCTGACTTCTCCGTCCTGTTCCAGGACATCGTGAGCGCCGGTGCAAGCGACGATGCCGTTCGCTCCACCCTCAAGGCTCAGGTGAAGGACCGCGTGGACAACTCGGCCACCAACGTGCTCCGCAACCGTATCGACCAGTTCGGCGTTGTATCGCCCAACATCCAGGTGCTTCAGGGCAAGGACGGTCAGATTCTTCTTGAGCTCCCCGGTGTTAAGGATCACGAGCGTGTGCGCGACCTGCTCCAGCGCTCGGCCAACCTCGAGTTCTACGAAACCTATCGTGCCGAGGAACTGGGCAACTCCTTCAATTCGCTTATCAACGCACTGGCTGCCGACACCACCGTCAACTCGGCTCCTCTGGTTGCGCTCCTGAGCCAGGGTGCCGGCTACGGCGCAACCCTCGGTTACGCTGCCGATGCCAAGGCTATGGCTGCCATCGACGCTGTGCTCGCCACTCCCCAGGCCAAGAACCTCCTGCCTGCCGACCTGCGCCTGCGCTGGGCTGTTAAGCCCTCCGTCCGCACCGATGCCGACGGCAAGGAATATAACTTCGGTTTCGCTCTCTATGCTCTGCGTGCCAACGGCGGCAAGGCTGCCCTGGACGGCAAGGCTGTGAGCGACGCTTCGAGCAACTACGACCCCCTGCGCGGCAACGAAGTGAGCATGCGCATGAACGCCGAGGGCGCCCGCAACTGGGCCCGCATCACCGGCCAGAACGTGGGCAAGCAGGTTGCAATCGTGCTTGACGACAAGGTGTACTCCGCTCCCAACGTAAACGGCAAAATCGACGGCGGTCAGTCCTCCATCACCGGCGACTTCACCATCGAGGAGGCCCGCGACCTTGCCAACGTGCTCAAATCCGGTAAGATGGATGCCAAGGTGCACATCATCTCCGACATGGTTGTAGGTCCGTCGCTGGGCGCACAGGCCATCAAGGACGGTTTCATCTCCTTCGTTGTGGCTCTGGTGCTTCTGATGATTTTCATGATCACCTTCTACGGTGTCATCCCCGGCCTCGTTGCCAACATCTGCCTCATCTGCAACCTCTTCTTCACCGTCGGTATCCTGGCTTCGTTCCAGGCGGTGCTCACCATGAGCGGTATCGCCGGTATCGTGCTGTCGCTCGGTATGGCCGTGGATGCCAACGTGCTCATCTTTGAGCGCACCAAGGAAGAGCTCCGTGCCGGCAAGACCGTGCGCAACGCCCTTGCCGACGGCTACAGCAACGCCTTCTCCGCTATCTTCGACTCCAACCTCACCTCTATTATTACAGGTGTAATCCTCCTTATCTTCGGCACCGGTCCTATCAAGGGCTTCGCCACCACCCTCATCATCGGCCTTATCTGCTCGTTCTTCACCGCAGTATATCTGAGCCGTCTGTTCTTCCTGTGGTTCTCCAAGACCGAGGCTTTCAACAAGCTCACCTTCGCCACCTCCGCTTCCAAGAAGATGTTCCTCAACACCAACATCAACTTCCTTGGCCAGCGCAAGATCAGCTTCGCTGTCGTTGCAGTGATGGTGGTTATCGTGGTGATTTCTCTCTTTGCCCGTGGCCTCAACCAGGGTATCGACTTCTCCGGCGGTCGCAACTACATCGTCAAGTTCGAACAGCCCGTGCAGACCACCGAGCTCCAAGAAGTGCTCGCACCCCAGTTCCCCGGTGCTTCCACCTCGGTTATCACCATCGAAAGCTCCAACCAGGTGCGTGTGTCCACCAACTATAAGATTACCGACGAGGACGCCAACACCGAAAAGGAAATCACCGACAAGCTCTTTGAGGCCCTCAAGCCCTATCTCCGCCAGGGCATGACCGCCGCCGAGTTCTCCACCACCGATGCTTCGCAGGGTATCGTGAGCTCGCAGAAAGTTGGTCCGTCCGTGGCCGACGATATGCGCACCGACGCCTACATCGCTGTTGCAATCGCGCTCGTGGCAATGTTCTTCTACATTCTGCTCCGCTTCCGCAACGTAGCCTTCTCGCTGGGTGCACTCGCCGCTGTGGCCTTCACCGCCTTCACCATCGTTGGTTTCTACTCCATCTTCTACGGCTTCCTGCCCTTTGCAATGGAAGTGGACCAGACCTTCATTGCTGCCGTGCTGACCGTGATCGGTTATCAGATCAACGACACCGTGGTGGTATTCGACCGTGTGCGTGAAAACATGACTCTCTATCCCAAGCAGGATTTCTACACCACCGTGAACAAATCCATCAACACCACCCTGAGCCGTACCATCATGACCTCGGTTTCCACCCTGCTCGTGCTTGTGTGCATCTTCATCCTCGGTGGTGATGCCATCCGCTCCTTCACCTTCGCAATGCTCTTCGGTGTAATCATCGGCACCCTCGCTACCATCTACGTAGCTTGCCCCGTTGCTTACCTCACCGACAGCAAAAAGAACAAAAAGGCTGCCGTAGAGAAATAATCAATCCTACGAATAAACTCCGCCGTCCCGACTGCCTNGCAGCCGGGACGGCTTTTTTACGTAAAAAAATTTGGACCTATTAGGCAAATCAGGCCAATTAGTCTAATTAGTTTTTGTATTTTTGTAGTTCTAAGTAAGTGTTCAAATTTAATTTATGCTATATGCGGACTTATTTTTTAGCCAATTNCAGTGCGGAGCGAAGGAGTTTAGCGAGCTAAACGACTGANCGACAATCTGAAATCGGCAAAAAAGAAGTCGCATAGAGTATAAAAGATTTTTTAATCACTTACTATCGGTTAAATTTGAATACTTACGTAATAAAAACGTACATCAATGAGTGAATCACGCATACCTACCGCCGAGTTCGACTTCCGCCATCGCCAGCCTGTGCAGCTGCGCTTCAACGATGCCGATATGTTCGGCCATATCAATAANACGGTNTATCTCCAGTTCTTTGACCTTGCCAAACTTGAATATTTCAAATGCCTNATGGGCGGCCGCATTGACTGGAAAGCCTTCGGGCTGGTTGTGGCCAATATNAACTGCGATTTCTTTGCNCCATGCTATCTTGAAGAGCAGCTTGAAGTGGTCACCGCTGTGGCCTNGCTGGGCAATAAATCGCTGGTGCTNGANCAGCGCCTGGTGTCGGTACCCAAAGGAACCGTAAAAGCCATAGCACGCACCACGATGGTGAATTTCAGCCTTGCCACCGGTGCTACNGAGCCTATTTCCGACGATTGGCGCAGCCGAATTGCCGCGTACGAACAACGTGAATTCTGATTTCTCCTCACATATATCATAAGATGAAAAAAGCCTATCTCACCCTCGCAGGGCTTGCCATGGCCCTCGGCGCCANCGGGCAGATAAACAGCCCGACGGCGGCCGGACACCTTGCTCGCAGCGAGGCATTCATAGCTCAGGAAAATTATCAGGCTGCCCTTGACCAGCTTCGCACAGTCGGCATCGACGACCTCAGCGACGAGCTGGCGCAGAAAGTGCTCAAGCTTAAAGCCGAGGCNCTCTACGGCAGCGGNGAGTACGAGCAGGCCCGAGTGGCGTTCGCCGAGTATGTCGACCGCTATCCCTCGGCCATGGACCGTGAAGCCGCCCTGTGCCGTGTGGCCGACTGCGTTTATGCGGNCGGCAACTACGAGCGTGCGCTTGCTCTNTACGGTCACATCCGCCCCGAAGCCCTCACCGATGCNGAGCGCGCTGCCCGCGCCTACAATATGGGTTACTGTGCCCTGGCCCTTGACCGTCCTGACGAAGCACGCAGCTATTTCACCGAAGCCGAGGGTGACGCCACCACTCGGTCGGCTGCCCGCTTCTACCTGGGTGTTATAGCTTTCAACGAAGGNAACTATGCNGAGGCNCGAAGCCTGTTCCANGGTGTCAACACTGCCGTGGCGCCGGGCAATATGGCCGGATATTACCTGGCNGAGATNGACTTNACTGAAGGCGAATGGGACAAAGCNGCATCCGAGGCCCAGCGCCANCTGCGCCAGGCTGCCCTCAACCCCGAGATGCGCGCCGAGATGCTGCGCGTGCTNGGCGAATCGCNGTACCGCACNGGTAGCCGTGCCGATGGCATCGACAATNTGCGCCGCTACCTGGCCGAGTGCCCGGACCCGCGTCCGTCGGCNCTCTACCTTGTGGCTATGGCCGATTATGACCGTGCCGACTATCCCGCGGCCCTCGAACTGCTGCAGCGTGTGGTGGCCGACGAAACCGCCGGCGAAGCCTTGTTGCAGTCATCCTACCTCTACATCGGTCAGATTCTGCTTCGCGACGGCGACAATGCCGCCGCGCTGCTTGCTTTNGACAAAGCTACCAAGAGTCAGGCCGACCCCGGCGTGCGCGAGGCCGCTTTCTTCAACTATGCCGTGGCAAAATTCTCCGGCGCATCGCTGCCCTTTGCCTCGTCGGCCGACACTTTCGAGGAGTTTATCCGCCTGTATCCNTCCGGACCCTATTCCGACCGCGTGCGCGAGTATCTGGTGAGCGGCTATGTGGCCGATAATGATTACGAACGCGCCCTGGAGCGCCTCAATGCCATTTCGCATCCCGGAGATAATGTGCTCAAAGCCAAGCAGCAGATTCTCTATGCCCTTGCCTCAAAAGCTTACACCGCAGGCAAACTCAAGGAGGCCGATAGATATCTGGACGAGGCTGCCACGCTTGCGCGCCACGATGCTGCCACGGCTGCCGAAGTTACTCTGCTTCGCGGCGAGACTGCTCTGGCAGCGGGGCGCCATGCCGAGGCCGCCGAGCGCTTCCGCAGCTACCTGAACAATGCCGGCCGCAATGCCGCCAACCGCCCCACGGCACTCTACGGCATGGGCTATGCGCTTTTCAATCAGAAAAAATACGCCGACGCAGCAAAATATTTCACGCAGATTGCAGGCACACAGCTTCCTGCTGCCGCCAAGGCCGATGCCCTTAACCGCCTGGGCGATATCAGCTACTACGCCACCGAGTTCGCGGATGCTGCCTCGCGCTACTCCGAAGCTTATGCCACGGACCCCGCCGCCGGCGATTATGCAGCCTTCAATCTTGCGCGCATGAAGGGCTATCAGCGTCAGTATCAGGACAAACTTGACGCGCTGGTGGAGTTTGGCCGCGAGTTCCCCTCGTCGGCCCTGATGCCTGATGCCATGCTTGAAATGACCCAGGCTCAGATTAATCTCGGCCGCAATGCCGATGCCGTGGACACCTATCGCAAGCTGATTGCAACTTATCCTCAGACCGCCCAGGGCCGACGCGGCTACCTGCAGATGGCCCTCACGCTCCTCGATATGGGACGTACTGACCAGGCCGTGGACGCCTACAAAGGTGTAATCTCCAATTATCCCAGCTCCGACGAAGCCGCTCAGGCCTCCACGCTGCTCAAGAATCTATATGCCGACGCCGGCCGCGCCGATGAATATCTTGCCTTCATGGCATCCGTTGAGAACGCTCCGCAGATTTCCGAGGCTGAGGCTCAGCGCCTGAGCTATGAATCGGCTGTCAAGAACCTGAACACCGCCATGGCCTCCGACCCCAGTCGTGCTCTGGCCCTGGCCGTCGCCATGCTGGACCGTTATCCCGACACCGAGGGCGCCGAGACCGCCCTACAACTGCTTGCCGACGACGACTATGCTTCCGGTCGCATCCCCGAGGCCTTGGCTCGCTATCAGGAGCTTGAGCGCAAGGCTTCGGATGCTGCCACTGTCGGCGCCGCACGTCTGGGTATTATGCGTGCTGCCCGCGATATGGGCGAAAACGAGCTGGCCGGAGCTACGGCTGAAACAATACTGAGTTCGTCGGCTTCGGCTCCCGCCGTGTCCGAGGCCCGCTTCACCCGCGCCGTGGCCCTGGATGCCGCGGACCGCATCGACGAGGCTGTGGCCATTTGGACTGAACTGGCCAAGCAACCCTCTGAGCTCTACGGAGCCAAGAGTGCCGTCTATGCCGCCGAATCCTTGCTTGACCAGGGCCGGGCTGCCGATGCGCTGAAGATGGCCCAGGACTTCACCTCGGCCGGTTCGCCGCAGGCCTATTGGGTGGCTCGCGGTTTTATCGTGATGGCCGACGCCTACCTTGCCCAGGGCAAGAAATTCGAGGCCAAGGAATACCTCGAAGCACTCCGCGACAACTATCCCGGCACCGAAACCGACATTGTGAATATGATTGAAACCCGCCTTTCTGAACTTTGACCCTTATGCTTCGCAAAACTATACTCTCCGGATTGGCGACGCTTTCACTCGCCGCCGGCGCCCAGAACCTCTCCACTGAAATTACCGTGGACCGCACCATTGTGCCCGAAGAACACGCCGCCACTCCGCTGGCCTCGGTGCGCCCCGCTTTCGTCAAACCCATCACCACGCCGTTTGTGCTCAATCCCACCGAGTACACGTTCGTTACAGATTATAAGCCGCTTGCCGGAATTTTCGATGCTCCGGCCTACACCGGGGTGCCTGTGCCCTCCGATTTCCGGGGCTACGTGCGCGCGGCATATTTCCCGGCCTACAACCTTGGCTTCGACCTCGGCTACCGCGTTCTCACCGGTCCGACCGACCGCCTTGGCGTGGCGGCATCGTTCACGGGCAGTTCCTACAACTCGCACGACGTGGACGAAAACCGCACTGTGAGCGACAATACCTTCGGCGTGCAGGCCGACTATGCCCACACCTTCGCCTCCGGTGGAGTGCTTGGCGTGCAGGCGGACTATTTCCACTCGGCACTCAAGTCGCCCGCGCTCAGTGTCCAGGAGCAGAAGCAAGGTATCGACGCTTTCAAAATATCAGCTAATTTTGGCCGTAGTCTTGAGAAATTTACCTACGATTTCGGCGCGTACTTCGACCACTTCGGAATGCGCGAGCCTGTGCACGGCCTTCCCGGTGCAAATAGCAACATCGTAGGCTTCAAGGCCAAAGGCTCGGGCAAGATGGGTGATTACGCAGGCTATTCGCTGGCCGTCGGCGGTGATCTTCTAAACGGCGACGGTCGCTGGTGGCGCAACGCGCTCAACGCCTACGACGGTAAAAAGAAAATCGGAAATCTGACCGTCAACCCGGCGCTTTTCTATAGCACCGAGTCGGTCAAGGTGCGTGTGGGTGCAGTGCTCAACTACTCGCGCGACTTCCGCAACGGCAGTTTCCACGCCGCGCCCGACGTTCATGTGGCATTTATGCCCACCGGTCAGGTGACGGTGTTTGCCCAGTTGGACGGCGGTGAGCAGCTTGCCTCGCTCCGCAGTTTCTATAATTATTCGCCCTACGCCGTTGGGTCGCAGGTCTACGGCCTCAGCTTCACCAAGATTGACGGTCGTGCCGGGTTCACCGTTGGGCCGTTCGGTGGCCTGTCCGTGCAGCTGTATGGCCGCTACACCGCCGCGACGGATGTTCCCATGCTGACACCGGGGGCCAATACTTATTTCAAACTCTTCAACCTCACCGGCTGGAGCGCCGGCGCCAAGATTGCCTACCGCTACGGCAAACTGCTGAGCTTCGACGCCGATGCACAGTTGCTGCCCAACAGTCTGCACCACGGCCTGGCTTCGGTGATTGACCGTGCCAGCTTCATTCTCAGTGCCGACCTGCGCGTGCGCCCCATCGAGAAGCTGACAGTCGGCCTGGGCTACGAGCACCGCGGCGGACGCCGGTATTACTCCTTCTGGGACGGAGCCTCCGACCTTTTGCCCACCGACATGGGTTCAGTGGATAACCTCTCGCTCGGCGGCGACTACTGCCTGACCGAAGCGTTCGCCGTAGGGCTTAGCCTGGAAAATCTTCTGTGCAAACGCCCGCTCATCCTGCCGGGCATCAGCGCGCAGGGACTGCACGGCCTTCTTTCGGCCACCTATCGTTTCTGAGCCAACCATCTCCCTGCCATATGTGTTACTATTTAAATTAATGACACATATGGCAGAAATAAAAACACGAACAATAAAGAATAATGCCCTGGGCCATCTGTTGCCGGGGGGCACTATTGAGAATTGCACCATACAGAGCGATATTCTCGGCACCGAGAAGAAATTCACCATCTATCTTCCCGAAGGCTATGAGCAGACCTCGCAGGCCTATCCGGTTGTCTACCTGATGCACCCGGCCGGTGGCACCAACACCACGTGGATGGACATGGGCCAGATACGCCAGATACTCGACGATGCCAACCACTCGCGCATGGTCTTGCCAATGATTGTGGTGATGCCTGACGGTAGCGGCGAGGGGCAGTACAATCTGGGCAAGCACATGGGCTTTTTCTCCGTGGACGATTGGGACTACGAAGCTTATTTCCACCGCGAATTGATTCCGGCCGTTGATAAGACCTACCGCACAATCGCCGACAAGGCTCACCGTGCAATCGTGGGTCCCTCGATGGGTGGCGAGGCGGCTGTGGCCTATGCACAGAAGTACCCCGAGTTCTACTGTGCCGTCGGCAGCATGAGCGGTATTCTGGGAAAACCGGAGCAGAGCCGCATGGCTGCTTCGGATAAGGACTATGCACAATCTCTTATTGCCAACGACCCGTCGAAATTCGTGCAGAATGCCACGGATGCGCAGCTTGACGCACTCCGCACCATCAGTTGGTATGCCGACTGCGGCGACAGCGATTTCTTCTACGAAGGTAACATAGAATTTTTCCTTGCCATGCGCAGCCGTGCCGTGCCCATGGACTACCGTATGCGCAGCGGTACCCACAGTTGGTACTACTGGATTACCGGCCTGCCCGCCATCCTCCAGTTCCTCACCACAGCCTTCGCAGGGAGGTGATATGCAAAATAATGAATTGCCCTTAGGGCGCCTTATATTCTCCAAGATTTTCCCCGAACGCCGTAGCTTTAGCGGAGGCGTTCGGGGTTACGCTAATTTAGCGTTCTCGTGAACGCCCTGGCAGTCTTGCGATTTTGAATTTTACTTCTTTGCGGCGTTGCGGAGGAGGTGTGACTAATGTTATACAGCTTCCAGTTCTGTTTTAAGGCGCGGAATATAATTGACTACAATAGCCCAAAGTATATCCGGTTTCAGCGAATCATCCATAAATCAATTGTTTTTTGGAGTCGAGTTCTTGGCGGAAGTAGGGGTTGGAAACGGCATCGTCGCATACGAGATCCACGCGGCGCCCGATCAGGGATTCCAGGTCGTGCATGAAATCAAAAAATATGTCGGCCCAATCAAGTCCCTCTGCGTTTATCCTGGCAGAATCGAAATTTACGGAGAAATCAACGTCGCTATTTTCGTTGAATCGAGGTGTAAGAATAGATCCGAATACCCATAATTTAGCCACTCGGTACTTTTTGCACAGAGCGATAATTTTGTCGATATTCATTTCTATCAGTTTCATACACCGCAAATTTAGTATTTTATTCTAATAAAAGCAAATTATTCTCTTTAGTGTTGGATTGAGTGTAAGCCTACTTCTTTGCGGCGTTGCGGAGGAGGTGGGGGAGCTTAACGCGCTTGATGGCGCTGCGGCGGAAGGTGGAGGCGTAGAGCTCGGGGGTGAGGGTGGCGATGGCCTCGCGGTTGAGAGCAAGCACGGCAGGGCGCGGACGCAGTGGAGCTATTACTTCAGCGCCGCCACGGGTGTTGTGTGGACATACGTCCTGGCAGATGTCGCAGCCGTAGATGCGTCCCGACAGGTGAAGGTCGTCCGGGAGGTCGCCGCGGTATTCGATAGTGAGGTAGGACAGGCAACGGCGCGCGTCGAGGCCTCCGCAGCCGTCAAGGGCGCGTCCCGGACAGGCGTCAACACATTTTCCACAACGCAGGCAGTGATCCATGCACGGAGCGGAAGGCTCCACGGCGGCTGTCCAGAGAATTTCGGCAAGAAACACGCGCGAGCCAACGGGGGTGATGAGCTGATTGTTGAGGCCGATGAAGCCGAGGCCGGCACGCACAGCCATAAGGCGCTCGCGCAGCGGAGCAGTGTCGATGCAGATGCGAGTGGCTGAGCCGGGCACACGCTGCTCCATCCACTCGGCCACGGGGAGGAGCGCCTGGCGCACGGCGGTGTGATAGTCTTCGCCCAGAGCGTAGTCGGCAAACAGGGACGAACGCTCCTGGCCGGGAGAGTAATAGCTGAACGCNGTGCACAGCACCGAGCGGGCACCGTCGAGCAGCAGGCGCGGGTCGGCGCGCACATCGTCGTACTTGGCNAGATAGTCCATTGTGCCNTGGCATCCGGCACCAATCCAGCGGCGGTAAGCCTCTACGTNGTTTGCTGAGATAGGNTCAGCCGGAGCCACACCGGCGGCACAGGCCCCGGCGGCAAGGGCGCGGGCAATCAGTTCGTCGCGCAGCGTCATATCATGCGAATGGGCAGAAACTCATATCCCTGGTCGCGCAGCCACTCGATGGCGCGCGGCAGGGCATAGCGCATATTGGCCGAGGCCTTGAGCGAGTCGTGGAACACGATGATGGAGCCGTTGCGGGCGTAGCGGCACACGTTGCGAAACACCTGTTCGCCCGTGAGTTTTTTCGAGTANTCGCGTGTGACGAGGTCGTACATCACNAGGTTGTAGTGGCGCTTCAGCAGGCNTGCCTGNTTCCAGCGGATNATGCCGTGAGGCGGCCGGAACAGGTTNCTGCCGATGAGGGCGTGAGCNTCGGCCACGTCGGCCATGTAGCGTGATGTGCGTGTGCGCGTGCCCTGAAGGTGGTGCATGGTGTGNTTGCCGTAGCTGTGGCCNCGGCGCTTGACTTCCTCCAGAAGTTCGGGATGGCGGCGCACATTGTCGCCCACCATGAAGAATGTGGCTTTCACGCCGTAGCGGTCCAGGGTGTCAAGCACCCATGGCGTTTCCTCGGGGATAGGNCCATCATCGAAGGTCAGATAAACCACGCGCTCTTTCCCGAGGGCCTTTATNCGCCAGGCAGCCTCGGGAAAGAGCAGACGGTAGAGCAGTGGTGGCTGTTCAATCAGCATGAGTTATCATCGCAGCACGGCGTCCCACTCCATTTCGGAGAAGCCATAGCGGTTCATCAGGTCGCGGCTGAAAGCCATTGGGTCGACTCCGGCCTCGGAGTTGGCGCGATGGAGGNTGATGGCGGCCTCCACCAGTTCGCGTGAGCTACCGTTGTAGTTNTCNAGCTCGCCCACGAGGGTGGCGTCGTCATAGCCGTGGATATACATCATGGGGGCCAGACGCAGGTCGTCCTCCAGGCTCATGGCGGTCAGGACGCGTTCGTAATCAGGATTGTCAAGCAGTTCGGGCTTGGCCTTNAGAATGTCGATGCGGTTCTGCAGCGCCACGGCTTCGCCGAGGTACTGAAGGGCGTACATTTCGGAGCGTCCCAGCAGGTTGAAGTCGTTGTAGTCGAGCGTCGAGGCATACTTCACCAGCTGAGCGTAGCGGTGGACATCGGCAGCAATCAGGCGCTCGGCGGCCTCNAGGTCGGCCTTGTTGCCATCGGCCAGATAGAGGTCGTAGTAGGCACGGGCCATGTAGAGGCCTATCATGCCGTCGTTNGGCGACACGTTGCCNGGCAGTTTCGATTCAANGGTCTGCAGGAGCTGGCGGGCCATGTCGTTGAGNGTTTCGGGCTCTTCAAGGCCGGCNTTGCGTGCTGCCTCGCGGCTTGCGGCGGAGGCAGGCAGGTCGCCGGTCTGCATGAGGTCCTCAATGGTGGTGAACACACCCGAGCGGACTGANGACACCATGCGGCGCACGGTTTCGTCCAGGTAGAGCTTATCGGCGTTCGGACCATCAAGACCGCCCCAACGGTAATCGGTGAGGATTTTGCGGTAGGTCTTTTCAGCCGTGGGNCTNTAGGCGGGGCTCACGTAGGGAGTGACCTCGTAGGCCATGCCGGCNCCGGAGAGGAAGGGCGACAGNCCAAGGTAGTAGGACGACGGCACGGTGGTGGCGAAGTAGACGGGGCGCTGCCAGTTGTCGGCAACCGAGTTGGCGATAATGTCGAGCGACAGGGCACGGCTCTGATTCAGGCCGCTGCCCAGGCGCGAGAGGTTGGTGCTGACATCGTTGAGTGCCGGAGCCAGCAGCTGCGCGTCGATGGCGGCGTTGCCGCTCGNNTAGCGCTGCNTGGCGGCCACCGAGTCGACACCCATAAACACGTTGGGCGACTCCATGAGCGGTGCNCCGTANATNGTGGGNTCGTAGGCATACATCGCTTTGAGTGCCTCGCGGGCATCGGTGGGCTCNTTGTTGCGGGGCACAACGAAGCTGTAGGCTATGCGCTCGTAGGCGTAGTCGCGCGGAGTAGCGGTCATGGGGATNGCCGCAGCCTCGTAGGTAGGATGGGCCAACTGGTTGGCATACCAGTCGGTGGTGAGGTAGGACAGGTTCACCACGCGCACGTCGGTGCGGAAGCCCTCCACCTCCTGGGCATACCACAGAGGGAAGGTGTCGTTGTCGCCGTTGGTAAAGATGATGGCGTTCTCGTCAACCGACGCCAGATAGTCGAAGCCGAAATCGCGGGTGGTGTAGCGGCCGGAGCGGTCGTGGTCGTCCCAGGTCTGCGACACCATCTGCAGGGGCACTGCCAGGCCGATGACGCATGCCACGGCAGCGGTGCCGATGAGGACGCCCTGCGATGCAGGAGCCTTTTCGCCGGTATTGGAATCCTTTTTGCAGAGCAGGTCGCGCAGCATCACGCCGATGGCTGGCACTCCCAGGCCAATCCAGATGGCAAAGGCGTAGAAGGAGCCGGCGAAGGCATAGTCGCGTTCGCGCGGCTGGCCGGGAGTCTGGTTGAGGTAGAGCACGATGGCCACACCCGTCATGAAGAACAGGAAGAACACAACCCAGAACTGCTGTATGCCCACGGGCGAATCGTTGCGGTGGCGGTAAAGCGCTTGCCACAGCAGGCCGATGAGGCCCAGAATGAGCGGCAGCATGTAGAACACGTTGTGGCCCTTGTTGCCCTTGCCGTACTCGTCGGGCAGGTAGGTCTGGTCGCCCAGGCGTGCATTGTCAATAGCCGGGATACCCGAAATCCAGTTGCCCAGATGGGGCTCTCCATTGCCCTGCAGGTCGTTCTGACGTCCGGCGAAGTTCCACATGAAGTAGCGCCAGTACATGTGGTTGAGCTGGTAGTTCACGAAGAAGCGAAGGTTGGTGCCGAAGTCGGGCTTCCACACGGATTTCTGCTCAACCGGAGCGCCGGTCTGAGTGTCGATGGCGGTGGTCACTGTCTGCAGGCTTGGAAGGTAGGGAAGCACCTCGTAGCGCGGTGCGAAGCCCTGCTGAGCCCAGCGTGAGCGCACCTCCTGCGGGATGTTGTAGATGTCGGGAGTGGAGTAGCCCGACCATGCCTTGTAGCCGGCCACGTGGCGGCCTTCGGGGTCGTTGCTGTAGATGCGGGTGAAGAGCATGTCGAGGTCCGGCATGGTGCGGTACTCGGGACGCTCTATTTCCTTCACGTATTCGTCGGGCTGCGCAGGGTTAGTCTTCACAACCTTGGTGTAGCTCTTGGAGGGGGTGTTGAACGCGGCACCCTGCTCGTTGCGCAGGTAGCCATCGACAGCGGTGGTTTTCGGACGACCGTATTCATCCACAGCCACGTAGAAGTTGCCTGAACCTTCGGGATATTCCTCCTCGGCAAGCGCCTCGGCAAACACGGGGCCACGGAACAGAGGACGGTCGCCGTACTGCTCGCGGTTCAGGTAGGATGCGAGGGCAAACACATTGTCCGGCGCGTTCTGGTTCATCGGGGTGTTGGCGCTGGCGCGGATCAGCAGCAGCGCGTACGACGAATAGCCCACGAAGATGACAAGCACACTGAGGGCGATGAGGGCCAGCAACTGGCGGCTGACAAGGTTTTTCACCATAATCACGCACACAATCATGGCGAGGATTACGATAATTCCCACCAGCACGGAGTGACCGATGAACGGCATGCCCGAGAGCGCGAGTGCGATGACGGTCCACACGCGTGCGCCGGTCTGCGATTTCGAGGTGTAGAGCTTGCGGATGGCGATTATGAAGCTGGCCACGAGCACGATGGCATAGATGAGCACGCCCATGTTGTAGCCCAGGCCGAAGTCATTGACAAAAAGGAGCTCGAACCACTGTGCCACCTGCACGAAGCCGGGCACCAGGCCGTAGAGGATAGCACCCACAATGACGCACGACACGCCCAGGGCTATCAGCGAGCCAATGGCGCTGACCTTGCTCCACTTGCGGTAGTAGAAAATGAGGCCCAGGGCCGGGATACACAGCAGATTGAGCAGATGCACGGCGATAGATACGCCGATGATGTAGGCAATCAGCACCAGATAGCGGTCGCTCGTAGGTTCGTCCGCACGGTTGTCCCACTTGAGCATGAGCCAGAACACCAGCGCGGTGCAGAATGACGAGAAGGCATAAACCTCGCCCTCCACGGCCGAGAACCAGAAGGTGTCCGACCACGTATAGGCCAGTGCG
The DNA here is from genome assembly GCA_014800735.1 of Bacteroidales bacterium. Lineage (GTDB taxonomy): Bacteria > Bacteroidota > Bacteroidia > Bacteroidales > Muribaculaceae > CAG-873. The sequence goes on from JAAVFP010000024.1 coordinate 136,379, forward strand.
CCACACACACCGCCGCCCATGATGAGTGCCAGTTGCCACCAGCTGATGCTCTCGGTGGAGCGGCTCACAAGGATGCGTCGTATAAGATAGGTGACAGTCCAGAACAACAGCAGGATGGTGCCCGCGCTCAGCAGCGCCGACATTGAGTTGACGGCGATGGCGGCATTGGCCATCTCGCCGCCGAACAGTGTCACCATAAATCGGGCAGCGAGCATGAAGATGGGGTTGCCCGGCGGGTGACCCACTTCCAGCTTAGCGCCCTGTGCAATAAACTCGGGACAATCCCAGAAACTTGCCGTCGGCTCCAGGGTGAGCAGATAGGTCACTGCAGCGACCACGAAGCACAACCAACCGAGACTGTTGTTGATTAGATTGTATTTTTTCAGATTAATCATAACGTACGTTTTGAATTTGCAAAATTAATCAATCCGTACCGAAAAATCCGCAGTTTAACGTTTATTAAAGCAGGGGGCTGTGTGAATTTCTATATGTGGCCAAAAACTGCGCAAGCATAGTTCAATTCAATATTTCAAACACCGTAGATATGAACTGTCGGAATTGGTGGCTGTAAACGATGTTGCAGCTTGTGCAATGGGTTGTATCACCCTCCTGGGTTCCCATATTGTAGAGTGTGGTTTCTCCTTGGCCGTCTTTGTAGAGAGATACGGTGAAGATGGGGTAATCTGTGCGGCCTTCAGCATCCTCCTGCGACAGGATTATTTCGCAGTTTTTCTTTACAAACAGCGAGTCGGCAAGTCCAATTAATTCTTCTGTTGTCAAAGTGGATAGCGTACTATCAGGTTTATTCTCAAAACGCGCCACTGCATCGGCGTTCTTTTTCAGAATGATACTACGTGTTCCTCCGACCTTAGTTGATACTTCAACTTTTATGGAATCCACTCCATCGCCAAGCTTTGTAGCCTCATTATCGGCATCATTTCCTGTTGATTGATTTGAAACATTACAAGCAGAGAGCGCTAAGCTCATAATAGTAGAGAGTGCTAATCCGGACAATATTCTCATAGGTTTCGTTTTTTTACTACACCCTGGCCAGTCATCAGTTTAATCGATTCATTGCTTGACTTGCCAAGGAGCGAATACAAAATTACGAAATTTTTTACTATGTGCCAATTTTTTTTGATGTGGTGTCGGTCAGAAATGTTCGGATACAAAAAATCCGCAGGCTTGTGACCTGCGGATTTTGGTTGGGCGTACCCCGGAGCAGAATCGAACTGCTATCTAAGGTTTAGGAAACCTCTATTCTATCCGTTGAACTACCGGGGCCGGTAAAAAAAGAATGAGAAACGAAATCCGAAGATTAGCATTTCTCATTCTCCTCTCTCCTCTTGCGGTATGGACGGGACTCGAACCCGCGACCCCCTGCGTGACAGGCAGGTATTCTAACCAGCTGAACTACCACACCATTTTGCTTTCGCTCTGGCAGGAGAGGCATCAGCTCTTTTGCTTTTGCGATGCAAAGTTACGCCGACTTTTTGAATCCTCCAAATATTTTGGCAAAAAAAAATCAATTTTTGTGATTTTTGTCGGTATCGACCAATATATTTTCCGATATGGCCACGAAATTGGGCGTGTCGGGACGTTTTGGAGCGTGAAAAAATCGGACTCCGAAATTTTCGAAGTCCGATTTCATTCGCTTTTGAGTCCTGTTTTTTTCAGATTTTATTTGTCGAGGCGCAATTTCACATAGTCGATAACATAGTCGGCCAGCTGTTCGAGGGGCAATTTTGATGAGTCGACACACAAATCATAGGTATCGGCATGGCCCCAGCGGCGGTCGGTGTAGAAATTATAGAAGTTAGCGCGGAGCTTGTTGGTGCGCTCGGCCAGGACACGGGCTTTGTTGCGGTCGGCGCACTCGCCGCGCTCCACAATGCGGTCCACGCAGGCATCGATGGGTGCGTGCACGAAGATGTTGACCACGTTGTCCACATCGCGCAGGATATAGTCGGACGATCGGCCCACGATTACGCAGGGCTGGTCGGCGGCAAGCTCGTGGATGAACTCGGACTGCGCCCTGTAGATTGCGTCCGACCCGTTTCCCGACGTATCGCCTATCCACGACATCGGGTAGTAGCCCATCGAGAAGGGGATGATGCCGCCCATGATGCTGGGAGCGCGTTCCTCGTTTTTCTCGAAGTATTCCAGATTGTAGCCAGCCTTTTCGGCAGCTTTCACCAGCAGTTTCTTGTCGTAGAATTCAATGCCCAGTTTGTCGGCAATAAGTTTGCCCAGTGCGCGACCGCCACTGCCGAAACTGCGGCCAACTGTTATAACGTATTTTTCGGGAAGCATGTCGGTAAAAGAGAAGAAAACGGCCGGGGTATAAGCTCGTCACCCCGGCCGTCGGAGATATTATTTTGCTGCCTTCTTGGCGGCGGGTTTGCGTTTTGCTTTAGGTTTTTCGTCGGTGGCAGCTTCGGCCTTGGGCTTGCGTGCCTTTGTGGCTTTGGGCGCCTCAGCCTCGGGTTCTGCCTCGCGGCGACGGTGCTCGATGTTGTACTGCTCGATGTCCTTGCGCATGGAGGTGAGCTCCTTGTTGAGCGACTCGATTTCAGCATCCTGGTTGGAGATGGTGAGCAGAAGCGAGTTGAGCTCCTCGTTGTCCACCTTCGAGGGGAATTCCTCCTCGACACGCATCAGGAAGTCGGCCAGTACGTTCATGTAGTTGGTGAAGGCGGCGAAGGGAGTGTCGTAGGGGCTGAAGGGGATGGCCTGCTTGGTGCCCATGTAGAAGAGGTGGTCGCAGGTTTGGAGATATTCGAAGTCCTGCTTCAGGCGGCGGTTGTCGCACTGGCGCACACGCTCGGCCACGGAGTAGAGTTTTTCGAAGGCTTCGTTCTGCAGGCGGTTGCCAAGCCACAGCGACGTGTCGCGCTCCTCGCCCGCACCCGAAATGGGGTGCATGATGGAGAGCTCGCCCACGGGCTTGATTTTGCTGATAGCTTCGGAAGGGGTCACGAAGTCAACACCGCGTTCGGCAGCGAAGCGGGGCAGAGCCTCCAGGAACTGGAAGATGCCGGATGTGGCGGGATGGAGGTCGCCGAATACTTCCATGTTGAGGAAGATGTTCACGATCTGCTCCTCGGCGGGAGTGGATGCAATCCAGTCGATGTACTTGTCGGCGGTGAGGGGGAACTCGGCCCATGAACTGTCGCCGAAACGTGCGGCGATGTCGTCGCTTAGTTTGGCGTTGCGCAGCAGCAGTTTGAGTTTCGGGGCCGAAGCGGCGGTGTAGATATAGTCCGGCGATTTCCAGCCCAGGATGTGCTTGGCACCCTCGGTGAGCACACCCTTGAAGCCCATGGCGGCAATCTGAGGTGCGAGGTCGTCGAAGTAAATCAGCTCGGTGTTGCGGAGCACGGTGGGCTTCACACCGAAGCGGTTCTTGAGCATGGAGCAGGTGGCCATCACCTGGGCCTGGAATTCCTCGGGGTCCGTGAGGCAGGCCAGGGAGTAGGCGTAGGGCTGGGCCACGAACTCGATGCAGCCGGTGTCGGCAAGCTTCTTGAGGAGGTCGATGAACTCCGGCACATACTGCTCGAACTGTTCAAAGGCGGTGCCTGAGATGGCGATTGAGGCACGGAAGCGGCCCTGACCGGCCTCCACCATGCGCAGCAGGGTTTCGGCGGCGGGAATATAGGAGTTGCGGGCTACGCGCTCCACGATGTCGTCGTTGAGGAAGTCGTCGTAGTAGTAATGGTCGCGGCCGATGTCGAAGAAACGGTAGCGTTTCAGGCGGAACGGCTGATGTATCTCGAAGTTGAAACAGATAGCTTTCATTTTTGCAGGATGATTTGAGGGGGTCAACGCCCCAGTACCTTATTATATATATCGATAACCTTTTTGCCGGCTTTGTCCCATGTAATCTGGGCCACTTCGGCCAGTCCGTCCTCGCGCAGCTGGTGGTAGAGTGCGGGGTTGGTGATGATTGAGTGGATAGCGTCGGCCATGGCGTCAACGTCCCAGTAGTCGGTTTTGATGACGTTGGTGAGGATTTCGGCGCAGCCGCTCTGCTTGGAGATGATGGATGGCACGCCCATCTGCATGGCTTCCAGGGGCGAGATGCCGAAGGGCTCCGACACGGAGGGCATGATATAGACGTCGCTGGCCTTGAGCATTTCGTACACCTGGCGGCCTTTCTGGAAGCCGGGGAAGTGGAAACGGTCGGCAATGCCGCGTTCGGCTGCCAGCCAAATCATTTTTTCCATCATGTCGCCCGAACCGGCCATCACGAAGCGCACGTTGGAGCAATTGCGTAGCACCTTGGCGGCGGCTTCCACAAAGTACTCGGGGCCCTTCTGCATGGTGATACGGCCCAGGAAGGTCACCACTTTTTCCTTGGTGGCGCGTGGCATCTCGATGTCGAGCAGGTCCTGACTCAGGGGCACCACGGCGTTGTGCACGGTGGTCACTTTGGCCGGGTCGATGCCGTAGTGGTCAATCACCGTCTGGCGGGTGAGATTGCTCACGGTGATGATGTGGTCGGCGTGGGTCATGCCGTCGCGCTCGATGCCGTATACCGTGGGGTTGGGTTTGCCGCGGGAGCGGTCGTACTCGGTGGCATGCACGTGCACCACCAGGGGCTTGCCCGTCACCTGCTTGGCGTGGATGCCTGCGGGGTAGGTGAGCCAGTCGTGGCTGTGGATGATGTCGAAATCCAGTGTGCGGGCAATCACGCCTGCGGTTATGGAGTAGTTGTTGATTTCCTCCAGGAGGTTATCGGGGTAACGACCGCTGAACTCGATGCAGCCCAGGTCGTTGAGACGCATATAGTTGAAGTCGGCGTAAATATGGTCGCGGAGACGGAAGTAGAGGTCGGGGTCCATCACCTTGCCGATGCGCGACTCCACATAGTCGCGGCTCACGTCGCGCCAGGCCACAGGCACCTGGCTCGTGCCGATGATGTTGGCGAAGCTGCGGTCCTCGTCGCCGAAGGGCTTGGGAATGACGAATGTTATGTCCATGTCGCCGCACTCCCACATACCGCGTGTCAGGCCGTAGCTTGCAGTGCCGAGGCCTCCGAGGATATGAGGCGGGAATTCCCAGCCGAACATTAAAGCTTTCATATCTTGATTTTTCGGATTTTAGGGTTTATTGCTCCAGGCGTTTGAGAGTGCGGTAGGTGCGGAGAACTTCGGCCACGTTGGTTGCGTGGCTCACGGCGCCGCGGCCGGAGTAGGGCGGGTTGCCGTCGTAGAGCTGCGACAGCGAACCGATGCAGCCCTGGGTCATGTCGTCCTCGAAGCCGATGAGCATGCGGTCAATGTAGCCCACGCCGCTCATGCCGAACACGCGCAGGTAGGCATCGGCATAGAAGCCCATCAGCCAGGGGCGCGCCGGACCGTTGTGCATGGCAAACTCGCGTTCGTCAGGCGAGCCGACGATGCTGGGACGGTAACCGTAGCTGCGGGGCGACAGTGTGCGCAGGCCTTTGGGCGTGAGGAGCTCGCGGGTGACAACATCAAGCACGCTCTTGCGCTGGCGGCGGTCCAGGGGCGAATAGTCAAGCCCGATGGCAATGGCCATGTTGGGGCGAACGGAGGGTTCGGCATAGGCGCCGTCCACAAAGTCGTAGAGGTAGCCGCTCTCGTTCAGGAAGGTGTCCACGAAGGGCTTCTTCATCTTCTCGGCTTCGGCCAGCCATGCCTCGCGGCGTTCGGCCAGATCCTCCTTGCCCTCGGCAAGGGCGGCGGCAAACATCAGCGCGTTGTACCACAGAGCATTGAATTCCACCAGGCGGCCGGTGCGGCGCACCACGGGAAGGCCGTTGAGCATCGAGTTCATCCACGACACTGCCTTGTCATGGCCATCGGTGGACAGCAAGCCCGTTTCGGCATCCACGTAGAGGTTCGGATGGCCTCCGCGCAGCACATAGTCCACAAGCTGGGTGACGGGCTCGAGGTATTTTTCGCGTGCGGCATCCATGCCCACTGTCTTGCCGTACTGCTGGATAGCCCACAGGGCCCACAGGGGGATGTCGGGCAGGTCGATGCCCTTGATGCGGCGCGATGTTTCGCCGGTCTCGGCGTAGCGGAGCAGGGCGCGGAGAGCGGTGCTCATGATGGCCTCATAGTCGGCGCGGTGGTCGATAGCCAGGGTGAGGCCAGGGAGCGCCATGAAGGTGTTGCGCGCCAGAACCACGCCCCAGGGGAAGCCTGAAATCAGGTACATGGACTCTCCGTGGCGGATGTAGAACTGCTTGGCCGAGTTCTTGAGGCAGTTGAAGAACGACGTGCGGGGGGTGCGGGCTGCAATCTCGGCCTCGAACATCTTGGATAGGTTGCGGGTGTTGGTTGGTGCCACGCCGGCCGAGAAAATAATGGACTCGCCTTTCTTGATGGGCACTTCGAAGTAGCCGGGCACCCACAGGTCCTCGCAGTAGGGCACACCGCGCTCAAGGTCCTTGACGTACTCGATGTCCTTGTACCAGTTGGGCTCGTTGACCCACGTGGGTTTGTGGTTGAACTGCATGTAGAGTGTGGGCAGTCCGTCGTAGAGGCATGTGGCTATACCGTTGGGAACTTCCTCGATATTGCGGTTGATGGCATCGTTGGCAATGCACAGGCTGTTGCTCTCGCGGAAGGCCAGGAAGGGGCGGAAGCGGAGCGTGGTGGCCGAGTGCGCCTCGACCAGGGTGTAGCGGATAAGAATACGGTTCTCCTGGCTGATGAAAAGCTTTTCCTTTGTCAGAATCACACCTCCGACACGGTATGTCATGCGCGGCACATCCTCGCAGTCGAATTCGCGGATGTATTTGTGACCGTTGGGGCTGTACACTCCGCCGCGGTAGCGATGGATGCCAAGATTGAACGGCGCGCCGTGCTGGATGACGGTTTCGTCAAGGCTCGACAGGAGCACGTACTGCTTGTCGTCGTGGTCCTCGATGGGAATCACGAGCAGGCCGTGCTGCTTGCGGGTGTTACAGCCAACGAGTGTCGTGCAGTGATAAGCGCCTGCCTGGTTGGTGCGCAGCATCTCCTTGGGCAGCGACTGGTCCAGGTTGATCAGCAGGTTCTTATCGAATTTCAGATAACTCATTTTGGTTGCTTGGGTTTATGTATAGATTTGTTTTATGTTCTCTCGGTTTTTCCGGCGGCCAACTGTTCGCGGCCGTTTAATATGGCAAAAATATAAGAATTATCCCGAGTGGCAAAAAAAATTATCGGGATTTTTGGCCAATATGTTGCTAAACATATTTTCGGGAATGCCCGAGGTGCGTAAAGGGCGATTTTATGGTGTTTTTTTGCTGAACGGTAAAAAATGCACCCTAAACCGGCCGGCAGCATCGTATCTTTGCACGCAACTATAACAATCATACTATGAAAAAAGAAATCGCAACTTTAATCGTAAGCTCTGTTTGGGGATTCTGCGGACCGCTGATGCCCTACGCGGCCCTATGCTCGGTGATGGTGGTAATGGATTGTGTGACAGCCTTGCAGCTTGGGCGCCGGTTGCGGCGGCAGCCCGGAGTGGGAGCTGACGCCGGGAAAATATCGTCCAGGCGTTTCGGGCGCACGGTTGCCACTCTGGTGAAGTGCTATGTGGCTCTCGGAATCGCCTCGGCTGTGCAGGCGCTCCTGGTGCGGAGCGAGAACTTCGACGCCGTCCGCTTCGTGGCTTCGGCCATCTGCTTCTGGCAGCTTATCTCGATACTCGAAAACGAATCCACCTGCTCCGATGCCCGCTGGGCCCGCATAGCCCGCAAATATCTTGCCGACAAAGCCCGCCGCCACACCGGCCTGGATCTGGATGAGTGAAAATCGAACAAATTTAGCATCAGGTTGTTGCTCATATAATATTAATTGTATATATTTGCAACATACTTTAAAAACGATAGTATATGATACGTTCAATTCCCAATCCACCGATGGACCGCGACGATGTGGCCCGCTTCCGACGCGAGTTGGAAAAACATCTTCGTGGAGAGTACACTCCCGAGGAGCGTAGAGAGTTTGAACAGCGCAAAGTGCGTGCTGAAGCCAACGCAAAGCGAATAATAAAGAACAGTGGAGGAAAGAATCCAATTCTTGGATATTGATTTCTAAATCGGCTTCTCCTTCCAAACGAATAATGACTTTTATTCAGCCACAAGGCGAATGTACCGTATATTAAAAAAGAGCACGGCGGCGGGGGCTGACGTGCTCTTTTTATGGTTTGAACCGTAGGTTTATATGCGGTCGAAGAGAATCATGTAGGAGGCTTCGAAGGTTTCGCCGGGGGCGATGATATTGGTGTATTCGCGCTCGGTGAAGTCGCCGTTGAAACCCTCGCGGTCGCAGCGTCCCCACCAGGGTTCGATGCACACGAAGGGCGCGTCGGTGCTTGGCGACCAGATGCCCACCAGGGGTGCGTTGAACAGCATCGTCAGGTAGGCCTCGCGGTTCTTGTTGAGCATGCTCACGCGGCGCACCTGGCCTTTGTCGATGATGATGGTCTTGAGTTTGTCGAAGGTGTGGGCGTCAAGCGGTATCATGCCTTCAGTGTCAAGCTCCACGGCGGCTTCGCCGCCGGTCACACAGCCGCTGTCGGCAAGGATTTCGGAAGTCACCGTGCGGCTGTCGAAACACAGATAGCCGTGCACGGCGTCGGCAGCATTGTAGTCGGGGTAGTTGAACGCCGGGTGAGCGCCGATGTGGAAGGGCATATCCTTGTCGTCGAGGTTCTTCACTCGCCATATCACGCTGAGGCGTGCTTCGTAGAGCTTATAACCGATTTCCAGGCGGAAGCGGCGGGGGAAAAGCGCCAGTGTGTCGTCCGAACTTTCGAGTGCGAACCACACCTCATCGTCGGGGGTGTCGGGGATGAGCTCGAACTCGCGGTCGCGGGCAAAACCATGCTGGCCCAGGCTGTATTCATGTCCGTCCAGGCGGTAGTGGCCTTCCCACACACGGCCCACCAGGGGGAAGAGTACAGGCGAATGTCGCCCCCAGTATTTCTTGTCGCCGCACCACAGAAACTCGTGGCCGGTGGCGTTGTCGGTTATGCTGTGAACTTCGGCACCGAATGAATCGATGCTGACGGTGAGGAGGTTATTCTTTAATGTCGTTTTCACGTCGTCGGGTTTGATGCTTTGTTTTTGGCCTTGTATTTCTGGTAGGCGTTGGCCATCTTTGTGTGATAGCCTTGCGAAGCATAGGCCGGGCCGTTGTAGTACTTGGCGAAAGCTGCCCAGTTCTTGTCCTTGAGATATTTGGTCAGGCCCGTGTTAGTTATGAAATTGGCAAATAGCTGCAATTGGTCGAACTCGGAACGGCTGCAGCGGTCCACAAAATCCTGTGGAGAAGCCGCACCGCACAGTTTCCAGTTGAACCCTCCAATCTGGAACATGCCCCAGAAAGTGCTCTCGATTGCCGTGATGCTGTCAATCTTCATGGCGGCGGCCAGACGTGCGTGCTGGGCTGCCTGCTGCGAGCCGTATTTGCGCACGTTCAGGTTGCCGAGCGCTTCGGAGGCGCTGTGCTGGCCAAGATTGATTTTGCGGCGTTCGGCTGTGCGGCGGAACACACGGAGGTCAAAGTTGATAATTGGCATGTTCTCCTTGCTGAACCCCGAGTGGGTGGCTCCGGCTTCAATGTCGACCACGGCATGGATGGCTTCCGGCTCGATGCCGAGCTGGGCGGCGATTTCGGCATAGTCGTCCTCGGTGAGGGGGCCGCGGTGTGCGGGTTTCTCGGGTGCGGGGATGAACGACAGGTGCAGCGTGTCGCCGTCGATAATCATTATTGTCAGGTCGCGCTCGTCGATAAGCGGAGGGCCCGGGTCCAGCACAAGGCCGTGCGCGGCAATGCCGAAGCGGCCCGTTGCAGCAGCGGCCGCAGCGAGAAGAAGCAGGATGGCAATACCGGTTCGGGTCATGAGGCTAAGGATTAGATTGAAGGATTATAAATGATAAAAGAAACCGGAGAGAGGCGTGGCACTCTCCGATTTCTTTCAATGGCGGGTGTTATTTCTCGTCGGCAACTTTTTCGAGGGTGCGGGTGAGCTGGCCCCAGAAGCGTTCAACGGCGGGAATGTACATGCGCTCGCTGGGCGAGTGGACATCGCGCAGGGTCGGGCCGAACGACACCATGTCGAGGTGCGGATATTTCTGCAGGAACAGACCGCACTCCAGGCCGGCGTGGATGGCCTTGATGGCGGGCTTGATGCCGTAGAGCTCCTCGTAGGCCTCCGATGCTATGTGCATGATGCGGGAGTTCATGTTCGGGGCCCAGCCGGGATAGCCGTCGCCGTGAGTAACCTCGGCACCGGCCAGACGGAAGAGTGCCTCAACCTGGTGAGCGATGTCCCACTTGCGCGATTCAACCGACGAGCGCTGCGAGGTGGTCACCAGAATCTGGTGCTCGCCAATCATCTTCACTGATGCAAGGTTGGTGGAGGTCTCAACAAGGCCTTCGAGGTCGCGGCTCATGGAGATGACGCCGTGAGGTGCGCTGTAGAGAGCCTCGATAAGAGCGAGGGTGGTGGCGCTGTCAACGGTGAATTCGGGGCGGTCGGTGGTGGTGAGGGTCATGGTCAGGCCGGTTTCCAGACCTGCATATTCGCCTTCAACGTCGGCAACGAACTTATTGAACTCGGCCACGATTTTTTCCTTGCTGGCGGTTTCGACGCCGAACACAGCGTGGGCCGCACGCGGAATGGCGTTGCGCAGGTTGCCGCCGTCGATTTCCGAGAGGGATATGCCGTGGTTGGTGCTCAGGCCGTAGAGGAAGCGGGCCAGGAGCTTGTTGGCGTTGGCACGACCCAGGTGAATGTCGCCGCCGGAGTGACCGCCAAGGCCGCCGCTGATCTCGAAGCGGAAATAGTGGAAATCGGTCGGCGCGAAGGAACGCTTGTAGTTGAAGGTGCAGGTGGTGTCCACGCCGCCGGCACACCCTACAAAGATTTCAGCATCGTCCTCGGAGTCGAGGTTGAGCAGGATGGTGCCGGTGAGCATGCCGTCGCCAAGATTGTTGGCGCCGGTAAGGCCGGTTTCCTCATCAACGGTGAAGAGGGCCTCCACGGGTCCGTGCACCAGGGTATCGTCAATCATCACGGCCAGAGCGGCAGCCATGCCGATACCGTTGTCGGCGCCAAGGGTGGTGCCGTCGGCGCGCAGCCAGTCGCCGTCAACGATAGTCTTGATGGGCATGGTTTCGAAGTCGAAGCTCTTGTCGTTGGATTCGCACACCATGTCCATGTGGGCCTGAAGAACCACTGTGGGAGCGCCTTCCTTGCCGGGAGTTGCGGGAATGCTCATCACCACATTGCCGATGGCGTCGGTGCGCACTGCTATATTATGTTTTGCTGCGAAGTCCAGCAGATATTGGCGGATTTTCTCCTCCTTTTTCGAAGGACGGGGCACGTGGTTGATTTCGTCGAAAATCGCGAACACGTGCGACGGCTTAAGGTCTTTGATAGTCATATTGCTTGTGTTATTGCGGTTGTTATATGGTCAATTAGTCCTAAGTAATATTTAATTGTTAGAAAGAATGTTAAAAATATTCTTATTCGCCCTCTAAATTACAAAATAAAAAGCATTAGTTCCAAATCTAAAAGTAACTTTTGCTATATTTGCACCGTGAAACCCAAAAGTAGGCAATGAAAACAGTCTTTCTCTCCATTCTGCTGGTCCTTGTGTCGGTGGTTCTGCTCGGCGTCAAGGTGCTCTTCGTAAAGGGTGGTAAATTCCCGTCGGGCCACGCCCACGATTCGGAAGCCCTGCGCAGAAAAGGCATAGGCTGTGCCCACTCCGACGGTCACGACAAACAACAATAAGCAATAAGTCAAATTAACACCTCAATATGAAAAAACTGTCCTTAACAGTCAAGACTCTTGCCGCCGGCATGGCCGTGCTGGCCGTGGCATCGTGCGCCGAAAAGCAGGCCGCTCCCGCACCCGTGGCGGTTGTCAGCGCCGAGGGTCAGCCCGCTACTCGCTCTCTCAACATCCGATATATCAATGCCGACTCGCTGATGAGCAGCTACGTGCTGGCTCAGCAGATTGCCGAGGAAGGCCAGCGCCTGATGGTGCGCTACCAGCAGCAGGAACAGCAGAAACAGCAGGAAATCCAGAACCTGGCCAACACCATCGCCCAGAAACAGCAGAACAACACCTACCTGTCGCAGGCATCTTACGAGGCCGACATGCAGAACTTCCAGAACAAGCAGAACGAAGCCGCACGTTTCCTCACCAACCAGCAGAACAACATCAACAACACCATCGCCGCAGCACAGCAGCGCCTGAACGACTCCATCAGCAACTGCGCACGCGAATTCGCCATTGCCAACGGCTACGACGCAGTGCTCATGAACGAAGCCGGTGTTTACTTCAACCCCGAGCTCGACGTTACCGCAGCGCTCATCGAAGTGCTCAACGCCCGCTTCAACGCCGGCAACACCGCAGCGAAATAATCGCCCCGACAGCGTTAAGAGATAATAATACGGACGGCCCGGTCAAGCGACCGGGCCGTCCGTATTATTATCTCGGGATGGAAAAGTGTATATTTGCGGTGTAAAAACGGATAGAAAAATGTAAAACGTCTGTTTTAAAGGCTGTCTGTGAGGAGGATGATGAAGCCGTCCAGGAAGTGGGAGTCGAGAGTTATGTCCTCGTAGGTGCCGCGGTAGCTCACCTGGCATGAGGGCGTCAGTCCGTACCATTCCTTCTCGGTCACGGGGTTGGGCCATGTGAGTTTTGCGGTTGCGCCCTGCGCTGTGGTGTTGTCCGTCAGGTTCCACTGCAGATCCGTGAGCTCGGCTGTGAGCCCGGCGGATATGTCGGTGACTTCGGGCACAAAAGTCATCTCCACACTCATGGTTGAAGCCGTGCCCTTGGCGGGTGTCCACGCAAAGAGCGACGAAGGGATGCAGATGCGTCCGTCGGCATTGGATTCGGCGGTGAATTCGCGGTCGTAGGTCTCGCCCGAGGTCGAAGTGGCTGTGATGTGTCCCGCCAGGGTGGCGCCGATTTTGATGGTAGGACGCTTGTTGAACACCAGCAGTTCGTTATCCTCGAAAACCGGTTTCTGAATATTGAACGTGTCCACCTGGAGGTTGGCATAAAGGCTGATGTGATGGGCGCCGTGGCCGAAAGCCGATGCCACCACTGATATCGAAGGCTCGGAGTAGGTGTCCACCACCTGGCCGTCGCTCACCAGCGTGTAGTCCTTGATTTTCACATTCATGGGTGCAGTCACGGTGACCGATGCTGTGATGTCCACATAGTCGGACGGCACCACCCAGCTGTTGAAGCTCGCGCTTGCCTCGAGCATAATCTGCTCAAAGTCCGGTGTCGGGTTGGGGCAGGTGACGAACGGCGGCTCGTCATCATCATTGGTGAAACTTGCGCAACTTGCCGTCACGCAGCACAGAATAAGAGGAAAAAAGTGGCGTATTTTCATAGGAAATGAATTTTCTGCAAATATAATCAAAAGATTTCCATTTTGGAGGTTTTTTGATTAAGAGCTTGTTTAATAACTACCGTTAAATGCTGGGTCTCATATTTCGGAGGGGATTTTTCGCTGCCGTTGAAGGAGTGTACTCAATGTACACGACTGAAACAAAGCGAAAAAGGCACCCGAAAGATGAGAGACAACAAGTAACTTAAATGCAGGGAAAAACTTGCTCTTACATTAAAATTTAGATACTAATTAATGTTGACTATTGTTAAATACCCATCGCCGGCCATTCTTTGGCGCTTTTGGCTTAATTCTGCGGTCGAGTGCCAAGCGGCACACTCCCTTATCATTAAGCCAAAATC
>JAAVFP010000025.1 GCA_014800735.1 Bacteroidales bacterium
CCCTACATTTGAGTTACTTGTTGTCTCTCATCTTTCGCGTGCCTTTTCCGCTTTGTTTCAGTCGTGTACATTGAGTACACTCCTTCAACGTCAGCGAAAAATCCCCTCCGAAATATGAGACCCAGCATTTAACCGTAGTTATTAAACAAGCTCTTAATCCTAATCAAGCGCCGCAGCAATGGCTTCATCAATCGCTGCTCCACGGATGTCACGGCGAAGTACGGTGCCGTCCGGCGCGAAAAGAATCAGGTAGGGAATGGATTGGAATCCGTAGGCGGTCCCGGCTGTGTGGCTTTCGTCTATCAGCTGGGGCCATGGATAATTAAGTTCGTCCTTATGGAGTTTGAAGCTTTCCATCGAGTCGAGCACGAGAACGCCAAGAATCATAAAGCGCTCATCGTCCTTATATTTTTCGTATAGGGGCATTAGCACGTTCGCAGCCTCGGCCCGGCATGGTCCGCACCAAGTGGCCCAGAAATCAACCAGGACGTATTTGCCTTTGCCTACGTAGTCCGAAAGTTGCACCGGTGTGCCGTCGGGCAGCAGGCAGTCCAGGTTTTTAAACATCGTGCCCTCTTTGGTCATAAGGGTAACCCTAAGGGTCTTGGCAATGTCCGTCATTAAGGGATATTGTTTAATCGCAGGACTTAAGCTGTCGTAAAATTCAAGCCATTCCTCGGCGCTGATTATTCTTTGCAGGCTCGACAGTAACAGTACTCCGAGTGGATTATTTTTATTTTCCTTGAAAGTAGAAATCAGGTAAGAAACAGTACTATCGGGCGAGGATGAGATGCTTTTCACGTGTTTGTCTATAGCCTGCATTTTTGCATTCAAGTCCGAACCGCCGCTTATCTTCACATCGCATATTTCGTAGTTCTTGATGATTGCCTTGATAGTGTCGGTTCCAGGAGCGAAAATAATTAATTTATAATTTGTGCAGACACCTCCGGGAACTTCAAACGAAAAATTAAGCGATCCGAGTTCTGTTTCCTTAACCTGGGCGCGAAGTTCCGCATGCGAGGACTTGACTTGGAGGGAATCGAGCGTGCGGTTATCAAGCCACGACTTGATGGTCATCGGATAGCCGTAAAGTTGTTCCGGAATACTGTCGACGGTTACTACAAAAGCTTTCGCTGTTATTGAAATCATCATAGCGAGTGCTGCAAGAATGAATCGGGTGCGGTTGAACGTTTTTATACTCATAATACTTGATTTTTGGCAAATTTATTAAAAATTACGCAACCTACCAAATTTTATCAATATTTATCCATCGATCAAGGATTGATTCAAAATCGGTGCGCATTTGGGTGAAGTTGTAATCGAGCTTTTTTCGGCGGCCGGCAATGCGGTCGATTGCCGCGAGGAAATAGCCGGCCATCAGTCGCTTTTGCTCCACGAGTGGCCGGGCGCTGAATTCCTTTTCGAAAACTATGGTGGCAAACACGCGCCCCGTGGCCTTGCGGAAAGGACCGATGTCGAACCGCGGACGCAGAAACAGCCCTTCTTGTTCAATTTCGTCGGTGTTGAACATCTCAAGCAGCGCGCCGTAGTATTCCGATTTTCTTAGTTTTAAACTTTCGTCGGCTATCACATAGTTCGTCTTGCAGTGCGGTCCGTCGTCGAAGCTCATAGCGCAGTTCAGGTCTATGCGGTTAAGGCTGTTGCCGTATAGCTCCGGGCGCATTCCGTCCAGCAGCATAGGGTTCAGGTCATGGTCGATGCTGTCAAGCAGGGCGCGGCTGCCGGGATAGCAGTTGTTGAGCGTGCGCACAATTTTCACCGGGCATTTGGGCAGCCAGTTGCGCTGCGACAGCAACGGTTGCTGCTGGCAAACCACAGGCGTGATTTCGGCCTGGGGAAGTTCGTGAACTGTGCTTAAGTCCGGCGCAACCATTATACCTCCGTTGCGAGGGCGCCACACGGCATCAAGATAGCGGACAGCACCGCGCGGTGTCACGAAAAAAGTTTCAGGATAGCCATTGACATAAGTTTCGGTGTGCGCCTCCACACCCACCGAGTCGCCCCAACCAATCACGGCCAGACATTCACACAGACGCACGGCCCGGTTCCATTCGGCAGGAGTGGAGTAGTTGTTATACTGCTGGAAAGCAGCCAGGAGGGCCGACCTCAATTTGCCGCGCTGCGGAACGGCAAGGAGCTTTGCTGCAAGGACATCAAGGTCGTCAGTTGTGTAAACATATTTGGGTACAGTCATGGCATGGAAGTATTTTGGTGTAAAGATAACACTTTTTTCTGAATTGTGCTCCCGGCTTGTGAGGCTGCACTCACAAACCGGGAGCCCGGTGCATCAGCAACAGATGGAGTCTTTGAGGCCAGTGGTGCGAACAATGCGGAAACGGCAACGCTCATCCAGAAGATTCTCGGTGATTTCTTTGAAGCAGCGTAGCACCTGCCCCCGGCCCATGTTGGGCGAGCGGCGCCAACGGGCCATGCAGTCGGCGATGAAGCTCGGCAGCTCGGCGAAGTCTATTCTGTGACGGCGCGCCATGGCGAGTGCATCCTCGGTGTTTACAACCGCGGCGGTGGAGCAGTTGTAGGGCGCGGCGAATCGATGGTAGCTGTCGATGCTCACTGTGAGCTCGTTGGTTGTGTTGAACCCCACAGATATGCGAAGCACCTGGGGCTCGGAGAGTTTTGAACTTGCCACAAAGCAGCTGCCGCGCAGGGCTGCACCGATGAGATTGGCTGAATAAAAGCGACTAATCATAATTTTTAGGATAAAAAACAACAATCTCCGGCAGCATCGAGGGTGTGAAACGGACACACCAATGGCTGTCGGAAATTATGATTAGTTGCGGAATGTAGTTTCAGGAAAAATGACGGCCGTCGCCTGAGCGTTGCGGGACTTCACGCCACAAAGTTAGCAAACTCCGGCGGGATATGCAAAAAAATTATTCGGAGAGTCCGCGTATCGTACCTCGCCGCAGTTCTTCTTTATAAATCTCGTAGATGAATGCCGGGCTTTCGATATACATATCCGTACTTTTTTTGCATAGCTTTTCAAAAGTTTCCGAGTTGTGAAAACTCACCAGAGCTTCGCTCAGCCCTATTTTCTCATCCCGGATAATCCATTCAACCACTTTTGTGGTAATAAATTCAACTAGGAATTCGAAAGTATTATCTGATTTGGTCATACCTTTTTAATAAAGTTGAGTGATCGCTCGGTTGCGAAGAAATATTGCGAATTCAGATCCTTGTAGGTCAGACCTCGGACTACGGCATCCAGATCAATGATTTCCAACTCGTAAAGTCCGAACAACCGAGCCATCTTATCGTCAGCTACCGGTCCGATAACAATGTCGTAGTCGTGTTGGAATTCGTTGTCATCGCCGCGACGGTTATCCATTACGAACACGGCCCATTCTCTGTCCGGTTTATCGAAAATCTTGATATTCAGCCCAGCGGACAATGCTGCTTCCAGGTCGAACTCAAATTCGGTGACGGTTGGTACCCCTCCGTACCTTTCGGAAATTCTTTCGGACCAAAATGATGCTTGCTCCAACAAATGTGTGGTATAAAATCCCCGACCGAAGTCTTTGTTACGTTTGCCCATGGACAGGTCAATATCGTTGATTGGCTGGTTGGAACCATGGTAAAGCTTCATCACACTATTCCTCCATTCTTTCGGCATACTTCGCGCATGTCATCCACACAATCCTGAAGCGAAAGCTGATGCTCCACTTCATAATTATCAATGGCAAATTGCAGGCCTTTGTGGCGTGCAAGGTAATTGCACGTTTCTTTTTTGGTCAGGTTGTACTTGCGTGCAAACATACCGAGGCTCATCACTATATAGTGAATAATGTCAGTATCGACTGCGTTGTTGGAAGTAATGTCGTTATTTGCCATAATTGCAGAGCTTTATTCAGGTAGCAAAGTTAATAAAAAAATTGAAATCACTACCTCCTTTTCAGCCAGGCGGTGCGTTCGTGGGCCGGGTAGTGTTCGATGGCGTAGCGCAAAGCGGTGCGGGGCATGCGGGTACAGTTGCGCTCAAGGTAGTCGGTGAGCACATCGCGGTCACACTTGCCAACTTCACGAAGTGTCCATCCCACAGCCTTGTGTATCAGGTCGTGAGGGTGGTTCATGAGTCGGTCGGCAAGTTCGAGGGTAGGGGCGAAGATGCCGTTGCGGATGAAATCGAGGGTTGTGACTACGGCTATACGCTGCTCCCACAGATTGGCTGAGGACGCCAGGCGCCGGAGCGGAGCGATATCGGCATTGCAATCCAGGCGCAGATAGGGCCCGAGGATATATTCGCAGCTTAGGTCCACGAGGTCCCAGTTGTTGGCGCGGGTGGCGTGGGCAAGGTAGAATTCGGCCAGTTCGCGTCGGCGTTCCGCTTTCGCGGTGCTGCGTTGAGGCGTGTCGGAGCGCTTTGGTAGCACAGCTTTCATATCCTCCACCAGCAGCAGGAATCCGGCCAGACGCACTTCGTGCCACGGTGAGTGGAGCAAAGTGCTGATTTCAGAAAGAGCGACGGCCTGGCGCGCCTGGCGCACAACGGCGCGGGTGACCGGCACTTTCAATCCCAGAAAACGGTCGCCTTCGCCGTATTGTCCGGGACCTGTCTTGAAAAAACGCATCAGGTGTGCGGCCTGGGCATCATCGCGCAGTGCGGTGAGTGCCTCCGCGACTTCACGGGCGGTGACGGCAGCTTTCATCGGCACGTTATTTCATTATAACCTCGCGGTCCAGCCAGCGTTCAAGCTCGGCAGTCCAGGCCGGTTTGTAGATGAACGAATCGCGGAATCCCCAGCCGTGGCCACCCGTGGGATAGGAATGGAGAGCCACCGGCACACCGTTGCGAAGCAGGGCGGAATAATATAGGATGCTGTTTTGGGGCGACACAAGGTCGTCGTCGCTCGACACCATGATGAAGGCTTTCGGGGTGTCGGGCGTAACTTGTTCGTCATTGCTGAAGAAGTGAATTTTCTCCGCAGTCTGCTCGGGTCCCATCAGGTTGTTGCGCGTGCTGCCATGTCGGATTTCGGGGTCCATGGTAATGACGGGGTAGAACAGCACCTGGAAATCCGGGCGAGTTTCGGGCGAGGTATAGTGTGTGGCAAGGGTGGAGGCGAAGTGTCCGCCGGCCGAGGCTCCCATTATGCCTATTGAGCCGGGCGACACATTCCATTCATCGGCATGGGCACGCATGATGCGCATGGCCTGTTCGCCGTCGACGAGCGGAATTTCGCAGTTGCCGTTGGGCATGCGATATTTCAGTACGGCATAGGTTACGCCCATGCTGTTGAACCAGTCGGCCATGTCGTGGCCCTCGTGGGTGTCGGCGAGTCCGATATACGCACCCCCGGGACACATGATTACGGCCGTGCCGTTGGGCTGCGCGGCCGGGTAGACGTAGAGCACGGGGTCCGACACTCCGGTGACCCATCCGGGCGTGGGGTCCTCGGCCTCGGGGGCAAGCCCGTTGGAATTAGGGGCGCCGTCGGGCCATAATTTTATTTCGATGGGTTTGGCTCCGGCGGCCATAAGCGGCAGGAGCGCAACGAGAAGGGCGGTTAGTTTTTTCATGATGCGCAAAAATACGCAAAATTTTCGGGTCTCACTTTCTCAGGACGCGATTTTTTTAGCCGCCAGCACTTCGAAATCCTGTTTGCGCAGCCCCGCAGCCGTGTAGGGCACAGCCTCGTTGTAGTCGTTGAGAAACAGGCGTGTCGGTTCGGTGTAAGCGCTGTCGGTCAGGGCGGCCGTGGGGTCGAAATATTCAGTTGCTACGTCGGCCAGCGACAGCAATGTGTGGAACGCACTCCGACTCGACGACACGTTGCGGTCCGCATTTGCACGCGCAGCCTGCGCTTTCGCCGGATAGCGCTCGGCGTAGTCGCGGCTCATCCACAGCAGCATTGGCACATGCAACTGGTGATAGGTAGGGGTGGGTGAGGCATGCAGGAAACGGTTGCGCGAGTCGTCGAAAATATCTTCGCCATGGTCGGCAAGGTAAACCATTGCCGATGGCACCCCGAGGTTATCGAGCTCGGAGATTACGCCATCGACCACCGCGTCGACGTAGCGGATAGAGTTGTCGTAGGCATTCATCAAGCCGGAGCGGTTCTCGGGCGATGCTTCGGCGGAAATATCAGAACCGAAATACTCGAACTCGGCAGGGTAGCGCTCTTTGTAGTTGAAGTGGGAGCCGTAGGTGTGAAGCACCACGAAAATCTTAGATGCCTGCGATTCAGTGAGCAAGTCGTGCAGCTTTTCACGCAGTTCGCCGTCGTAGTGATGACGTCCGTCGTCGGTGAGGAAAGCAACGCTGTCGGCCTGCTCGCCGTAGAAGTCAATCAGTGCTCCGTTGCGCTGCTGATTTGAGATCCAGGCAGTTTCGTAGCCAGCTTCGCGGAAAGCGTCGATTATGCCTTTGCTTGAGAAAATGGAGTCGGCGAAATTTTCGGCACCGAAGTGCGACATGAGCAGGGGCACGCTTTTGTGCGTGGTGTTGCTCTCGGACATCGCCTTGCTGAAATTCACCAGCCCCCGGCGTTCGGACAGGTGCGGATTGGTGGGACGGTCGTAGCCGTTGAGTTGCCAGTTGCCGGCACGCGATGTTTCGCCGATGACAAGGACATAGACTTCCTTGCCTGAGTCGGTACGGTTGTCCACCGATGCGAAGCGGAAAGGTGCCGACCTTGTGAAGTAAGCCTTGGTAACGCGGGTGCGGTTGGCCGCTTCAATCATGTTGGATATGACGTTGACCGGGAACAGGCGGCGCGTGGGGCGGTAGCCGTCGGCTGCGAGTGCCCACGCGAAACAGACAGCACCGATGGCGGAGAGGATTACTCCGCTCACCATGGCCGGACGGCGTTGGCCCCGGGTTGTTGTGGCATTGCGAACTTCAGCAATGATACACAATATGATAACCGGCAGATAGACGGCCACTACAACTGCCACTGCGACTCCGAGGTTTGCCAGGAGTTCGGTGGCCTCGCTGGCGTTGGTGGTGACCACGTTGATGAACATGTCGATGGCGATGATGGACTCGCCGTAGAGGAACAGCAGCACAATCTGGAACGCGCACAGCACCATTATGGGAATCAGCCAAAGGCCGGTGCGACCAACGCGGCGCCATGCCGCGCAGAGCACCAGGTAGACTCCAAACGGGAGCGCGACGTTTATGATGCGTTCAAGCGGCGAATAGCTTATCTCGGTGAAATCCAGAGCTACGTTGGGAATTATCAGAACGAGCGGCAGGAGCCACATCAGAACGACGGGCAGGATATTTGATGTTTTTTCAGAAGGCTTCATTTATACTGAATATAAAACCGGTTTGGTGACGTCCGAAACCGAGGTCAAGGCGCACGTTGACGCGCTTCTTGAACTCCCATCGGTAACCGATGCCGTAGTTCGGGAGGATTTTACTGAAGCGGAGAGCGGAGAATTTCGGGAATACAGTTCCGGCGCCGACCCATGCCACAATACCGTTGCGGTGCCAGATGTGCTGGCGAAGTTCGACGCACACGTCGGCTTCGCATTTGTCGCGGTAGCGCCCTTCGAAGTAGCCGCGCATATTATGGCTGCCGCCGAGAGTGCCGAGCATGCTCCAGGGCGTGTTGCCGTAGGTAAGGCGGGTGTGGAACTCGTAGGCTATCGTGGCGTCGTGCCACAGGGGGTGGAAATAGTCGGCACGCAGTTCGGTCATTGAGAAGGCCGATTTATTGAACATGGCTCGCGGCAGGAACATCTGGTCGAGGCGCACCAGTGCTCCGTGCCATGCGCAGGTGATGCAGTCGCGGGTGTCGTACTGGAGGGTAAAGCCTACGCCCAGGTTGAAGGTGGCGTGGTTCTGCCCCTCCCAGAGTTCTGGTTTGGTGCGCTCGCGGGCATTGATGAAGTTGAGAGCGGCCTCCGGGCCGATATACAGGTTCGGAGCCACACGCCACACGTAGGAAACAGTGGCCTGCGAGCCTACGTACTTATATTTGCTTTCGTTTGCGTCGTCCACATCCATGTCGTAGCCGATACCCCAGAACTTAGTGGTTACCTGCGAAACGTTCACGTCGTATTGCAGTCGCGAGCGGTCGTTCTTGAAGATATTGTTACCGCTAACACCGATTTTGAAGAACATCGAGGTGGTGGCATCCAGGTAGAGCGATACGTCGGAGGGCGGAAGTTCCAGATTTACGGTGTCGTTGCGATACTGGCCGGCAGCAACCAGGCCGATACCGAACTTAGTGTCCGACGAGTAGTGCGGACCGCCGATAACACTGAAATCGAACTTCGAAGGGTCCGATTCCTTGTTGGTGGAATCGAAATAGTCGATAATCTTATTGATGATATTTTTCTTTTTCACCTCCGTCACGGCGCTGCTGTCCGGTGCGACGGAATCGGGCACTTCAGTGGCTGCCAAAGGAATAATGGCTACCAGGGCGGATAATATTACAGTGTAGAAACGTGGCATAAGTGATGACTTTTAATATAAACAAAAAAAACGGGTATTTGTTACATCCGATGTGCAAAACGAACAAGAACTTCGGCCAAATCTTCCAACCCCGGCTTCGTTCAGTTTGTGAGTTTTGCGAAAAAGTCTTAACTTTGTTAGTCCAAAACAACGAGTCACGCCGATGGATAAAAAAATTCTCGAATTTGTAACATACTGCATCAGCAAACTTGCACATCAACTGCAACTTAGTCAGAGTGACGTATATGACCGTTTGAAACAATCCGGCATACTCTATGGCTATCTTGTGCCGTCCTACGACGTGCTCCATACTTTCGGTTCACGTTATCTGATGGACGACCTTACCGAATATATGAGGGAGAAAGGGGTGTTGCCACAATGAAGCTTTATCATTCATCAAATGTTGCAGTTCGGAGGCCGGATACGGTCCATTCTCGTGACTATCTCGATTTTGGGAAAGGATTCTATCTCACGTCCTTGCATGAGCAAGCTGTGAAATATGCGAATCGGTTTATCCGACGTCAACAAGCGGCCTGGCTAAATTCTTTTGAATTTGTCTTCAATCCCGAAGACTGGAAAGTGCTCGAATTTAAGGCTTATGATAAAGGATGGCTTGAATTTATATCTAAATGTAGAGCCGGAATTGATGATACTGATTACGATATTGTGATTGGAGGAATTGCAAACGATAGGGTCATACAGACACTTGATCGATATTTCGAAGGTGAGCTTTCCGAGGAGGAAACGCTTGGTTTATTGAAATATGAGAGGCCCAACAATCAATATTGCTTTCGGTCTCAAAGATTAATCGATGAATGTCTTAAACATATAGACAGCCAGCAGTTATGACAGAAGAAAGTAAATTGGTCACAAGAGCAGCAAAAATAGCTAATGTTATTTTGAGCATTTGCGAACTATACCATATTTCATTGCCCGAGGCAACGGATATGTTTTATAGCTCAAGCACTGCCACAATGATAGAGGATGGAATTGCTGATCTGCAATGTCGAAGCAACAAGTATTTGGCTACCCTGATATGGGAAGAACAAAATGAAAAGGCCAATTAATTGACCGGTAATGTAAAAAGTCTTAACTTTGTTAGTCCGTAATTTATGGGCTGTGAAATGTTATGGAAAATATAGCTAACTCTGTTTGTCACCTGGTGGCTGATTTGCTTGATGAGTATGATGTGAGGCACATAGTTGTGTCGCCCGGCTCCCGCAATGCTCCCCTGATCACCGTGCTTGAGCGCAAGGGCTGTTTCCGGCTGCACCCTGTTGTGGATGAGCGTACCGCAGCTTTTGTTGGACTTGGAATGGCGCTCCGTTCTGCTGAGCCGGTAGCGCTGGTGTGTACGTCAGGCACGGCCGTGCTCAACTACGCTCCCGCACTTGCGGAGGCATATTACCGTGGTGTGCCGCTGATTGCTATATCGGCCGACCGTCCCGCGCTGTGGGTGGACCGCTTGGACAGTCAGACCATCCGGCAGCATGGCGCACTGGCCGCCGTGGTGAAAAAAAGTATTGACATCCCTGTGGCCGCCGACCATGAGCACCAGTTGTTCCGCCTGGCCAACCTCCAGGTTAACGAGGCTCTTACGGTCGCCACGGGCCATCATCCCGGCCCTGTGCACATCAACGTGCAGCTTGATGTGCCGCTCACGCGCCTTACCACCGAACCGCCGCTGTTCAGCGGTCATAAGATCGGCACGCTGACGCCGAGCATGCGTTTCAGCGACCCTGCGCTGGCTGAATTGGCCGAATCACTTACGGATAAGAAAATACTTGTGGTGGCCGGCGGCTATCCGGCGGGCGACGACCTCAATTCCATTGTGCGCCATCTCAACGATGAGGACATCCTTCCAGTGTTCGCCGAGGTTCAGGCCAACCTTGAGGGGGCCTACCGTGTGGCTGCCGTTGAGCGCTCGCTGCGCGAGATATCGCCCGAAATGCAGCCCGATGTGGTGGTGACTTTCGGCGGTAGCCTGGTGTCAGGCCGACTCAAGAACTGGTTGCGCTCGCTTCGCGGAGTGCGCCACATCTGCCTCGGCGCAGTGGACCCCATGGTGGACACTTTCGGTAGCCTGGCTGAGTGCGTGGACTGCAAGCCGGAAATCTTCCTGAGCGTGCTGGCTGAAACCGGAACCGACCGCGACTTTGCCCACGACTGGTGGAGCTTTTACTCCGATGCGTTGCAGCAGAACGACACCGAGGTGGAGTCACATCCGCTGCTGCACATTTTCGCAGAGCTTGCGCGCCATTCGGCCGGACGCGACGTGTGCATAGGCAATGGCTCGGCCATCCGCTACGCCCAGCGTGTTGCCTGGCATGCCGAGCGCCTGGACTGCAACCGCGGCGTGAGCGGCATCGACGGTTCAACGTCGACCGCGCTCGGTTCGGCTATTGTTTCCGACCTGCCTACAGTGCTGATTACAGGCGACATGAGCGCGGGCTACGACATCGGTGTGTTGCTGAACTGCGACATTCCATCCAATTTCAAAATCGTGGTGCTGGATAACGACGGCGCCGATATTTTCCGCAACATCACCACCACCAACCGCCTGAAGGAGTGCAACGAATTCTTCGTGCTCCCTCATCGCCTGCCTTACTTTGAGATATGCGATAATTTCGGAGGCGAATTCTTCGAAATTAACGTAGGCGAGGAAGAACCGGAGGGCGTCCTGGAGGATTTTCTCACCTCGACCGGCCCTGCAATGCTGGTGCTACGAATTAACCCCGAAGTTTCAAAAGATTTATTATAAGCAAGTTATGAATACTCCCCGTCAGTGGACTAAAATTAAGGATTACACCGATATTCTGTTCGATTTCTACAAGGGTATCGCCAAGATAACCATCAATCGTCCTGAGGTTTACAATGCTTTCCGCCCTCAGACTAATTTCGAAATCCTGGATGCACTTGACTACTGCCGCAATCACGACGACGTGCGTGTGGTGGTGCTCACCGGCATCGGCGACAAGGCATTCTGCTCGGGCGGCGACCAGAACTATAAGACTCACGGCGGATACCGCGATGCCGACGGTACTCCGCGCCTCAATGTGCTTGAGATTCACAAGACTATCCGCTCCATG
The DNA here is from genome assembly GCA_014800735.1 of Bacteroidales bacterium. GTDB lineage: Bacteria > Bacteroidota > Bacteroidia > Bacteroidales > Muribaculaceae > CAG-873. The sequence goes on from JAAVFP010000025.1 coordinate 11,530, forward strand.
GTGAAGCCGGTAATCGCTATGGTCAATGGCTATGCCATTGGCGGCGGCAACGTGCTTCAAGTGGTGTGCGACCTTACAATCGCATCCGAGAACGCCCGCTTCGGCCAGACAGGCCCCAAGGTTGGCAGCTTCGACGCCGGTTTCGGCTCCAGCTACCTTGCCCGTTGCGTAGGCCAGAAGAAAGCGCGCGAAATCTGGTTCCTCTGCCGCCAGTACACCGCCGCCGAGGCGCTCGAAATGGGCATGATTAACAAAGTCGTACCCCTGGAGCGTCTGGAGGACGAGGTGGTGGAATGGTGCGAAACCATCATGCAGCGCAGTCCGTTCGCCATCCGCATGATTAAGCGCGCGCTCAACGCCGAACTCGACGGCCAGCATGGCCTGATGGAATTTGCCGGCGACGCCACGCTGATGTACTACCTGATGGACGAGGCTCAGGAAGGCCGCGACGCTTTCCTTGAAAAACGCGACCCCGACTTCGGCAAGTTCCCCCAGTTCCCCGGCTGATGCTGACGGCACGGTTCACTCCCTACACGCTGCGGTTCAATTTCGTGGCGCGCACCTCGCGTGCGGCCATGCACGAAAAGGAAACATATTTTGTGCACATCGCCGGCCCTGATGGCGAAGGGGTGGGGGAGTGTGCGCTGTTCCGCGGACTCTCGGCCGATGATGTCCCTGACTATGAGACGGCTCTTGCCGAGGCATGCCGGAATCCCGAAGCGGCCCTGCAATCCCCCTACAGCTCCATCCGCTTCGGCTTCGAGACCGCCCTGGCCGATTACCGGGCCGGTGGCCGCCGCGTGTGGACCGACACTCCCTGGGCCCGAGGCGAGGAGGGTATCGAAATCAACGGCCTTGTGTGGATGGGCGATAAGGCTGAGATGCGACGCCGCATTGCCCAGAAACTCGACGCCGGTTTTCGTGTGCTTAAGTTGAAAATCGGAGGCATCAATTTCGACGACGAGCTTGACCTGCTGCGCGCTGTGCGTGCGGAGTTCGGCCCAGGCGATGTGGAGCTGCGCCTGGATGCCAACGGCAGTTTTACGCCTGCCAACGCATTGGAGCGCCTCGGCGTGCTTTCGGATTTCACCATCCATTCATTGGAGCAGCCCATTCGGGCAGGTCAGCCCGAAGCTATGGCCGCGATATGCAGTCGTTCGCCCATCCCTATCGCTCTTGATGAGGAACTGATAGGCATGCGCACCGACAGCGAAATGGCAGAATTGTTGGACACTATCCGCCCGCAGTACATCATCCTCAAGCCATCGCTGTGCGGCGGGTTCGAGCGCTCCGATGCCTGGATAGCCCGGGCTGAAAGCCGCGGCATAGGCTGGTGGGCTACGTCGGCCCTGGAGTCGGACATCGGCCTGAACGCAATAGCGCAATGGGTGGCAGCAAAGCGTCCGACATTGCCGCAGGGCTTGGGCACAGGTCAGTTGTATATCAACAATATTCCAAATGGTCTGGAACTGAGGGGTAGCAAATTATGGCGGAAACTCTGAAAGAATTCTTAGCCGAGTGGCACAGCGGGAGCGATGTCGTACTGGCCCACACTTCGGGTTCTACCGGAACGCCTAAGGAAATACGGCTCCTGAAATCCGACATGGCGCAGTCGGCTGCCGCCACCTGTCGCTTTTTCGGCATCGGTCCCTGGTCCGTTATCGCCGCACCCCTGTCAGTGAGCTATATAGCGGGAAAAATGATGGCCGTTCGCGCCGAAGTTTCGGGTGCGCGCCTGCTTGAACTGCCCGTGAGCAACGAGGTTAAGGTTACCGAACCGGTGGACCTTCTCGCCGTGGTGCCCTCGCAGCTTCCGAGCCTGCTTACCGACCCTGAGGCTCCGGCACTTGTGCGAAATCTGCTTATTGGCGGAGCAGCCCCCTCGGCCCAGGTCTGTCGCCAGCTTACCGAGGACGGTTTCCGCGCCTTTATCAGCTACGGCATGACCGAGACTTGCAGCCAGGTTGCCCTGGCTTCGGCCGCCGACCCTGAGCGCGTATTCATGGCAATGCCCGACGTGACTTTTGCAACCGATTCGCGCGCTTGCCTCACCGTTATAGCTCCTAAATTCTCATTCAAAGCCTTGCAGACCAACGATGTTGTTGAGCTGCTTGACGAGCGCCGTTTCCGTTGGCGAGGCCGTGCCGATGGTGTGATAAACTCAGGCGCACTCAAATTTTTCCCCGAAGAACTGGAGGCTCTCTACGCTCCGGCCCTCGCCGGGCGGGAATACTATGTGGTAGGTGTGCCGGATGAAAAATGGGGCCAGGTTATATGCCTCGTGGTTGAAGGCTGCACACTCGGCATTGCCGAGCGGCTTGAAGATGTGGTGACCGACCGTCGCCGCCTGCCTAAGCACATAGTAAGCGTTAGGACGCTACCCCGCACCTCCAACGGCAAAATCCGCCGCCTTTCGGAGATTTTTTCGTAACTTTGCAGATAGTTTGCATATTAGATTATGATTTCTATCAATAACCTTTCAGTCGAATTCAGTTCGCAACTTCTTTTCGATAATATCAACTATGTGATTAATCCCAAGGACAAAATTGCTCTTGTGGGCAAAAATGGCGCGGGAAAATCCACTATGCTGAAAATTATCGCCGGTCTTCAGCCGCCCACGGGCGGTTCGGTGGCCGTGCCTGCTGATGTGACCATAGGCTACCTGCCGCAGCAGATGGTGCTGGAGGACTCGCTGACCGTTGTTGAGGAAGTACGCAAGGTGTTCTCGCACGTCAAGGAGATGCACGACCGCCTGGACCGCCTCAATGCGCAGCTGGCCGAGCGGACTGACTACGAGTCGGAAAGCTATGCCGAACTAATCGACAAAGTGAGCACGCTCACCGAGCAGATTGCCATGCAGCAGAGCGAGAACTGCGAGGCCGAGATGGAAAAAACGCTTCTCGGTCTGGGCTTTCTGCGCACGGACTTCAATCGTCCCACCTCCGAGTTTTCAGGCGGTTGGCGCATGCGCATTGAGCTCGCCAAACTGCTGCTGCAGCGCCCCGACGTGCTGCTGCTCGACGAGCCCACCAACCACCTCGACATTGAGTCCATTCAGTGGCTCGAAAACTTCCTGATGACCAAGGCAAAGGCTGTGGTGCTTGTGAGCCACGACCGCGCCTTTATTGATAATGTGACCAACCGCACCATCGAGATTTCGCTCGGCAAGATTTACGACTACGCTGTGAACTACTCCAAGTTCGTGGCCCTGCGTGCCGAGCGCATCGAGCAGCAGATGCGAGCCTACCGCAACCAGCAGAAACAGATTGCCGACACCGAAGATTTCATTGAGCGTTTCCGCTACAAAGCCACCAAATCCGTGCAGGTGCAGAGCCGCATCAAGCAGCTGGCCAAGATTGAGCGCATCGAAGTGGACGAGGTGGACACCGCGCACCTGAGCCTTCGCTTCCCTCCGGCGCCCCGCTCCGGCGACTTTCCCATCATAGCCGAAGAAGTTGGCAAGGCCTACGGCGACCACCAGGTGTTTGACCATGCCACATTCACCCTGCGCCGCGGCGAGAAAGTGGCATTCGTGGGCAAGAACGGCGAGGGCAAATCCACACTGGTCAAGTGTATTATGGGCGAAATTCCCTACACCGGCCATCTGCGCATAGGCCATAATGTGAAAATAGGCTATTTCGCTCAGAACCAGGCACAGCTGCTTGACGGCGAGCTCACGGTGTTCGACACCATCGACCGCGTGGCTGTGGGCGATATACGCACTAAGATTCGCGACATTCTGGGCGCGTTCATGTTCGGCGGCGAGGCTTCGGACAAGAAAGTCAAAGTCCTGTCGGGCGGCGAGAAAACGCGTCTGGCCATGATAAAATTGCTCCTTGAGCCGGTGAACCTCCTCATTCTTGACGAGCCCACCAACCACCTTGACATGAAGACCAAGGATATCCTCAAGCAGGCTATTGCCGACTTCGACGGCACGGTGATTGTGGTTAGCCACGACCGCGAGTTTCTGGACGGTCTGGTGAGCAAGGTCTACGAGTTCGGCGGCGGCCAGGTGAAGGAATGTCTGGGCGGTATCTACGAATTTCTCGAAAAGAAACGCATGGCTTCGCTCCGTGAGCTTGAAGCCGCTCCCAAATCGCTGGCCAAGGCCACCGAAACAGGCCGGGAAAGCAAGGAAAGCAAAACGGCTGCGGCCGAAGCGCCTGCAGCCCCCGAACGCAAACTCAGCTACGCTGAGCAACGCGAGCGCGATAAAACACTGAAACGCGCAGCCAAGAAGGTTGAGGAGGCCGAGGCCGAGGTTGCCCGCCGCGAAGCCGCCCTGGCCGATGTCGAGGCGCGCATAGCTGCCGGTGAAGTTGCTCTCGAAGTGTTCACCGACCACAGCAATGCCACCAAGGAACTCGAAAATGCCATGAGCCTGTGGGAGCTGGCCGTGATGGAACTCGATGAATTGAAATCGTAACTAATCAATATACAAATGAACAACAAACTTACTATTGCAATGGTATCAGTGCTTGCTGGTGGTGTGATGTTTTCATGCACCAAATCGGATGCTTCCGCCGTCCGCGGCATCGACACCGCCAACCTCAACACCGAGGTATCGCCCAAGCAGGATTTCTACGACTACGCCTGCGGCGGCTGGATGGCTGCCAATCCTCTGACTGCCGAATATTCGCGTTACGGCACTTTCGATGCTCTCGGCGAAAACAACCGCAAGCAGCTCAAAAGTATCGTGGACGGTCTTGACCGCGAGAATGAGGCCCCCGGCAGCAATGCCCGCAAGGTGGCCGATCTCTATGCCCAGGGCCTTGACAGCGTGCGCCTCAACAATGAAGGCATGGCGCCCATCCAGGCCGACCTCAACCGCATAGCTGCCGCTCAGCGAGGCGATTTTGCTGAAATCATGGCTACTGTGCCCGGTGTGAAGGCTTTTTTCAACACCTCAGTGATGGCCGACATGAAGAACTCGGCCATGAATGCTATGTACTGGGAGCAGGGCGGACTCGGTCTCGGTGACCGCGACTACTACGTGAACACCGACGAGCGCTCGCAGGAGGTTATGACCGCTTACCGCCGTTACCTCACCACTCTCGGCACACTCATCGGCTACGACCAGGCCCGTGCCGAAGCTTTTGCCGACAACGTAATTAAACTTGAAACTACTCTTGCCGCCAAGCAGATGGACCGCGTTGCTCTCCGCGACATGAAGGCTCAGTACAACGTCCGCTCCGCCGCCGAACTCGTGAAGAATAACCCCGGCCTCGATCTCGCCGGTTACTTCAAGAACCTCGGTATCAAGGGCGACGTGGACACCCTGATTGTGTGTCAGCCCGAGTACTACACCCTGGTTGCCAATACTCTTGCCAAAGGCGACGAACAGCAAATCCGCGACTATCTCACCGCAGGCTATGTTTCGTCGGCCGCCAACTACCTGTCCGACGACTTTGTGAACGCCGACTTCGAACTCAGCAAGGTGCTCAGCGGTGTTGAGGAACAGCAGCCCCGCTGGAAGCGCTCCCTGGCCGTATCCAACGGCTACATGGGCGAGGCTCTCGGCCAGCTCTACGTAGAGAAATTCTTCCCCGAGTCGTCCAAGGAAAAAATGCTCACACTCGTGGGCAATCTTCAGACTGCACTTGGCCAGCACATTGACAAACTCGAGTGGATGAGCGACACCACCAAGGCGCGCGCTCACGAAAAACTCGCTGCCTTCACCGTGAAAATCGGTTACCCCGACAAGTGGCGCGATTACAGCGGTCTCAACATCGACCCCGAGGCTTCCTACTGGAACAACGTGCAGGCAGCCATCCTCTTTGACCAAGCTTATAACAACGATGACTTCGGCAAGCCGGTGGACCACAGCCGCTGGTACATGTCGCCCCAGACCGTCAACGCCTACTACGACCCCAGCTCCAACGAAATCTGCTTCCCTGCCGGTATCCTCCAGCCTCCGTTCTTCGACCCCGAGGCCGATGATGCCATCAACTACGGTGCCATCGGCGTGGTCATCGGCCACGAAATGACTCATGGCTTCGACGACCAGGGCCGTGGCTACGATAAGGACGGCAACATGATCGACTGGTGGACCGAGGCCGATGCCGATGCCTTCAACGCGCTTGCCGACAAGCTTGTGGCTCAGTTCGATTCCATCGAGGTGCTCCCCGGACTCAAAGCCAACGGCCGCCTCACCCTGGGTGAGAACATCGCTGACCAGGGCGGCCTGCGTGTGGCTCACACCGCCTACCACAACAGCCTTGGCGAGAGCGAAGGCGAAACACTCGGCGGTTTCACCCCCGACCAGCGTTTCTACCTGGGCTACGCCAATGTGTGGGCCGGTAATATCCGCGATGCAGCCATCCGTCAGCGCACGCTCACCGATCCACACTCGCTGGGCCGCTGGCGCGTGAACGCCACCCTCCGCAACCTCGAACCCTTCTTCCAGGCTTTCGAAATCACCGAGGGCGACGCCATGTATCGCCCCGAGGCTGAGCGCGTGGTAATCTGGTAACCCCCTCCCCGACAAAAGCATAAAGCGAGCACCCTCACCGGCGCTCGCTTTTTCGTTACCAGGAATTTGCGATAACGCCGCATAATTCATGAAAAAATCCCGGGCAGTGATGGCTGTCCGGGATTTCTTTGAGCGTAAGGTGATGAATATTAGCGAGTCTTGAGGTATTCGAGCGAATTCTTGGCCAGTTTCAGCACGTTGTCCTGGCAGGGGTTGTTTTTGGGATGGGCGCTGACGTCGGGTGTGCCGTCGTCGTTCTTCATCGAGAATTCGCAACCGCCGTTGCCTATGCACAGTACGGTGCCTTTGAATTCGGTGTTGCCCTGCTGGGCTTCCCACACGTTGAGCTGCGACACGAAGTCAATCTGCGAGTCCCATGTGCCCAGGGGGTAGATGCCGTAAACCTGGGTGAGGGTATTGTAGCAGGCTTCGTCCTGATTGCCGAGGCCGGTGAGTGCCGAAGGGAGGTTGAAGAACAAGCAGTTGTGGTCCTCGGTCCAGCCGGCGCCCTTGAAAGCGATGAGTTTGCAGCGGTCGTTGGCGGTGGTTTCGATGCCGCGGTAGATGGGATGGCTTGAGTGGTCCTTGGTGAATTTGCTGCCGGGGTTGAGCGATACGGCCATGTTCCATACGTCGGGGTTGTAACCGCCCTCGCCGGTACCGATGGAATGGTCGTTGTTGCGGAGCATGTCCATATCCAGGCGTCCCAGGGCACCGATGTAGACCGTAGCGTGACTCCAGAGCAGGAGGTTGCCACCGTCCATATACCACTGGCGCACGATGGGAGTGGCAGCTTCAACCACCTCGGGCATGGTGAACACGGCATCCTCGCCGACACCCTCGAGGTCGCGCATCCAGAAGAGAACGCGGAAAGCATCGATGTCGGCCACGGATTCGATATCACCGAAGTAAACATACTGAGCGGTCGGATATTCTTCGTGGAGCCACAGCCATGCGGATGCTTCATCGTCGTCGCCGTTGGCCACGAGGTCATCTGCCGTGGGATATATGCTCAGGAAACCGATGGCGGTCTTGCCGATTTTGAGCGAGGTGGAGGCGGGCAGTGAGCGACCTTCGCCGTTGACAGCCGTCAGGGTCACGTTCCACTCCTCGCCGAAGGTCACATTGGGGATGAGATATTCCGTGGTGGTGGCAGGGAGAGTTTCCTTGATTGTACGAGCCGAGCCGTTGGTGGCAACAAGTTCAACTGAGCTTGCGCTTGCGTTGGCCTCCCAGGTGATTTGAGCGTCGTAGCCACCTGTTTTCTCAAGCTGAGCCATGCTCAGGCCGCTCATCTTCGAAGCGCCGGGGCGCATATACTGTTTTACGACGCCGAGTGAGATGTTGTTGCCGTCCGACACCTTGAACACGTAGGTAAATTCGATGTTGGTGTCGATGTTGGTCTGGGTAAAGGTGTTGCCCGATACGGTTTCGGACATAACCAGTGTGTTACCGTTGTAAACATTGACCAAAGTCTGGAGATTACCGTTCGGGGTCCAGGTCCACACGTAGTTGTCGCCTTCAAGCGCGCCGGTGATGCTGTTGGCATCCATGGGCGCAAGGATGGGAGCTTCGATATCGTAGTCCTTGTCCTGGCAGGAAGCGAAACCGAGCACAACTGCCAGTGCGAGAACAATGTTATAAATTGTTTTCATATCAGATTGGTAAATTTTGGATTAGTTGTAACCTTTGTTCTGAACGTACAGCCCGGGCACGTAGTAGAGCTGGTTGTAGGGGATGGGGTAGAATTCGTTCTTCCCGGCGGTATAGTGGGCGTCCTGATAGTACTGGCCGTACTGCACGCCGTCGTAGGCTGAATTCTTTTCGTACTCGAAATAGGCGTTGAGGGTGGTGGATGCTATGCCCCAGCGGCGAAGGTCGAAGTAGCGGCTGCTTTCCATTGCCATTTCCAGGCGGCGCTCCCAGCGCAGGCACTCGCGGGCCGATTCCTTTGTGTTGAAATAGGAGGAGGGGTAGAGGGCAATATCGCAGAAGTCGGCGGCGTAGTCGATATGCTTGTCGATTGAGTTGGCGGCGCGCTGGCGGATGTCGTTGATGATAGTGCGGGCTTCTTCAAGCTGTCCGAGCTCGATGAGAGCTTCGGCGCGCATCAGCATCACGTCGGTGTAGCGGAACACGTAGTCATTGGTTGCGAATGCCTGCCACGAGCCGTCGAAGGTTTCGCCCTTGCTGCGCTGCGGAACTTCCTTGAGCGAGGTGTAGTAGCCGTAGGTGTTGGGGGTGCGCGAGTTGTCGGTGGTCATCATGTATTCCTCCTCGTACTTGTAGGGGAACGAAGGCATGCCCACGGTGTGGAACAGACGGGGATCCCATTTCTGGGCGGTGGCAACGCCGTTCACAGGGTATTCGTCCTGCTCGGTGTAGTTGTCGAACATGGGCAGACCGTTCTGAGTCTTGAAGGCGTTCACAAGGTTCTGCGAGGGTTTGTGGAAATCCCATCCGCAGGACCACATGCCCCAGCAGCCGTTGAGCATAATGGACCAGTTGGCACGGCCGTAGCGGGTGTTATCCTCGGTGTACTGCGAGGTCTGCACGGCGAATACCGATTCCTTGCTGTTCTTGTACTCGGGCAGGAAGATGTCGCCGAAATCCTCGAGGTAGCCGTACTGCGAGTCGCGTACCACCTTGGTGTATTCGTCCACTTTCTTCATGTATTCGCTGTTGATGAAGTCAACGCCATCGGTAGCTTCGTAGCCGTCGCCCCAGGCAAGGGTGAGATAGCATTTGGCCAGATATGCAGCTGCGGCAACTTTGTTGGCGCGGCCGCCGCCATCGGTAACTTCCATGGGTAGGGCGTTGTAGGCCAGCTCGAATTCATTGATAACCTTGTCGAAGAGCTGTTCGTAGGTAAACTCGTTGTTGGGAGTTTCCTCCTGGGTGCTGTTTTTGAACACTTCCTCGTCCACCCAGGGAATCTGGCGAAACATGGTGAGGAGTTTGAAGTAGCTGTGGCCGCGCAGGAAGTGAACCTCGCCCACGCGCTGCGAGGCGGTTGCGGCGCCCAGCACTTCCACGCCATTTTCCTCCAGCGCTACGAGAGCGCGGTTGCAGCGCGAGATGTTGCAGTACAGTCGGTACCACAACTGGTCGAGTTCGCCGGGAGTCGAAGTGAGAGTGGACCATATTTCCATCGGATGGTAGCCGGTGTCGGTTGTGCCGCCGCCGCCTTTAAGGCAGTCATCCGACCCAAGGTCGCCGTAAGGCCACAGGTTAAAGGGATAGTCGAACCAGCAGTCGCCGAGCGAGGCGTAGGCTGCGTTCACCATCTTGTCGGGTTCGGAGTAGGCCAGGTCACCGTCGACAACACCGGTGGGAGGCACGTCGATAAAATCGTTGCAGGCAGTGAGTGCGAGGGTGCCTAATGCTGCGAGAGCTATTTTAAGAGATTTCATTGTATCGTCAGGTTAGAATGTGGGGTGATTAGAATGAGAGCTGAAGGCCGAAGGAAACCGAGGTGGGGATAGGATATGCCCAGTTGGCGTTTTCGGGGTCGGTGCAGGTGAGGCTACTGCTCTTGATGGTTGCCAGGTTCTGGCCGGACACGTACACGCGGGCCTTGGTCATGCGGAGCTTGCTCAGAAGCTTGGAGGGAAGCGAGTAGCCCAGCTGCAGGCTGCGGAGTTTGGCGTAGGAGCCGTTTTCCACGAAGTAAGATGAAGTGCGGCCTTCGTCGCCGGTGTTGTTGGTGGTGAGCATGGGGATGGTGGAGTTCGCGTTCACGTTGGGGAGCCAGGCATCAAGCACACGCACACCCTTGTTGCTGCCGGCGTCGGTCACGCTCCAGAAGTCGTTCTGGAATTTCTGGTTGTTATACACGTCCTGGCCGAGTACGCCCTGCCAGAACATCTGGAAGTCGAAGTTCTTGTAGGAGAGTTCAACGTTAAGGCCGAACGAAAGGTCTGGAACGGGATTGAAAATCCAGGTCTGGTCGGCCGAGGTGATTTTGCCGTCGCCGTTGAGGTCGGCGTATTTCATGCCGCCGACGCGGGCATTGTCCTGGCCGTAGGCGTAAACCTCCTCCTGAGTCTTGAAAAGGCCGTCGAACACATAGCCTACGATTGCGCCGTAGGGCTGGCGGGCTTCAACAAGATTCTCGGTTGTGGTGTGGGCGTAGGAGCCGGTTGTGGTGGAGGGCAGATAGGTCACGCGGTTGCGGAAGAAGTCGAAGTTGAGCGAAGCACGGTAGCTGAGGCCGCATGCCAGGTCATCGCGCCAGCCCACCAGGAATTCCATACCCCAGTTGCGGAGCGAGGGGCCGTTGAGCCAGGAAGCACCGCCTTCACCCATGGAGCCGAGATAGGCGGGGGAAATCAGCATGTCCTTCACATCCTTAATATAGGCGTCGAATGTACCGTAGAGGCGGTTTGTGAGGAAGCTGTAGTCGATACCGGCGTTGTACTGGATAGTGCTTTCCCATTTCAGGTTGGGGTTAGCGGTCTGCTGTGCGTAGTAGCCCGAAGGGAAGATGCCACTCTGCTGCAGCAGGAGGTCATAAGCGGTAGATGTCCAACGTTCAGCGCCGTAATCGGCAACGTAAAGAGCGTAGCGGGCGGTGTTGGAGATTGCCTGGTTGCCGGTCTTACCCCACGACAGGCGCACCTTGAGGTCGTTGAGCCAGTTCTTGTGGAAGTGTTCCGAGATGCGGTAGCCGAGGGTGGCGGCGGGGAAGGTGCCGTAGCGGTTGTTGCTGCCGAAGCGCGACGAACCGTCGCGGCGGATGGTGAAGGATGCCAGCAGCAGGTCGCGCCAGTTGTAGTCAACCTTACCGAAGAATGACACCAGCGAGTAGGCCGAGCGGTTACCGGTGGAGCGCTCAACACCCGAGGATGCGTCGGGGTACATATAGTCGGGAGTTTCGATGTCGTAGTTCTCGTTGTAGCCTGCGAAGTCGATGCGGCTCTGGTGGAACATTTCCATACCCAGCAGTGCTGTGAAGTTGTGGTCCTTGCCGATGTTGAAATTGTAGTTGGCAGTGTTGGTCCAGGTCCATTTGGAGTCGTTGGCCTGCGAGAGGGTGGTGGAGTTGGTATCGTTGTTCACGATATCGCTGTGGAATGTATAGTTGTAGGAGTGAATAAAGGCGGCGTCGTAGTCAAGACCGAAGTTGGAGCGGAGCACCAGGCCGGCGATGGGTTTGATGTCGATGAAAGCGTTGCCGAACAGACGCCATACTTTCAGGGCGTTGTCGCGGTTGAAGGCGAGTTCGCGCAGAGGGTTCTGACGGTCGGCCATGCTACCCACGGGACCGGCGTAGGTGGTGCCGTCGGTTTCGAACACAGGCACCGTGGAGGGCATCTTGAGGGCGTTTTCCAGCGGCTGGCTGTCAACCTGCTTGGTGTAGGTGAGGGTGAAGTTCTCGCCCACGGTCACCACGGGGCTGATGTTGAAGGAGGTGTTCATGCGTGCGGCTATGTTCTCGAAGTTGGTGTACTTGAGAATACCTTCGTTCTTGCGGTAGCCCAGTGAGAAGAACGAGGTGCCGCGCTCGGAGGCTGTGGAAACGGCTGCATCGTAGTTCTGCGAGAAGCCTGTGCGGGAAATTTCGTCGAGCCAGTCGGTGTCCGACATCAGCATGGTGCGCTTGTTGTTGATATAACCGTCGTAGAGGCCGTTGACGGTGTAGTCCACGTAGCGGTCGTTGGCGATATCGTACACGCGGATGGGGTAGCCTGAGGTGGCGTTGAGCGCAAGACCGTAGCCCGAAGCATAGGCAACCGGGTCGATGCCGTCGTTCATGGCTGCCTGAGCCATGGCGGTGGCGTAGCCGGCGGTGTCAAGCAGTTTCATTTTGGATTGGCCGGAGTAGAACTGGGCTGTGAGGTTGGTGGAGAAGCTCACGTCCACCTTCTTATTGTCGGCGCCCTTGCCGTTCTTGGTGGTGATAATCACCACGCCGTTGGCAGCGCGCGAACCGTAGATTGAAGCCGAGGCGGCATCCTTGAGCACCTGCATGGTTTCGATGTCGTTCATGTTGAGCGAATTGAGCGAGGCCGTGGTGGGTACACCGTCGATAATGAACAGGGGGTCCTGTGAGGCGTTGAACGAACCGATACCACGGATACGGACCGAACCTGTGCCACTGGGCGAACCGTTGGCGGTGATGGTCATGCCGGGAACCTTGCCCTGGAGGGCGCGCATCGGGTCGGTGTCGGACGATGTTTCAAGGGCTTTGGTCGAAACTACCGACACGGCGCCGGTCAGGTCGGCCTTGCGCACGGTTTGATAACCGACCACCACAACTTCGGAGAGCAGTTCGGAATTTTCGTCGAGATAAATAGTCATCTGCGGGAGGGCGGCCAGTTCGGCGTTGTTATAGCCGATGTAGGAGATTGTGAGCATTGCGCCCTCGGGCACGGAGATAATGAAGTTACCGTCAAGGTCAGTGGCAACACCGGTTTTGGTTACGTCGCAGTAGACCGACGCACCGATCAGAGGCTCATCGTCCACTTTGGAAAGCACCGTTCCTTGCACTGAAATGTTCTGTGCCTGCGCAAGGATTGCCATGATTAGCAAGACTGCGCTGAGAAAAGATTTTTTCATTGTATTGGTTTTTGGTTGAATTTTCTGCTGCAAATTTACGGGCAAAATTACAAAGGAGCGTATAACGAATGTTGCAAAGGGTATCAAAAACCGGACTGTGCAACATTTGTTCCATCCTTCACAACATTATTCATATAAATCACCAAAACGCCCTCTGAGCATACTCAGGGGGCGTTTTGGGGGGAATGTCACAAAAATTTCACCTGCCAATTTTGGCGCGGAGTTCGGAGGGCGTTTCACCGTAGGCTTCGCGGAAGCACTTGGTGAAATAGGCCGGTGTTGAAAAACCGATTTCGTAGGCGATTTCGCTGATATTTTTACTCGTGGAGGTAAGCAGTGTGCGGGCTTGCTTCAGGCGAAGGCTGCGCATAAGCTCCACGGGCGAGTAGTTGGTGAGAGCCTTGATTTTGCGGTAGAACTGGGAGCGTTCCAGGCCCATTTTGGCGGCAATACCGTCCACACTCATTTCGGGATCGGCCATGTTGGCGCGGAAAAGCTCCAGGAAGCGGTTGTAGAATTCGTCGTCGATGTCGGCCGCCTGTGCTTCGGCGGGGGCGGCTTTGGATTTCTCGGGAGCCGGTGCTGATTGCGCTTCGGTGCCGGCCCATAGTTCCCGGATGCGCTTGCGGTTGGCTATCAGGCTTGCGCAGCGGGCCTGGAGCACGGCATCGTTGAAGGGTTTGGACAGGTAGCCGTCGGCACCGCTATCGTAGCCCTGCACCCGCTGTTCATCCAGCGAGCAGGCGGTGAGCATCAGCACCGGGATGTGGGATGTGGTCACTTCGGCCTTGATGCGTCGGCAGCACTCAAGGCCGTCCATCACTGGCATCATCACGTCGCAGATAATAAGGTCGGGCACATACTTCACCGCCTTTTTTATACCTTCGCTGCCGTTGGATGCTGTTATCACGTTGTAGCGGTCGGCCATCAGCATAGACACCAGCCGCTGGATGTCCTTGTTATCGTCGATTACGAGCACCAGCGGTTTTTCATCGTCGAAGCGCGGTTCGGCCTCCACGGTGTCGAGCTCGGCGCTGATGTCGTCGGCGGTGATGCTGTTGCTGTGCTCCTCGGGTTGCGCGGCCACGTGGCGCAGGGGAACGGTGACCGTGAACACAGAGCCTTTGCCTTCCTCCGACTCTACGGCAATGGTGCCGCCGTGGAGCTCCACGAAAGCCTTGGTGAGCGACAGCCCTATACCCGAGCCATTGGGGTGCACGCGCTCCACCTGGAAGAATCGGTCGAATATGTTGCCGAGGTCGCGCTCGCTGATGCCGTAGCCGGTGTCGGCCACGCGGATTACGACCCGGTCACCCTCCACGGCATAGGCCACGGTGATACTGCCGTTATCCGGTGTGTACTTGAAAGCGTTGGAAACGAGGTTGAAAATCACTCGCTCGAATTTCTCAACGTCCACGGCGGTGAGCAGTTCAGGCCCGGTGGCGGGCGCGGTGAGGGTGAGTTTCATATCGCGCTTACGGGCAAGGGGATAGAAGGATTCCACCCAATCGGCAAGGGCGCGGCCCAGGTCAATTTCGGTTAGGTTGAGCGATACTTTATCGTTCTCGTACTTGCGGAAATCCAGAATCTGATTGATAAGACGGTGCAGAATACGCGCATTCTTGTCGGCCAGTCTCATCAACCGGTGCTGCTGCGGTGTGAGGTTATCGGCAGCAACCATCTGAGCGATAGGTTCGGAAATGAGAGTTAGGGGAGTGCGGAGGTCGTGCGACACGTTGGTGAAGAACATCAGCTTGGACTGCGTGGCTTCCTGAAGGCGGAAGTTGAGGGTGCGCTGCATGTCGCGCTGCTCCTCGAGCTCCTTGTTCTGAGCCATGAGTTTCTCGCGGTTGCGGCGGTGCTGCCAGTACACGCGCAGAATTATGAACACAATTACAATGAGCAGCGCTATGATGACGACGAATGCGAGCGAGAGCATGGTCTGCGAGGTGTATTTTTGCAGATATTCATCGCTGCGCGATTTCAGAGCCTCCAGTTTTTCGGATTCCTCGCGGATGGCATCGTTCTGCAGCAGCAGGATGTCGGCGTTACTGAGGTCCACGGCCGATGCCACGGGGAGCAAAGTCTCGCGGTCAAAGGGTTGACCGGTGAGTATAGCCTTGGCAGTGCGTATCAGGCGATGTCCCTCGGTGGGATAGAGGAATGTGGCGTCAATCACGCTGTCGGCCACAGCGCGGATGCCGATGTTTGGGGCAGCGTCGATACCGATCACCTTGATATTGTCGCGGCCCATCTTGCGTGCCACTTCGGCTGCTGCAACGGCCATGCGGTCGTTGTGGGCATAGATAAGGTCCACATTATTATATATGTGCAGGAGCGAGTCGGCCATGCGCGTGGCATCGGCAGCGTTCCAGTTGCTGGGAGCTGTGGCCAGCACAGTGCCGCCGCCGGCGGTAAATTCCTCCACGAAACCATCGTGGCGTCCCTGGGCCGGAGAGGAGCCTGGCAGCCCGTAGATTTCAATGACGTTGCCCTGCTGCCCAAGGAGATGCAGGGCATAGTGAGCCGCAGCTTTGCCCAGGCCGCGGTTGTCGGCACCGATTCGGGCAGTGTAGGTGTCGCCATCAATATTGCGGTCGAAAATTATCACGGGCATACCGCTGTTGTATATTTCGCTNACCGCCGGAGTCAGTGCNGCTGCCTCGTTGGGCGACACTATTATAAGGTCGAAACCGTTGTCNGCAAAATAGNGCAGGTCATCAATCTGGCGTGCGGAGTTGTCCTCGGCCGAACGGATTTCNACCCTAACATCGTCGTGCAGCATCACCTCGCGCTCGATTTCGCTGTTCATTTTGGCNCGCCAGTCGTCGGAACTGCATTGCGAAATTCCGATTTTGTATACTTTTTCGTGCGTGCAACCTGCGGCGAGNGTAAGGAGAAAAGCCCACATCATAATGTGGCAGAACCTGAGAGACTTTGTCATAAGTGGGTGNTGGTATTAGTCAAGGATATACAAAGGTAGCAATTCTTTATAAAAAAGAGTGNTAAACGTATGAAAAATGTTGCTGTGCATCATAGTTTATAGTTTATGCACGTTTTGTTATACGCACGAATTNCATCTTTGTCGTAGATTTGCAGTGCCGAAACGGATNAGCACATCCGGGGCGGCACAATATGCCGAAATCAAAATATACCTTGAACAATATGAACCATCTTAAATCCCATCTCCGAGCTATCATGGCAAGCACAGCACTCGCTATTGCCGCGATGCCGGCNCTNGCCGCCGACGGTGTTGAAGTGAACCATCTGGGCACCAACAACACCCTGGTGCGGGTNACCGGCGAAGGAAAATACCTGCTGCTCCCTGTGCAGGAAAACAACGACGATGCACGCATCAACGTGCTTGTGGACGGCAAAGTTGCCGAAACAATCTATGTGCGCNTGTCGCGCTCCAAAACCGACTTCAGCGTGCCCTTTGATCTGACTCCCTANCAGGGCAAAAATGTTGTTCTCGACATTGTGACTCCGCAGGGCCGCAACTCCGTGCGCGAGGCCAAGGAGGATGTGTGNTGGAAAGCTATCACTCTTGCCGACAGCTTCGATACTACCGACCGCGAAACCAAGTACCGCCCCNTGTTCCACCACACTCCCCAGTACGGCTGGATGAACGACCCGAACGGCATGTTCTACAAGGACGGCACGTGGCACCTGTACTATCAGTGGAATCCCTATGGCTCCAAGTGGCAGAACATGACNTGGGGTCACTCCGAGAGCACCGACCTGGTGCACTGGACCCCGGCCCCGGCGGCAATCCGCCCCGACGGTCTGGGCTCTATTTTCAGCGGCAGCAGTGTGGTGGACTCCGAGAATACCGCNGGCTTCGGCAAGGATGCCGTGATTGCGCTTTTCACNTCGGCCGGCACAAGCCAGATGCAGAGCCTGGCCTCGAGCACCGACGGCGGCACTACCTTCGCCGTATATCCCGGGAACCCCATCCTGACACTCGAGAGCGAGGCNCGCGACCCGAATATGTTCTGGAACGAGGCTNCCGGCGAGTGGAATCTTGTACTGGCGCATGCGCTTGACCACGAAATGCTGTTCTTCACCTCGCCCGACCTCAAGACCTGGACCCTGCAGAGTGCCTTCGGCAAGGTCGGAGCNCAGGACGGCGTGTGGGAGTGCCCCGACCTGTTTGAAATTCCCGTGGAGGGCGAGAACGCCTCCAAGTGGGTGCTTCTGTGCAACCTGAACCCGGGCGGCCCCTTCGGTGGCAGCGCAACGCAATACTTCATCGGCGATTGGGATGGCAAGACATTCACGGCCGATACCAATGCCGCCGGTGAAATTCCCACAAAGTGGATGGACTACGGCAAGGACCACTACGCAACAGTGAGCTGGAGCGGNGCGCCCGATGGCCGACGCACGGTTGTGGGCTGGATGAGNAACTGGCAGTATGCGGCCGATGTGCCNACCACTCAGTTCCGCAGTGCCAACACGCTTCCNCGCGAAGTGAGTCTGTTCCGCGGCGCCGACGGCGACCTTTATCTCGCCTCGGCTCCCTCGCCCGAACTGAANGCCATGCGCGGAAAGGTTGTGGCCAATTCGGCCAANGTGAGCCTNGGCTCCACTCCACGTCAATTCGCCCTGCCNACGGCCAANGGCGGCGTGTGCGAGATTGTGCTTGAATTCGACGCTCAGAAAGCNGANTCGGTNACCTTCACCCTTGCGAACAAAATCGGCAACGAAGTTGTAATGAATTACGATGCCAANGCCCGCACNATGTCCATGGACCGTGTGCAGAGCGGTATCACGGATTTCAACGAAAGCTTNCCGGCCGTGACCGTTGCGCCNACGTTTGAAAATGACGGCATCATCCGTCTGCGCATCTTCGTGGACCGTTCCAGCATCGAGCTCTTCGGCAACGACGGCAAGTTCGTAATGACCAACCTGGTATTNCCCCAGGAACCCTACACCACAATCTCGGCCAAGGCCTTCGGTGGCAAGGCCCGCCTGAATTCACTTAAAGTATATTCACTTTCAATCTAAGTATAAAACACCATGGCACAATCAACAACCATGGAGCGCAAGCCGTTCCTGATGCAGATGATACCGGTGATGCTCTGCTTTTTTGCAATGGGCTTCGTGGACCTCGTAGGCTCTGCAACCAATTTTGTGAAAGCTGATCTCAACCTCAGCTCCGCCCAGGCGGGCTTCATCCCCTCGCTCGTATTCTTCTGGTTTCTGATTTTCGCGGTGCCCACGGGCATGCTGATGAACAAGATAGGCCGCAAGAAAACGGTGCTCTTCTCGCTCGCCCTCACGCTGGTGTCGCTTATCATCCCGGTTTTCGACTCAGGTTATTATACCATGCTGGTGGCTTTCTCGCTGCTCGGCATCGGCAATGCCGTGATGCAGACCTCGCTCAATCCGCTGGTGTCGGGCCTGATTAATCCGGCCCGTCTGGCATCGACCCTCACATTCGGACAGTTCGTCAAGGCGCTTGCCTCGCTGTTAGCACCTTACCTCATGGCCTGGGGTGCCGCTGCTGCGCTGCCCACCTTCGGCCTGGGCTGGCGTGTGCTCTTCCCGATTTTCGGTGCCGTGTGCCTGTTGTCAATTGCGGCTCTGGGCGCCACCCCGATTACCGAGGAGAAGCCCGACAAGGTGACCGGTGTCAAGGAATGTCTTGTGCTGCTGCGCATCCCCTTTGTGCTGCTGTGCTTCCTGGGCATCATGTGTCATGTGGGTATCGATGTGGGCACCAACACTTTCGCACCTCAGATTCTGGCCGAGAAATTCGGCCTGAGCGTTGAGGATGCCGTTATCGGCACGCAGATTTACTTCTACTTCCGCACCGGCGGCTGCCTGCTGGGCTCCTTCATCCTGGCTAAAATGTCGGCCAAATCCTTCTTTGCGTTCAGTGTTTTCTGCATGCTTGCGGGCATGGTGGGCCTGTTTGTCGCTCCCTCGCAGTTTGTTGTTCTGGCAGCCATTGCCTGCATCGGCTTCGGCAACTCCAACATCTTCAGCGTTATTTTTGCCCAGGCGCTCAACCGCCAGCCCAACGAAAAGAACGAGGTGTCGGGCCTTATGATTATGGGCCTTTTCGGCGGTACGGTGTTCCCCCTGTGCATGGGCTTTGCCCAGGATGCCGTGGGTGTGGCCGGCGCAGTAGCAGTGATGACCATCGGCGTTATCTACCTGGCGTTCTATACTCTCAAAATCAAATCAGCAAATTAAAGATAAATCATGAAAGACATCGTAGTCGGAATGGGCGAAGCACTCTGGGATGTGCTCCCCGAAGGAAAGAAAATAGGCGGCGCGCCCGCAAACTTTGCATATCATGTGTCGCAGTTCGGGCTGCCCAGCTGCGTGGTGAGCGCTATCGGCGACGACACCCTGGGTCGCGAAATCGAGGAAAATTTCACCTCCAAGGGCCTCACACATCACCTGGCCACCGTTCCCTATCCTACGGGTACGGTACAGGTTGAAATCGACCAGGCCGGTATCCCGCAGTACGAAATCAAGGAGAATGTGGCATGGGACAATATTCCCTACACCGCCCGCCTGGAAGCTATTGCCGAGAACACCAGGGCTGTGTGCTTCGGTTCGCTTGCACAGCGCAATGTGGTGTCGCGCAACACCATCAACCGCTTCCTGGATGCCATGCCCCAGGACCGCGAGACCCTCGTGGTGTTCGACGTGAACCTGCGCCAGGGCTTCTACAACAAGGAAATCCTGACCAACAGCATGGAGCGCTGCAACATCCTGAAGATTAACGACGAAGAGCTTGTGACCGTTAGCCGCATGTTCGGCTATCCCGGCATCGATCTTCAGGACAAGTGCTGGATTCTGCTGGGCAAGTACAACCTGAAGATGCTCATCCTGACCTGCGGCATCAATGGCAGCTATGTGTTCACCCCCGGCCGCGTATCGTTCCAGCCCACTCCCAAGGTTGAGGTGGCCGACACGGTTGGTGCCGGCGATTCCTTCACCGCAGCTTTCATCGCCAGCATACTCAAGGGCTTGAGTGTGGAGGAAGCACACCTGAAAGCCGTGCAGACCTCGGCCTTTGTCTGCACCAAGAAAGGCGCCATGCCCATCCTGCCCGAGGAAATTACCGGTAAATAACCCCCGCACGCCAGCACTGCGAAAACATCGAGGGAGCGACATATTTGTGTCGCTCCCTCAATATTTTTTTATCGTCGGCTATATTGACAACTTGAAACCGCCCAGTGCGGTGAAGCCGGGCATGGGGTAACCGCGGTTGATGGTGTAGCGCGCGTCGGTGATGTTTTCGAGCCTGGTAAATACGTCGAGATAGCGGCACACCTTG
Organism: Bacteroidales bacterium; assembly: GCA_014800735.1. Classification (GTDB taxonomy): domain Bacteria; phylum Bacteroidota; class Bacteroidia; order Bacteroidales; family Muribaculaceae; genus CAG-873. The sequence continues at coordinate 31,860 of JAAVFP010000025.1, forward strand.
AAAGTGAGTTTCAGATTGAGCAGGGCATAGTTCTGGTTGTGGATTTCCGGCGCCACATATAGGCCGCCTACGCCCTTGAGGTCGGCCGCAATGTTGAGTCGGTTCCAGAGCATAAGTTCCACCCCGAGGTAGTACTGATTTTTAGGCGCTCCCACAAGGTCGGTGAGCGAGGTGTGGAGGTAGCTGTAGGAAGCATACAGCCTCAGGTTGTCAAGCGGCATGCTGCTGGCGCTCACCTCGACTCCCTTGTTGATGAAGCGGCCGGTGTTCTCGTTGTGCTGGTCCACTGTCTGAATCAGATTGTCGCCCTTGCTGTAGAACAGGGTAAGGTCGGCAGTAAGGTAGCGCGAGAAGCGGTAGCCGGCGGATACCTCGTAGTTCATCATCTTTTCGGGTTGCAGGTCGGGGTTGGCCATGCGGTAGAGGTATAGTTCACGGAACGAGGGGTTGCGGTAGCCCATGGCCAGATTGCCTTTGAAAGTGAAGCCTCCCGGAGGATTGAGAGCGAAGCCGAACTGCGGAATCCAGTTGGTGTTGAATTTATCGCTGTTGGCCATACGCAGGCCGCCGTTCACGCTCACGAGCTCGCCGGCAAACGATTGGGCGATGGTGAGGTAGGGGGAATACTCGGTGATGGTTTTGCGGGCGAGGGTACTGATGGAGCCCTCGGTGTGAGCATTGCCGCCCGACATGGGGATGGCACCCGAGTAAGTGTCGAAATCAAAACCGAAAGTCACGGCTGCATTGCGCCAGGGGGCGAAGTTCTGATAGGCCATCACGCCCAGGCGGTCGTCGGTACTGTGGAAGTGGCGGGGATCGTCCACAAAGTGGTTGCCGTAGCTGTAGTATACCCGCACGAGGCCGTCGGTGTCACCGTAGCGGTTAGTGGCTGATGCTGATACCTCGCCGCGCGTTATGTTCTGGTGGTAGATGTCGGTGGACCCGGGATTGGACAGTGTGGGGTAGATAGGGTCGTTGCCCTCGAAGTGCATGATGGTGAAGTCGGCCCCGGCTTTCCAGTGGTCGGAAAAATCATAGCCAACTTTGGCATAGCCGTCGGCCTGCTTGAAGTCGAAATTATCCACAGTGCCGTCGGTGCGGTTGTAGGATGCCGACACGAGCGAGGAGAAGCGCCCGAAGCGTGCGGTGTTGGTGAGCGTTGTGAGCCAGGTGTTGTACGACCCGAATTGCGACGACAGTGTGGTGCGCACACCGCGGTGCTCGGGGTTGCGTGTAATCACATTGATAGCACCGGCCATGGCGTTGGAGCCGTAGAGCACTGAACCGGGACCGCGGAGCACCTCCACGCGCTGCACATATTCTTTATTGTAGAAATCGGCGATGTGGTGGGAATAGATGCCGGCAAACTGGGGCTGGCCGTCCACCATGAGGAGCACGCCGCTTGCACGGTCGCCTCCCACGCCGCGCAACTTGATGTGGCCCGAACCGCCGTTGCTCACACCGAAGCCGAAGATACTGCGCTCCGACACGAACAAGCCCGGCACCATACCTGAGATTGCCGAAAGCACCTGGGTACTGCCGGTGGACTCCAGGCGGCTTTGGCCCACGACGCTCACGGTGTAGGGCAGCAGATTGTCGGGCATCCGGCTGTTGGTGCCCGTCACCACCACCTCGCCCAGGTGCTGAACTGAATCGGCAGCCTCCACGGCGGCATGAGCCGGAGTGGAAGCTGCCAGAATCAGGAGGGGTAGAATACTGTGTTTCACCATTACTGTTTATTGCTCGTCAAGGTTCACGATTTCGTACTCAAGTGAACCGAGGCCGATGGCTGCAGCGTGGTCAATGGTGTGGGTGCCGTGGCGGCTCTTGATGCGTTCAATCAGCGGAGCGTTGTCGTTGCCGTCGGAGGGAGTCATGTTGAAAATTATGTCAACGCAAGCTTTGTCAAGAGCAACGGGGTCGGTGGAGGCAAGGATGCCGTAGTCCTTCAGCAGAACATCGGATGGATGCGCGTCGCAGTCACAGTCAACGGACATATTGTTCATCACGTTGATATACACAATATTGTCGCCGAAATAATCATGCACAGCCTGGGCTGCGGCCGCCATGGACTCCAGGAACAGGTCCTGCTCGGGGAGTTTGTTCCACAGCTCGGCGGGGTTTTCGGTAGCACCGGCGGTGTGAATGTAGGTTTTGCCATCGGCGGATGCAACACCGATGCTTGCGTTTTTGAGCACGCCGCCGTAGCCGCCCATGGCATGACCCTTGAAGTGGGCCAGATTCACCATATAGTCATAGCGAGGCAGATGGTTGCCGACGATGTCGTATTTGATGTGACGGCGGTCGCTTACGGGAATTTTCATCGAGCCTTCCTCGTCCATCAGGTCGACGGGTGCGATGGAGTCAAAGCCATGTTCGTGAATGGTCTGCCAGTGGTCGGCAAAGGAATTGCGCTTGCCGGGGTAGGCCGTGTTGCATTCCACGATGGTACCCTTCACTTCATCCACGAGGCCCGAGATAAGCTCAGGGCTTAGATAGTTGGGATTACCGGCCTCGCCGGTGCTGATTTTAACAGCCACGCGATGGCCGTCGGCGGGGCGACCCAGCGCTTTGTAGATTTTCACCAGGCTTTCGGGGCTGATGTCGCGGGTCACATACACTTTGGATTGCGCCATGCCCACCATAGTGCAGCAGGCAACGAACGCAGCGGAGAAAATAAAACGGAATTTCATATCTTTGGTTATTATTGGCATTTACAAATGCAAAATTAGTGAATTATTCAAGAAAATCACTTACCATAATTACGTTTTTTTCTTACATAAATTTCCGCATGCCTCTCTCTTTCTGCACCGCATGACGCGTAGGGCTGTAGGGGCGAAAAGGGGTGTGGGAGCATTTTTTTGAGTAAAAAGCGTGGATTTCTTCAAAATTTTTGCTTATTTTGCATCTGTTTAAAACAAAGCAAAAGGCCGCAGTAAGCATAATGTTCATATTCATTGATGTTTGCGCAGCACTGGTGGCGCATTTGGCTTTAAGTTTGGAGTCAAATGTGTGGATTTGTGTTGAGGCCTTTCTATTTGCTAAGAACGATGATTGAACAGGCACCTATAATATTTGCACCCTCTCTTAAAAGCGTAATCTGGGGCGGCTCCCGGATATGTTCTTATAAAGGAATTCCCCAGCCCGACGCCAAGATAGGCGAAAGCTGGGAGGTATCCGCGCTACCCGGCCATGAGTCGGTGGTGGAGTCGGGGCCATACGCCGGTAGCAAGCTTTCAGAACTTGTTGCCGCTTTCGGTGCCGAGCTTTTGGGCGATGCGGTGGCGGAGCGCTACGGCGGTAAATTTCCGCTCCTGGTGAAGTTTTTAGATGTATGTCACAATATTTCGGTGCAGGTGCATCCGCGAGATGAACTTGCGATGGCCCGACATAATGCACCGGGGAAAAATGAAATGTGGTATATCGTTGATTCGGATCCCGGTGCTAAGGTGTGCGTTGGTTTCAACCAAAAAATATCGCATGACGAATACGAGTTGCATGTGGCGGAGGGATCGGTGGAAAGTATCCTGGCCGAGCATGAATCCAATCCAGGCGATGTGTTTTATCTTCCCGCCGGACGAGTCCACACCATTGGTCCCGGTAATCTCGTTGCCGAAATTCAGGACGCGAGTGACATCACTTATCGCATTTTTGACTACAATCGGCTTGACTCAGAGGGCAAGCCGCGCGAGCTGCATACTGACCTCGCCCGCGAGGCTATTGACTACGAGCACTACGACAACTATAAGCTTGCTCCGGTAGCCGATACAGTTACCGATGTTGAGCTCGTGCATTTTCCGCATTTTTGTGTACACCGTCTGCTGGTTGACGGCACGATGGACCTTCATTTCAGCACCGACTCCTTCACGGTGCTGATGTGTGTGCGCGGCGAGGTAAGGCTGCGCTATGCCGGAGGAGAAATGACCCTGCGTGCCGGCCGCACGGTGCTGTGCCCGGCTGTGCTGACCGATATCAGCCTCGACGGTAAGGCGACCGTGCTATACAGTAGAGCAAACTAAACCCATAAAATATATAGTTGTGGAACACGAGAACATTGAGATTCGTGGCGCGCGCGTGCACAATCTTAAGAACGTTGATGTCAATATTCCGCTGGGCCGCATTGTTGGCGTGGCGGGTGTGTCAGGCTCCGGCAAGTCGTCGCTTGCGCTCGGAGTACTTTATGCGGAGGGTTCGCGTCGCTACCTCGAGGCCTTGTCCACCTATACCCGGCGGCGCATATCGCAAGCCCCGCGGGCGGATGTGGAGGAAGCGCGCTATGTGCCTGCCGCCGTGGCCCTGCATCAGCGTCCGGGAGTGCCGGGCGTGAGGAGCACTTTCGGCACCGGTACAGAACTCCTCAACAGTCTGCGCCTGATGTTCTCGCGCCTGGCCAGCCACCGCTGTCCCAACTGCGGCACCTACCATGCCCCAACGCTTGATGTGGCCGCTGAGCGTGAGCTTGTGTGCGGCAACTGCGGCACGCATTTCTACGGACCGGGCGCCGAGGACCTTGCATTCAACAGCACCGGCGCGTGCGAAAAGTGCGGTGGCACGGGCGTGGTGATGACCGTGGACCGCTCCACTCTCGTTCCGGACGAAACCTTGACTATCGACCAGGGTGCTGTGGCGCCATGGAACAGCCTGATGTGGTCGCTGATGACCGATGTGTGCCGCGCAATGGGTGTGCGCACCGATGTGCCTTTCAATCAGCTCACTGCCGAAGAACGCGACATTGTGTTCAACGGCCCGGCGGTGAAAAAGACAATCCTGTACAAAGCCAAGAAGAGCGATACGGCCGGTGAACTCGACTTCACATATTATAATGCTGTCTACACGGTGGAGAATGCCCTGGCTAAAGTGACCGACGAAAAGGGCATGAAGCGTGTGGAGAAATTTCTGAAGAGCGACGTGTGCCCGTGCTGTCATGGCACACGCCTTTCGGAAGCGGCCCGCGCTCCGCGCATTGCGGGCATAGGGCTTGACGTTGCCACTGCCAAAACGCTGACTGATGCCATCGAGTGGGTTAGGGCAGTGCCCGACACCTTGCCCGCGGAGATGCGGCCCATGGCCAGCAATATCGGCGAGGCTTTCTTGCTGACTGCGCGACGGCTGGTGGACCTCGGCCTGGGCTATCTAAGCCTGGACCGTGCCTCGGCCACGCTTTCCACAGGCGAGCGCCAGCGCATGCAACTGGCCCGCGTGGTGCGCAACCGCACCACAGGCATCCTGTATGTGCTCGACGAGCCCTCGATTGGTCTTCATCCGCACAACATCTACGGCCTGAAAGGGGTGATGCACGACCTGATTGCCGATGGCAACTCGATAGTGCTCGTGGACCACGACACACAGATTCTGCGCGATGCCGACTGGCTGGTGGAGCTCGGCCCTGGAGCCGGTGCCAACGGTGGACGCATTATCGCCGAGGGTACGATAGCAGAAATCGAGCGCAACCCCGACTCGAAAATCGGCGTTTTCCTTTCGGGCGAGGGTGAGCGGCGTCTGCGCCCTGTGGTTGCGGCCGGCGATATGTTTGCCTTGGGAAGCATTGTGATGACTACGGGTGCCATCCACACCGTCAAGCCGCTCGAGGTGAGGATTCCGAAAGGGCGCCTCACGGTGGTTACGGGCGTTTCGGGCTCGGGCAAGACGACTATGGTGCTCGAAAGCCTCATCCCCGGTCTGCGCGCCGCAATTGATGGCACTGCGCTGCCGGAGCATGTGCTGACGGTGGATGCTCCTGGCATAAAGCATGTGAAGCTTATCGACTCCACGCCCATCGGCGCCAACGTGCGATCCACCGTGGCGACCTACGCCAATATCCACGACGAACTGCGCAAAATCTATGCCCGCAGTGCGGATGCCAAGGCGTGGGGGCTGAAGGCCGGCGATTTTTCCTACAACACCGGCAGCCTTCGCTGCCCGGTGTGCGACGGCACCGGCACGGTGAGCCTTGACGTTCAATTCCTGCCCGATGTGGATATTCCCTGCCCTGAGTGCAAGGGTTCGCGCTACGCCCGCGCGGCATGGCAGGTGCGTATTCCCGGCGCTGAGGCCGAGGCTGTGTCGCTGCCCGAACTGATGGAGCGCGATGTTGAGGAAGCTATCGGCGACTGCCATGCTCACCGCACTGTGGCCGGACGACTGGCCACGCTGCGCGACCTCGGCCTGGGCTATCTGACCTTGGGCGAGGCCACCCCGAGCCTTTCAGGAGGCGAGGCTCAGCGCCTGAAACTGGCCACCGAGATGGGCCGCGAGCAGGGCGACGCCGTGTTCGTGTTCGACGAACCTACCATCGGCCTGCATCCGCTCGACGTGCAGAAACTTATCGAGGTGTTCCAGCACCTGATTGAGCGCGGAGCCACCGTGGTGGTGATTGAGCACGACCTGGACCTTATCCGCAATGCGGATTAAATCATCGACATGGGCCCCGGCGGAGGAGAGCAGGGCGGACGCATCGTGGCTGCCGGAGTGCCGGCGGAAATAGCAGTGAACCATGACAGTATAACCGGGCGTTATATTTGAAAACAAACTTTAAATGCCCGGAATAGGATTTTCATATAAGAAGTATGTGGCCGTCATGGCACTCCAGATAGTGCTTGTGATGACCGTGCTCGATGTCACGGTGGTGAACGTGGCGCTGCCAATAATGGCGACCAAATTCTCCATCAGCAACTCGGCCTCGGTGTGGGTTGTCACCATCTATCAGCTTGTCATCACCATGCTTCTGCTGCCGGTGAGCTCGCTGGGCGACCTGCACAGCTACAAGCGCACTTTCCTTACCGGAGTGGTGGTTTTCACGCTGTCGTCGGCACTGTGCGCGGCGTCGCAGAACTTCACCATGCTTGTTGTGGCCCGTGCCCTGCAAGGCGTGGGCGCCGCCTGTGTGATGGGCGTCAACATTGCGCTGGTGCGCCTGATTTATCCGCGTGAGATACTGGGTCGTGGCATGGCCCTCAACGCCATGTGCATAGCCATCGCCACGGCCGCGGGTCCTACCATAGCCGGAGCCATACTTTCGGTTGCTTCGTGGCACTGGCTGTTCCTGATCAACGTGCCGCTGGGTATCGCGGCTTTCTGCATAGGCTGGCGCCTGCTGCCGCAAAATCCGAAGGCCGACCACAAACCGCGCTTCGACCGCGTGAGTGCCTTTGAAAATATGGTGGTTTTCGGCTTGATTTTTTACGCTCTCGGCAACTTTTCGCGTCGGGGCGACATGGTGCTCAGCACCGTGCTCCTGACCGTTGGGCTGGCAGTAGGTTTCTTCTATGTGCGCCGTCAGTTCAAGCACGAGCAACCGCTGCTGCCGGTGGACCTGTTCCGCAACTCGATGTACACCATGAGCATCCTCACGTCGGTGTGCTCGTTTCTGGCGCAGAGCTCGGCGATGATTGCGCTGCCGTTTCTTTACCTCAACATCTATCATTTCTCGGCCATCACGACGGGCCTGCTCATGACCCCCTGGCCCCTGGCCACAATGGTGGTATCGCCAATAGCGGCGCGCTACGTGGAGCGCCACAACCCCGGAGCGACAGCTGCCGCGGGCATGGGTGTGTTCATTGTGGGTGTGATATTGCTTTTGTTCACCGGCCCCGGCACCACTGAAATCGATATTGCCTGGCGCATGGCGGTGTGCGGCATGGGCTTCGGCATGTTCCAGACACCCAACGGCATAGTCATGGTGATGGCAACCCCGGTGAACCGTTCGGGGGGAGCCGGCGGCATGCAGAGCACAGCCCGACTTGTGGGTCAGACTCTCGGCGCCACTATGATAAGCGTTGTGTTTGGTCTTGATGCCAGCGAAGTGAGTGCGGTGCGGCTCTGCCTCATCATCGCTGCCGCATTCTCGGCCTGTGCGGGCATCCTTAGCTACACCCGCACCCTCGGGCACAAAAGCGAGTTGCACATGTGATAAACAGGTATAACTGAATTGTGTGAAAGGTTGCATGGCGGTGCAGCCTTTTTTCGTGCCTATTTCGTTCGGAGCGGTCAAGATACTTTTGGTGAAATTGTGAAAGTTTCATCGCGGTTTGTGAAAGTCAAGGCCGCGGAAGGATTGTTAATTTTGTAAAGAGCAAACGAATATCCCGATTATGAAATTAGAAATTGTAAAATCGCTCTTGATTGGCATGTGCTCAGTCTTCGGGCTCAACTCATGCACGGCTATAAGTAATAAAATTGAACAAACTGAAAATATTGAATCGAATATGGACGTAAAATTATCGCAAAGCGCTTTGAATGAAGATTCAAAGAAACTGGTAGTGTTCTTCTCACACACCGGTGAGAACTATAATGTAGGAAACATTGAAAAAGGCAATACTCATATCATTGCCGATATGATTGCCGATGCAACGGGTGCCGATATTTTTGAAATCGTTCCCGAAAAAGACTATCCTCACGATGATTACAATGAGTGTATTGAAGTCGCTAAGAAAGAGCTGCAAGCGGATGTACGCCCGGAGGTGAAAGGCGATGTGCCGGTTGAGGACTACGACGTGATTTTCATCGGCTATCCCAACTGGTGGGGCAATCCGCCGATGTGTGTCTACACCTTCATCGAAAAGCACGATTGGAATGGCAAGACCGTCGTACCCTTCATCACCCACGAAGGCAGCGGTATGGGTGGCACCGACCGCAAAATAGCAGAAGAATGTGAGGGCGCCAACACACTGGTTGGACGCGGTCTGGCCGTTCAGGGCAAGGTTGCACAGGTAAACCGCGCAGCTGCGCAGAGAAGTGTTGAACGTTGGTTGAATGAACTCGGAATGACTAAATAATAATATAACTGAATATGGAAATAGTAGAACTCAGCAATGGCGTTAAAATGCCGATGATTGGCTACGGCGTCTATCAGGTAGACCCGGCCGAATGTGAAAGATGTGTAAGCGATGCCCTCAAGGTAGGTTACCGCATGATTGATACCGCTCAGGCTTACAACAACGAGGAGGGCGTGGGAGCTGCTATCGCCAAGAGCGGTATTCCCCGCGAAGATCTTTTCATCGTATCCAAAGTGTGGATTTCCAACTATGGCTACGAAAAAGCCAAGGCTTCGATTGACGAGAGTCTGCGCAAACTCGGCACCGACTATATCGACCTCATGCTTCTCCATCAGCCTTTCTGCGACCGCTATGGTGCGTACCGTGCTCTTGAAGAAGCATACAAAGAGGGAAAACTCCGTGCTATCGGTGTGAGCAACTTCTATCCCGACCATTTCATTGACCTGGCAAGCAACGTTGAGATACCGCCAATGGTCAATCAGGTCGAAACCCACGTATTCGACCAACAGATTGAGGCTCAGAAAATCATGCAGGAGTATGGCTGCCAAATCATGTCGTGGGGACCGCTTGCCGAGGGTCGCAACAATTTCTTCACCAATCCCGTGCTTGAAGCAATCGGCCGTAAATACGGCAAGAGCGTAGCTCAGGTGGCTCTGCGCTGGCTCACGCAGCGCGGTGTGATTATCATTCCGAAGTCAGTTCATATCGAGCGCATGGAGCAGAATCTCAACATTCTCGACTTCACTCTCAGCGACGAGGATATGGCTGAGATTGCCAAACTCGACACCGGCAAGAGCCTTTTCTTTGACCATCACGATCCCGAAGTGACCAAGATGTTCATGGGCTGGCGATAAAACTGATGACTGCGGAGAATGTTACTTTGCCTTCGCGCCTGCAGTTCGGAATTTCACTGGCGACATTCCTATATGCTTCACGCAGAAACGGCTGAAATAGCTCAGGGATGAGAAATTCATTTCATCGGCTATCTGCGAGATGGACAAGGAGTTGTCCTTAAGTAATCCCAGAGCTATAGCCGTGGCTGCGTTGTTGATATGGGTCGATACGCTTGAGCCTGTCACACGCTTGATGGTATCCGAAAGGTACTTCGGCGTGACATTAAGTTGCTCAGCATAATGAGATACTTCTCGCTGAGTCTTCGGTCTGCCTGCCTCTAACAATGTGAAAAACTGTCGGGCAATATAGCCCACTCGGTCAGTGGTGAGTATATTGACGTTCGTCTTTGCATGAAAGTCAAACAGGTCATAGACCATAGTCTGCAACAGGCTGCCCATCAGCTCCTGATAGAATTGATGGTCGGCATTGTCAATTCGGGCTCTGATATTGGCCAGGTCGGCGCGAAACCGAAGGGCATCTATCTCGGAAACGCTGATAATCGGATTGTCAAACAAACTCACGCAGCCCTGAATGGAATAATTGTTGGCGGGAAGGAGATTATGGAGGAAGTTATCAGGTGCGGCAACGTATTCGCACCTGAAACTTTCATCCGATTGTATCCGGCTCACTAACTGAGGTCGGGAAATGACCGCAATGTCGTTTTTCGACAGTGTGAAAATACGGTCGTTGTAGCAAAAACTTCCCCCGCCATCGGTGCATATCAGGTGCACAATGCAGTCATAGAACGCCGGTGAGTTGATTAACCCGAAGTCCTCGGAGAACACGATTAATTCATGAAGATTCGTTGCCATATGGCAAAAATAATGCTTTCAGTGGATATGTGCAAATTCTGACGTTATTTGTGCAAATTTTTCAAAAGCAAAACACTGAAACTTTGCGTTTTAGTAATAAACATAACACTCATGGCACAGAAGAGGAAATACACCTGAAAGAGCTTTATACAGCCATGTATAAAGCCATGATAGCCAAAGATACAACATTGCTCGGCGAGATGATGGCAGATGATTCAGCCCTCATCCACATGACCGGTATGCGTCAACCTCGCCGTGAATATCTGAGGTCGATCGCAGATGGGACATTGAAATATTATTCATGTACGGATTATGATGTAGAAGTGGCCATCGAGGGTGATTCTGCCCGTATGATAGGTTGCAGCCAGGTCAATGCCGCAGTCTTTGGAGGTGGTCGCCACACATGGCCGCTGCGACTGGTTATAGACTGGAGGAAAGATGATGATGGTAAATGGAAGATAAACGAAATCCGCGCAGGTACTTATTAAGTAAATATTAGGAGGTGCCGTTGTGACCAAGGATGTAGAACCCAATACAATTGTTGGAGGAAATCCTGCAAAAGTAATTAAGCATATTGAAGCAAAAGAATGATATGGAAAAGAATGTTATGATTCTGGCCGGTGCCGGCCAGATAGGTATGGCTATAGCCCGGCGCTTGGGATATGGCATGAAGATTGTTGTCGGCGACAAGAATATCAAGAATGCCGAAGCGATTGCCGACACAATGAATAAAGCAGGATTTGATGTGGAGGCTTTCGAAATGGACCTTTCGAACCGCGAGTCAATCAAAGCAATTATCGCCCAAGCGCAGAAGTACGGCGATATCACCATGCTTGTGAATGCCGCAGGTGTTTCCCCCTCGCAGGCTCCAATCGAGGCAATCCTCAAAGTCGACCTTTATGGAACCGCGGTGTTGCTTGAAGAAGTAGGAAAGGTAATAGCCACCGGCGGCACAGGCGTGACTATCTCCAGCCAATCGGGCCACCGCATGCCGGCCCTTACTCCGGAGCAGGACCGACTCCTGGCCACGACACCGACGGAGGAACTGCTATCGCTACCCATGCTTCAGCCGGAAAATATCCACGACACCCTCCACGCCTATCAGATGGCAAAGCGCTGCAACGTGAAGCGTGTGATGGCCGAGGCGGTGAAATGGGGAGAGCGCGGCGCACGCGTAAATTCCATATCGCCCGGTATCATAGTCACCCCGCTTGCCCTCGATGAGTTCAACGGTCCGCGTGGCGACTTCTATAAAAACATGTTTGCCAAATGTCCGGCTGGGCGCCCAGGCACAGCCGACGAGGTTGCAAACGTGGCCGAACTGCTGATGCGGCCGCAGGGAGCCTGCATCACCGGAGCCGATTTCCTCATCGACGGTGGTGCGACCGCTTCCTACTTCTACGGCCCCCTGCAGCCTGAAAAGTGACATCAGGATTTTATTTATTACCAGTTAATTGAATTCAACCAACGAGTAATAATCATATCTTATCACAGCTCCTTGCCGTTTACCGATACTATCTTTGACTGCTTGACAAGAACAAAATCATACTCATCGGCATAGCCTCTTACTTCGCCTTTCATTGTGACTTTATCGCCTTTACTTACATGACGCAGTTTCAGGTAATCGG
>JAAVFP010000026.1 GCA_014800735.1 Bacteroidales bacterium
CGTACCACGTCAGTAGCCGAGAACCACTAGCAGTTGTTCTCATCATCCCAGACCGCTCTAACTTCACGGTCATTGAAAAACCGTATAGACTTCTTGCTCATCTTATATCGGGACAATGGCTTAATTATCTTTTGAGTTTCTTTTGTTCGGCTTCGAAGGCTTCGATNAAGTGGATNTCGACNGGGGANAGTTGNTANTGGGTGCGNTCNCGGAATNTCTCATACTCNGTGTCGGCTTTCAGCTTTGCTACTTCTGCCGAAATGCNGCCGGCATGTGTAAGCAANTCTTTNCCGGACAGNGNAAGGAAGTCATCGAGTTTCTTAATCCAGTCTTTCATATACATNGGCACATGGCTCTTNGCCTGAAGTTCGGCAAAGTCGAGATANAGGTTGACAATACGGTTGAGCATATCAACTTCCTCCTCCGAAAGATAATTNTTNGCAATCTCAGCNTCTTGTTTGGTNGGTAATGCACCGCGCCATGTAGTCAGACCCATAAAGTCGTTTTNNGCATTNGCTCNGTCGTAAATNACTTCGGCGGCAGTGTGTCCGTGAGCNGNAAAGTGCATCTTNTTCTGCACTGTCTTGAAGAACTGTTGGGTNGTTTCNGTNCGAGGGTCNTAGTCNATACTNANGGCATATATTTCAAGAACCTTNCGGTAGAANACCTTTTCCGAACTGCGNATGTCNCGGATTCTCGCAAGCAGCTCATCAAAGTAATTNCCTTGTCCNGCATTTTTNAGCAGGTCATCNTTCAGNGCAAANCCNTTNATCATNTATTCTTTCAGNACCTGAGTNGCCCANTGNCGNAACTGNACNCCNCGATGNGAATTGACACGATANCCNACACTGATAATCATGTCAAGATTATAGATNGGNATTTNGCGTTCCACCTGACGTTTGCCCTCAGTTTGAACTTGTGCAAAAAATGCACAAGTTGAATCNGNNNTCAATTCNCCCTCCTCATATATCCTTTTAACGTGCCGTTGTATGGTTGAACGGTCTCGTTGAAACAGCTCCGCCATCTGGTCGGCAGTAAGCCACACAGANTCATTGGCAAGCCGNACCTCAATCTTCGTCTCGCCNCCCTGCGTCTGAAANAATATTATATGACCCTTATTCATTAATCTTCATTATCTTCAAAATTAAACTCATTTTTCAACAGTCTAAAGAAAACATCATTTCTACTTGACGCAAGATAATATATATCTTCAAATGAGTATAGTTCAACTCTAATAGCCATCTTGTCTTTAGGACTTGTTTTNGGAAAGAAATCGTCTTTATAATATGAATTCTCTAAGAAAGGAATTTGTGTGTATGACCCACCATCAGATGTCGACATAAGTTCCTTCACAATATCAGATTTACTGGCAAGGATGATAGCCGTGTACTGAATTTTATCTGTATCCACATCCCAATTTAAATGTTTTCTGGGATTATTATAGAATGAGCGGACGTANCGATGAATCTGATCAATCATTCCTTCATGTTTATCACCTGCATTATGGGCCTTTGTTGTTGACTTTATCTCTATAAGAAGTACCTGTCTNGTCTTTTCAGGATCATCAGCCCAGATATAAATATCAGTCAGCGATTGTCCATTCTTCGTGCTTTTTGCTTTAAAATTATTTGAGAATGTAGTGAACTTATCGTCAATAATCCACAGATTATGGAGATGATTTATATTAGATGATTTGTCTAAAACAGTTCCACGTTTAAAAAACAGTTCATGAACTGTACTTTCCAATTCGGGTTTAGGTTCTCCATCTTCTGTAAATTGAGGAAGAAGAGAATGGAGTTGCTTCAAGACACTTTCCCTATGTTTCACGTAAATGTGCAAACTGGAATTCAAAAGTTTTTGACATTCTTCAGANTCGGCAAAACGATTATCATCATCTATTGGATCAGTATCAATAGAAGTCCAGAATTTTTTCTCAATACGACTTTTTTCCTCTACAGCGCGNCTAACTATATCTGACTCTAAAACNACACTTTTTTCATTAGAGAGNGCATNGTTTCCAACAAACACCTCCAATGAGGGATATTTGTTTCTAAATTTTGTAAGATTCCTATTCGATTGTCTTTTGTTTTGAACAATTATGTCTGCAAATTTTTCATCTAACGTTTCGTTAATCTTACTCTGAATCTGAGTTATATCAGTATTGGAGATCTCAATACGCTCACCTTTAGTATCTACGCACTCATCAAATAGTTCCGATGTAAGATATAATTTATACCCATCGTTATTATCTAATTGATATGAGAGTTTTCCATCGGATAATTCTGCTGTNAGATTTCTCGCAAAACAAGTAATNGGNTTTTCTCCTTTCATAGGAGAATTACTTTGAATTAGCCAGANTGTAAATGTATACTTGCTATCTGCCAAACTCAACTCAAACGGCACTTGTTCAATTTCACTTTCGATACTTTTTCTATCTATAGTAGCAGATTCTCCATTGAAAGTCAAGTTGAGAATTAACTTATTATTTTGTATTAAAAAAGGGAAGAATGTTTCTATTACCCAGAACTTTAGCTTCTCAATGTTATTATATTTTTTGAAGAATGTATGTGCTCGCCCAAATGTCTGAGACTTACTTATCGATAGAGTAAGTTGCGTATACGTATCGATATCCTGAACCTTTTCCTTTGAAAAATCTTCTACATCAAAAAGCCCCTCAGAAGTATTTGGATAAGGAATATTCCGCTTCCAATATACTCCGGAGTCATCCTTGNATACTGTTTCATAATTTGCCGAATCAGCGAAATATACAATTGCTAATCGACCTTGACCNAATGGGTGAAACTTAAATTTTTCTTTTTCAATATTTATGGTATCTAATGAGACAAANCATTCACGATTTAATTGGTTAAAACCCTCACCATTATCACGTAATGCAATTTTACAATCATTCTCCCTAAGTGTGATATCTAAATCAATCTTTGGTATCAGATTGCTGTCCTTCTTTTCTCTAATAATAACTGCATGAAGTGAATTAGAAATAACTTCTCGGAGAAGTAAAAAGAACTTCTCTCTGCTATTTTTATATTCTTTTTCTGCTCTATGTTGAACGTTGGATTTTTGCTCCATCATAATTTCAGTATACAAAGTGATTCATTAGTTCATTACGCGAANACCTCTTTGTTGGATGNCATAGATCCACTGCTGTTTAAGATTTTCAGCATTAG
The DNA here is from genome assembly GCA_014800735.1 of Bacteroidales bacterium. Lineage (GTDB taxonomy): Bacteria > Bacteroidota > Bacteroidia > Bacteroidales > Muribaculaceae > CAG-873. The sequence goes on from JAAVFP010000026.1 coordinate 3,186, forward strand.
CGTCAATTTGAGTTGATACTACTTTCTTTATCTCGTCAGAAAGAGGAGAGGCNTCTAAAGCAGATTTATTAATTTCTTTATAGCGTTCTTTTGCTCCATCGATAATAGACATTGATATTTCAGGAAGGAATAAGAATCCATCACAAAGATTAGTAACAACAATATAATCTCGCTGATACATAGTGCTCATCGAACCATGCATTAGAGATTTCACCATTGTGCTTGGAGCGATGGAGNAGAGCCATTCGCCATACGCTTTCATATAATCACGATTGTCCATAAGTTACTAATTAAGATTTATAGTGTTTCATGAAAAGACCGTATTATGCTGCTGTTATAGCATCATGGAGCATGGCAACGAATTGAGCNACCTTTGNAGCTTTATCTGGGAAGTANCGTAGAAGTGAGTCGCGGAATATNCGATTTTCACGAAATACTTTCTTCTCCATATCTCCATTCTGACAAACNTAATTAAGAACATTATTGATAAACTCTTCCTGCTCGGCTGTTAGAGTATTGGCTGAAATGAACTCAGTAAAGAGACTAATTGCCTTTTTACGGTCAAGACCAACAATCTTTCGGATAAACGCTGCTACAGGTATGTCNGCAGTCATTCTTTCNCTNCGAAGATAGCGTTCATAGTCTTCTTTTGAGCCGAGTTCCTGCCAAAGTATTCTCTCTAACTCTTCAATATCATCGGATGTCAGATTTTCAAGATTATGGATCTTCTGTAATACAGGATGGTCACGACNATTTGTCAGGAAGTCAAGAAGTTTCTCCCNATACGTCATNGTTGTATTGAATTCACCNGCTTCNCCTCCATCNGTAACATCATCTTCAATGTTGACAGTAAATGTTTTTCCACCGTCACCCTTGAGATATTTCATCAANTCCCTTACCTCACGTCTCATATTCTCGATAGAAGCAAGAGTTTTGTTCTCCCAAAATGCCGAAGTCATNATTTCATTTAGCAACGGCATCTTNGCCTGAACATCTGGCAANNTNGTTNTTTTTCGCANGGCATCTGCAATNCGNGTNATCTGNGATTCGTGNCGTTGNCTNTCAAATGATTCATCAATCATTCCNAGCTGAGTGTAAAGTGAGAGTANATCAAACTTCTTTGCNAGCTCATTTTCCATCGACTTNGGAAGTAACGGNGCAACCTCATTTTTNANGTCAAGCACATCAACCTCTGAAATATATTGCCAGGTATCAGGATTNCGGAATTTGTTGATNGTCGGCCANTGATTTCTTACAGAAATATGAGCGTCGTCTAATTTCANAACTTCNTNCTTTAAATTTTCTTTAAGATCATCATGAAAATTTCTNGCGAATTCNTCCTCTTGNTATTGTGAAGCTTGTAACGCNCAAGCAATNNCTGCTCGTACTCCAAACAGTCGCTCNGTCAAAGATNCTGANCTTATCAANTTTCCCTCTTTAGGATTCTCTCCGAAGTATTTGAAGTTACCTCCCCAGTCAAATATATAGAAAAANTCCTTGTGCAGACCATCGCCAAAGATATCCTCGCTCAGACGNGTNCCACGNCCAATCATTTGCATAAACTTGATTTTGGAGCGCACACGTTTGAAGAATACAAGATTAAGCACATCGGGAACATCTATNCCNGTATCAAGCATATCAACTGAAACCGCAATCTGTGGCAGACTATCACGCAGACTGAATTTATTGATCNGNTCCTGAGAGTAATTTATAGAATAGTCTATCTGTTCGCAGAATTTCGGNCCATATTCCGGATANAGNATATTGAAACGNTCAACAATCAGCTTTGCAGTTTTTGAGTTCATGGCGAAAANTATCGTTTTACCNATNATTTCNTCCGCCTGAACCTTNAGTCCGTNNTCCATCAGGTCNTGTAGCATCTTGTCGATGGTATCGGTATTGTAGATATATNTNAATATCTCCTTTTCGTCAATGTTGCGTGGTTGCCATTCCTCGTCAGGGTCTTTGTTTACTTGTTCATATTCCCAGACCTGTTCAAGTTCCTGCTTCTCATCGTCTGAAAGGTCATCATATTTAATGCCCTGGTTGACAATTTTTGAGCCTCGTATGAAACCCTTGTAGTCTACAAGATAACCATCATCAATAGCGGTACGATATTCATAATAATCGGTTGGCTCTCCACCCTCCAAGTGCAAGAGTTCGTACGTTGACTTATCTACTTGATCGCGCGGAGTGGCAGTCAGACCGACAAGTAATGAATCGAAATAGCGGAATATGTCTCCAAACTTGCCAAATACTGAACGATGCGCTTCATCGATTATTATTAGGTCGAAACGCCCGATGCTGAAAGGTTTCTCGTCGGTATTGACATAGTTAATCATTGTCTGATAAGTTGAGAATACGATTCTCGCGTTGAGGTCCGTTTCGGTTGTCTTATCGCTCAGTATCGTTATATTTACATTGGGCATGAGCTTGGAAAAATTCCACGCTGCCTGATTTACCAAAGACGTTCGGTCGGCAAGAAAAAGGGTGTTTTTCACCCAATTGTTGCGCTGAAGCACATCGACAAGCGATATAGCAGTACGCGTTTTGCCCGTTCCGGTAGCCATTACGAGCAAGCCTCGGCGATGATGCCCGTTAAACCATTGGCACATATATTTCACCGCCCGTTCCTGATAGTAGCGGTCGGTAATCTCTTTTTTTACCGAAAAATCTACGATATCTGCACGAGACGTCCGCCGTGACATTATGAGCTCCAGATCTTTTGCAGTATGGAATGCAAACAATCGGCGTGGGGGATATCCCATACCGTCAATACAGTGAATCTCGTAACCATTGGTGTAGTATATTACCGGTCTCACATGATAGCGTCGTTCCAGCGCATCAGCATACAGCTCTGCTTGATGTTTACCCGCAATTGGGTCTACGCTTGTTCTTTTTGCTTCCACTACAGCAAGAGGTTTTCCTTCTGTTCCAAACAATACATAATCGGCATATCCTTTGCCAGACGTATTTGGCATACCGTCAACCTCGATTTCAATACAAGCCTTACCTCCGGAAATATCCCCTTCGGTCTCCATTACCTCCCAACCAGCTTCACGGAGCATGAGGTCAATAAACCGTCGGCGTGTTTCTGCCTCAGATATATCACCCCATGAAACATTTGCATTGACCGTTGGAGCCTCCGCAACCTGCTCCGGTTCAACCGTAGCTATAAATTCATCTGGCGTAGGCTCTGTAGTAACGGGAATAATAATTCGAGTACGTGCGGGACGCGTAGGCAATAGTGTTCTATCAAAGGGTGCAAGACAATTGAGCACACGAAGTTTGAGAAGCACACCACCGACGAGATTATACAAGTTAAGAACCGTGAAGAATGAATCTCCTTTTGTTACCTTACCGTCGTGAGCAGCCATATTACCTACCTTCCTAATCCAATGAACAGCCTTCATTAGTTCCGAATCAGCGATGAAATCAGTGAAAATAGGAGATGTAGTGAGATTAAAGAGTGTGGCGCGTTCTGGAATCGTCTCACCCTTCATCATGAATATTGCTTTAACAAGCCATTCAAGAGCCTTCCTTGCATTGATAGCTGCGGAGTCTGGCTCAGTGGACTGTCGTTGCTCACACAAGTCACAAAGTCGGTGAAGCTCATTGAGCTCTGGTATATTTTTGAGGTAATCGAAATTCAACATAGGCTATCTTCTATCTCGTTGAGAATTTTATCAAGTTGAGATTTTCTATGATTTCTTCTCTTTTGAAAATGTGAGACACGTCTCACATTTTAATTAAACCAATAATCCATACGGCTGTTAAGGAGCGTCTGCATATTCGCAATCGTCTCCTCCAAACATTTCTTCTGCTGCTTAATTTGCTCGATGCGGGCTGCAAACTTCTTTTGAAGTTCGAGCGGCGGCAGAAAGATCGGAAATGCTTTTAATTGAGAGTTATTGAGAGCACGCTTATCTATACCACCAGTCGTGGTATTTCGAACATAGTCTCTAAAATAATCAGATATAAGCATATAAAGGATAAATTGGGGATTTACCTCATTAGTTAGTCGAATAAAACTCAAATTTCCACTGAGATTAGCTTTATCATCTTCTCCTTCATATATTGAAACTCTGCCAAGGCTACTATTCTCAGTATATAACCTACCAATCTTTGTAACAAGAAGATCATTATGTTTAAGAGAAGAAGATTTAAATTGTTGATTAAATTTCTCATCCACATATACAATATCTGAATAATCAATCCGATTCTTCCAAACATTTTGACATCTAAAAAACATTATTCCACTCGATTTGTAAGTGTCATGCTCTATTTTTGCATTTGCGCCATTGGATATTTTGGAAGACACAAAGCCCAAAGTTACAGTATCCCAGCCTTTGGGGTTGGTGATGGGGTCGCCAAAGTAGTCGTAGAAAAGTGATTGGGCCAGGGCATCGAGATTGCGGATCGCTTCTTTGCAATCGCTTATTATCTCATTTATCTTGTCCAACTCCGCCACAATCTGCTCTTGCACATCCATCGGCGGAACAGGTATGATTTCATTCTTAATCATGGGAACTGTCAACTGTGGAATTGTAACTCCATTCCCTGAGAATCGTCTATTATGTACCCAATAATAGAGATAATCTACTTTTATATTATCTTTTGGTTCTGCAACAATAAGCCTTATAATGGGGACAAACGGTTCTCTTTTTATAGACGGGTAGCCTATAGTTCCTCTACCAGATATAGTCAAAGCATCATTAAAGACCTTCGCCTTACTGCAATAACCATATAGTCCGTCCTTTTCTATTCCGTTGGAATATACTGGAATTACATTGGTTAATGTTTTCTCTTTTGTTGTTTCTACAGGTTTATCGCCTCCAGCGGATAATTTGCAAACTTCTCCAAGTCGTTTGTTTTCCCAATTATGCTTCATGGTCAGACTTGATTAGGGATTGAAGAGAAAGGACGCTCTCTGAAATTTTGTTGAGCAGTTGAGCGGTACGCTCTATGATTACTTCCGGCGATTCGTACTCTACGGTTTTGCGGACGGTCTCTTTGTAGGTATTGAAAGAGAGGTCATAGTTGTGCTCGCGTATTTCCTCAACCGGGACAAAGAATGACTGGTCTGTGCGTTGGCGGTTTTCTTCTGCTGACAGATGATTCCAACGAGAGATAATGTCGGGAATATCGTTGTCTTCGATTGGCTTACGTTTATCATCGAGCGAAAAGCCATCGGCTCGCATGTCATAAAACCATACTTTGTCAGTGCCTCCGGCTCCTGTTTTGGTAAATACAAGAATAGCGGTCGATACTCCGGCGTATGGCTTGAACACGCCTGAGGGCATTGAAATAACGGCTTCGAGGCGGTTGCCGTCAACAATCGCTTTCTTGATATCGATGAAAGCCTTTTTATCGCCGGAAGGCACACCGTCGGGCACAATGGATGCACAGCGACCGCCGGTGCGAAGTATGCGTAGAAACAGTGCAAGAAACAGCAGTTCAGTCTTGGGCGTTTTTGTGATAGCTGTAAGCGATTTATCCACACTTTCCTGATCAAGACTTCCCTTAAACGGCGGATTGGCTAGTACCAGCGAGTAACGCTCATTGTCCTTGTTGTCGCTTGAAAGGGAATCAAGGAAAGCCACGTCGGGATTATTGATGTCGTGGAGCATTAGGTTCATCGCGCCGATGCGAAGCATAGTCTGGTCGGTGTCAAAGCCGTGTAGCATCGAGTTTCGGAAATGCTCGTCATTATGCTGGTTCATCAGCTCCTTGCCATAATGCTCCTTGATATACTTGGCTGTTTCAACGATGAAGCCGGCGCTACCCATAGCCGGGTCACAGACAGAATCTTCGAGAGTGGGCTTCATGAGTTCGACCATCATTCGGATAATGTGACGTGGAGTGCGGAACTGTCCGTTCTTACCACTCGCAGCCATCTTGCCAAGGATGTATTCATAGACATCGCCCATCGTGTCACGGTCAGTCATCGGTAGATTGTCAATACCATCAACGATAGTCTGCAAAGCCTTGGGCGATGCTATCATAAACACGGCATTGCTCATAAAACGGGAATATGCCGAATCTTCGCCGCGATTTAGTGTTTTGATATAAACAAAGACATTCCGCTGAATGTGACGGTGCATTTTGTCAGCATCGTAGTGCTTAAACACATGCCAGCGAAGTGAATCAGCCGAGACATCTTCATCAGTTTCCGGATTATGCCAGTTACCATACGCAAAAGTGTCATCGCAAGCATAGTCAAGCTCCAACTCATTGGATATAGCCTCTCGTTGCCTTTGTGCATCATCGAGGAGCTTCATGAAGAACAGATATGTCATCTGCTCCATCACCGTTATCGGGTTGGTAATTCCGGATTGTTTACCCCAGAAGGCATCCCAAATCCGGTCGATCTGATTTTTTATCTGTCCTGTAATCATTACTTAATAATGGTGTTAAAGATTGATGGCAGGAAGGTTGTGTATCGTTTATTTTACCGAATAAACTCTGCAATCATTATCTTTGTTGATTCTACTTCTTTAATTATTTTGACAAGCATATCCCCTAAAGAATCGTCGTTCTTTGTTATATTACTCGATAGGATTTTATTTATCGGATCTGACTTTATCTCTGATATTCTTAATAATAGGTTGCTATTCATAATTTGAATTTTTGACAATTGAGCAAAAATTTTCGTATGCGCTTTTCGTGGCAAAGAATATACTTCAGGGAATGAGTTTAAAATATCCTCGAATCCAGATAGTGGACTTTCAATTTTTTGGATAAATTCAATGATTTTATTATTTATTTCTTTGTTCAGCGAATCATATTTCTCTGTTACCATGGACGTTTTATCGCAAAGCTCAATTACTTCCTTGGGCAATTCTGATGAGGCTTGTCTGCGAGGACATAATTGTGCGAATTTACACACGTGCTTTTCTGCTTCTTCAACAATATCTTTATATTCAGCGAACAAAAACTTAACATTTTCTCTATACTCCTTAGAATTGGCAATGTAAGAATTCAGTAGCTCAATAATAGTATGAAAATTTTCATACCAAATGTTTAGTGATTTATTGATACCTTTGCCATATTCTGCAATGCGTTCCAATATAGCATTATATCTCAAATTTCTTTCTTTTTTCTTGTCATCATTACGATTGATAAAAAATTGGATTAAGCCATAAGACGCAAGCCCTCCAATAAAGCTTACGGCAATCTTTATAATTCCAATCATATTACTATCTACTATCATATTCTACCTCCTTCCCGTTGGCATATTATTTGGAGATCTGAGACGACATCGTCGATGGAGAGAGTATGCTCGGCAGCATAGCAATCAAGAAGGAAATCTATGCCCGTGAAACGGCGCAGATATGCGTAAGCCTGCATGTTGGAGAGGTTATATCGCTGTGCGAAAGCTCCAACGCACGCCACTACATATTCTATTCGGTTAAATATTTCTTTCTTGTCCATGTCTATGCTTTATTGCTTACGATCAAGTCTTTAACATCAATATCAAGTAATTCTGAAATCCTCACAAGTGTATCCAGGGAAGGCTGCATTTTGTTGGAGCACCACCGGGAAACCGTAGCTTCATTTTTACCGACATGTTCGGCAAGCCATTTACCGGTTTTACCGTTCTCAACTAACGCAACTTTTATCCTATTTATCTTCTGTGATTCCATTACACTTGCTTTGCTTACTTGTTACAATACTTTGATGTTATTTGCAAATTTAGCTATAATTCCCCATATGACAAAATATTCTCTTATTTTTTGCATCGCAAATTAATACCTTGGATGATAGTTGGAGTTGAGCCATGCTTCTATTTCGGCTTCGTCGTAGATTACTTTACCTCCGATTTTGTAGTAGGGGAGGATATTGTCGTTGCGGAAGTTCTGGAGGGTTCGGCGGTGGAGCGAGAGGCGTTCGGCGAGTTCTTTGTCGTCAATAAATGTCTGACCATTGAGTGCGGGACGAACGTTTTTGGCGATAGTATCAATCATCTCGGTTGATTCCCGGGCATCTGCAAAGAATGCCTCGACCGAAGGATGGCGTTTGGTGATGATTTCTTCTGTCATAGGCAGTCATCGGCCTCCAGCCGGTTGTCTGAAAGGAATTGCGCGATGTCAGATGCGCGGAACAGGCAGTTGCCTCCGGCCTCTTGGAAATAGCCGAGTTTGCCATTGGCTTTGAGCGTCTGTAACTGACGTGGCGTTATCCTGAGGATATTCGCGGCAGCGTATGGTGTAAGCCATTTGTCGGCCTCGTCATGAGTGTGGAGTTGTCTCCATATCCGGCTCACGATGCTGTGTAGGAAACGCATAGATTTGACCATGCTTTCAAATACCTCTTTGTCAATTTCGATTGTCTGCATAGGGGAATTTTTCGGGTTAATACTCACATTACTCCTTCCATCTTGGGGACGGAAGGTTTGACAGGCGCGTAGCTGTGAAGCCAAATGTACTTAAGTATTTATACGTATAAACGTATGAATACTTGTGTGGCCAAACAGACTGATACATTTACATTTTCGTATTCAAACACGTGTTTATCAAAGAAACCGGACAACTATTCCTGTAGTCATTAATGTGAATGTGCGGATGTCTTGATATTCGTATTGAGATATGAACCTGCGTGTATGCGCTCTGTCATTATTATAATCATACGATTGTCCGATTGCATGGTCGTGCATTCCTATGGACATAAATTTGAATGAGACGATAAACGGATTGTCGCTTAATTACACTGCAAAATTAACATCCGTCCATACGCATAATCGAATATTTTATGGCTATGGTACTCGGTCGCCTCGCATTGCCTCAAAGTGACGCGGCTTTTCTCAACTGGTTTTCCGGAATTATCTCATTGAATCCTCATCTTTTCGGATGTATCATGGTGTGGAAATGTCACAGTTTGCCAATCTCAGGAAATTTTCGTAACTTTAATTAAGCAATCGCGATATGTACCCAACG
>JAAVFP010000027.1 GCA_014800735.1 Bacteroidales bacterium
GGGAAGAAAAGGAGGTTGAGCTTACTGATGCCTCGCTCGGCATAGCGCAGGTAGAGGCTGCGGCAGTATCCGACGGGAATCGTTGACTTTATCACCATCACCGCCTCGGGGTTGACACTGAGCACCAGGTCGATAACATCCTCTATGCAGTGGGTGTCGAAGTAGTTCTTGACGGGGTCGTAGTTGGTCGGAGCGGCAATCACCACGAAATCGGCCTGCGCGTAGGCCGCNGCGCCGTCGAGGGTGGCGGTAAGGTCCAAATCCTTTTCGGCCAGATACTTTTCGATGTAATCGTCCTGAATCGGGGAGCGGNGGTTGTTGATAAGGTNAACCTTTTCGGGAACCACATCAACGGCCGTAACGCGGTTGTGCTGCGCAAGCAGTGTNGCAATCGACAGGCCNACATATCCGGTNCCGGCAACTGCGATGTTGTATTGTCGTTCCATATCTTATCGGTGTGTATTCGNTGGAATATATTGTAGCTGGGAGAGTAGAGTGGAGGAGAGCTGTGTGTACTCGCCTATTTCGTTGGCGAGGGTGAGGAGGGTGCTGATGTCGGCGNGNGTGGAGGTAGTGGTGAGAGNGGCTGAGGCTATGNTGTTCCAGCTTTGGCCGATGCGGTCGATGTCGAAGTCGGTGACGTAGTCGCNGTATGTCACTGCGATGTCAAGATTCTTAANGGCCCGATGGACTGTNGATAAGTCGGGNATGAGTGCNGAGGTNTAGCAGTCGTTGATAATGTCGNTTGCCTCTTGCTCCTGCGCTGCATCGCAGTTGAGCANGCTGAGNGTCANCAGNGGNAGAACAAGGTCNGAGCGTTCAATGCCGNGCTCGTTGCGTGCAGCCTCCACAGCNCGGGCCAGGAAATCTACAAGCCAATTGGGGAGTGTGACATTGGATTTCCGACCNATCTCGATNANCTTGGCGGCNANTGTCATCCACGGAGCCTTGTCATCGGCTTGCTCCATNTNGTCCAATGTGNGGTCGATAAGTTCAATCAGCCGCTCGCGGCCATGCACNTCGGTATANGATTGAGCCTGGTNCAGAAGGTCGNAAACGTCGNTTTCATCGAATTCTTTGGGCTCGCCAACCGGAAGTGATAGCGTAAAAGCCATGTTCTCCAGCTCGTTGCGATATGAAAGCGAGCAGTAGTCGATTTTAAACTGCTCNTCCTTGCCGGTGGCAGTACGTCGCTGGAGTTCTGCCACGATTTTCGCCTCGTAGTAGAACGTGAACGCTTCNCGGCCTTNAGCCCNGCGNGCGNNGTGTCGCAGCGGCCATCTGCGGTATAGGTCGTATAGCTCGCCGANAGTCATTGTNGCCAGATCGGTGCTCACAAGTGCACCTTCCGGTATAGTGTGCAGACAGTCTTCCGACTGAATTTTGTGCCGTGCTGTTAACTCGCCGATAATTTTGGCAAGCCGTGTAAAGCATTTCTTGGCGAGCGATGTGTGCTGGCGGTCGAGAATGGTGGAGGCGTANCTGCCAATCTCGGAGAAAATCTGACCGAGAGTCATCAGTTCCTCGCTCGGCGATGAAGCCGTCACGCGGTAGTCCATTATTCTCGAGGGTATGGNGGTTGTCATCATTTGTTCAGTGCTNCCGATGCGTAATGCTCGTATTCCTCTTTGATTAACTGCTGCATCTTTGAGTTCGNATCCAGCGACTTGACCGTGAGNAAGTTCTGATGAAATAGGGTCGGATTGTCAGAAAGGATTGCCANAATCAGNTNGTTGGCNGCTTTGGTCCAGTCGTTCGTCACGGAGTNTTTTACTTTCTCGTATCGTGCCAGGGCTGCTGAGGCGGATTCNCCATATCCGGTTATCAGGTTNGCTGCGTAGAGCAGGACTTGCAGGCGTGCATCGAGCTTTCGATTGTTCAGCCGAACCATTTCCATTCGGCCGCGGAAAACNCTTAGTTTCGCGGCAAGTGACTGCGGTAGNACCTCNTTTCTTGAGAAATATCTCAACGCTTTCAGCAGATTTGGCAGGAAAGCATCAATTTGGTCGTTCGCGCGGGTGGAGTTCTNCGAGAATTCAAGNACACGCACGTCCGACGCTTTGACGTTGAAAGCNATNGTGCCTACATTGTTAAANACCTGAAGAACTATGTTGCCGGTTTTNCTTTTGGCGTTCGGCATATAGGNGCCGATGAGTCCCGGGAAATCACCGTTGACAACTTCCACCAGGTCGCCGTCTTCAAGGTCGATATCTTCCAGCGAGAAGTAGGGCAGACAGTTTTCGTAAGCGCGGGCGATATTCTTGAAATTCACCATCGCGCGGTCGTCCACCGTGGCNTATCGGCAGGCATTGCCTCGGTCAATGAGAAACGAGAAACCNTTCGACTGCCCGCACAGCGCCTTTACATCCTCGAACGTACCCCTGACGAANACATAATGAAACGTCAGATTAGCNGTCTTGAATCTGATTTCGCCGTCGCGGTTCTCTTTAACAACGTAGGTTGGAGCGAANAGCTCCAGATTCTTAGNNTCNGATTGGTTGAACTTGTCTACGGTCTTTTGAGCAGACGTTTGCACCAGGCCTCCGATATGATTCAACACATACCAGCATGGATTTTGGGANCTTGCAACGGACGTCATCGTTGGCTTAGGGATNTTNCTTTACTTGGTTCGGTGNAGAACAAANAGCTNGTAACCAGTNTGTTACTTTGTGTTCTTCATCGAACTTCCGAAAAGTTGCCTGCGCGGAGCGTGGCTTGAAAAATCTCATTCACTCTTACTAAGAGTACGTAAGTTTTATATCTTGCTGAATAGTACGCAATTTGAAANCTGGATTTAAANTTTAGTCTAACAANANCAACCTATGTTGCACTTTTNGCANATTTCCGTCTTNCAAACAAACGCAGNAAAGGCAAATATTTCTAATTGAAATTTTGGCAGTTAGAAATATATTTTCTAATTTTGTGTAGAAAAATTCATCATCTTACGTACTCTTAGTAAGAGTATATAAATTTAGATGAACATTCGAAAAAATAATCTTNAGGATTGNTNCTCATGCACCAATCTTTTCCATGCTGTTGCCTGTGTTAGCATNGGATGTTCGCTGATTTGTTTCTGACAGATGTGAGGGCTTGTTTGGATTTTTGTTCGTAATTTTGCAGNTCGATACAACTATTTAAGCATGGATACCGAAAATTCATCATATACGATGGCCCAGGCGATTGCCGANGCCAANCGCTGNCTCAACTGCAAAGTGCCTCAGTGCAAGAAAGGCTGCCCNGTGGGCAATGATATCCCCAATTGGATTCACGAGCTGTCNATGGGAAATCTTGGCAACGCCATGAGCATAATCAACGCCCGCAGTAATCTGCCCGCNGTTTGCGGNCGTGTGTGTGCNCACGAACGCCAGTGCGAGGGCAACTGCATNCTCGGAAAGAAGGGTGCACACATCAACATCGGGCGCCTGGAGCAATTCGTGGCCGACTTCGACACCGACATGCACCTCANCCGCCAGCCTATTGTGCAGAAAAACCGCGGCCGTGTGGCTGTAATAGGCAGCGGTCCAGCNGGTCTTACTGTGGCAGGCGAGCTNGCCCGCCGCGGCTTTGACATCGAAATATTCGAGATGGAGCCACAGCCCGGCGGCGTGCTCACCTTCGGAATTCCGGAGTACCGTCTGCCCAAAGCAATCGTTAAGAGCGAAATCGACAAAATTCGNCAGCTCGGCGTGCGAATTACCACCGGTGTCACCATCGGCCCCGATCTCAACATNGACCGNCTTTTTGAGCTCGGNTTCGANGCCATCTTCATGGGCACCGGTGCCGGAAAGCCCAAGAAACTCCCCATCGAAGGCACCGAGCACGAGGGTGTCCGCCAGGCCATCTACTTCCTGCGCCGTGTGAGTCTGTACCACGAGGGCCTTATCAGTCGCCGCGAAGTACCCGTCCGCGAAGGCGATATAATATATGTGGTAGGGTGNGGAAATACCGCCATGGATGCCGCCCGCACCGCGCTGCGCTTCGGAGCCGCCNNGGTNACCGTGGTCTATCACCGCGCAATGGAGAATATGAGCGCACTCCGTGCCGAGTACGACGAGGCCGTGGCCGAGGGCGTACAGTTCATGTGGAACACATCGGTCAAAACCATCGCTCCCGACGGCCGTGGTGCTTACACAATCACCATGGAAACCGAGGANGAAAAATTAGCCNTGCCTGGCAACCTCNTATTCCTGGCNGTGGGTAGCCGCCCCGCCAGCCGCATCGTNTCCACCACCACAGGNATCGAAGTTGANCCGAACGGCTACGTGCTCACGCGCGACGTTCCNTTCGGAATGACCACGCGCAAGGGNGTATTTGCCGGCGGCGATGTCACCGGCAACCAGGCCACGGTGGTNCACGCCATGTCCAACGCACGCGAGGTGGCCAANAGCATCTCNACTTACGTCGANGCTCTCAACCTGATGCGTAGCATCGATAACTACGACGACAAATAACTCGAAACGCTAAATATATCGCCGGGTGGCCNAGCTGTGAAGCTGTCGGCTCGCCCGGCGAAATTATGNCNGATAGTAGGGTAGGGCGTTTTTTATTTAAANAATTATCAGCATTTATGCACCATAAAAATGGTCCGACGGAAAAATTTTATGTAACTTTGCATTGTGGAATAACTTAATCCTATGGAAATTCCGTTATAAGACTTATTGTTGTGTCTTTCCTTACCATGATTTCACCGAATAATTATAAATCTGTATATGAAAAATATGTTTTCGCTTGAGGGTAAAGTTGCCCTTGTCACCGGGGCTGCCTATGGCATCGGCTTGGCTATTGCACGCGCTTTTGCCGAGGCNGGNGCAAAAATTGTGTTCAACTGTTCGCGCCAGGAAACTATCGACCGCGGTATGGCNGCTTACCGCGAGCTGGGAATCGACGCCAAGGGTTATCTCTGCGACGTGACCGACGAGCAAGCCGTCCGTGCTATGGTGGCCGATATCGAAAACACCGTCGGTACTATTGATATTCTTGTGAACAACGCNGGNATCATCAAGCGTATTCCCATGGAAGAAATGGCCGTTGAAGATTTNCGTCGTGTNATCGACGTNGACCTTGTGGCTCCCTACATCTGCGCNAANGCNGTNATCCCAGGCATGATTAAGAAAGGNCANGGCAAGATTATCAACATCTGTTCAATGATGAGCGANCTGGGCCGCGAAACCGTAAGCGCCTACGCAGCAGCCAAGGGCGGNCTGAAAATGCTCACCCGCAACATCTGCTCNGAGTTTGGCGAGCANAACATCCAGTGCAACGGCATCGGNCCGGGCTACATTGCCACCGAGCAGACNGCNCCNNTGCGCGAGCGNCAGNCCGACGGCAGTCGCCATCCCTTCGACCAATTTATCATCGCNAAGACNCCNGCNGGCCGCTGGGGNACGCCNGAGGANCTCATGGGNCCGGCNGTNTTCCTGGCTTCGGATGCTTCGAACTTTGTGAACGGTCACGTGCTCTACGTGGACGGTGGTATACTTGCCTACATCGGAAAGCAGCCCAAATGAGAGNATTAATAATATTATCTCTCGTTCTTGCCGCCTGGTTGGCGCAATCCTGCTCACACGGTCACAGTCTGACCGTCGTCAACGATTCGGATATCGACCGCACAAATGAAATTGTCGAGCTTGACTATGCTCAGGTCAAACCCCTTGTCAACGGCGATAGTTTCCGATTACTCAACGCCGAAGGGCAGCCGGTGGCTTACCAGCTCACGAACGATGGTAAGTTGATTTTCCCTGCGACGGTGGGCGCTCACGCCAGCACTCGCTACTCCATTGAACCGGGCGAGCCTGTCGCGCCCGATACCTTGGCGTGTGGCGCTTTCTACGAGCGGCGCAAGGACGACCTTGCTTGGGAGAACGACCGCATGGCCTTCCGTGCCTACGGCCCTGCACTTCAGGCAAGCGGAGAGCAGGCGTATGGCTACGACGTGTGGACCAAATCGGTGTCGCGCCCCGTGGTCGCACGCCGCTACAGCAACGCCCTTGACCGTGGCATAAGCTTCCACGAGGACCACGGAGACGGCATGGACGTCTATTCCGTCGGCCCGACTCTCGGCGCCGGTACAGCCGCGCTTGTCGACTCGATGTTCAACATCGTATATCCCTATTGCTTTGAGAGCTACGAAATTATTGATAACGGTCCGCTGCGTTTCACCGTGCGCCTCAGCTACACTTCGCCCACCGACAGCACCATGCGCGAGGTACGCACTATCACCCTGGACGCCGGCGAATATCTGAACCGCACCAAGGTGTGCATCACCGGTTCGGCTCCCGACCTTGACATTGCCCCCGGCATCGTGGTGCACCGCCAGAACCCCGATGGATTCACACTCATGCCCGA
Source organism: Bacteroidales bacterium (assembly GCA_014800735.1). Taxonomy (GTDB): domain Bacteria; phylum Bacteroidota; class Bacteroidia; order Bacteroidales; family Muribaculaceae; genus CAG-873. Next base: position 6,346 of record JAAVFP010000027.1, read on the forward strand.
ATACGGTGTGATGGCCTATGCCGACCTCACCGATAACGCTACCGCTAATAACGGTGTTATATATATAGGTGTAGTAGCCCCTGCAGCCGACACTCTTCTCTACAAACCCTTTGACACCCCGCGCGGCGATGCCTTGGGGCATATCCTGGCCAAGAGCAAATATAATCCCGGCGACAACTACACTTACTATTGGGGTGCAGGATGGTCCAAAGGCTCAATGCCGGACTCGGCGTCCTGGAGCGACTATCTCGTGAACTTCCGTGCTCGCCTTGATAATCCATTGAAAATAAGCATTGAATAATGGAACAAGTCTTTGCTTATATAATCGGCCTCGGAGCTGCCGTGATGATGCCTATCATCTTCACCGTTCTTGGTGTGTGCATCGGCATCCGTTTGGGCGACGCCCTTAAATCCGGCCTTAAGGTAGGCGTGGGTTTCATAGGACTTTCGATTGTCACGGCACTGCTCACTTCGGCTCTTGGTCCTGCGCTCAACGCTGTTGTGGATATCTATGGGCTTCAGCTCAAGGTGTTCGACATGGGGTGGCCTGCGGCTGCTGCCGTGGCCTATAACACTGCGGTCGGTGCTTTCATCATCCCCGTGTGCCTGGGTGTCAACCTCCTGATGCTCATAACCAAAACCACCCGTACGGTAAATATCGACCTATGGAACTACTGGCACTTCGCTTTCATCGGCGCCGTGATTTATTTCGCGAGCAACTCGCTTGCATGGGGCTTTTTCGGTGCCATCATCTGCTACATAATCACCCTGATATTGGCCGACATGACCGCCAAGAAATTCCAGAATTTCTACAAGGACATGGATGGTATTTCCATTCCCCAACCATTTTGCGCCGGATTCGCTCCCTTTGCGTGGATTATTAACAAAGGACTGGACAAAATTCCCGGTATTGAGAAACTGGAAATCGACGCCGAGGGCATGAAGAGAAAATTCGGTCTGTTGGGCGAACCTCTGTTCTTAGGCGTGATAGTAGGTGTGGTAATTGGTTGCCTCACATGCACTTCTTGGGCTGCGGTTGCCGACAATATTCCCTATATTCTTGGTCTTGGAATCAAGATGGGCGCTGTAATGGAGCTCATCCCGCGCGTGACAGTCCTGTTTATCGAAGGCCTTAAACCCATCAGCGATGCCACACGCAGTCTGATAGCACGCAAATTCCGTGGGGCCGACGGTCTTAACATCGGCATGAGCCCGGCGCTGGTTATCGGCCATCCCACAACACTCGTTGTGTCACTTCTCCTCATTCCAGTCACTTTGGCCCTGGCCGTAATCCTTCCAGGCAACCAGTTCCTGCCCTTGGCATCCTTGGCCGGCATGTTCTATGTATTTCCCTTGGTACTCCCGTTCACCAAGGGTAATGTGCTGAAAACTTTTATTGTAGGTCTGGTAGTGCTCACCGGCGGTCTTTATATGGTCACCAATCTTGCTCCCGCATTCACCCTTGCCGCCGAGGATGTTTATATTGCCACCGGCGACCCTGCCGTGGCCATTCCTCCAGGCTTTCAGGGCGGTAGCCTCGACTTTGCCTCAAGCCCTCTGGCGTGGGTAATATATCAGTGCACCGAAAATCTCAAATGGATTGGGGCCGCCCTGCTTGTACTGGTCACCATGGCTGCCATGTGGTGGAACCGCGTCCACATCATCCGCAATCAGAAGGCTATGATTGCGGCAAATACCGATAAAATTCAAACAACAGAATAAAAATGAGCAAAATAGTAACTCTCGGCGAAATCATGCTCCGTCTTTCGCCTGCGGGCTGTAGCCGCTTCGTGCAGGTAGATAATTTCAATGTTATATGGGGAGGCGGCGAAGCCAACGTGGCCGTAAGCTGCGCCAACTATGGCCACGACGCTTACTTTGTGTCCAAACTTCCCACGCACGAAATCGGCCAGGCTGCCGTCAACGCCCTCCGACGCTACGGTGTGCACACCGACCATATTGCTCGCGGCGGCAACCGCGTGGGTATATATTATTGCGAGACAGGTGCTTCCATGCGCCCCTCCAAGGTGATCTATGACCGTGCCGGCTCGGCAATTGCCGAGGCTAACCCCGAGGACTTTGACTTTGACGCAATCATGGCCGGAGCCGACTGGTTCCACTGGAGCGGCATCACTCCAGCCATCAGCGATAAGGCTGCTGAGCTCACTCGCCTGGCCTGCGAGGCCGCTAAGCGCCACGGCGTGACCGTGTCCGTTGACCTTAACTTTCGCAAAAAGCTGTGGACCAAGGAGAAAGCCCAGAGTATAATGCGCCCCCTGATGCAGTATGTGGACGTTTGCATCGGCAATGAAGAGGATGCTGAGCTCTGTCTTGGTTTCAAACCTGAGGCCGACGTAGAAGGTGGCGACACTAATGCTGAGGGCTACAAAGGTATTTTCCGCGCCATGGCCAGCGAATTTGGTTTCAAATACGTAGCTTCGACACTGCGTGAATCCTTCTCGGCAACCCACAACGGCTGGAAGGCCATGATTTTCGACGGAACGGAGTTCTACGAGAGCAAGCGCTACGATATCAACCCCATTATCGACCGTGTGGGCGGCGGCGACTCTTTTTCCGGGGGCCTGATTCACGGCCTGCTCACAATGTCCACTCAGGGCGAAGCACTCGAATTTGCCGTGGCTGCTTCGGCACTGAAGCAGACTATCCCCGGCGATTTCAATCTTGTGTCCGCCGCCGAGGTTGAAGCTCTGGCTGGTGGCGCTGCTAACGGACGTGTTCAACGCTAATCCCCACTGAAATTATGGCAAAATTCGATAAAATTGCAGTACTGAGCAAAATGGCATCGGCCCCGATGGTGCCCGTGTTCTATCACAAGGATGCCGCAACGGCCTGCGCCGTCGTGAAAGCATGCTACCAGGGCGGCGTCCGTGCTTTTGAATTCACCAACCGTGGCGATTTCGCCCACGAGGTATTCGCCGAAGTGGTCAAATTCGCTGCACGTGAGTGTCCCGAGATAGCAATCGGAGTAGGTTCCGTTGTGGAGCCCGCCACCGCGGCACTCTACATCCAGCTGGGTGCCTGCTTTGTCGTGGGCCCGCTTTTCAACCCCGAAGTAGCGCGAGTGTGCAACCGCCGTGGTGTTCCCTACACTCCCGGATGCGGAACTGTGAGCGAAGTCGGTGCTGCCCAGGAAGTTGGCTGCGACCTCTGCAAGGTGTTCCCCGGCGATGTCCTCGGCCCGAAATTCGTGAAGGGCCTTCTGGCCCCCATGCCCTGGAGCAAACTGATGATTACCGGTGGGGTGGAACCGACGGAGGAAAACCTCACAGCCTGGTTCGCCGCAGGTGCTTTCTGCGTGGGTATGGGTTCCAAACTCTTCCCCAAGGACCGCGTTGCCGCCGCCGACTGGCAGTACGTGACCGACAAATGCAAAGAAGCTCTCACCATAATTAATAAAGCACGATGAAAAAATTACTCATGAGCATGGCGCTGCTTATGGCGGCCATCTCTGCAAGCGCCGAAACTCACTACACCATAATGCGCGCCTGCCATCCCGACGATGTTAAGCGCTACGACACCGAGCAACTCCGTTCGCACTTCATGATGCCCACGGTGATGCAGCAGGATGTAATCAACCTGACTTACTCAATGTACGACCGTCTGATTTTTGGTGGCGTCATTCCCGTAGCCAAAACAGTGGAGCTTGAAACTATCGATCCTCTCAAGGCCGAATATTTCTTGGAGCGCCGCGAGCTGGGCGTTATTAATATAGGTGGTGCCGGCATTGTGACTGTGGACGGAAAGGACTACGAGCTCAATTTCAAGGATGCCCTCTATGTGGGCCGCGGAAACTGCAACGTCAGTTTCCGGAGCAAGGATGCCGCAAATCCCGCAAAATTCTACATAAACTCCACTCCGGCCCATCACGCTTACAAAACACAGCTCATCACCATCGACGGTCGGAAGGGTAGTATCAAAGCCAACCGCATGCACGCCGGTTGCCTGGAGGAGAGCAATGACCGCTACATAAATCAGCTTATCACCAACAACGTCCTCGAGGAGGGCCCCTGCCAACTCCAGATGGGCCTCACCGAGCTGATGCCCGGATCGGTGTGGAACACAATGCCTGCTCACACCCACGACCGCCGCGTCGAAGCCTATTTCTATTTCAATGTTCCCGAGGGCAACGCCATCTGCCACCTCATGGGCGAGAAGGAGGAAAACAGACTCATCTGGCTCCACAATGAGCAGGCTGTGATGGCTCCCGAATGGAGTATCCATGCAGCAGCCGGTACATCGAACTACATGTTCATCTGGGGCATGGGTGGCGAGAACCTTGACTACGGCGACATGGATAAAATCACTTATCTTGAGATGAAATAACGCCAAATATCATATTTTTCATTTAGGAACCGGCATCCTCAGGGTGCTGGTTCCTTGTTTTTCTGCTCGTGTGGGAGTCTAAGTATAACGCGTTGACAATCAGTCCTGATTTGCAGTGAATGTGACGGATTTTACACCTGTGTTGACAATTCTTCCACCGTGGCTACAGTCGGATTTTTAAAAGATTTTCACGCTTTTTAGAGTTCAAACCTTTATTATCAATTTTTAAACCTCGATGTGAACGATTATTAACAATTTTGCACCACGAAGATATAATCATTAACTAAATCTAATGTTCATGGAAAAAGTAAGCAGATTACATCTCCTATTGTTAGCGCTGCTGATTTCACTGGCGCTGCCTGGAGTGTCCTTCGCTCAGGATTTACGAGTGCAAGGTTGTGTTACTGACGAGATGAATGAACCGCTTGTCGGTGTTTCCGTGCAGACTAAGGATAAGTCCAAAGGCACGGTGACAGACATTGACGGTAACTACGTCTTGTCGGGAGTTCCTCAGGGTTCTACCCTGGTATTCTCTTATGTAGGCTTCACGCCTAAAGAGGTTAAAGTGACATCGGCCAAAATCGATGTCGTTATGTCCGAGAGCTCCGAGAGCCTCGAGGAAATGGTGGTTATCGGCTACGGCCAGCAGCGCAAGGTCACTCTGACCGGTTCGGTTGCAAACGTAGGCGGTAAGGAACTCCTCAAATCGCCCGCAGCTTCGCTGGGCAACTCTCTGTCCGGTAAACTTCCCGGTCTTCAGTCCGTTCAGTATTCGGGTGTTCCCGGTGCCGACGACCCCGTGATCCGCATCCGCGGTATCGGTTCGTTCAACAGCGCCGAGCCTCTCGTGCTGGTGGATGGTGTTGAACGTTCGTTCAGCCAGATTGACCCCAACGAAGTTCAGGACATCTCTATTCTTAAGGACGCATCCGCAACCGCAGTATTCGGTGTGCGTGGTGCTAACGGTGTTATTCTTGTCACCACCCGCCGCGGTGAGGTGGGCAAGCCCAACATCACCTTTACCGCATCTGCCGGTCTGCAGCAGATTTCCAAGTTCCTGGAGCCGGCAAACTCCTACGAGTACGCCACCGCTTATAATCACGCGCAGGAAGTGGAAGGTGTCGACCCCTCGGGTTGGAAATATTCGCAGGAAGCTATCCAGCACTGGAAAGACATGGATATGCCCACCGTTTACCCCAGCACCAACTGGTTCACCTACCTGATGAACGACCACGCATGGCAGGAGCAGTATAATCTTAATGTGTCGGGCGGTACCGAACGCGCACGCTACTTCGTGTCCGTTGGTATGCTCAACCAGGATGGTCTTTTCAAAACCTTCAATCAGGGTAAGGATGCCAACTTCAAGTATCGCCGCTACAACTATCGTGCGAACCTCGACGTTGACCTTTCCCGCCGCAGTTCTCTTTCTATCGGCATCGGCGGTCGCATCGGCAAGCGTAACTCCATCGGTAACGGTGAGTACAACGGCCAGTCCGGCGTGTTCGGTGTTGAAGGTCTTCTCAACAACGGTATGCCTATGGCCGGCTACGGCCTTGATGCCGACGGCAACCGCATCGTGTCCGACCCCGACCTCGTTGGCGCTATCGGTTCCGACGGTCTGGGCCTCATCTACCAGCATGGCTACACCACTCAGACCGAGAACGTAGTGAACCTCGACCTCCAGTACAAACTGAAGCTCGACTTCATCACCGAGGGTCTTGACTTCCGCATCAAGGGTTCCTACAACTCTAACTACACTCTTCAGAAAGCCCGCACCACCGGCGACGGCATCAACTACAAGGCCACCATCGCCAAGGGTGAATTCGAAGCCGACGGCTCTCCCAAAATCGTATATGTACGTCAGGGCGACACCTGGCCTCTGGGCTACAGCGAGTCCAAGTGGGGCGGTCGCAACTGGTACGCTGAAGCTGCCATCAACTACAACCGTAAGTTCGGCGACCACAACGTTGGCGGTCTCGTGCTCTACAACGAATCCAAGAACTACTATCCCGGCGGTATCTACAACTCCATTGCCCGCGGCTACGTAGGTATGGTTGCTCGTGCCACCTATGACTATCAGACCAAGTATATGGTTGACCTCAACATGGGCTACAACGGTTCCGAGAACTTCGCCAAGGGCAAGCGCTTCGGTTTCTTCCCCTCCGCATCTCTCGGCTGGATTGCTTCATCTGAAAGCTTCTGGGAGCCCATCCGTCCCGTAGTTTCCTACTTCAAACTCCGCGGTTCTGTCGGTAAGGTAGGTAACGACCAGGGTATCGGCCGCTTCCTCTACCTCCCCGGCACATGGTCGTTCTACAACAACGGCGGTGGCGCATGGTGGACCAACGATCGTACCGGTAACTTCGGTATGACCAATAGCTCCTGGATGCCCGGTGCGCGCGAGGAAAGCAATGGTAACCCCGACGTAACCTGGGAAACCGCTACCAAGCAGAACTATGGTGTGGACATCCGTTTCTTCCGCGACCGTCTGAGCTTCGGCCTCGACCTCTTCTGGGAAGACCGTAAGAACATCCTCGTTTCCAACGAAACCACCATCGCCGGTATCTCGGCACTCAAACCCAACTCTGTGAACTTCGGCCGCGTAAAGAACCACGGTTATGAAATCACCCTCCGTTGGGCCGACCGCATCGGCGAGGTTAACTACTCCATTTCGCCCACCTTCGCCTTTGCCCGCAACAAAGTTGTTGAAATGGCCGAGGTTAAGAAGGAATTCGACCACATGTACCACACCGGTCTGCCCGTAGGCCAACCCTTCGGCTACGACTTCTTTGAATTCTACGTTCCCGGCGAAACCGAGGCACGCTACAAAGAAGCTTACGGCGTGGATATGCCCGACCAGCAGATTACTCTCCGCCCCGGCGACAGCGTATTCGTGGACCTCACCGGCGACGGCAAGGTTGACGCAAACGACGTTCATGCAATCGGCTACAGCGATATCCCCGAGTACACCGGCAGCATCATGGCATCGCTCAACTGGCGCGGCTTCGACTTCTCGATGACCTGGGTAGGCGCTACTCACGTTAACCGTCAGCTCAGCTCGTTCTATACTCCCGCTTTCGGTACCGGCAACATGTCGATGCTCAACAAGTGGGTTTACGATAACTCCTGGACTGAGGACAACCCCGATGCAATCCTGCCCCGTATCTCGCTTGAGAAATCGGCCCGCGAGCACAACGGCTCCATGTCCGCTCCCTGGATGGTTGATGCTTCCTACATCCGTCTGAAGAATATGGAAATCGGTTACTCCTTCAAGATTCCCCGCGTTCCCATCAACAGCATTCGTGTCTACGCCAACGGCTACAACCTCCTCACCTTCACCAGCTTCAAGGCCAACGACCCCGAGGCCCAGGCAGGCTACGGTAGCACACGTTACCCGATGACCCGCGTTTATAACTTCGGTCTCAACGTTAACTTCTAATCTCCTTTCACAATGAATCTTATAGAGAAACTCAAAATAAAAACCGCCGCATTCATCGGCGCGGCCGGTGTCATCATGAGTGTGGGTTCGCTCTACTCGTGCGTGGACGACATCAACGTGGGCGAAGGCTTCCTGGAGAAGCAGCCTGGCGTGGATGTGACCATGGACACCATCTTCGCAAAGGGCGAAAACGCCAAGCGTCTGCTCTGGCACATGTACGGTGCTATGCACAACCCCTTCACCTACACCGGTGCTGTGTGGTACTCCCACCCCGACGCACTCACCGACATCTGCCAGTCCTACTGCGGTTGGCACAACCTCGGTAAGTACTATGGTGGTGACCTCACTGAAACTGACCAGGACAACGGTGGTTTCGTAAAATTCCCCTTCATTGCCAACGGCGACGGCAATGCACGTGCCGGTATCTGGCGCACCATCCGCGAAGGTTGGATTTTCGTTGACAATATCGACAACGTACCCGACCTGAGCGAAACCGAAAAGAGCCAGCTGCGTGGCGAGTGCTACGTAATCATGGCCAGCCGCTATCTGGACGCATTCCGCAATTTCGGTGGTCTGCCCAAGGTGGATAGATACTACGAAGCAGCCGACGTTGTCGACGGCACCCGCATGAGTGTCCTCGAAACAGCTGAATTCATTGAAGAGCTTCTCCAGAAAGCTATTGATGAACCCGGTCTGCCTTTCTACGTACAGGACCAGGCAACCAACTCGGGCCGTCTGACCAAAGGCTCCGCCTACGGTCTGCGCGTGAAACTGTGGAACTTCGTGGCTTCGCCTCTGTTCAACTCCGATAAACCCTACATGGAATTCACCCGCAACGAGGAAAATCAGGATCCCCTCCAGGTGTGGACCGGTGGCTACAAAGCTGAGCTCTGGACCAAGGCTCTTGCTGCTTGCGAGGACTTCTTCAAGGCGAACAGCGCAAATGGCAACTACTTCGCACTCGTTCAGCCCACCGGCGATACCGAGCAGGACTACTGCAACGCCTACCGTGCAGCCTACTGGTTCCGTGGTAATAGCGAGAAAGTGATTGAAGTTCATGCAGGCGACGGCACCAACGCATGGAACGGTGACTGGAACGTTGAGGGTATGGACGAGTTCGGTATGGCTCTCTTCACCCTTGAATATATGAAGATGTTCGGCATGGCCGACGGTCGCAACTTCCCCTACGACAACATCTTTAACACGAACAACCCCGATAACATCGACATCTTCGCTAACCGCGACCCTCGTCTGTACGAAACCATGGTTGTTTCCCGCAATAACCTCGTCGAGCAGTATCAGGGTCTGTCCAGCATCGAAATGTGGCAGGGTGGTAATGTTGACCAGACTTTCAACCCCGCTGTTACCGATAACCCCTGGTCAACCCGCATGAAACTGTTCAAGTATCTGCGCGACAATGGTTACGCGGCTTACTATCCTACCAACTTCGCTTACCTCCGCATGGCTGATATCCACCTGTGCTACGCTGAAGCCCTCGCTCAGACCGGCAACCTGCAGAAAGCCTGCGACGAAATGAATAAGGTACGCGCACGCGTAGGCCTGGGTAAAGTAGAAACTATGAACCCCTCGCTCAACCTTACCAGCAATAAGGATAACTTCATTGAGCAGCTCTTCAAGGAGCGTGCCTGCGAGTTCGGCTATGAGGACCAGCGTTGGTACGACCTTATCCGCTACAAGCGTTCGGATATCTTCAAAAAACAGGTTCACCAGCTGCGCATGTGGCGCAAGGATGCCAACGGCAACAAGATGGATCCCGCCGACTATAACGGCAACACCAGCCTTGAGCCCGGCGAAGTTTGGCCCGCTTGCATCTACGAGAGCGTTCCCTGCACCAACAACACCCGCGTATGGTGGGACACCGATAATCAAACCAGCAAATGGAGTGATAAATGGTATCTCTCGCCCATTTCGCGCGACGAAATTAACAAGGGTTACGGCCTGAACCAGAACCCCGGTTGGTAATTCGATTTCATAAATCATTAAGAATCAATCTATGAATATAAATAAAGTGTTGATGCTTGCAACCGCAGCCGCCACTCTGACGGCCGGTGCGCAGGTTACACTCAACGATAAGAATGCTTATGCCTACGATTTAGGTTACGGCGTGGAAATCAGCGATTTCTTCAGCACTGCCGCTGTCACCACTATCTCGGGCGAAGAACTGCAGCAGACCTCGGCAACCAACCTTGCCCAGGCTCTTTACGGCCGCCTGCCGGCCCTCACCGCTCTTTCGGACGGCGGTTTCACCGGCGACGAGAACAAGGCTCCCTCGCTCAACATCCGTGGCTACCACACTCTGAGCGATAAGAGCATCCTCATCCTGGTGGACGGCTACGAACGTCCCATCGACCGCCTCAGCGTGGAGGAAGTGGAAAGCGTCACCGTCCTCAAGGATGCCGCTGCCACCGCACTCCTCGGCCACGAGGGTGTGAACGGTGCCATCCTGGTGAAAACCAAGCGCGGCGCCGAAGGCAAGACCCACGTGAAGGCCGACTACAGCCACAAATTCACTTTCGACCCCCAGTTTGCCGACATGGTGGACGGTTACACCTACGCAGGTGCCCTTAACCGCGCCCGTGCCAACGATGGTCTTGCCGCTGCCTATACCCAGCAGGAACTCGACCTGTTCAAGGCCGGTACTGACCCCTACATCTACCCCAACATCGACTGGCGCGATGTGACTTTCCGCAATCATGGCGAAGAGGACCATGCCTATATTTCGGTGTACGGCGGTACCGAGCGTGTGAAGTACTACACGAACATCGACTTCGTTGACGCCCGCGGTGCCCTGAAGGATGCCCAGCAGGACACCTACAACGCCCAGCTGCGTCAGTCCCGCGCCAACATCCGCACCAATCTGGACTTCAGCATCACCAACACCACCGAAATGTCGGTGAACCTGTTCGGTATGTTCCAGGAAACCAAGCGTCCCTCGGCCATCACTGCCGACGGTGTCATCGAATCCATCTACACAACTCCGGCCAGTGCCTTCCCCTATAAGACCTCGACCGGTATCTGGGGTGGTAACGAAGCCTTTGGCGATGCCAACCCCGCTGCCAAGATTCAGGAGTCCGGTTTCTATAAAACTCACCAGCGTCAGCTGTGGGTTGACGGCAAACTGACTCAGAAACTTGACTTCTGGGTGAAGGGTCTGAGCGTGTTCATCAGCGCAGCCTATGCCAACGCTTCAATCTATGCCGAGAACTCGACCAAATCCTACGAGTACGGCTATGAGCGCTACACCGGTGCCATCGGCGACAAGAACAACATTGCTCTCGCAACCTTCGGTAACAAGCAGACCGAACTTTCGTTCAGCAATTGGGTTGACTCCCAGTGGTGGACCGCAAGCGGCAACATCGGCGTGAACTACAAGACTTCGTTCACCGACGACGACCACTTCAACGCCTCCATCATCTATAACAACAAGGGTGAGAACCACGATGGTCGCGGTAACACTTACTACCGTCAGAACATCATGGGTGTGTTCCACTATGACTTCCTCAACCGTTTCATGGGCGACCTCGTTCTGGCCGGCAACGGTTCGAACCGCTCCTATCCCTCCAAGTGGGCCTTCTCGCCCGTGCTTTCGCTCGGTTGGATCTACGCCAACAACGAGGGCGGTATTTTCAACTACGGCAAGCTCCGCGCTTCGGGTGCTATCCAGCACACCGACTATATGCCCACCTACGGCATGTGGCTTCCCACCTGGGATGCTTCGCACGGCTACGTAATCATCGGCAACAACTACAGCCCCACCTGGGGTGCATCGCTGGGCTCGTTCCCCACCGTTGATTTCTCGCAGGAAACTTCCAAGAGCGTGAACGTTGGTACCGACATCCGCCTGGCCAACTGCCTCGATGTTACTGTTGACGGTTTCTATCAGCGTCGCAGCCACATCATGCTTTCGGCAAGCAACGAGAACTCGTCGGTAGTCGGTATCCAGTCGTCCTACAACGACGTTGGCGAAGTAGAAAGCTACGGCTTCGAAATCAGCGCCAAGTATGCCAAGCAGTTCACCCGCGATTTCAACTTCAATGCAGGTGCAACTCTGTCGTGGAACCGCAACAAAGTGGTTAAGTACATCGGCACTCCCACCTATCCCCTCCAGGATCCCGTGGGTCACCGTGTGAACGAGGCCTGGGGTCTGCTCTCCAACGGTTTCTTCAAAGATCAGGCCGACATTGACAACAGCTTCCGTCAGGAATTCTCCACCGTGAGCGCCGGCGACGTTAAGTTCCAGGACCTCAACGGCGACGAAGTTATCAACGAATTCGACGTTACCAGCCTGAACGGCGCAACCCAGATTCCCGAAATCAACTATGCCTTCAACCTCGGCTTCGAATACAAGGGCTTCGGTTTGAACGCATGGTTCCAGGGCACCGGCAACTACATGAAGTATCTGCCCACCGCCATTTGGGGTGGCATGGCCAACAACGGCAACCTGAGCGTTGACTACTACAACAACTGCTACGACATTGCAGGTGCCAACGCACTCTATCCCCGCCTCACAACTCTCGAGAACAAGAACAACAGCCGCGCAAGCGACATCTGGTACAAGAAAGTTCACTTCCTGAAGATGCGCAACTGCGAAGTTTACTACAAACTTCCCTCCAGCGTGCTCTCCCGCCTGTGGCTCTCCGAGGCTAAGGTGTTCGTTCAGGGCGAGAACCTTCTGTCCTTCGACAACGTGGACGCTATGGACGCCGAAGTGCTCTCCACTTCCTACCCCATGTTCAAGGGTGTTAACGTAGGTCTCACTTTAACCTTCTAATCTAAGAAACAGTTATGAACAAATTTCAATATGCTATCTTGGGCCTGGCAGCCGTAGCCATGACCGGCTGCGCCGACCTCGACTACAACGAGGCTTCGAGCCGCGACGAGGAATGGACCTATAATAGCCCCATCAACGGCGTCAAGAACCTCGTCTACGACGTGTATGCTCAGATGCCCAGCGAATTCAAGGACGATATCTACGGCAACGGCGCCATGATTGCCAGCGCTACCGATGAGGCTGAGTTCGCGCTGTCCTACTCGCTCATCCATAACTACTTTAACGGTGGCTGGACTCCCTCCAACCCCTTCTCCAATACCTGGGAAGTGGCTTACCGTGCAATCACTCAGGTGCACATGTACCTGGAGCGAATCGACAAAATCGACCTCTCCGAGTACGAGTACGCTCCCGACTACGACAACATGGTGCAGCAGTTCGAAATCTTCCCCTACGAGCTGCGTTTCCTCCGCGCCTACTACTACTTCGAGCTGGTGCGTGCCTACGGCGACGTACCCCTGGTGACTGCCACTCTGACCAATGCTCAGGCAAACAGCGTGGTTCGTACCCCGGCCAGCGAGGTATTCAAATTCATTGTTGACGAGTGCGATGCTGCTGCCCAGTATCTGCCCGTGAGCTACAACGACATCCCCGGTCAGGAAATCGGTCGTGCCACCCGCGGTGCCGCTCTGGCTCTGAAGGCCCGCGCCCTCCTGTACCAGGCTTCGCCCCTGTTCAACAAGGACAACGACAAGGAACTGTGGAAGCAGGCTGCTGCCGCCAGCAAGTTCATCATCGACAACGCCGCTCTGTGGGGCTATCAGCTCAGCGCTTATGCCAATCTGTGGGGCCACGAAACTTTCACCAACCCCGAGTTCATCTTCGTGCTCGGCACCCAGGCCAGCAACCAGTTCGAAATGAACAACTACCCCGTGGGTGTTGAGAACGGCAACTCCGGCAACTGTCCCACCCAGAGCCTGGTGGACATGTACGAATATCAGGCCGATGGCAAAACTTTCAAGGAAAAACATCCCGGCAACATCAACGTGACCACCGAGAACCCCTACGATGGTCTTGACCCCCGCTTCGAGCTCACAGTGGTGAAGAATGGCGACATGTGGCCCTCCAACACCACCCAGCAGATGGCAATCGAAACCTACCAGGGCGGCTTCAACGCTGCTCCCAAGTATGGTGCGACTCCCACCGGTTACTATCTGAAGAAGTTTGTTGACGGCACTTGCATCACCACCACCAACAACCCCACCAGCACCCGCCACAACTGGATTGTGATGCGTCTGGCCGAGGTTTACCTCAACTACGCCGAGGCAATGTACAACTACTACGGCGACGCTGACGCAGCAGGTGAGTTCGGCATGTCGGCCAACGATGCTATCAATGTTCTCCGCAACCGCGCCGACATCCAGATGCCCGAGTTCCACGGCAACGCCGACTTCGAGGCTCGCTACATGCGTGAGCGCATGGTTGAGCTTGCTTTCGAAGGCCATCGCTTCTGGGACGTTCGCCGCTGGAAGAAGGGTGCCGAGTTCTTCAACAATGTTCAGGTGGCCAACCTGACTATGGATGCCAACGGCAACCTCATCCTGAACCGTGCCACCAAGGCTCGCCAGTGGAACGAGAAGTATAATCTCTACCCCGTGCCTCAGTCCGAACTCCAGAAAAACGGTAATCTGACTCAGAACCCCAACTGGTAAAAACAGATTCAACGAAATTTTCCAAACGAAATTAATTTATGAAAAAACATAGTTTATATCTTTTGGCTGCGGGTTTCGCATTGCTGTCCAACGTGGCTCTGACCTCGTGCGACGACAATGACGACTTCAGCGCCAACGATGTGCTCGAGGTGAAGTCTGTGTTGCCGACCAAGGTTATGGAAGGTCAGGTTATCACCATCACCGGTACGGGCCTTGACAAAGCTACTGCCGTAGTGTTCCCCGGCAACGTGACCGTGACGGACATTACCAAAGTGGGTAACGGCTATATCACCGTTGTCACCCCCGCCGGCGTGTCGGCCGAGGGTGGTGCGGTTACCGTTAAAGCCAACGACGAATCCGCTGAGTCAACCATGGCTCTCACCCTTGGTAAGCCCCAGGTGACCCGTGTGGCTCCGCAGGATGCCGAAGTAAAAATCAACGAGTGTGTTGAAGTGTACGGCTCAGACCTCGAGTTCATCACCTGCGCACATTTCCCCGGCGCCAATGGCGAGGACATCGTGGTCAACGCCGAGAACTTCCGCCGCAAATCCACCAACGCACTCTACATCTACTCGCCTATGGGTATTGCTGCCGGCGCAGCTTCCATAACCATCGAGGACTGCAGCGGTGCAAAAACTGTTCTTCCTGAAATCACCCTTTCCGACGCCGTTGTTGGCGGAGGCTCTGAAGAAGGTGGTGAAGGCTACGCAACGGTTTGGGAAGGCGATGTATATATCTACGACTGGGCAAACTGGCAGTACATGAGTACCGACCAGTTCAATCTGGAAGGTATTTCGCTCCACGAAGGCCTGATGATGCGCCTGACATTTGACAACCCCGATGGTGCAAGTGTGTGCGTGTGCGACGCTTGGTGGGGCGAACCCAACGTAACCGGCGATGGTGCTAATACTATCTGGGTTAACGGAGGTACCACTCAGGTAGAATTCCCCATCTCGGAAGGAATGGTAAATACTTTCAACACCGGTGAGGGCATTATTATCGGTGGTGGTAACTATACCCTGAAAAAGATCGAACTCTTCCGCGAATATCCCACCATCTGGTCGGGCGAAGTCACTGTAGGTTGGTGGTGGTACTCCGCACCCTCCGACTTCGACTACTCCGCGGTTACTCCCGAAGCCGGTCAGACCATCCGCTTCACCTTCACACCCCACGAAGCTCCTCAGACTTTCTGCGTGTGCGACGGTTGGTGGGGCGCTCCCTTCATCCGCGATGGTGGCGAAAGTCCCAACAACGTAACCATCGCAGCCGACGAGAACTTCATTGAATTTGAAGTTTCTGAAGGCATGGCTGCTACAATGGTAGGCGGTGACACTGCCCTCATCATTGGCGGCGACGTAACAATCACCCGCATCCAGATCGTTACCTTCTGATAAACATCCTAACCTATAAATCAAAATCGCCCGGGGCATTACGCTCCGGGCGATTTTTTGTTTTTTGTGATAGGGTAGAGTATAACTTATTCCAGGAATTTTGCGAGGCGGGTAAAGAAGGACGGGTCCTCGCCGGTTGTGACGTCCACAAGTTTGCCCTCAGGGTTAATGATGGCTTTGGTGGGGAATCCTTCGATATTGTAGGCCGTGTAGAGGTCGCGGTTGTTGCCGTTGTAGAGGTTGAGCCAGGGGAGCTCGTACTTCTTGACGCCTGCGCGCCAATCGGCCTCAGATTCGTTGCAGTCAATGCCTATGATGGTGATGCGGTCACCGTACTTGGCGTATGCTTCCTTTAGCGCAGGGAACCCCTTTACGCACCATCCGCACCAGCTACCCCAGAAGTCGAGCACCACCCACTTGCCGCGGAAATCGGCCAGACTCACCTGTTTGCCCGCAAGGTCGGGTAAGGTAAAGCCCGGAGCGGTTATAGTGCCCGAGGCAACTTCGGCCCGACGGTCGGCCTCGGCCTGACGTTCGGCCAAATCCTTCTCCACCTCGCGGTTGAGAACCTCAGCGTAAGGCATCAGAATGGATGCACGCGCCTGGGGCGTCATGTTGTCATATATAGGCTTGAAATCGTCCGCGCTAAGCTCCATGATGGCCAGAGGCACGGCCGGACTTTCGGGATTCTCGGCCACAAACTTCTTGATGGCATCGCTGTAGCGTTTCATGATGTCGTAAACCTGATCGGGGGTAATGTCGTCGCCGCTTGTAAGGAGGGCTACGTACTCATCCTGCACGGGGCGGCTGGCGGCGCGCATAGCCGTGATATCCTCCATCAGTCGTGTGCCCTCAACCGAATAGTCCAGTGGCTCGAAGCTGCGGATTATAACGTGCAGATTCTCGCCCGGCGAAGCGTAGAATTCGGGATCGGAGCGCGCCGGAACAGGCGGCATGATGTCATAGCGCGCCGCTTCGGCCGAAGCAAGCTTCATGCTTGCCTTGCCATCCTTCACCTGGAGCGTGTCGTACACCACACGCAAATCCTCCGCGCTCGTGGCCGTGATGCTGTTCTCGATAGTCATGTAACTCACCACGAGCTCAGTTGCAGTAGAACCCTCGGGAAGCGTGATGGTAACCGACCCCTTGTCGTTACCGGAGCAGCCGGCCAAAGCGATGGCCGCAGCTGCAAGGAAAATATACTTTCGCATAATCTGATAAAAAGGTTATACAAATCCAACACCCAATCCCGCCGATAGTTCACAAAAAAAACGGGGCCGAGCACAAACGCCCGACCCCAGTGGGTTGATGTGGAATAATTTTGTATTTCCTATAGTCTTATTTTGGTGGGAGCACCCCACATATTTGTTTCCGTGATGGTTATTACGCCGTCGAGCTTCATCTTGAAAATAAGCGGATATACGCGCAGTTTTTCGGCACCTGAGAAAGCGATGATATCGTCCACGGCTACGTCGCCGCCGACGGCAATCATATAGTCGATTATTCGGTACTGATCGATTTCTTCGTAGTTCATCATGAGCAATTATTTCGCTTTGCGACGTGCCGACAGACGTGCCAGCCAGATATTGGCCAGCCCCCACATCAGGACGTCGATGATAATCAGGGCATTCACATTGAGCACCATCGACATCAGAATGTTGAACACCACCATGAAGAATGTACTGCTGATGAGCGATATCATTGCCCAACGCTGCGTTAGTCCTATGGACAGCAGCTTATGGTGGATGTGATTCTTGTCGGGCAGGAAGGGGTTCTTGCCGTTGCGCACTCGGTGGAGATATACGCGCACCACATCGCAGCAGGGCACAAAGAGCGGTATAAATGCCGCAACAATGGGATTAAAATTCCAGATAATCTGGTCGGAGGGCGTCATGTTCATCCTCAGGCTCAGGATGGAGAGCACAATGCCAATGGTGAGGCTGCCGGTATCTCCCATGAAAATTTTGCTGTGCTTTTCGGCGTCGCCGAACACATTGTAGTAGAAGAACGGCAGCAGTACACCCAGTGTGGCGAATGCCAGCATGGTGTAGAGATATTCGCCCATCAGGAAGAAAATCACTCCGTAGACGAGGCTTGCTATGGCGCTAAGACCCGAAGCAAGCCCATCGATACCGTCAATCAGGTTGATGGCGTTGATGATGAACACCACCAGTAGCACCGTGAACGGAAACCCGAACCATGGCGACACATGGCCCAAGCCCATAATACCGTGGAAGTTGTTGAACCATATTCCGCCAATAATCAACATGCACGCACACAAAATTTGCGCGACGAACTTGGCTCGATAGCGCACGCCGATGAGGTCATCAGCAATTCCGACCACGAACAGCACCAACATTGCACACAGCCCGAACAGCACCGGACACAGTTCGCCGGTATCGGGACTGAGAATTGCACTATGACCCAAAGCCAGGTTCACGCCCACCACCAGGAAAAGTGAGAAAAATATCACGGGGGTGAAAGCGATACCGCCTAGGCGTGGTACCAGGCTGGTGTGGATTTTACGCTCGTCAGGCTCATCAAAAAGCTTCTTGCGGAATGCGATGAGAAGAATCTGTGGGATAATAATGCCCGCGAACAGCACGCACAGAGCAAAAAGCGCAATGCAGTTAATTAACCAAAATGACATAACAGGAAAGTTAGATTAGTTTTTCAGGATAAAGGCGGCGGTGGAGGGAGGACGAGGACTATATCAAAGGTTTTTATACATCTCCTCGTAGTAGCGCTCGTAGTCGCCGGAGGTGATATTGTCCATCCAGTCCTGGTGATCGAGGTACCAGCGGACGGTGCGTTCGATGCCTTCTTCGAACTGGAGGCTTGGTTCCCATCCGAGTTCACTCTGTAGCTTCCGGGAGTCGATGGCATAGCGCATATCGTGACCGAGACGGTCGGTGACATAGGTTATCAGCTTCTCACTCTGACCTTCGGGATTTCCGAGTAGACGATCGACAGTCTTGATTATGACCTTGATTAGATCTATATTTTTCCACTCATTGAATCCACCGATGTTGTAGGTCTCGGCCACCTTGCCTTTGTGGAAGATGAGGTCTATGGCATGGGCATGATCTTCGACGAAGAGCCAGTCCCGCACGTTTTCGCCTTTGCCGTAGACTGGGAGCGGCTTGCCGTGGCGGATGTTGTTGATGAAAAGCGGGATGAGCTTCTCGGGGAACTGGTAGGGGCCGTAGTTGTTCGAGCAGTTAGTGACCAGCGTCGGCATGCCGTAGGTGTCATGATAGGCGCGCACGAAGTGGTCGCTCGAGGCCTTTGATGCCGAATAGGGCGAGTGAGGATTGTATTTTGTGGTCTCGAGGAAGAACTCGGTGCCATAGGCCATATCGTCCTCACTCGACGCCTTGGTAGTGAATGGTGCCGGAACACCTTCGGGATGTGTAAGCTCAAGAGCACCGTAAACCTCGTCGGTAGAGATGTGATAGAACAGTTTGCCGTCGAATTTCTCAGGCAGCGATTCCCAATACTCCTTGGCAGCCTGAAGGAGTGCGAGCGTACCCATCACGTTGGTGCGGGCGAAGGTGAAGGGATCTTTGATTGAGCGGTCCACGTGGCTCTCGGCTGCGAGATGGATGATGCCGTCAATTTTATGTTCGTTGATAATGCGGCGCATCTCGTCGAGGTCGGCAATGTCCGCACGTACAAAGGTGTAGTTAGGTTTGTCCTCGACGTCCTTGAGGTTAGCGAGATTGCCTGCATACGTGAGTTTGTCGAGATTGACAATATGATAGTCAGGGTATTTGTTGACAAACAGGCGCACAACGTGCGAGCCGATGAAGCCGGCACCGCCGGTTATGAGGATATTACGCTTCATGAGATTTCAGATTATTGATGCACTTGCGGAGCGAGTCGGTCCAGTAGGGGACGGGCAGGCCGAAAGTACTTTTGAATTTTGTTTTATCGAGGACAGAATAGGAAGGCCGTACCACCGGCGAGGGAAATTCGGCGGAGTGGCATGGCTGGATATTGCAATCGCGATTTCCGGCAATTTCTGCAATGGCTTTGGTGAAATCAAACCACGAGCACACCCCCTCGTTGGAGTAATGGTAGATTCCCTCGTTGCCTTCAAATTTACGACCTATGATAATATTGACAATAGCATCGGCCAGGTCCTGCGCATAGGTCGGTGTGCCAACCTGGTCGAACACAACCTTGAGTTCGGGCTTTGCGGTCGTGAGATTAAGCATCGTCTTTACGAAGTTCTTGCCGAACTCCGAGTATAGCCATGCAGTGCGAAAAATCAGTGCCCGGCAACCGCTATCGGCCACGGCCTGCTCGCCGTGAAGCTTAGTAAGACCATAGACACCGGTTGGATAGACCGGTTCGGTTTCGGTGCGAGGAGTGTTGCCTTGCGAGCCGCCGAACACGTAGTCGGTCGACACGTGAATCAGCACCCCATTGTTGGCCTTGATTGCATTTGCCAGATTGGCAACGGCTGTGGAGTTTAGCTTTTCGGCAAAGTCTGCGTCCGTCTCGGCTTTATCCACGTTGGTATAAGCGGCGCAATTCACAATCACGTTCACATCGCTGTCCTTCACCATGGCTGCAACAGCCGCGGCATCGGTGATATCCAGTTCAGCTACGTCGGTAAATATATAATTGTCCTTCGAACCCTCGGCGGCATAGCGGATACAGTTGCCAAGCTGTCCGTTGGCTCCAGTTACGAGTATATTCATTTCAGGTAAAGATCTACGTTAATATCAAATGGTGTATCGAACTCGGCCAACGCCGGGTGCCTGAGGTCCTTTTCCGAAAGGATGGCCTTGGCGGGATCAATCATCCAGTCTATACCCAGCGAAGCATCGGCGATTGAGATTCCACCGTCCGACTCAGGATGATAGTAATTATCGCATTTATACTGGAACACGGCCACATCGCTCAGCACAGCAAAGCCGTGGGCAAAGCCGCGGGGCACGAAGAACTGGCGGTGATTGTCCTCTGATAGCTCTACGGCCACATGGCGGCCATACGTGGGCGAACCCTTGCGAATGTCCACGGCTACATCAAGCACACGGCCCTTTACACATCGCACCAGCTTGCTCTGGGTGAATGGCGGATGCTGGAAATGCAGTCCGCGCATCACGCCGTAGGATGACATCGACTCGTTGTCCTGGACGAAGTCAACTGGCCGTACTTTCTCATCGAACTCACGCTTTGAGTAGCTTTCGAAGAAATATCCTCGGGCATCCGTGAAAATGCGGGGTTCGATAATCACCACTCCATCAATATCGGTCTTGATAACTTCCATGTCCTTAATCCAGATTATTGTCGCCAGTACGTTCAACTTCATCGATGACCTTCATCAGATACTGCCCGTACTGATTCTTGAGCATCGGTTTTGCAATCTCAGTCATCTTCTCCTTCGAAATCCAGCCCTGGCGATATGCAATGCCTTCAAGGCAAGCAATCTTCAGGCCCTGACGCTTTTCAAGAACCTCTACGTAGATTGAAGCCTCTGCCAGCGAATCGTGTGTGCCGGTGTCAAGCCATGCAAAACCGCGGGGCAGAGTCTGCACTTTTAGCTCGCCGTCGTTCAGGAACTCCTGATTGACAGTTGTAATCTCGAGCTCGCCGCGTGTCGAGGGTTTGATGGCTTCGGCCACGCGCACCACCTTGTTGGGGTAAAAGTATAGCCCGACAACCGCATAGTTCGACTTCGGATTCTGAGGCTTTTCCTCAATCGACAGGCAGTTGCCCTGGCGGTCGAACTCGGCCACACCGTAGCGCTCAGGATCGTTCACCCAGTAGCCGAACACGGTGGCCTTCGATGCCTGTTCCGCATCGACGACGGCCTTGCGGAGCACCTCCGAAAAGCCTGAGCCGTGGAAAATATTATCACCCAGAACGAGGCAAACCGAATCGTTGCCGATAAACTCCTTGCCGATAATAAACGCCTGCGCCAGACCATCAGGACTCGGCTGCTCGGCATAAGTGAACTTCACGCCGTAGTCCGAGCCATCGCCAAGCAGGCGGCGGAAGCCGGGTAAATCAGTCGGCGTCGAGATAATAAGAATATCGCGAATTCCCGCCAGCATCAGCGTCGAAATCGGATAATAAACCATCGGCTTATCGAAAATCGGCAGCAACTGCTTGCTGACCCCTTTCGTAATCGGATAAAGTCGAGTGCCGGACCCTCCGGCGAGGACGATGCCTTTCATGAAGGACAGTTTCTCAAATTATGAATAGACTTTTTGTTCTTTTCTGTTCTTCTCTTGTCGAAAAACCATCCCCATTTATTAAAGTACTTTATTACTGAATGAATATGGTATTTCAACAATTTTTTATTCTTATAAGACCCTTTGTCGTATTCGTGAACTACCGAAACTTCAGGATAATATATTGTTTTAGATACTTCTCCAATCCTGCGGCATAGGTCAATATCCTCGGCGTACATGAAATATCGTTCATCAAATCCTCCGATTTTTTTTAACACAGAGCATCGCATGAACATAAAGCAGCCGGAGAGAGAGGGAACCTCCATTGTGGTATTATATCCGGTCCAATGCAACTCGTAGTTATAATCATGCTTGTGCTGATAAGATGGAAGTGGGATAAAACGGCGTCCAATCAAGTCCATGGGAGTTGGAAGCAGTTTACATAGATACTGGGTATCGCCGCTTGGATAGGTTATTTTGGGCATAACCAATCCACAATCAGGAGTATTATCCATGAATGCTTTCAGTTGACTTAACACTTCGCCTGCCCAATACACATCTGGATTTAGAACTACATGATAAGTCGAACCCATTTCAATCGCTTTTCGTATTGCAATGTTATGGCCTGACCCGTACCCGAGATTAAGAGAGTGAATGTATCGAACTTTTGAGTAGTTTTTTACAAAATCCCTCAGTTCATCGTTTGAGGAATTGTCAATGACAAACAGTGTTTCTACCACAGCCTCATCAGCGCACGATATTAAGCGCTCTAAGTCCTTATGAGAAGTATGAAACGTGACTATTGAAGCAGTTAGCATAGTGTAATATTATTATCAGGTAGTTCCCCAAATTATAATTTTTAGAGTTGCCATTTGATAATTATATGCTGAAGAACTAACAAAAATGCTAAGGGTTGTAATCTTTATTTGGATGTAATGAGTTTTAAATATTGCGTTGTTAAAAAATCGATTGTGTATGTTTTATACTTAGATTCCCATAACTTGGCTGAATTTAACCCTTTGTCTATTAGGTCCGACCTTGTTATAGATTGAAAGCATTCATTGATGCTTTCTTGACCTTCGTTGGTAATATATCCAATGTTATCAGATTTGATTTTACTATCCATATTAATACCAGAGGTAGATATAATGGGTTTCCCAAGAAACATCGCCTCGTAGTACTTGTTTGGGGCCGCAAAATAATGATTTGGATTTATTTTTGAGTACATAGCATATATGATGTCTGCATTATACATTATGTTTAAGCCTCGTTCATATTGCACTTTCCCAAAATATTTTATGTTTTTTAAATTTAATTGAGATAACCTCTCTTCCAACCTACTATCTCCAAATCCTGCAATTAATAGATTTATTGTTCCGGTTTCGGCTATTGAAATCAATTCATCAAGACATCTGTCAGTAGTGAAACCGCCTACATATGCTAACGTGATGAGATTGTTGTCAAAGCATAACTCTTTATCAAGATGAAGAAACTCTTTATTAATAAAAGAAGGTATATTGGGTAGTATAAATAATCTGTCTTTGTTAATGTAATATGGTATTTGGTTTTGTCTTTCTTTTTCGCAAATTATTATATAATCTGAATGTCTGATACAGAACCTTTCCATCAAGGTGAAAGAACGACGAATTAAATGATTTTGGTTTGATAACGTGGCAGAAAACCAATCAAAGATGTCAAATATTACTTTAACCCCTCTGCAAAACATCGTTTTAAATACGACAGCAGGAAAAGCGGCATCCAAATCGCAAGCGTGTAATACTGTTTTATCATCGGTTACAATTCTGCGTAACGTCTTAATTACAAAGTACATCCATTTCAAACGTCCTTTTACGGCAGACCATCCTCCTTCGTTATATAAGGATTTATAATTAAAATCTATGGTATTTTCATCATATGAGGAACCGTTGATTCTATCCCAGGATATAATTTGATAATTAATTTCTTTTTCGCGTAAAAAATGTATGTACTTTAATACTCTTGAATCGCTTTCTATATCTTTTGCTCGTATTATGATTACCATAATTTCTATAAGAAAATATCCGTTATTCTTTTGCAAGCATGACCATCTCCATAAGGGTTAACTGCTTTTGACATTGTGTCATAATATTTCTCATCTTCAAGAAGTGCAGAAACTTCACCGACAATTTTATCGTAATTTGTACCTACAAGTTTTACGGTTCCTGCGGAGAGCGCCTCAGGACGCTCTGTGGTGTCACGCATCACTAGAACCGGTTTTCCTAATCCAGGAGCCTCTTCCTGAATTCCTCCACTATCGGTAAGGACAATATCGGATTTCTCCATAAGATACACGAATGAGAGATATTCCAGCGGTTCGATGAAGAACATATTATTAAGTCCCTGCAGATTATCGCCAAAAACTTCATGGATTGGCTTGCGGACGTTAGGATTCAGGTGCATGGGATAGACGAAATCAACGTCGGGATACTTCTCTGTGAGAGTTTTTATTGCTTTGCACATTGAAATGAATCCATCGCCGAAGTTTTCACGTCTATGACCTGTGATGAGCACAAGTTTTTTACCGTCAGTAAGTCGGTCAACGTCATAGCCTGCTTTTTTCAGTTCGGAATTCAGTTCGGCATCAAGCTTAGGATTGTTCCTTATCTTATCAACGACCATGTAGAGTGCATCAATGACCGTATTGCCAGTTACGGTAATCTTTTCATCCGATACATCCTCGCGAATAAGGTTTTCTCGGCTAAGGGGAGTCGGAGCGAAGTTGTAAGTTGCAATTCGGCCTGTAATCTGGCGATTTATTTCTTCGGGCCAGGGAGAGTAGATATTATGCGTCCTTAGGCCGGCTTCCACATGCCCCACAGGAATTTGTTGATAGAAAGCGGCTAAAGCAGCAGTTGTTGAGGTTGTAGTATCGCCATGTACAAGTACAACATCCGGTTGAACTTCCTTAAGAACGTTGCGCATGCCAGTAAGAACGCGTGTTGTAACATCATAAAGGTCCTGGCCCTGCTTCATGATGTTCAGGTCATAATCCGGTTTGATTTCAAATAACTCAAGTACTTGATCGAGCATCTTGCGGTGTTGGCCTGTTACACAAACTATTGTTTCAAATTTATCTGGGTGTTTCTGGAACTCAATTACAACAGGGGCCATTTTGATAGCCTCGGGACGGGTTCCAAATACTAACAATATTTTTTTCATTGTTTTAGATATTTAGAGGAAATTGTACTACTATTTAGGTATAAATAGCTATATGAAAGTAATAAAGTGATTGAAAAAGCGAATTTGTTTACACCTAAATTAATACATTTGAATTCCATTAGAATCAAAAATGTAAAAATTAAGATTGCATAATACCGAATTCTTTTTTGTGGGAACTGAAAAATAGGAAAAAGGACATACTGATAGATAACTAGTATCAAATAACCGATTACTCCCATGAAAAGCATATGTCTCAATATTCCTGGATCTACGTGCATATAGAAACTTCCATCAGAGTTTGTGTAATGTCCAGTACCTACTATTAAATCAAAAAAGGTAATATTTGTACTCCACATTTCTTTCAATCTATTTGTGGAAGCTGTTTCTAATTGACCATTATTATCTAGAGAGTAGAGGAATTCAAAAGCATATGGTAGGATTTGTTTGTTAATACTATCCAATACTTCGGGGAAAAAGGAAGATAATACAATAAATAATACCCCAATTATAAAAATCGTATAAAGGAATAATTTACTAATATTTTTCAATGTTATTTTCCTACTCACGGATTTATCGAATAACCATCCAATAATTCCAATCCCACACCCTACAAAACCTGTCCTTCCAGCAAAAAAAATACCTATAAATAGCAGAAGTCCCATTGTTATGATGCTGAAATTTACGCACTTATTAAAATAGTTTTTTAAATAAAGAATGAAAGCAATACCATACGCCATTGTTAGATGATATGTGGTAGCTGCTGACAAAGCCTTTCCTCGTACTCCAGAACCAATCCCCACAACTGAATCAGGATCATAATGATTATATTCTAAAATTGCGTTTCCTAAAGAAGGTGTTAGATATACTACGATCTGAATAATTGTTTGTAAAATAAAAATTGAGATGAAGCCTTTTTCAACTTCGGAATATGGAATACTTTTTATAGAAAGCCATGCTAATACAGAAATGGCCGATATTAGGTGAATCCCTTGGGTAAAAACTAAAGTAGCAAAAGAAAAGTCAAAAGTTAAGCAGCACAGCGGATATAGCAATGCGATTATTGAAAGTAGTGCCCATATCTTAATAACATTCCTGATTAATACGCAATTAAGAACGTGCATACATTGTTTCCAAAATGTAAAATCCACCAAAGCATAGCACCATAAGGCTATGCCTAGTAAAATTGAAGTGCTTATCCCTTTTAAATAAAATGCAAATACGTAAATAAAAAGGACAATGTATATTTTAAATCTGAGTAAAGTTGTCAAATGAATCAATTTCATGTCGACCTAACAAACCGAGTATTTTGCATGGAATTACACCTAAATATGATTTAATTTTATTTGTTAATGATAGTGAGTTGAACCAATGTTTTGCCTCATTCTGTATCATACTTGGAACCGTTCCATCCCATTGTTGATCAACTAGATGAGGTCTATATGCGAATAGCTTTATACCTCTTTTTTTTAATAATCTCCAATCGTCAGCTAAGTAATCTGCGTCGAAGCGAAGTAGTAATTCAGCCGCGGCTCGATTAATCATATAACTGTGGGTGTAATACGCGTTATATACATTATATAAATTCGGGTTAAGTGTAGATGTATTATTTAGATACCAGAATCCACCAGATAATAAAATTATAGTTGGATGTTTTACAGTCTCTAAATATGAGTATAAATAATCCCAAACAGAACGATTGGCATTTCTAATGAAAATGTCATCTTCAAATATAATTACAGCATCATTATTATCATCTAACAAAGATTGATAACATTTTCTGTGGCTTAATGTACACCCAATCTCTCCTAATTTTAGTGAGCGGCCATACCGTTTATAAGCTCGTTCTTGATTAAATTCATTTAGCTCTTCATGGGAAAGTAATGAACCGTCAACGCCTTCAATAAATTTATTATTAATAAATGGCGTTTTACTCAGTTCTTTAATAACATATTCTCTACGTTTTAATGACCGTCTAAGGTTTATTGTAAATGATTTCATGTGAAAAGACTAATTGTTATGGAAAGCGAACATAGATTTTATAAATATAATCGTTTTAGTTCGCGGTATTTTGCTGTTCTTTCTTCTCTTTTAATATATGTAATATTTGTCATTGTTTTCCTATAGTCATAATTAGAATCGGGAATCATAAAATCTTTCCCATAATATTGAGAGAGATATACTGATGTATTTTTAGGTATATAAACCTCAATGCCCTTGAAGAATGTTTTTTCAAAACCGAAAAACGGCATTACTATTTCTTTTATATCTGCACGCCCTTCGTATTGAGGAATTCCAGATATTGGTGTGAAAGAATGTAACTTTACACTTTGTTGATCAACTTGGTGATAGAAAAATATATCGACTAGTACAGATTTGTATGAGTACGTTTGCTCTGCACCAATCAATTCATTGTTCTCAGTGATAGTGAATTCCCGAACTAACTCAAATCCATGATTGTACATTGCCTCTTCGAGTTTATTCTTATCTATAAACATGACTCCTAGGTCAATATCAAAATCATGTTTAATAAAGTCATTTTCGCGATATGCACCTAAAAGAGTACCGAATTCAAGCCAAATGAAAATATTTTTTTCGCTGCAAATTAAATATATTTCATAAAGGAGACTCTGGCCATTTTTATGAAAGTTCTTTATTTGTCTTTGAAATTCACGTTCGTGATAAAGTTTCCAGAGAGGACGTAAAAAAGTACGTAAAAAATGATTGTTACAGTATTTGCTGGCAAGCTTGCCAATTATTTGTTTATTAATCATGGAATTACGAGTTGTTTAATTCTATTATTCTTTTAAGATAGACTCTATGTTTATGGCATAGTATACTATCTTCTGTAAGAAATGATTTGAAAAATTATATTCTTAGTATCATCCAATGCTTTTAAGTGTGAAATAAATGATAAATAGAAATAAGATGTCAAATACGTAAATAAATATATTGCGATATTGTTTGTGAACAAATGAATACAATAAGAAATTATAGTACTTGAGAGAATAATTATAATAATAGGAGTAATTGAGAATATCTGTTTACCCACTTCTAAACCAGTATGTTTGCGGGCGAGAAATGCGTTTGTTAAGAATATATTTGCGCTGCTAATGACCATACCCCATAGTATACCATACATTCCAAAATTCATGCCTATTATTAATGAGGCGAGAAGGAAGCCCCATTTATAAAAACTCCATTTGAATAGAGATTTGCTTTTACCAACAGCAGCAATGGCATAAAAATTCAGGTTCTGTAGACAGACGAAAAAACCACCAACACATAACACTTGAAAGTATGGGGCCGAGGGAAGCCATTTTTGTCCATATAAAAATTCAATTAGCGGAGCTGCAATCAATATTAATACTGCTAATATAGGGTAAACAATGAATGTAATCACGCGCATATTCATTAATACCATTTCGTTCAATCTTTTTTTATCATCTTGAATCGATGAATATACCGGATACATAACCTGAACGATTACCTGAGGGATTGTATAGCTGGTAATTTGGTCTAATTTGTAAGCTTGGGAGAAATATCCCATCTGAGTTGCAGAGAAGCGTTTACCGATAATTATTCCTTGAACGTTTTGGCTGATTGTTTGTAAAATGTTTGCTGCCATAATATAGCCTCCGAATCCGAATAATTCTTTTATAGAATTTATAGAGAATTCAAATGATGGTTTCCAGCGCGTTACAAGCCACATTAGAATAATACCGCTTCCACTATATATTAATTGCATTCCTACTAGGCTCCATACACCAAATCCTTTATAGGCCATTATTACGGCACTGGTAGCCCCAATTAAATACGAACTAATATTTACAATAGCTATTGATTTAAAAGCGAGTGATTTTTGGAGTCGAGTTCTTTGGATTGTTAAAGCGCCATTTAATATAAGACTGAGTGCGAGTAGTCTTAGGACGTTACATAGCAAAGGCATTTTATAGAACTCAGCAATCAATGGAGCAAACAAGAATAGGAGTATGTAGAGAATGGTTGAAAAGAAGATATTCCAATAGAATATAGTTGAGTAATCGGTTTGGGTAGGTACCTTTTTTTGAATAAGTGCGGACCCAAAGCCTCCATCAATTAGAGTCTGCGATATTGCGGTAAAAACCGCCAACATACCTATTATGCCGAAATCCTTTGGAAGTAATAGACGTGCGAGAATCAAGTTTACAGCAAACTGAATAGTCATTGACCCAAATCGATCAATGGTTGCCCAAATTGCACCTTTCGCTGCTTTGTGACCTAAATCTTTATTCATTTATTTAAGCCTAGGGTTATTTACAAAGCACTGGGTTTGAGAATGATTTGGTTTAGAGATTAATAAGACGTAGTATTTTTGCGGCAAAATATACATCATGTAATCCAAGTCCTATATTATAAGCAATAATTCGTTCGTTATTATTGCTTCGACCATTAGCCATTCCTAATAATACACGACTAAATTCGTCGAAGCTTTTAAATTCATTAAAATGTTTAAAACCTGATATTTGTCCGGTATCATCGCCGAAAATTTTGTCGAATACTCGATCGCAATTTTGAAAACCTCTTGTATGTATAGGTACAAGAAGTGTTCCAGGATTAAAAATCTTTTCATCTTCGATTAATAGTCCTGGTGATTGTGTTATGGCAGAGACGACAACATCGGCATTACTAACAAGTTCCGTGATTGATTCGGAGATTTCGAACTTGACACCGCGGTATTTATGTGAGAATTCGTTTATAACATTTTCTGCATGATTCTTATAACGTAAAAGACGAATAGTTTTGTCTTCATGTTCAGTTACTGCAAGAAAACACTCCAAGGCGGCTTTTCCGGCACAGCCTAGACCCATGAAGGAATAAATTTTAGCATCCGATTTGCGGAAAGTAGTTATCGCTAAGGCTGCCGTCGCTCCGGTTCTCCAAGATGTAATCCAATCACAGTTAATCAGAGAGAGTAGGTCGCCGGTTGTACTATCCCATAGCATCATGTAACTTTTAACTGATGGGTGTGAACAACTGAATCTTGATGCATTTTTACATCCGAAAAGACCATATTCTGCAGGAAGTAAGCATGGCATTGTCATGAAAAAGTCAAGACTTTCGGGCATATGTATTGCTGTTTTCGGAGGCATAATGCTCTTATATTTCAGCTTAAGGCCCTCCTCAGCCCATCTTACGCAGGTTGCTGGAGATATCCTTAAAGCATCGATATCATCATTTTCTATAATTCTCATGAAAATCTAATGTTGTTATATTTTTAAAATGTTGGTTAATAGTGAATTATCCTGGCGGTCGCGGATGGCGATGCGCACATACTGTCTGCTAGCCGGAAAGCCTTTCTTTGTCGAGCAGTCCTTTATCAGGATGTTATGTTCTGTGAGCAGACGCAGCGTGAGCTCATGTGAGGTGAAGCGGTCGGTCACCTCGCAAAGGAAGTAGTTGGCTTGCGAAGGGATGACGCGCAGATAAGGAATTTCCACAAGTTCACGGTAGAATATTTTGCGCTCCTGACGGAATTTCTCGCACGAGCTGGCATAGTCCTTCTCGTATTTGCCATAGATCTGCAAGTAGAATTCGGCAAAAGAATTGATGTTCCAGATTCCAACATCCTTGCGCATGAACCTGATCAGGTCAACATCGGCACTGGCCAGCACGCCAAGGCGCAAACCGGGCACTCCGTAGCTTTTCGAGATGGATTTCATCACGCACAGATGCGGATGAGCTTCCAGGATTTCGTTGTGAAGTAGAGTAGTATCAGAGGCCGCATCTGCAAAGTCAACGAAAGATTCATCAACGACAAGTCGTATACCTTTGCTTTCCGCCCAGGCCGCCAGACGCTCAAGTCCATCCTTGCCGATAAAGTTGCCCGAGGGATTGTCCGGGTTCACGAGGAGAAGGTTCTCAATGGGGGTGGCGTTGAAGAAATCGATGAGATCGTCGGCTGTATAGCTGAAATCGTCGTTGCCGGGGTGGTAGGCCACTATTCTGTCTTTAGGCAGGCGGTTGGGATATTCCTCGAAAGTCGGGTAGATGACTCCGACGCGCCCTTCGAGCACACTCATCAGGCTCTTGATAAGCTCGGCAGCCCCGTTACCCACTACCACATAGTCGTGACGCAGCGAGAAATACTTGGCCGCCAGTAGCGAGTTAACTCCCATACCCGAAGGATAATCGCGCAGCAGCGGCTCGAAGTTGGCCGTCATCTCCTCAATCATTCGTCGACGAGGGAAATATGGGTTAACAAGATAGCAGAAATCAAGTAGTCCAGGATAACGCCAGTAGCCACCGAATGAATGTTGGATTTTGGCCAGGCGCTGCTCTGGTTCAGCAAAAATCGCCTCGGCGATGCGGAGGTCCTGCACATCGTCAATCTCATACCAATGCTTGCCCGTTATCGGGAGCGCCTTGATTCCTGTGCCGTCAATAAGGGTAATCACACGGAGCACTTGCTCGTAATATTCATTTTCACCCAGCACACGGATATACGCCTCCAGGAACGGGAGGTAGTGATTCACCACGAATTCCCTGGAGAACTTGTAGATATTCACCGTTTTGTAGTAGAAAGCCGTGTCGCTGTACTTGAACGCATTCTTGGGAATGAAATTGACGATATTGCGGTCATCGTCGATGCGCACCATCGTGCCGTCCATCCATGTCTCGTACTTCGACACCAGGGCGCAGTCCCGGTACTCGCTGCGCACAGCCTCCTCAAGCACCGAATCCTCGAAAATAAGGTCCGACTCAAGTAACAATGTCTCTTCCTGAGCCATAAGCTCGCGCGCCAGCCATAGGGAGTAGATATTGTTCGTTTTATCATATACAGGGTTCTCAACGAACACCAGCGGCCAATCAGGATAGTTATCCTTCAGATACTTCTCAAGTTTATGGCCTTCGTATCCAATTACGATAACGATTCTCGAAAGATTAAGTCGTCCAAGCTGACCAAGCATACGGTCAATCAGACGTACGCCGTTCACCTCGAGCATACACTTGGTGTTGTCGGCGGTGAACTCTCCAAGACGCCGCCCCATGCCGGCGGCAAGTATGATTGCTTGCATAAATTATAGTTGAATGGAACTTGATGCCTTAGACATACTAAGGCATAAAATAGGTACACTAATTTCGTAGTTGTGTAAGTATTCTTGTTTAATTCTGGGAAATACGAGTGGGGCTCACTCCGCAGGCTGGAGGTAGATATCGTCCACGTGGGCGGTCCAGGAGGCAAGGTGGGTGCCTCCGATGGACAGGAAGAAGATGCGGCGCCCGGGCTCGTCGGTCACATCGAGGATTTCGCCTTCGTAGCCGGCCATGATGCCGCCTACGACTTTTACGCGTCGGCCGGGGCGCAGTGCGGTGCTGGCGTCAACGAGGTTCACCTGTATGTCATCAGTAAACCGGCCGATACATTGCTGGAAAATAGCCATCTGGCTGTTCGACACCACGGCATAGTCGCTCTCGGGCGAATTGGAGGTGCGGAAGCACCAGGCCAGGTCGCCAATGGAGGCGAAGAGGCTTTTCACTCGGTTCGCCTGGGTGCGGAAGAAGACGATGTTGGGTAGGTAGGGTACTTCGCGGCTCACGCGCCGGTGATCTTTTTTCTGAACCTCGGTGCGGGTAGGGTAGAAGAGCGTCATTGAGGCCAGGCGCCTGGGGAGGGCAGTGTCGATAGCGTCCTTGAGCTCGTCCACGGTCACACCCGGGCGCAGTTTCATCACGAACCAGCGCGAAGTGTAGTCGTTGATGGAATCAGCAACGCGGCACATATAATGCTCGCGCGCCTCGGGGATTATGTCCGAGGGTTCAACGATGGCGAGTGCCGACAGCTCGCGGGGAACTTCGGCTATGCACGCGCGGATGTCGGCCAGGCTTATGCCGAGGCTGCGCGCAGCTGCCACCCAAAGTGCAGTGATTGAGACGCGGGTAAATCCTGAACCGAAGCGCATGCCGGTGGCTGTGAGCAATTCGCTGAGCTCGCGCAGGAGCTTGCGCTCAATCTCGGCCGGGCGTGCTTTGCCCTGCTTGAGATCGAACACATACTTCCTGCCATGCGTGGCAGGGGTAGCGCTAACAATGTCGTCAAGCTGCGGGCAGAAGCGCGGAACGTTGTCAAAGGTCAGCGAAGCCACGTCGGCCATGGTCGCCGCAGGGTTGTAAAGAAGGTAGAAAAATATTCGCACCAGCTGCCAGTCGGCAGACTTCTCATTTTTGCCAAGTAGGCGCTTCACCAGGCTGAGGTTTTGCTCAACTTCCTTGGTGTCAGCATCCTGGAGCGTGTCGAACAGCGGGGTAAGCTCGGCAAAGGGGTCGTGAGCCTCGCTTCCGGCCCATTCAGAATAGAGCGAGTGGAGTTTCCCGAAATATCGCCTGCAAGTGCCCACCTTTTTGCCTCCAATCACCTCGCTTGCAATCCAAAGCCGAATGAACGTGGCGTCGGGCGCATCCATCACGAATTCGCTCCGCATCAGCTCCGTGAAAGAGCTCAAAGCGTAGTGCGTGACTGATTTCTGCGGTTCAGTCGTTAAAATCTGTTCCGCAAAATCCACAAAAGAAAGTCGGGTAACTTGCTGGAGGTTCATTGATTAACCAACGTCAGCCGTGCGAAAATAGCTCTCAGCGGACTCCATAGCTATCTTTCCCCCTCTGCCCGTGGTTTCATAGCAGGTAAAGAGGTCAACAATAGGTGGTAATCCGCTAAAATGTCGCAAAATAGATAAATTTATTATGCGATTATCCGGAACTGGCAGCCGTTCAGGCTGCCCATTCCTATCTGCAAAGTTACCAAGAAAAATTTACAAAACCCAAAATTTGAGTGAAAAATTTAAGAACGCAGATTAACACGTGCGGGTATATCGCAGGAAGAGGTGTGTTTATACGATACTCTTGTAGTTGTTTCCAATTCAATCAGGCGTTAGTAGCCGCTGAGTGGGTAAAGGGAATGATGCGGTAAAAGAAAACGGCGGAAACCGGATGGTTTCCGCCGTCGTTGTGTGTGGGCGTTGAGGGATTCGAACCCCCGACCCTCTGCTTGTAAGGCAGATGCTCTGAACCAGCTGAGCTAAACGCCCGAGAGGCTTTGCTTTGAAAGGAAGATTTGCTTGGTAGTGGGCGTTGAGGGATTCGAACCCCCGACCCTCTGCTTGTAAGGCAGATGCTCTGAACCAGCTGAGCTAAACGCCCTTCCTTTCAAAAGCGATGCAAAGTTACGCACTATTTTTTATACTTGCAAGTATTTCCGCGAAAAAATTCATTCGACTATGTAAAATAGTTCTTATCGGATAATTTTCTGGTGTAAATGGGTGTAAAATCGCGTTTGGTTCTCCTGAATTTTAAGCGAAAAAATCTAATTTCGGGGTAAACTGAAAGGCATCCGGGAATGTTATAAAAGGTAAAAATGCAACCCTGCATTTATTAAGCAACGTAAACAGGTACTAACAAAATTCACGACCTTACACTGATATATGAAGTCTGACAAATACTTTCCCGAACCTCAAGCCGCGGCGGCGACAGCCTCGCGCACAGATGCCTTTCTCCACTGGCTGCACATCGCGCTCAGCGCACTCGTGGTGGCAATGATGCTGCCCATGCTCAATTCGTGCAAACACACCGAGCTGTGGGACGACGTTCCCGGTCCGATTGCCGAGTTCATAAACCAGTATTTTCCCTTCAGCGAGCTAAATTCGGTGACGCACAGCGCGTCGGCCTACCATATTCGCATCGACGACGGCCCGGGCCTGACGTTCGGTTCCGACTACGCCTGGGAGGTTATCGATGGCTACGGGATGCCGTTGCCTCAGGTGCTCCTTTTCGACCAGCTTCCCCCCAAGATGTACCAATATCTCCAGGAAACCGAGCAGCTCAACGAGGTTTTCTCCATGTCGCGCGACGAAGCCTCCTATACCGCTTCGCTTTTGAACACGACACTCACGTACAAGATAGCCGACGAGTCACTCACAACGTATCAGCCGACGCCTTAGCGAAACGAAGCGTTGAGTTGAGCAGCGGAAATACCAGCTCAAGCACGGTGCCCTGTGTGGTGATTGAGGCGTTTGCTTCGGCCGCCACAACACGGCGCCGCGTGTCATACCATTCAAGGTCGAAATGATTGCGGAAAATAGTCGGTCGCAGTTGCCCCTTTATCTGGAGCGGCTGCCATTCGTTGCGCGCATAGGTGGCCCCGCCAAGGTACACGATCAGATAGCCGCCGTCGCCGTCGCTCACCGTGGCGAGCGTGTATCGGCCGCCGGGTTCGGATTTCTGAGGGTCGGTGTTGCGGTCCAGATATGTCCACACGTTTTCCCGTGGGTCCCGCGAGGTTCTGAGATATTGCGCCAGCTCGGCCACATCGGAAAAGGGAGCGAAGCGTGGCTTGGTGCGCAGGGTAGTGCGGATGTCGTTGCGTAGCACCTTAATCCCTTGCGGAGCGTCGTAGCCCAGAACCTGTCCCTCTGATGCATCGAACACAACGGGCAGCGTCACACGCTGCGATGCATCGCCTATCTGCACGAAACTGCCTGTTGAATTGTAGGTCAGCACTGCCGACAGTCCTCGGTCGCTGGCCGATGCATGATCGCTGCGGCAGCGTCCTCGGGTCACCAGCGAGTCGCCCTGCCATAATTCATAGGCCATGGCACCCCCGAGAAGCTCATCTGACTGAATGGCGGGAGTTGCTTTCACGTCCAGGCGTCCGCGGCGTTCAAGGTCGGCATAGTTCCACACCATGCTGAACGTGAGCTCGGATGCCTTGGGCGATTCCAGGCGCAGGTGGTACACAAGTTCATCCGGACATCCGGCCAAAGCCTCAAGCTCCAGTTCGGCCCTTGCAGGGGGCATTGCAGCAAGCACACAAAACACGGATGCCAACCGTCGCAAGCGTTTCATGACGCAAGGTCTTTGACGGTTTCAACGAATTCGGCTCGCGGCATGTCGTAGGGCAGCCAGTGGATGTTGAACCCACGGCGCTCCATGCCGCGGAACCACGTCATCTGCCGTTTGGCAAACTGGTGGATGGCCGTTTCAAGCTCCTGTTCCATCTGGCGCCGGTCAATTTGCCCGGTCAGATGCAGTGTCAGGTATTTATATTCCAATCCGTAGTAAATAAGGTCGTCCGCCGCGATGCCGCTGCGCAGAAGCGCCTGCACCTCGTCGAGCATATTCTCCTGCTCGAAGCGGCGGCGCAGACGGCGGCTGATGGCCGCACGACGGCTGTCGCGGTCAATTTCCACACCGATAATTGTTGCGTCCAGAGGTTTGGGAGTGTGCGCTGCCTCGCTTTCCTCGGGGTGTGCCTGATAGTAAGTTTCGATTTCGATGGCGCGGATGGCGCGTTGCGCCGTGTCCACGTCGGTGTTATTGTGCAGCCGCTTCATGCCTGCAAGTATTTCGGTCAGCTCGGCCAGCGATTTTCCGGCCAACGACATGCGCAGAGCTTTGTCCTCGGGCACTTCGGGCATCACGATTCCCTTGAGCAGCGACTCGACGTAAAGCCCCGAGCCACCGACGATAATCGGCAGTCGGCGGCGCGCCTCGATGTCGGCAATAGCCGCGCGGGCATCGCGCAGGTATTCATAAAGGTTATATTTATATCCGGCCGGAGCCACATCAATCAGGTGGTAGGGCACATCAGTGCCGTAATCGGCCAGGTCCTTGCCCGTGCCTACGTCCATGCCGGTGTACACCTGGCGTGAGTCGGCACTCACAATCTCGCCGCCGAACGCACGTGCCAGGTCGACCCCTCGGGCCGTTTTGCCGCAGGCCGTGGGTCCGACCACTGCTATCATTTTCATTGCTGTGATGTTTTGCGGGTGAATATTCCCGTAATGCGGTCCCAGAATTTGTGCAGCCCGAAGAAACGGCGGTCCTGATTGGTGGCCGCGAAGGAGAACCACAGGGTGTCGTCATAATCGACATCCCACTTCCGCAGGTCGCCCAGGCGGAACGTGGGACGGTAGTTCTTGATAGGGTACAGTCGTCGTCCCTCGCGGTCGTAGGTCTTCCATGCCATCGTGATGGTGTGGATGCGGAAAAGTTCGGCCGCCAGCTGCGGGCTCAGGCTGTTGGAAGCCAGGGCGGAATCCAGCATATAGGCATTGAACCACTCCCACCCCTTGCTCTCAGCAATATCGCGGGCGTCATCGCCCGGGAAGGCCGCGTAGTGTATCACACTCGAACCGTGGGCAAATCCCTGTGTGGTGAAGCAATAGCGCAGCGGGCAGTCAGCCAGCCCGGTTTTGTCGGCCAGCAGCATCTGTGCCTCGCGGTCGCCGATGGAGCGTGCACGCCCCACCACGGCTATTGCCGGAGTGTCCCACACATGCGTTTTCTCGTTCTGACTCAGCAGCAGGTCGTTACCGCTCAGAATCAGAAATCGCACCTCCGTGCTCCCCCCGGTAGTGGCCGAGGTTTCGGTCAGCGAGCGGTAGCCCGCGCGCATGGCGGCATATCGCCAGTGCATTATGCCCAGCGAAAGAACATAGAGCGCAATGGGGATACCGTTGAAGAAATAGCCGTCCATGCGGTTGAAATCGGAGTTGATGTAGCGGACGAAGTAGTACCAGTAGTCAACCCCGGTCAGCACCAGCGACAGCAGCAGCAGCGTGGTGAGCTGATACCGCGTTTCCCGCTGATAGAGCGTGGCCACTATATTATCGCCCGGATAGTTGCCGTTGCGCTTCTGGCACTCGCGGCAGCGCCGCCCGCTCATGCCTCCTGCCAGCATCACTGCTGCGACCACTGCCGTCACAGGGAATATTATCATGGCCGATATAAATGGCTTCTGGCGGCTGTGAAGCGGTAGCTCGATGAACTGGGGCAGGATGTAGTCCGTGTATACCACCAGCACCACCAGCATCACCAGGGCCGATGCTACCATCACTGCCGAGGCCGTGCGGAGCACCAGCGAGCAGTAGGACCCCGGGCGCTGCTCGGCCGATTTTACAGCCGACACCATCAGATACCATTCCACCAGCGCCACAAACGGAATCCACCACATGGGCAGAAACAGCGACAGCAACAACACCAGCGCTATAGCGCCGAATGCCATTGCCCAGTTGCGGAACATTGTCCGCATCACTATGTCTGCCGGTAATTCTTTCATCGTAAAAAAAGAACGATACGGAGGCCAAAAGGTTTACTTCCTCAGCTTATCGCTGAAGTATTCGAACATACGTCCGTACACCACCGCGCGGGCATTGCAACCGTTGATGGAGTGGTTCATGTTGGGGAACACGAACATGTCGCACAGCATGCCGGCGCTCTGGAGCGTGGACACATACTGGAGCGTATTGGCAGGGTGAACATTATCGTCGGCCGTGCCGTACATCATCAGCAGCGGGCAGTCAAGATGCAGGATGCGGTTGATGGCCGAAGCATCGGCATATCCGCGTTCGTTCTGCTGCGGCGTGAGCATGTAGCGCTCGGTGTACACCGTGTCGTAGAACCGCCAGTCCGTAACCGGAGCTATGGCCACAGCGGCCGCATATGGACAATCATCGGCCGATGCGCACATCAGCGCCTCGTAGCCACCGTAGCTCCAGCCGTAGATGCCTATCTGCGAGGCATCGGCGTAGGGCAGCGAGCCTGCATAGCGGGCTGCTGCAACCTGGTCGATGGTTTCGTAGTGGCCAAGCTGTTTGTAGACTGCCGTGCGGAAGGCGGTTCCACGTCCGCCGGTTCCGCGTCCGTCCACACACACCACCACGAAGCCGTTGTTGGCGAAGTAGGCCTCCCAGTCAAGGGTCCACTTGTCGAGCACGCTCTGCGAACCCGGACCGCTGTATTGGCTCATAATCACGGGGTATTTTTTGCTTTGGCTGAAATTGCGTGGCTTCACCACATAGCCGTTGAGCTCGATGCCCTCGGGAGTACGGAAACTGAAGAATTCCTTGTCGGCCGTCAGGCGTCCGGCACGCTCGGCATATTCCTTGTTGTCCTCGAGCGTGCGCAGCTGCTTGCCGTCGGCGCGGTTGAGCGTGTAGACCGGCGGAGTGGTCACGTTGCTGTAATTCAGCACCATGTGGGTGCAGCCGGGAGCAAAGTCGGCGTTGGCAGTGCCGTGGTCGGGCGTAAGCGCCGTCACCGCACCCTTCTTGTCCAGGCGGTAGATGGTGCGGTCCTTGGGTGTCGGAGCGGCCGCCTGGAAGTAATGATTACCCGCGGCATCGCTGCCGTAGTACGCCGTGGCGTCATGGTCGCCGGGAGTGGTGCAGCGAAGCTCGCTGCCGGTATAGGAATATTCGTAGTAGCGGGTATAGTCAGCATCGCTGCGGCTCACCACAAATGAGTTCGCACCAACGTACAGGTCCTCGTAGGCCGCGCTCTCAATCCACGCCTTGGATTCCTCGACGTACACCGACTTCGAAACCGTCGACTTGGGATTGCACACAAAAATCTCGTAGCGGTTCTGGTCGCGGTTCAGCGTGGCCACAAGCAGTTTTGAGGCATCAGGACCGTATTCGATGCGGGGAATATAGTAAGCCATCGCGCCGGGCAGGTCCACCTGCTTCGTCTTGCGGGTCTCCACATCGTAGCTGTGAACCGTCACTACCGAGTTGGGTTCGCCGGCTACAGGGTATTTATAGTTCATCCAGCCGGGATAGAGCGAGTATTGCTCCATGCGGTTGCACGTGCCCTCGTAGAGCGGCAGGCTGTACATGGGCACACGGCTTTCGTCGAAGCGCAGATAGCACAGCGTCAGGTTGTCCGGCGCCCAGGTCATGCCCTGTGTTAGCGTGAACTCCTCCTCGTAGGTCCAGTCCGTAGCGCCATTGATTATCTCGTTGGCCTTGCCGTCGGTCGTCACGGCTACGCAGGTGTTGTAGTCAAGTTTGGCCGCGTAGATGTTGTTGTCGGCCACGAAAGCCACCATGCGAGAGTCGGGCGAGAACAGCGGGATGCGCTGGCGCGGATGCTCCACCGACAGCGGACGCAGGATGCGCGAACGCACCTCGTAAACGTAGTATTCAGCGTCGAACGAACGGCGGTAAATCATCTTCGTATTGCGCCACACCATCACCTTGGAGCCGTCGGGGCTCACCGTGAAGCCTTCGAAGTCCGGAATCGTCGTTTCGCGAGTGTGGGTAACATCGAAAAGCGTCTCACCCTCCTTACCCGAGGCGATATCACGTAGCACCAGGCGTTTGCAGTCCGGTGTCTGTTCAACAGTATTCACACCGTCCGGCATAAACACCACCGAGACCGACGCGGGAGTACTCTGCGGAGCCGTGTAGGCACCCAGTTCGCTCACGGCGGTAGAACGTTTCAAGGCCGACGCATCGGCGCCGACAAGCAGCAGCGCAGTAGCTGCAAATATCTTTAAAGATTTGCTAATCATAACGATACACTTAGCCACCGCACATGCAGGGCATTATAATTGCAAAATTAGCAAAAATAATCATAACAGCCCGCCTTCGCCCTCCCCAAATTAGCATAAAACTTATGCCTTTCTTTGCTCTGTTTGCACAAAACTTGCGGTGATGTATGTAATTGAAAGAAGTCCCGACAATTAAATGCCGAGAATGGCAACCGTGCTACAGCTATGCTCAAGTCACTCATATTAATAGTCATAATATGAGCAAACGTAAGAGCGCCGAAAAGCATTCCAAACAGTCGGTGGAGAAATGCTTTAAGTTCTTTGTTGTGAATATATTTTGAGTTGATCAAGAGATATATACCCCACGGTGTAGCGCAAAGGACTATATAATACCATGCGTATTTTTGGTAAAGACTTATTCCCACCGCGACTGCTGAAATTAGAAAGACAGCTATTTGTAAAACGATAGTTAATACAGAACTGCCGTGGATAGTTCGAGGATTGTTAATGTGAAGCAGACTTTTGAATATGATATTTGCCGATAAAATTACCATGCAGATTATCAGATAGTTTCGCATTACAAAAACTTCATCCGATAAACCTATTGGCATTTTCGTGATTGCACATACTATGCAAGTGGCAATAGTGTAATAGATTAGCAGTTTCCAATTCGCTGTTCGGGTTGTACTGCCTTGCCGTATTGGGAAATTATCAGTAATGTAATAGAAGGAGCATCCTCCGAAAAAGGACAAGACTATAGTATAGAAGATTATTGATTCGTGATTTAAGCTTCCAAAATTAAGTACCAATAGTAGGCCCGCCAACATCCATGCACCACTCAAGCAGCTAAGCAGGTAAGCCATGAACCCAATTATTTTATTTGTGGATGAGCGTACTGAGATTGATTCTACCTTCATGGTAACAAGTGATTGGTGATACGGCTAAATTACGGACTTTTATCCAATAAACCAAATTTTTATTATCGCAGCGTAACTAATTATTTTCACAATAGGTTTTTGAGTGTTTGCTTGGCAGCCGCATGGCGGCAAAAAGCAGCGTAGCTGCGGAATAGTAGCAGCCTATGGTAAGAAGCGCGTAGCGCGTTCGCAACCATAGGACAAGAATGTCATTTTATACCATGGAGCTCCGGAGGAGCGACGTACCTATCACCATCCGGCCAGGCGGAAGAGGAGGAAGGTGATGATGGCATAGAAGGCTATGGCGGTCAGGAGGTAAGCCACAAAGTAGATTATGCTCTTTTTCACGCTGTGCATTGGAAAGGCATGGTAGAGACTGAAACTGATGATAAAGAGTGTGTAGCCTGTATCAATAGTCGAAGTCAGCATTTCGGGCAGAATGTAGTGAAGGGGCTGTGTGATGAGGTTAAATAGCAGCAGCGTGTCAATCATGTAAAGTAGGGCGCAGAAAAGCTCGGCGAAGTTGTAGCGGCGAGCTCCTTTGCGGCCATAAACAACAGGCACCGCCAGCAGTGCGGGCACATAGAGGATCAGAATCTGTACCACGGGGCTGTCTTTAAGAAAAGTTGCCACGCCATAGCCCACCCGGTAGGCGGATGACCGTGTGGCGAGGTCAAGCTCGGGTGCGGTCACCACAACTTTTGCGCCGGTGTAGCCGGTGAGTACGGTGCTGAAAAAGCAGAGCAGGATGAGCATGCTCATGGGTTGGGTGTACGCCACACGCTGACCGCGGATGTAGCGGCGAATCACTTCCCAGGGATGTATGAGCAGGTTCCAGGCAGTATAGAAGAAACCGCGGTTCACACGCAGCAGACCGGACAGAAGGTCAACGA
The DNA here is from genome assembly GCA_014800735.1 of Bacteroidales bacterium. Taxonomy (GTDB): domain Bacteria; phylum Bacteroidota; class Bacteroidia; order Bacteroidales; family Muribaculaceae; genus CAG-873. The sequence goes on from JAAVFP010000027.1 coordinate 48,521, forward strand.
AAAACGTGCGGTTCGCCAGCCGTCCAACACTTGTAGCCTGTCCGCACTCAGGGCAGAATTTGGCTGTGCATATTGCGCCGCAGTTGCGGCAGCGGATGCCTGGTTTCTTCTTTTTCTTTGTCATTGGTTCTTCTTAAAGGACGAAACGCCGGCTCAGTTGTGCTGGGCCGGCGTTCCGCATAATTTATTAAGTCAGGCGATTACTCGCTGCACTTTGCGTTGATGAATTCGCGGTTGAGGCGGGCGATGTTGCTCAGAGGAATGCTCTTGGGGCACTCGGCGGCGCAGGCACCGGTGTTGGTGCAGTTGCCGAAGCCGAGCTCGTCCATCTTCTTGACCATGGCGCGGGCGCGACGCTTGCGCTCCACCTGACCCTGGGGCAGGAGAGCGAACTGGCTCACCTTGGCCGATACGAACAGCATTGCGGAGCCGTTCTTGCAGGCAGCCACACAGGCACCGCAGCCGATGCAGGTGGCCGAGTCCATTGCGGTGTCGGCTACTTCCTTGCTGATGGGCAGGTTGTTGGCATCCTGTGCACCACCGCAGTTGAACGACACGTAGCCGCCGGCCTGCTGGATTTTGTCGAATGCGTTGCGGTCCACCATGAGGTCGCGGATCACAGGGAAAGCGGCCGAGCGCCAGGGTTCGATGGTGATGGTGTCGCCATCCTTGAACTTACGCATGTGGAGCTGGCAGGTGGTGATGCCCTGCACCGGGCCGTGGGGATGGCCGTTGATGTAGAGCGAGCACATACCGCAGATGCCCTCGCGGCAGTCGCTGTCGAAAACTACGGGCTCTTCACCCTTTTCTACGAGCTGCTGGTTGAGCATATCGAGCATCTCGAGGAAGGAGCTACCGGTCGAAACATTGTCGAGGTGGTAGCTGGCGAACTGTCCTTTCTCCTTGGGACCACGTTGACGCCAAATTTTCAGATTTACGCTGATAGTATGTTCCATTTTTATGTTTAGGTTTGGCAGCTGACCCTGTGCCCGCGGTGGCCACAGGGCAGCGGCGTGGTTGAAGGATTAGGACTTGTAGTTACGGGTCTGTACCTGGATAGCTTCGTACTTGAGGGGTTCTTTCAGCAGCACGGGCTTTTCGTTGTCGCCGGTGTACTTCCAGCAGCTCACGTACATGTATTCGTCGTCGCGACGGGCTGCTTCGCCGTCGGCAGTCTGGTATTCTTCGCGGAAGTGAGCGCCGCAGGATTCGTTGCGGTTCAGGGCGTCGATAGCCATCATCTTGGCCATTACCAGGAAGTCCTCCAGGCGGAGTGCCTTTTCGAGCTCGGTGTTGAGGTCGTCGGCACGGCCCACGATGCGGAGATCGCTGTAGAATTCCTTGCGAACTTCCTCGATTTCGCCAACGGCCTTAACGAGGCTCTGCAGGGTGCGGCCCATGCCCACCAGGTTCCACATGATGTGGCCCAGGCGCTTGTGGATTTCGTCGGGGCTCTTGGTACCCTTGATGTTCATCAGCTTCTCGATGCGAGCCTTCACGTCGGCCTCGGCCTTGTCGAACTCGGGGCTGTTGGTGCTGAAGTGGGGCACCTTGATCTGGTCGCTCAGGTAGTTCTGCATGGTGTAGGGCAGCACGAAGTAGCCGTCGGCCAGACCCTGCATCAGTGCCGAAGCACCCAGACGGTTAGCACCGTGGTCGGAGAAGTTGCACTCGCCGATAGCGAAGAGGCCCTTGATGGAAGTCTGAAGCTCGTAGTCAACCCAGATACCGCCCATGGTGTAGTGCGATGCGGGGAAGATCATCATCGGGGTCTCGTAGGGATTATCGTCCGAGATCATCTGGTACATGTCGAAGAGGTTGCCGTAGCGGTCACGCACAACATCCTCGCCAAGACGCTGGATGGCGTACTTGAAGTCGAGGTATACGGCGTTGCCGGTACCTACGCCGAAACCGGCGTCGCAACGCTCCTTGGCGGCACGCGAAGCGATGTCGCGGGGGCACAGGTTACCGAATGCGGGGTAGCGGCGCTCCAGGTAGAAGTCGCGGTCCTCGTCGGGGATGTCGGTGGGTTTCTTCTTGCCGGCGCGGATAGCTTCGGCATCTTCTTTCTTCTTGGGCACCCAGATGCGGCCGTCGTTGCGGAGCGATTCGCTCATAAGGGTCAGCTTGGACTGGTCCTCGCCGTGAACAGGAATACAGGTGGGGTGAATCTGGGTGAAGGCAAGGTTGGCAAGGTAGGCACCCTTCTTGAACGCCTGGATAGCGGCCGAACCGTTGCAGCCCATAGCGTTGGTGGAAAGGAAGAACGCACGGCCATAGCCGCCGGTAGCCAGAACAACGGCGTGAGCGGCGTAGCGCTCGATTTCACCGGTGATGAGGTTGCGAACGATGATACCGCGGGCGCGGCCGTCGATGATAACCACGTCGAGCATCTCGCGGCGGTTGAAGCTACGCACGGTGCCCTTCTGGATCTGGCGGTTCAGCGAGCTGTAGGCGCCGAGCAGAAGCTGCTGGCCGGTCTGGCCCTTGGCGTAGAAAGTACGGCTCACCTGAGCGCCACCGAACGAACGGTTGGCAAGCAGACCGCCGTATTCGCGGGCGAAGGGAACGCCCTGCTGATCGCACTGGTCAATGATGTTGTTGGACACTTCGGCCAGACGGTATACGTTGGCTTCACGCGAGCGGAAGTCGCCGCCTTTCACAGTGTCGTAGAACAGACGGTAAACCGAGTCACCGTCGTTCTGATAATTCTTGGCTGCATTGATACCGCCCTGAGCTGCGATGGAGTGTGCGCGGCGGGGGCTGTCCTGGATGCAGAAGTTATATACGTTGAAACCCAGTTCGCCAAGGGTGGCGGCAGCCGAAGCGCCGGCCAGACCGGTACCTACGACGATGATGTCGAGGTTGCGCTTGTTGGCGGGGTTCACAAGTTTCTGATGAGCCTTGTAGTTGGTCCATTTCTCAGCGATAGGACCTTCGGGAATCTTGGAGTCAATGGTGTATTCCGGCAGTTTCGACGATTCGATGTCGGCGAAGTCCTTCATAATAGGGCTGGAATCAATCATTCCATCGAGGTTGAGTGTCTGTGCCATATCTCTGAGTTATTCGTTGGTTTCGGTTTGCATTCCTTTCATTTGTTTTGCCTGGGCGGCGCGCTGCTCCACGAAGTTGGCAAACTGGGGCAGCTGGCTCAGCTCCATGCTCACTGCGGCAGGAGCCTGGGCGGCGGAGAATTCCATGATGGCCTTGGCACGCTCGATGTATGCGTCGCCGCTTTCGGCGAAGAAGTCCATCTGGGCGGTCTGGGTGTTGATGCCGTTGGCTTCGGCAGCCTTGATGGCCTGCTGGAACTCACCCTGATATTCTTCGATAAGTTCAGCAGCCTTTTCGCTCCAGTACTCACCGTACTGCTCCTGCAGGGCGGGAGCCTCAAGATAGTAGTTGCGGTGTGCCTGAACGGTGAACACGATAGCCTGGGCAATGAAGCAGAGGACTACGATGGAGGTCCACCAGCAAGCGATTTTCTTCAGGCGGGGCAGCCAGATGTTATTGTCCCAGCCAATGGTGTGGAACATGGACCAGAAGCCATGGTTCATGTGGAACCAGAGAGCGATGAAGCCGATGATGTAGATTACGGGAGTCCACCAGCACGAGAAAGCGGCCTGGATGAACAGTGTACCGAACTCGGGAGCGGCGGGAGTGCCGTTCACTTCAGGATAAGCGCTCAGGTCGTGGGTGATAAGCTCCTGGAGCTGCATCTTGGCCCAGAACTGAATCAGGTGAACCACCAGGAAGGCGAGAATCACGATACCGAGAACGAGCATGTTCTTCGACGACCATTCCACACCGGGTGCCTTGCCGTCGATAGCGTAGCGGTCGTTACCGCGGGCGCGACGGTTCTGAACAGTCAGCCAGATAGCGTAGATGATGTGGATGATGAAAAGTGCTGCCAGGCCGATGGATGCAATCAGCGCATACCAGTTGGCACCGAGGAATTGGCAGATCACGTTGTAAGCCGACGGCCAGATCAGGGCCACGGCATTCATCAGAACGTGAAATGTTACGAATAGGACGAGGCAGATACCCGTGAGGGCCATCACAAACTTACGTCCTATAGATGAGCATGTTAACCACATAAGGATGATTTAGTTAGATTGATTTATGAATTGTTTGTATTTATTCAGCATCATCTCGCGCCGTCCGCCACACAGGGCACACCGAGCGATTATTGTGCAAATTTAAGGAAGATTTACCAATCCGCCCAACATTTAACGAAAAAAATCCGCAATTCACTAAAGTTAATTTCGCAAACCGCTCCGTCGCCTCCACACCCGCAAGCCCGGACACCTCGCCGGCAGTATAAAAAACAGGGCGCGCCGGCCGGCACGCCCTGTAGGGGTTCGGGTGCTTGGATTTAAGCTTTGTTCTTGATAATAAGCACTTCGATAATCTGGACAGCAATCTGCTCCGAGATTTCGAGGGCTTCGGCAAGCTGGTTGATGATTTCTTTTTCTTCATCCTCAACTACGCCGTCGGCCAGAGCGATATCAACAGCGCAAGCGAATGCGGTGAGTTTCAAATCCTCGGGCAGACTCTCGACCGAAGCAGCCACCAGGGCAGCGGGACCTTCGTTGCGGAGGATGCGGAAGATTTTATCGAACATCTTGTCAAATGCGGGGCCGGAGTAGTTGTCATACAGACGCAGACGACGGATGTAGTTTACAAGACCTTCCCATTCTGATTCGGCGATGCTTCCATCGGCACCTGCCATGGCCAGTGCGATACCTGCAAAAGCTTCCTGTGCATTCAGCGGTTCTGCTTTGGGAGCTTTGGAGAATGCTTTATCAAATATTCCCATTGTTTTGAGTAATTATTGGTTAATAAAAAGAGTTTTGCATATGCAAAGTTACTATGAAAGTCCGATAATTCCAACTGCTTTCTGAGATATTAAGAAGCGAAAACTGCGAGGTGCGTTAGGTTTGTAACTTACCGAGAACCGCATCGAAATGACTCCCAGAATCTTACAGCGCCACTTTTGCGGCGCCCAAAGCGGTGCGGACAATGTAGATGCCGCGGGGTAGGGCAGGTGTAGTGCCGCTGCCGGCGAATACTTCCGTACCATCCACCGAATACACCGTAAAGGTCGTGCCATCGGTCAGGTTTATTGTGCTGCCGATTACCATCGGAACCAGCGGCGCAGTGATGGCGGGAGAACTGATACCGCTCTCGGGGTCGTAGTCGAACAGGCGGTCAAGGTCGGCGAAGCGGGTATCGAGATATTCTTTCACCGCATCCACTTCAGCTTCGTAGGACCCTAACGCGCGCGGGTTCTGGTGCACACATTCGTTCAGGATGGGCCAGCGCATGAAGTTGAGTTGCTGCGAGGCATCCAGAAGTTCGGCAGTCCGGTCAATATACTCTTTGAGCGCGTCCGGAGTAAGGTCGCGGTTGGTGCGTGCATCTGCCCAGATTTCGGTGATGTCGTACTTGGTACGACTGTCGTTGATAAGCACACCGTTGGCAAAGTCTTTCATGCCATTGGCTGCCGACGAACCATGGAATCGGTAGAGATATTCATTTGAATGTTTGTGAATAGGATAGGTGCGGCTGTCGTTGTCGAAACCCAGGTCGAAGTCCCAGACCGGGCCCGTGTGCATCATCGGGTCAAGGCGGTCCTTGTACATATAGGTGCTCCAATAGGTATCGGTGTTGCCAACCAGCTCATTCACAATAAAGTGTTTTACAAACGAAGGCACATCGAAAATGTCTCGGTAGTCTTCGTCGCCGTTTTTGCCGAACTTACGGTTCGATATCAGCCATTCGATGTTGCTCAGATAATCGCGGATATAGGCAAGCTGTTCGGGTGTGCCACCATCATCGGGCGATTTGACTGTGACAGGCATCTGGCGGTTATTGGTGACGAACCATGAGCCTTCGGGCTCCTGGTCGGCATAGGCATCGATTTCAATAAAGTATCCGCCGGTCAGAGCGTCGCCCTCGATGTCCTCAGGCTCCATTTCGGTGATTTCAACACGGCCCGGGTTCACTTCAATTTGGTCCGTCAGCTGATAGCAACCCTTGAATTCACCGTTGAGGATAACATCCACGGGGCGGCTCCAGGCCACAAAGGGCATATCGGCGCGGCGTGCTATCTCGAATGCCACAAGGTTGCGCATCAGTGTTTTATCGCCGTAGTTGTTGATCAGAGTCCATTTTTTTGCTTTGGCTGGAGCGTCAAGCACATTTTGCTTCTTGTCGAACTTTATGCGCCAGGGCTTCTTGGGGAACTGGCGCGAACCATTGCCGCGCTCACGCACACTGCCGGGCTTGTCCACATTGGCTTTGTTGTCGGCAATTATAATGATGTTGGAGGTGATGTCGTGCTCCTTATCGTAAGGCTCCTGCGAATCCACTGTGTTGATTACAACCGTGGGCAGATTGGTGAGCTGGAACAGATGGCTGTCGTCGCCCTCGCCGGGAGTGCCGTAGAATTCAAGCTCGGCAATATTGCAACGGGCGTCGGAGGTGCTCACATAGCGCACATAGCGGAAGCCCATAGAGCAGTCCACGTCGTCATAGCTCATCAGGCCTGCCGTTCCCTTCTCGGTTATCATGTAGATAGGTACAGCGTCAAGCCAGTCGGGCGAGTTGGCACCCTGAATCACACCGAGCTGCACACGGCGCTCCCCATAGCCATCGGGGTCAGTGCGCGGGGCCCAGCCCACTTTGTCGATAACGAAAGGCTCGCCAAGGTCAAGTCCGACCCAGGTGTAAGAGCGTTGGTTGGTGGCGAAATAGGTGTCCAGGTCGCCGTCAAAGGCACGGCCTTGAATATTCCGCTCAATTCGGTTGTTTTCATAGTTGTAGCCTTCGGCTGTGCCGATTGGTGTGCCGGCGAGTTTATCCCCGGCAGCGGCACACAGCGGGAGCGCTATAACACTAAGTACGGTAAATAACGTTTTCATTGGTTTTGATATATAATATAATGTGTATTAAGAGTCCGGATTATTCTTCGCCCGTCACCAGGCTTATAATCTGGGTGGGGGTGGAAAGGATGTGGTCGGCATAGGCCTCCTTGAGTTCGTGGATAGGTCGGAATCCCCAGGTCACGCCCACGGATTCGATGCACGCGCGGCGCGCAGTTTCCATGTCCACACCGGAGTCGCCCACGTAGAGCACCTCGCTTTTCGGGGTAGGGCACATGGATAGCGCCTTGAACACTATCGAGGGGTCGGGTTTCCGCGGCATTCCCTCCACACTGCCAAGAATTGCCTTGAAGTTGGCATCCGGAAAGTAGTGGTGAATCAGCTTCGTTACACCTTCTTCGTACTTGTTCGAGGTGACAGCCAGACTGACACCGCGAGCCGTGAGGTCCTGGAGCATCTCAGTGATGCCGGGGTACGGTTGGGTTGCATCGCAGCAATGCTCGTTGTAGTACTCCTTGAAAATGCCGAGCGCCTTCTGGATGGTGCTCTCGCTGCGGGCATCATCGGGCAGGGCGCGCTCAATCAGTTTGGCCACGCCGTTGCCCACCATATTGGGGTACACCCACAGCCCATGCACCGGGTAGCCCAGCGTGCTCATGGCGTGGTTGGTGGCGGCGGCAAGATCGTCGATGGTGTTCAGCAGTGTGCCGTCGAGGTCGAATATTACGAGTGATTTCATCTTTGGTAATGTTTTAGAACGGATAGCCCACGGCGAAATGGAAGTTGGCGTCGCGGCTCCACTTGGGGTGGATAATAGGCCACGGCTCCTGGTTCATGGCCGGGTTGTGGGCCTTGAAACCGAGGTCCAGGCGCAGCAGGAAGTAGGTGAAGTCCATGCGCAGGCCCACACCGTAGGCCGCCGCTATCTGTTTGTAGAATTTGTTGAATTTGAATTCGCCGCCGGGCTGGTTCTCGTAATTTTTTATGGTCCAGATGTTTCCGGCATCGATGAATACAGCCCCCTCAAGCACCCAGAAAAGCTTGGCGCGATATTCCACATTGAGGTTCAGCAGGATGTCGCCGCACTGGTTGATGAAGTCCGTCACCGAGTTGCGCGAGTCGTAGGCTCCAGGGCCCAGGGTGCGCACACCCCAGCCGCGCACGCCGTTGGCGCCGCCGGCATAGAAACGTTTCTCGAAGGGCACCATCGTGGAGTTGCCGTAGGGGTAGGCGATGCCCACTCCGCCGTGGAACGACAGTGCGTTGCGCGAGTTCAGATTGCGGGTATAGGTATAGTCGAACTCGCCTTTTACATACTGCGCATACTGGATGCCGAGAATCTTGTACACACCGTCGCTGCGGTGCTGCCCGGCAATGCTTGAAATGGCATAGAGCAGGTTGCCGGCCATTTCGCCCGAGAAGTGGAGCGAGGTCACGTAAGGCTGGATAGCAAAGGCGTTCTCCGTGGCCGAGGGGGTGCGCCGGTTGGTGCGGCTGAAGGTGTAGCCCATGCGCATGATAAAGTGGTCCTCGTAGCTATAGCGCAGCAGCGGGTTTGCAGGTGCAATCTCGTCGATGAAATCGATAGTGGAGCGGGGCAGACGCACGTAGTTGATGTCAATCAGGTCGTAGGTCTGGCGGCGGGTATAGTCGCGGCGGTTCTGCTGCCACTTCCACTTCCAGGCGGTGCCAAGAATCACACGTGTGTACTCGGGGCGCTCCTGATAGTTGGCCGAGAGGGTGAACTCCGTGGAGGCCAGGCGCCGCTGTTTGAAGGACTTGGACAGGAACGGACACTCGAATTTAGGGAAGGTGATGCTCACCTCGCCGGCATATTCCGTGTAACGGTTGTTGATAAGACCGTCGAAGTTGCCTGACAGCGACTCGTAGGACGTGCGGAACTTGGCCGAGAGCAGCTCGGAACCTTTTCCCAGATTGCGGTGCTGGTAGGCAACCCCCACACCGAAGCCCAGGTCGCCCTCGGAATTGGTGCCTTCGAGCTCAATGGAAGCACTCTGCTTCTTGTTGCGCGAAAGGTAGATGTGCGCATCCAGCAGCCCGAGGTCGCCATCGGTTCCGGCCTGGGTCATGTCGATGTTGATAAACTTGACGATTGACAGTCGGCCCAGAGCCTCGTAGGTGCGTTCAACATCCGAGGCCCGGTAGGGGGTGCCGGGCACCAGGTAGCACATTTCGTCGAGAACCTTGGGTTTGAGGTAGTGGTCGGTGCCATACACGAAGGTGGTGCCGCGGTAGCTCACCGTGTCGCGCCGCGCATCGGAGGTATTATCCTCTATATTATTGTCCACCACGAACACCACATTGCGAATTTCGTACTTGCGGTGCAGTCCGGTGGAGGTCAGCGCCTGGCGGGCGGACTCGTTGAGCTGCCCTGCGGCCGCCTTGGATGCCGGTGTGAGCAGGTTGAGCGTGAGGCCCACAAGCTTGCTGCCGGCAATGGTGTCGGCCGTATAGTTGATGTACTCGCGGTTGAAATCGAAGTAGCCGCTGTTGCGCAGGCGGCGGGCTATGCGCGAGCGTTCATCATCCAGCACGGTGCGGTTCAGCAGCATACCCACGTGGAGCTCGGACTGCGCGGTATCAGCCATCACAATCTTGCGAATCGCCGGGTCCTCGATATTGTAGTCGAGCACGGCAATGCGGTGGGGCTCGCCGGCGGTGATACGGTAGTCCACCTCCATCTTCTTTTTGCCTGTCACGACTGTGTCGGCCGTCACTGTGGCATCCAGGTAGCCGCTGTTGATGAGTGCCAGGCGCAACTGTCGCGCCGAAGCCTCGGTGAGCTCATGGTCATAAATAACAGGAGCCTGCCCCACACGCCGCAGCCAGCGGTTGTACCAGTGTGTGGTGTCGGGGCTCGACAGGCTGTAGGTGGCCAGCTGAAGTTTGGCGAAGCCCAGCACCTTGTGGTTGGGCTGCTGCCGCAGGAAATTGTACAGTTCCGTTTCGCGGATGTCGTCGCGGTCGTCCACTTGCACGCTCACGCGGTCAAGCAGGTACTGGCCGTCCGGCACATGCTTCGTGGAGCTGCACGCACCGGTTGCAAGGGCCATCAGTGCGATGGCCGTATGTGTCAGAATTCTTGCTAAGCGATTCACGCCGGGATTGTGAGGATGAAACGTGCGCCGGTGCGGTAGGCGGAATCCACTTTCAGAGTGCCACCCAGCAGGCTGGCAATCAGGCGCGAAATGTACAGCCCCAGGCCGTAGCCCTTGGCGTTGGAATTCAGCTTACGGAAGCGGGTGAAAATATCTTCCTCCTGCGCGCGGGGGATGCCGATTCCGGTGTCGGTCACGGTGAAGGACACTGTGTTGTTGCTGGTGTCGTGCTGGTAGTCAAGCGTGATTGTGCCCCGCTCGGTGAACTTCCGGGCGTTGTCAAGCAGGTTGATGAGCACCTGTGCCACACGCTTGCCGTCGGTTTCGATGGTGAAATCGGGCTTGTTGTCGGGGTTGAACACAAATTTAACGGCACTCTTATTCTCCGGGGAATTTTCGAATACGTCGTCGATGGCGAACTTGCAGATTCGCTGAACTTCGATGGGCTGAAGGTCTACACTCATCTGGTTGCGCTCCAGCGCGTTCACATCCAGCACATCGCTCACAAGCGTTGTCACCAGCTTTGTGTTCACATCTATGATGTCGGCATATCGGTCCAGATACCGGGCCTGGTCCTCGGGAATACAGTCAACAATCAGGCGCGAGTACTCGGCAATGGCGTTTAGCGGAGCCTGCACCTCGTGGCTCATATTGTTCACGAACTCTGTCTTCAGGCGGTCGGCAGCCTTGGCCTGGTCGCGGGCCTCGATTAGCTCCTCCTGCATGGACTGCAGGTTGTTGCGCTCATGGCGGAGCTTGTCGGCCGTCATTTTCAGTTTTTTCGTTATCTGGTGTATCTGATGGTTGCGGCGCATTGAAAAAACTAACGAAATGCCCACGATGATAAGCACCAGAATCACCACTGCAATGGCTATGCGGTTGTTGCGCATTTCCTTTGCATGAGCCTGGCGGATAAGCTCTTCTCGCTCGGCGGAAAGCTCCTTCACATCGTAGATTACCTGCAATTCGCGGTAGTGTTCGTCGGTGCGGTTGTTGAGGCGGTCCTGCAGCATCTGGTTCAGCTCAATGGCGGCATGGCCGGCTGTTTGGCGGTCGCCCAGGCGCTGGGCCACCTCGGTAAGGGCCGACAGATAGTAGTAGCGCTGACTCCAGGAATCGGTCTTTTCAAGCTGCCGTTTCAGCGCTTCAAGGCTCCACTTGTCGTTGCCGATGGCAAGGTTGTAGTAGATGTGTGCCATCTGGGTCGAATCAAGGTCGGCGGCAATGGCCTCGTTTTTGTCCGCAAGGTCCAGCACTCGGTTGTAATAGCTTTCTATTTCGTTTGGTGTCAGAGCCTTGTAGTTCGACAACATTCGCGTGAAGCACGTGTACTTGATGTTGGTCAAATCGCGGTAGCGACCTCCGAACTCAGCGTTTGTCTCCTGAAGCGAGTCGATTGAGTTGAGCAGTTTTTTGTCGATGGCCACTGCGCGTGCGTGTTCGCCGTTGGCAGTGAATATAGGTGCTGAGCGGTTGTACACAAGGTTGCGCACGGCGCCTGTGCTGAACGGTTGAGTAGATAGTATGTTATCCAGGCGTTCGTAGTAGTTCATCAGCAGATTGCCGCGGCTGATTAGCCGCAGGTGGCAGCAAAGGGTGTAGAGCAGCTTGATACGGCTGTTGGTATCCGTGATGGTGTCGGCTCTGAACTCAGCCACGATTTTCGACAGATTGTCCGCCACATCGTTGCCATTGCGCGAGTCCACGGCGAGGTCAATCTGTAGCAGGTCAATGTACAGGCCGGTTTCATCTTTTTCGGGGCACGCAGGCATGTGGTCAACCCTGGCGGCCAGGTCTTCGAGTTTGGCTGCATCCTTGGCCTGCACACGCGCCAGGCTTCGGATAATGGCGCAGGTGGTTGTATAGTCACCTTGGTGCAATGATGAATTATAAATTGTTTCACCAAGTTTGATGCGCTCCGAGCGCGAAGCATTCAGTTCCACAAGGGTGTTGAGGTCGCGGATGGAGTCTACGTAGGTTGTGGCCTGAGCCAGATGTCGCTTCACGCTGTCAATTCGCTGGATAGCAGTGCGACCGGTGGTCAGGGCCGAGCCGCTGACCGGCACTACCGCAACAAGGAGGGATAGGAGGAAATATATATATTTCCGCATATTTTTGAATTGATTATATACGATTGGTTAATGAGTACAAAGGTAGTAAAAAGCAAGCAAAATTCAAAAAAAAAAGTCCCAAACACATTTCGACAATGGGCGGGGACCTAAGCCATGAGGCCTTATTCGAATTAATTTCGGTGGGAAATTAACTGAATATAGAGATTATATCATACTTTTTTCTGGATTTCCAGCACTGATTCGGCGTAGCCGCTCCGTCGTCACGACGTAAGGATTCGTTATAGGTTCTACCCGGAAACCAAAGTGATAATGCGTAAAAAGAATTACATGGATTCAGAGCAAGAAGCACTCAGTGCAGTAAAATCGTTGCAAAGTTAATTCTTTTTTTCAAATTATCCAATTTTTTTATCCAAAGCTCGCAAATAAAATAAAGGAAGCAATCTGAAATAAAAAGTGTACGCACCGCGGTGCGTACACGCAAAAATCTATCTAACAGTGAGTTGTGGTAGATATTAGTCAAGCAGTCCCAAGGCCAGGAGGCGCGAGGTTGAGTCGCCAAGAATGTCGATGGCGCTTCGGGGAGTGATTGGTGCGGAGTGCCAGGTGGTGGGAACTGATGCGTCCTTTTCGGCTATCTCCAGTATTTTGGCACATTGGTCCGGGTTGACGCCTTCGGTGGGAGCTAAGAAGCGCAATGTGGCGGCGGCCAGAGCCACCTGCTGGAGCACGATGGCTGTCCAGTGCTCGCGTGCATAAGCATCGCCCTCGCTCTGTGCTTTCTGTGCGGCGGCAAAGGATGTGAACACAACCTGGGTGAGCGCGCGGCAATAGAGCGCCGGGAGCGATTCAGGATTAACCTTGCGGTGCAGGAGCATGAACAGTAGCCCGATTAGCGAGGCGGCGGCCTGGTCGGGCATAGCCCCACGGCACAGCTCGCGGCAATGGTCCAACGCCACTTCAAGGCAGTAGACGGCTGCCTGAGTCAGTTCGGCCTGGTCGGCTTCAGCCAGGCGGGCAATGGAATGGGCGAGCTCTTCGCCCGTAAGGGCAAGGAGCTCGCCGGTGTTTGCTTTTTCGGCGCGGTAGTCGTCCAGATAACGCTCGTAGCGGTTCATTATTCCACTTCCTTGAGGGTGTGGCCCATGCGCTCTTTTTTGGTGTGCATGTAGCGCAGATTGTAGGGGTTGGGGCTGACCTCGATGGGCACGTTTTCAACCACTTCCAGGCCGTAGCCTTCCAGGCCCACGCGCTTCACGGGGTTGTTGGTCATAAGGCGCATTTTGCTTATGCCAAGCAGATTGAGAATCTGCGCGCCCACGCCGTAGTCGCGCTCGTCGGCATCGTGACCCAGGTGGAGGTTAGCTTCAACGGTATCCAAGCCCTCTTCCTGAAGTTTGTAGGCGCGGATTTTATCCATCAGACCAATTCCGCGGCCCTCCTGGTTGAGGTAGATGACAGCGCCGCGGCCTTCGGCCTCAATCATGTCCATGGCCTTGTGGAGCTGTTCGCCGCAGTCGCAGCGCTTGGAGCCGAAAATATCGCCGGTGGCGCACGACGAGTGCACGCGCACCAGCACGGGTTCGCCGTCGGCCACGTCGCCCTTGATCAGGGCAATGTGCTCCAGGCCGTTGCTCTTCTGGCGGAAGGGAATCAGGCGGAAATGGCCGTGGTCCGTGGGCATGTCCACTTCCACACCCATCTCAACGAGCTTTTCCTTTTCAAGACGGTAGGCAATGAGGTCGCGGATGGAAACGAGTTTCATGCCCCATTCGTCGGCACGACGTCGCAGCTCGGGCAGACGGGCCATGGAACCGTCGTCGCTCATGATTTCCATCAGTGCGGCTGCGGGCTGCAGACCGGCCAGGCGGGCAAGGTCCACGGCGGCTTCGGTATGGCCGGCGCGGCGCAGCACACCCTGGTCCTGCGCGTAGAGGGGATTGATATGTCCGGGACGACCAAATGTTTCGGGCACCGAATTGGGGTCGGCAAGCGCACGGATGGTGGCGCAGCGGTCGTCGATGCTCACGCCGGTGGAGCAGCCTTCGAGCTTATCCACTGTCACGGTGAAGGGTGTACCCAGAACCGAGGTATTGTCCTGCACCTGGTGGGGCAGTTCGAGGTCGCGGCAGCGCGAGATGGTGAGGGGCACGCACAGCACGCCGCGGGCATTCTTGAGCATGAAGTTCACCTGCTCGGGGGTGATTTTTTCGGCTGCAACGATGATGTCGCCTTCGTTTTCGCGGTCTTCATCGTCCACGACAATCACCATTTTGCCGTTCTTGAAATCTTCGATAGCTTCTTCTATCGGGTCGAGATGTATTTCGGAGCTCATAGTCGAGAGTTTGATTATCAGTTATTTGTGCGCATAGCGCTCGGCAAGCTTGCGGGTGGTGGCAATTAAGGCCGGAAGCGTGCGGCGCTTGGGCGCAAAGGGGTATTCGTTGAGGTAGTTGATTACGTAGAGGTCCGCGCTGTTCGACAGATAGTCGATAAGCTCGTTGAGCGGCGTGCGCAGAGTGGTGTCGCTGCCGCGGGCAAAGAGGCGCTTGATTGCCGGCATGTGGGCCAGGCGTTCGTGTTCGGCCACGGCCTGAGCTTCAAAATCTGCCAGGAGGCGGCGTGCCTCGGCAGGGTCGACTTCGGTGATGCGCACTTCCTTGAGCTCGATGCTGCGGCCATCAACCTTGCCGATCAGGCGCCGGAAGAAGTTGCGGTAGGCATCGATGTTGAACACGGCTGAATCGCCCACGGCCTTGTAGGTGAAGAACACACCGAGAGGCAATAGCACCATGGAGCTGAGCCAGATGCCTTCCCACACGGCCACTTTGCCGTCGCGAGCCATCTTGTAGCCGGCATTGTCGATGATGAAGTAGACAATGAACAGGAACACCGAAATCACCAGCGGTGTGCCCAGGCCACCCTTCTTGATGATGGCCCCCAGCGGAGCGCCGATGAAGAAGAAGATGATGCACGCGAAGGAGAGTGTGAATTTTTTCTGCAACTCGATGTCGTGGCGGCGCATCAGTTTGGCCTGCTCGGCCAGCGAGGCGCTGCGGTACTGGTACTCCTGTTTCTTGCGTTTGGCTTTGGAAAGTGCCTGAGCCACATAGCTTTTGGCAGAGTTGGGATTGTCGCCGCGGAAAATTGAGTCAATATCCAGCGGCTCGGCCAACTGCACAAGCGGCACTGGTGTTATAGCAATGCTGCCGTCCTCGTGCCTTTCGGATTTGGGTTGAAGGTTGAAGTAGGATGCCGTGCGGATTTCGCGGGCGTAAATCTCGCCGATGGAGTCAACCTGGCGACCGATGGAGTCAATGGACGCGCTCAGCTCGCTGATGTTCTGGCCAATGTACTGCGAGCGCATGCCGCTTTCGTCCATGCGGTTGAAGTTGGCGTCGAAGGGGAAGTAGATTTCCTTCTGCGTGAAGTGCTCGCGGCGGAAAGGCAGGTGGCGCGAGTTGCCGGCACCCATGGTGTTGTCGCGCATATTCTCGAACATCTCGCCGCTGAACAGGTGCAGATACAGGCGCGTTTTGTCCTCCGTGAAGTTGAACTGACCGGAGTCGGCCAGTATCACACGGGCATTGTCCAGGCCGCGCGACAGATCGTAGATGGTCATGTCGTAGAGCATACCCGTCTCGGGGTCCTTGGACTCCACGTAGAGGTTCATGTTCGGAATCTGGTCGTAGAACGAGCGTTCGGGGATTTCAACCTCGGGTGTTTTCTGGCGCACCGAAAACAGCAAAGTCCACATCTTGGTCTGGGCCACCGGCAGAACGTCGTTCTGGAAGAAGAAAGCTCCCACGGCAAGAAGAAGCATCAAGGCAATCAGCGGCTTCATGATGCGGAACAGCGATATGCCCGAGGCCTTCATGGCCGTGAGTTCGAATTTCTCGCCAAGGTTGCCGAACACCATCAGCGAAGCCAGCAGAACGGCCAGCGGCAGTGCCATCGGAATCATGGTGAGGGCGGCATAGAAGAACAGCTCCGAGATGATGGACACCGACAGGCCCTTGCCCACAAGGTCGTCGATGGATTTCCACAGGAACTGCATCAGCACGATGAACAGACAGATAAAAAACGTCATGGTGAGCAACGGCAGAAACCGTTGCAGCATGTAGGTGTATAGACGTTTTATCCTCATTTTTAATCAGTCGGTGTAAATAACATGCAAAAATAAGAAATTTTCCCGAAAGAAGAGGGCAGCCGGGGCGATTTTCGCCGCGAAACCCTGCTGCCACGCAGCCGGGAGCTATAAAAACAGCCGCTCCGGGCGGACCGGAGCGGCTGCGATATGTGGGGGAGGGGATTATTAGCGGATAACCACTTTCTGCGACTGGTTGTTGGCGCGGAGCACGTAGATGCCCTGGGCAGCTGCGGGAGCCGACAGGACTACCGAACCGCCACGGCCAGTGGCGTTCGCCACCATCTGGCCCGAAGTGGTGTAGAGGGCTGCGTCAACGGCATCGGCACCGGCTACGGTCACTTCGAAGGTGCGGGCATCGGTCTTGTTCACAAGCAGGCCGGCCGAGAAATCGGTGGCCACATCGGTGATACCGGATTCGTTCACGTAGTCGGAGATTACTTTCTTCACAGCGGCGTATGCGTCGATTTTGCCGGCGCCCCACTGCACGTCGTCGCCCTGGTTTACAGCGGTGCTGGTGAGGATGTCGCGAATCTGGGCAGGAGTAAGATGATCGCATGCCTCAAGCATCAGACCAACAACGCCGGTCACGAAGGGGCAGGCCATCGAGGTGCCCTGCATCACGCCGAAATACTGCTTGGTGCCGTCGAATTCAGCAGAGGCGCACAGGTTGCTGCGCTCGGCGGCCATATTGCTGCTGTTTTTCAGATAGGGAGTGCTGAAGCTCGAGATGATACCGGTGCCGGGAGCGCACAGGTCGGGCAGATTAGTTCCGTTAAGCAGCGTGCCGTAGGACGAGTAGGGTGCAACCTTGTTTACATCGTAGGCAGCTGTGCCGTAGCTCATTTCGGTCTTGCTCAGTGTGGTCCATTCCTTGCGGGTGTTGTAGGCGCCGACACAGATGGTGTTCGGGCCGCAGGCCATGTCGCTGATCGTACCGTTGCCGTTGGGGCCGGAGAAGCCGGGAAGGTCGCAGGTGGTGAACAGCCAGTTCTTGTTGGAATAGAGGTCGATTCGCTCGGGCTCAGTCACCGTCACCTCGATACCCAGATAGTACTTGCGGGTGTAGCTGGTGCGCATGGCGAGCGAAGCGTTGGTGATTGTTACAGCGTAGCGGGCACTTCCGGTAAGGGACGTTGCGGCGCGCATATTCAAGCTGCCGGTACAGTAGTCAGTGAATGGCAGGTTATCCTCCTCCTCGCTTGCGCCACCAACAGTCACCGTTTTGGCATGCTGGGTGCTACGGCGACCGAGGATTTCGCCCGTTTCCTGGTCAACGAGAATAATGCTTACGGTGAAGCGGGTGTTGTCAGCTCCATATATCTCCATGTTGCCGTTGGTGCGGTTGCGGTTGAATACCACACGCAGCGGAGCATCCGGCTCCACTGTATTGCCGCCGGCATGGATATCCATATCGCCTTCGTTGCCTGCAGCAATACAGATGGGGTATTCCTCGGCAAGTTCATTGAGAGCCACTACATCCGTTTCACTACCGTCATGCGGACCGCCGTTGCCACCCACACTCAGGTTGATGCTGATAGGTTTGCCCTGCTCGTTGGCATAGTCAATCATCTTGCGGATGCCTGACAGCAGATTTGTGGTATAGAGTGTGCCGGCGCACATGGCGATGTCAGCCTCGGGTGCCACGCCGTAGAAAGGCAGTGCCTCGTCCGAAGCGTCCACCACATAAGTAGTGCCGGGACCGTTGTAGGCACCTGCGGCTATACCCATCACGTGTGTACCGTGGCTTTCGCCGTTGTTATCGGTGGGAGCATCCGGGGTG
Source organism: Bacteroidales bacterium (assembly GCA_014800735.1). Taxonomy (GTDB): domain Bacteria; phylum Bacteroidota; class Bacteroidia; order Bacteroidales; family Muribaculaceae; genus CAG-873. The sequence continues at coordinate 66,526 of JAAVFP010000027.1, forward strand.
TCCTCTGTATAGACTGTTGCGGTAGTGGAGTTGCCATAGCGCGCATAGAATTTCAGGCGCGTTTCGGTCTGGTCGCTGTTGTAGAAGTTCACCTGCGAAGGATCGAAGCCGGTATCGTAGGCACCGACAATCACGCCGCTACCTTTGAACGGGTGCATGGGATCGTCGCCGTAGACAAGACCGATACCACTCTGCACGTTGTTGACCTTGGCTGATTTGCGGGCCTCGTTCATCAAAGGCTCAGCTTCTTTTCCGAACGACATGGACTGTACCCGGGGACTATCGGCTACTTTTTCAATACGGTCGATGGGAATATTCACCAGTGACACGCTGCGCGAGATGTACTCCACATCGTAGCCTTCGGAGCGGAGCGAATCCAGCAGCGCGGGTGAATTAGTTCGCACCAGCACTGCTACGGTCGGTGCTCCCCCGCGCGAAACGGGAGCGTTCAGTACGTCGGCCGGAACTGCAGCAGGATTCTGCTTATAGAGCTCAAGCAGAGCCTGGCCGGCGGCATTGATTTTGTCGATACCCTGGGCCGAGGCTGTAAAACCTGCCGCCAGGAGTGTCAATGCAAGTATGCTTAGTTTTCTCATTTCTAAGTTAATTTAGTTCGAAATGCAAAATTAATGCACTAAAGGCGAAAAATCAAGGATTAAACGTTTTTTAATGATTACAAATCACACAAAAAAAGCCGCCCCGGCAATCGGGACGGCTTATGGTTTGGGATGAAGCGTTATTAGCGGGCCAGCTGGATGCTGGTCTTAACAGCTTTTTTTGTCATAGTGCGTTTGCCGTTGAAACGTTTAGCTTCAGCGTCGCCTTCAACAACCTCTTCGGGATTGCTGATGTCGAGCTTGACGTCAACGTTGGATGCGCGCCACAACGCGCGACGCGAGATTGAGTAGACACCTGCGTATTCGCCCTTAACGGTAAATACGTTGTCCACAAAGAAACCTGCACATTCGGAGCTTTCGATTTCTTCAGCGGTTGCCTTTTCGTTGTCCAGGAGGTAGTCGCCGTAGGTACCGCAGTATAGAGGAGCCATACCTGAGGTTTTGCCGGTGTCATACTTCCAAAATACGCAGTCTTCATTGGCGGCGTCGATATAGAAGTAGTCATCGCCACCTTCGGCAGCCTCACCGTACAAGCTGTAGGGGTCTACGATACGGAACTGGCCTTCTTCCTGCATGTGTTGCTCAACATAAACCTTGTAGGGCTCGGGCTGATAGTCATCACCAAGGAGGTACTTGCCGTAGAAACCATCGGTGAATTCACACAGACCGATGCCTACCCATTCGGTGGGCTTTTCGTAGCCGGGGAGAACCACGCGGAATGTCTCGTCGGAGTTGGTCTGGTAGAGGGAGTACGAAGTGTCATCAGGATTCAGGTACAAGCCCAGAATCAGGGCCTTGGCCGGGAAGGTTATGACACCATCTTTCAGTTTGCCGTACATACTTGCGTCAGGCTCGGCAACTGCAAGGTTAAACGAAATACCGAGCATGGGAATGCTATTGTACAGAGGACCGAGGTTGAAGCGGGAGATAGTCACCTTCTCGGGGTCGCTTGCATCAATCACCATGTAGCAGTCCTCCTCAAGCCAGCGAGGTTCTTCGTCCTGGAAGTAGTAGGGATATACTTCCTCGGCATAAGGATTGACAACACGGTAGACACCGGGAGCGGTGGGGTGTTTCTGAATCTTACGCTGGTACTCATCGGCGGGAGTATTGAACATACCGGTGATGAAACCGTCGCGGTACCAACCCATGGATTCATCTTCCTCAAAGTCCTCCCAAGGCAGATAGAGAACATCAATATCAAGCTTGCCGTAACTGTAGGGAGTGTTTTCGATACCCGGAAGTTCGAGTGTCACGGTGTAGTGAGTGTTGATTTCGATATTGTCGAGGTTGTACGACACACGCAGGTTGGTGATTGCCTGGTCCTCGGCAAAGGTTACGGATTCAGGAATGCTGAAATTGCCGTCGGTCGACGAGTTGATCTGCACGGTTTCTTCAGCACCAGCTTCGGCGCGTGCAACGGTCACAGTGAAGTAGGTTGTGCCGTCCACCAGGTCCTGTGTGTCAGGATTCGAAGTGGGGAAGTAGTACTTGGTCACAGGCGCAGGTTCGGCCGGTGTGTACTTCACCTCGTCGGTACAGGAGGCAGCGAATAGCGATGCTACTGCAGCGACAGGAAGAAATATTTTGTTAAATTTCATGTTCTGTAATTTGTCGGATTAACGAATAGGATTCCGATTATTATTTCATGCCGAGGCTCTTGTAGGCGTTTGAAGGGTCGGGATTGTTGTATCCCATCACAGCCTTGTTGTTGTTCTGCTCGGACTGAACGATTACGAAGTTCATCCATGCAGGACGGCCATTGGTGTTGAACTGGCGGTCTTCGGCAAAGTTGGTACCGGTGTAGTAGCGGGTAACCGACTTGTTGAGGCGTTTGTAGTCGAAGAAGATGAGGCCTTCGCCGAAGAACTCGATACGCTTCTGCTTGAATACCTCGTCAACAACATCGCCGGTGGGGCATGTATAGGAAGAATAGCGGTAGTTCTTCATGAAGCTCTCCAGGAGGCTCTTGCCTTCGCCCTGGTTGCTGTGAGCGGCAGCTTCAGCTTCGATGAGGTACATTTCCTCAATTCGCATCAGGGGATAACCAACAGCACAGGCAACCGAGTTGTCGTCCATATTGCCCTGGCCGGGTTTGATTTTCAGCGAACCATATTCGGGAATATTGATGTCGTGGGCTTGCAGATAGTCATTGTCGATGTAGTTCTCCTGACCCTGGAGAGGCGATTTCTTGGGTGCTACGAAGGTGAGTTTGCGGAAGTCGTCATCGCTGATTGAGTTGTAGAGGCTGGCATCAATCATCACGAAGGGCTCGGCCGAAGCGTAACCGAAGGTGGTTTCGTTGGCGCAGAACGAGGTCCAGTTGATGATACCGGTCAGAACGGCATTGTCGTCCGAAGTCAGCTGGCCGCCCCACATCCACGAGGGAGTGTTGAGGTTGTTGAAGCCGTCGGTAGTTGAAAGCCACTGCTCCTTGGTGGTGGGAGTGCCTGAGAATGCGCTGATAGCCTTGCGGGCATATTCCTTAGCCTTGGGATAATTTTCAACCCACATATAGGCACGGGCGAAAAGACCGTAAACAACTGCGAGGTCAGGAAGAGTCTTGTTCGGACGGGCCTTTGCAGTGATGAATTTCTCGGCATCGGTGAGGTCGTTGAGAATGAACTCAAGCATCTCCTCGCGGGTAGCACGGGGATTGTCGGTGGCTGCCTCGCGGTCGGTTTCCTCAGTTACGATAGGCACAGTGAGATTAAGCACGCTGTTGCCCGAATTGCTCTCTGCCTTGATAGCATCGTTGGGGAGGAACTCGTACAGGCGGGCCATATCGAGGTAGGCAAATGCGCGCCATGCCAGAGCGGCACCCAGGTAGTACTGCTTTTCGGCGCTCAGCTCGTCCTCATTGCTGCGGTCAATCGAACCGAGGGTCAGGTTGGCAGTCTGTGCAATCTGAGTGAAAGTATTCCATGAAACCTGACATACGAGCATCGATTCGCCCTGGGCTTCGTTCTTTGCCCACGAGTCGAACCAGTCGTAGCCGGAAGGTACGATGGCCATGTCGCCGGTCATCACGTCGCGGATGTGCATCATCGAGGGATAACCGAAATCAAAGTGATACGAATCGCTACCGAGGATGAATACTGAGTTGTTGAATGCGGGCATACCAAATGCGTACGACTCGGTAGCCTTGGGAGATTCCACAACCTGGTCTTGAGTAACCACGGTGGTAGGGGTTACTTCCTCGATACAGCCGGTGAGCACAGGCAGTGCAATGGCTGATGCGAGCAGGGGAATATATATTTTTTTCATTGTTTATGAATCTCTGTGAGTGATTAGAAGGAGATGTTGACACCGCCCGATATGGTGCGGATGGGAGAGTAGTAGGCACCGCTGTTCGAACCGGTGATGGACTGGCGGGGATCAAGACCCTGACGCTTGCTCCACAGCCATACATTGTCGGCGGTAGCGTAGATGCGGCAGCTCTTCAGGAAGAGTTTCTTAGCTACGTTGTCGGGCAGAGTGAAGCCGAAGCTGATGTTCTGCAGGTTGAGGTAGTTGCTGCTGATGAGCCAACGGTCGGAGCCTGCGCTTACATTCTGGTCGCCGTACTGATAGCGGGGGATGTTCGAGGTCTTGTTGTCGGGAGTCCAGGCGTTGAGCATATCTGCGTGGATATTGCTACCGCGGCCACTGTTCGAAGTGGGGACGTCCATCATCGAGGCGTAGGTGCTGTCATAAACCTGACCGCCGAGCGAGTAGTCGAAGTTCACGCTCAGGTCGAACCACTTGTACTGGAGGCTGGTGCCGAAACCACCGTAAACCTTGGGCAGTGCGCTGCCGCAGTTGAAGTAGGAAGCCTTGGAATAGTCGTCCGTAGTTTCAACGTTCTCTTCCGAGAAGGTGTAGAGCTGGTCGTAAGTAGTACCGTCAGTGGGAAGTGCAGGAAGCTGCGAGCTCCATTTGTACCACAGCGATTTACCGGTTTCAGGGTCAACACCTGCATATTTCTTCATGCGGTAGGTGTACATGGACAGGCCTTCGCCGTAGTAGTAGTTACCGCTCGAGAAACCGGGAGTGCTTTCAAGGAACATGGTGCGACGCTCTTCGGGCAGGCGAACAATCTTGTTCTTGTACCAGGTGAGGTTCACGTTGACGTCCCAGGTGAAGTCCTTGGTGTTGAAGATAGTACCGTTGAGTTCGATTTCCACACCGTTGTTGGACATGTCACCGATGTTGTCATAGAACGAGGTCCAACCCATCGACGGGGGCAGCGGGAAGGCGAAGAGCATATCCGAAGTCTTACGGTAGAAGTACTCGATAGAACCAGTAAGGCGGTTCCAGAAACCGAATTCGATACCGGCATTAAGGTTGCCGTTCTTTTCCCAGGTGATGTTCTCGTTACCCATCATGTAAGGCACGATAGAAACTTCGTCGTTGGAGTTTACAACCTGGTAGGTGTTGGTGTAGAGGAAGTCACCGATATTGTCGTTACCCTGCTCACCGTAGGATACCTTAAGTTTCAGCATGTTGATCCAGGTCTGGTCGGCCAGGAAGTTTTCCTGGTTGATAATCCATGCACCACCGAAGGACCAGAAGGAGCCCCAGCGATGTTTGGGGTGGAAGCGGCTGGAGGCGTCACGACGGAAGGATACTGAACCGAAGTAGCGGTTGTCGTAGTCATACTGACCGCGGAACAGCCAACCTTCGTTGTTGTATTCGGATGTGTAGGAGTTAGCGTCGTTCACGTTGATCATACCGGCGAGTTCCATGTTCTCGGGATCGAACATATTCTTCTTCGAACCGCTGAGGTATTTGTAGCGCATCCAATAAACTTCGTGGCCGAAGAGTGCGCTCACGTGGTTCTGGCCGTAATCCTGGCTCCAGTTGAGAAGCTGCTGCAGAGTGTAGTTCACGCGGCTTGCGGATGCCTTGCTAAGCATACCGTTCTGATTGGCGTACTGGCCGTAGTAGGGGTTGGTGAACGAGGTCGAACGGGTTTCGAACACGTCGATACCCTGGTTGGCGGTTACGCGGAAACCGTAGGGGAGCTTAACTTCAATGTTGCCAGCGGCGCTGAATGCATTGATGGTCTGGTAAGCACGGTCCATCATGGCAGCACCGATACCGTTGGCATTACCGCCGAGGTAGGGACGGGTCAGACCGGCATTGTTACCTGCGCCGTAGTCATAAACGGTGAGGCCGTTGTCGTCAACCTTGATGTTACCGTTGCTGTCGCGAACGTAGAGGGGGAAGATGGGAGCCAGACCCGATACATACGCAAAGGGGTTTGCAGTAGAGCTGGCAGAACCTTCTTCGTCGCCGAACTGGTCCATATAAGAGTAGGTGTAGCTCATGTCGCCACCAACCTTAAGCCAGGATTTGGCCTGGGTGTCGGCTGCCAGACGACCGGTGAAACGCTCGTAGCCGGACTGGGGAGTGATACCTGCATTGTCCAGATAGCTGGCCGAGAGGTAGAAGTTCGAGGTGTCGGTACCCTTGGCAACCGACAGGTTGTACTGCTGGCGGAGCGAGTTGTGGTAAGCGGCATCGCGCCAGTTGTCGGGGGTCAGCCAGTATTCCTGACCGTTGTAGGTGGCAAGACGGCCCAGGGTTGCGTTGGGATTGAGCTTGCCGTTCAGACCGATGAGGCTCTGACCGTTGGGAAGGGTGTAAACGTTGTAGCCCAGACCGTAGGTGGCTGCATCGAACAGGCGAGAATTGGCCCATACGTTAGCACCAGCGTTGGTCATGCCGGCATTGATACCGTAGTTATAGAGCGACTTAAAGTAAGTCTCGTAGTACATCGCGGGGTCGGTAATATAGTTGTATTCCTGCGAACCCTTGCTGTTGGAGCCGAGGCGGATGTCAACTGTCACAGTTGCTTCACCGCTCTTGGCACGCTTGGTGGTGATAAGAATTACACCGTTGGCACCGCGGGCACCATAGAGGGCTGCCGATGCAGCGTCCTTGAGCACGGTCATCGACTCGATATCGTTGGTGTTCAGGTTCTGGATGCTGCCCGAGTAGGGAGTGCCGTCCACAATGATAAGAGGCGAGGTGCCGGCGTTGATGGACGAGATACCACGGATGAGGATTGAAGGAGAGTCCTGACCGGGAGCACCCGATGCATTGGACATCTGCACACCTGCAACCTTACCCTTGAGAGCATTGAGGGGGTTGGAAACCTGAGCGTTCTCGATTTCAGCGGAACCGACCACGGCGGCCGAACCGGTGAACGAGGCGCGAGTGGCTGTACCGTAAGCAACAGCAATCACTTCGTTGAGCATCTCGGAGTCGGAGTGCAGACGGATGGTGAGGTCACCATTGCCAATCTTCACGTCCTGCGTCTTGTAGCCAACGTAGGAAACCTTGAGAGTTGATGCGCTTGCGGGCACTTGGATGGAGAACTTACCATCGACGTCGGTTGCGGCGCCGGTGCCAGGTCCTGCCGTCACCGATACGCCGATCAGCGGTTCGTCGTTGTCGGCGTCCAGGACAATACCTTTAACCGTGCGCATCTGGGCCGACGCACACAGGCTAATAGTCAGTACTGTCACAAGTAATAGAAACAGCTTTTTCATACTTAGAAAAAATTAGACATAAAATGATTGATAATAATTTCAAACTAATGTATAGCACAATAATCAAATTGCCAGAAATGACAATTATCTCAATGTTCAGAAAGCAAAGATAATAACATTTTTTTGATTTTATAACTTTTTCAAGTAGTAAAATCTTCTATTTTAACACTTGGCGCGCTTGTGTGGTTTCTAAAATATAATATAAATATCAGAAAATTAGTATTATACGAAAAATATGTTGTGAAACATATTTATTCAACATTTCCGTAAATCTTTTAACCGACGGATTGTCAGCACCAATATTTCTCTGTAGCATAAATAGCAAAATGCCACAAAAACCGCCCCAGCACAAATCTGCTAATCCCCGCGTAGTAGCTGCCGTTTTCGGCGGCCTGCGGGCGCCTTTAACCCGGCGCATTCCCACCCCTGGCACCTCCGCAGGCTTCGGTGGCAGGGGTTAAGATAAATCGGCGCCCTGCGGGCACCTTGCGCACTATGCCGTGAGCGGTTGCCCTGTTGCGCTTCGGTCGTAGGGAGGGGTTGTTTGCGAGGATTGGCAGGGTGCCACTAACAGCCGTCATCGCCAAGAAGCGCCTCGACCGAATCAAAGCCATATTCCGCCATAAAATCCCTGTATTCATCTACAAATGATTTGCTCCGATGGTGCTCTTTCTGATTCATAATATACCGTATGCGTGTATCTTTCAGAGATTGATCAACTGAAACGCAGGCATATCTTTCAGCCCATTTCTTCCACAAAGGAAAATGTGGATTAACGGCCAAAAACTTGCTTGATTCAGATTTTATCAGCCGGATAAAATCCGCAACTGCAATCTTGGCAGGTATATCGCACAGGATATGGACATGGTCGGGCATCCCACCGATTCTCCATACCTTTGCGCCACGCTTTGTGGCAAAATTGAATATGAACATGTATAGTTCACGCTCATGTTCTTCATTAATCACTCGTTCGCGGTGCCAAGGGGCAAAAATTATGTGATATGTAAGTCGAGTATGGCTCATGGAGCAAAGTTAATAAAAACTTACTAATTTTCTGCCTTTTCGGCGGCCTGCGGACGCCATTTTGCACACGCATTTTTTACCCCGGGCGCCTACGCTGAAGCTCCGGCAACCGGGGTTAAGATAAATCGGCGCCCTGCGGGCACCTTACCACCCCCCACGCAAACACCCCACCTACTACTACTACCGACGTGCAACCGGTCGACCGCTCACGGAGCGGTGTGCAAGGGTGCCCGTAGGGCGCCGATTTATCTTAGCCCCGGTTGCCGGAGCTTCAGCGTAGGCGCCCGGGGTAGCGTTGTGAAGCAATAATGGCGTCCGTAGGCCGCCGAAACCTTTTCGCAGCGTACGCATGACCTTTTTTGGCGAATTGCATTCACCAACGTGTTGCCAGGCTCCGCGCGCGCGGGGGCTCGTATGGCTTTCTTATGGACCAATTCGGCTTTTTTTGTGCGTTTTATTTGCAAGCTCGGATATAATTGCCTAATTTAGCGCATTATGAATGTGCGTGTTATACTATTTGCTCTATTGACAATGGCAGCGGCTGCGTGCTCGCGCCACAGCCTTGAGGGCCTTGAAGCCGAGGGTGGAAGGCGCCCCGGAGCGGGGGCGGAAGAACCAGATGCTGTGCCTGAGGTGACTCAGCCTTATTTCGCCGACGGCAACCCCATGCGTGTGGTGGCTGATGACGGAGCGGCAGATGTGGTGCTCACCTTGCTGCGCGACAACTACCTGGAGGCCGATGGTGCCACGGCTACTCTCCGCACGGACGGCGGTGCATCGGCATCGGCTGTGTTCAAGGCTCATAAGGGCGAGGCAGAGGTGGCTTTCCGCATTGACCGCACAACTACATTCAGCATCGATGGCGCTACGGCCACGGCTCCGGGCCCTACATCCTGGCGTGTGGAGCTGGTGCAAGCTGTGCCCGACGACCCCACGGGTGAGTGTACCGGCACTTATCTGACCGGTGACCGAGCCGTGAGTGTGGCTGTGCGTACTGCCACGAGTGGCCAGACGGTGCACATGGCCATTACCGGCCAGGACTTGCAGCGCGACCTGACCCTGGATGGCGACGACCTGCGCCTGGACGGCACAGCTCTATATAATAATGTGAAAAATACCGCCCGGCCCGACGAAGGCTTCTACGCGGTGCTGTGCGACGACGGTGTGGCCGAATACCTGCTTCTGGACGGTTTCGACACAGGTTTCGGGCAGCCCGAGGCCTGGACCTTTGTTGACGGTTGGCTGGTGGGGCATATAGCATTCGAATCCTATCTTGTGAACCCCGAAAACGCACCCTGGACAGTGTGGGTGCAGCGCGGCGAGGACTGCCTGCGTGTGCTGGACCTATACCACGGCGAGTCGCTCACGGCGCGTTATAACCGTGCGTCGCCCGGCGCGTCGGTTATAATAAAATTGGATGATGACACGGCCTTGCTTGAACGCCAGCCTGCCGGATTTGCGCATCCCGACCTCTTTGACTACGACCTGGAGATTGCCGGCCAGGGCATATACGACGGTAAGGGTGAAATCTACATCCGTGAACCGGAGTACTCCGATTTCGACGGCAATATGAATACCTGGGCCACGCGCCAGGCAAGCCGTTTAGTCAAGCATTAAAGTCATGTAGGGACGCGATGCCGGAAGCCCGAATATGCCTCCTATACGGCTGTCGCTGAACAGAATTCCGGCGAGTGTGTCGATGTGTACTTCAAGGTCGGCTTTGGCCATCCTGTGCTCCAGGCGCCGCATTTTTCCGTCAGAAATTTCAAAATCGGCGTTATTCTCGGCGATAATATCGTCGGTAAGGCGGATTGTGGTCTTCAATTCGGGCGCGGATGCCGCCAGCGTGCTCAATATAGGCTCCGGAGTTGTGATGCGCATCATGCCGCGGTGGCGCAGGTAGTATTTCTCGCTGTTTACGGGCGGGAGGTTCACCAGGAACGGACGCTCGCCTGTGCGTGCGCGCAATTGTGCAAGGGCAGCCTCGGCAGCCTCCGGGGTGTCGCTCAGCAGCGCCTTCACTTTCACCTCAGCGCCCGGAGCCGGGGAGTAGCTTGCGAAAAGGATAGCCCGCGAACCGTCGGGAAGCTCAACGGCCAGTCGTTCGGAAGCCTCGTCGAGTGCAAGGTCCTCGCACACATGTTCGTAGTCATCTTTGGAGTGGATAATACCTTCGCCATAGGCAGCCTCCAGAGCGCTGAACACGGCAAAGTCGGCCGGAATCAGTGCCGCGTCGTGCGTGGCGAAGCTGTGAAGCGAGGTGTAGCGCATCTCGTCGGCGAAGTAGGTGGATTCGAATCCGAAGCGCGAGTAGAAGCCATAGAGATGGTCCTCGGCCGGAATTAAGCTCACCAATGCCAGGCCTTTGGCGTGGGCATCCTTCAGCGCAGTGCGCATCAGCCCCGACGACAATCCGGCCGAACGTGCCTCGGGCAGCGTGGCCACGCAGCTGATGTAGGCCGATGGCAGTTCGGCTCCGCGGTAGCGGAACCCGTAGGGCTGCATGAGCAGTGCCGAAGCGGCACGGCCGGAGTGGTCGGTTGCCAGGTAGATGTCCTCCTCGCGCACCACGCGGCTGAAGAACCACCTCTGCCACTCCTCGGGGTCGGGGAAGGAGCTGCGGAATATCTTGCGGAAATCGTCGGTTTTCATTTTTCGTTCCAGTGAGTTCTGAGGGGATAGCGCTCAGGGCGCATCAGCAGGCGCAGGCCTGTGGAGAATGTGCAATAGTTCCAGGTCCAGTTGATGAGCACCACGGCGCGGTTGCGCATACCCAGCAGCGTCATCAGGTGCACGAACAGCCATGCCATCCATGCCACGAAACCGCTCAGGTGCACCTTGCCTATATCCGCCACGGCGCGGTTGCGGCCTATGGTGGCCATCGAACCCTTGTCGTGGTATTTGAACGGCTTCGGTTTGTCCGAACTCAAATTTCGCGCAAGGTTGCGGCCCATCTGTATGGCTGTCTGCGCCACCTGCGGGTGGCCTTTGGGGTAGTCCGGTGTCATCATCAGCGCGATGTCGCCGATGGCATATAGATCAGGGATGCCTTTCACCTGATTGAATTCGTCCACCTCCCAGCGGTTACCGAAGGAGGCTTTCACGTCGGTCCCGGTGATATTGAAGGGTACTCCGGTCACACCGGCTGTCCATATCACGGTTTCGGCGGCTATGGTTCCGCCATCGGTGAAGGTCACCACGCCCTCGTCGTAGGTTTTCATCGTCCGCCCCAGCTGGACTTCGACAAGCAGTTGCTCCAGGCCCTTGAGCGCGTCGGCCGACGAGCGCGGACCCATGGCGCGCAGAAGTGCGTCGGTGCCTTCCACCAGCACCACGCGCATCTCGTCGGGCTCGATTGCGGGGTATTCACGCTTGATGATGTAGCGCTTCACCTCGCCCAGGGCGCCGGCAATCTCCACACCGGCAGGGCCGCCGCCGACAACCACAAAGGTGAGCAGGCGGGCACGCCGCTCGGGGTCGGGGCACAGCGAGGCTTCCTCAAGTCGCGCCAGGATTTCGTTGCGGCAGCGGATGGCCTCGGGCGTGGACTTCAGGGTGTAGACGTGTTTGTGAAGGTCCGGGATGCCGAAGAAATTGTTGGTTGTTCCGGCGGCCAGCACCAGCTTGTCGTAGTGGAGGGTTTCGAACTGCGTGTGCACGGTGTGGCGTTCGGCATTTATTTCGGTCACCTCGCCCATGTGGAAGGTGACACCGCGGAACTTGCGCCCTCGCACCTCGCGGCGCAGCGGAAATGATATGCTTGCCGGTTCAAGGCCCGATGATGCCACCTGATAGAACAGGGGAGGGAAGGAGTGGTAGTTATTGCGGTCAACGATTGTTACGTCCCAGCGCTCTTTGTCGATCCGCCGGGCCAGATTGAGGCCGCCGAAGCCACCTCCGATGATTATGAGTTTCTGCTTGTCCATATACTTTAGAACAAGCGCGTAAATCATACGGTTCAACATAAAATAGAAAAGGAACTCTTCGCAGAGTTCCTTTTCTATGGGTTTCCAATAGGTACAATTTCTAAGGTAAAAAAGATTGTTTTAGGTTTGCGCTACAAAGTTCGCACCTTTTTTGCGGCAGGCCAAATATTTTTATATGTTCTACGACATAGTTTCAGAACATGACTTCCGAACTTAGCCGTTCGCGGCACTGCAAATTGCTGATTTACCTTTGATTACCTAAATATTGCGTGAAGACGTTTGAAAAATCGCTATTGTTAAATACTGTTAAATCGCCCGAAAGGCGCAGCAAATAGCTCAATATTCGTCCCAGCTCTTGATTTCAATCTTGTCCAGCGGCAGGGTGGTGAAGGCACGGATAAATGCCGACGCCAGGCGCGAGTTGGTGAGCAGCGGTATGTTGAGGTCCACCGCTGCGCGGCGAATCTGGCGGCCGTTGCTGAGCTCGGTGCCGGTGAAGTTCTTGGGCATGTTGATCACCAGGTCCACCTTGCGCTCATGCAGCAGGTCGAGGGCCTGGGGCTGATGGTCGGGGGTGGAGGGCCAGTAGCAGCGGATGGCGGGGATGCCGTTCTCGTTAAGATACTGGCAGGTGCCACCGGTGGCGTAGATGGTCAGGCCGGCCTGGTGCAGGCGGTGAGCCGCATCAAGCATCTCGGCTTTCTGCTTGGCCGAGCCGGTGCTCATCAGCACAGCCTTCTGGGGCACGCGCATACCCACGGCGAGCAGCGATTTCAGGATTGCTTCGTTGGTGTCGTCGCCCAGACATCCTACCTCGCCGGTCGAGGCCATGTCGACACCCAGCACGGGGTCGGCGCCGCCCAGGCGCGAGAAGGAGAACTGCGATGCCTTGATGCCCACGTAGTCGAGGTCGAAGGCGCTCTTGGCGGGTTTCTCCACACTCTGGCCCAGCATGATGCGGGTGGCAAGGTCGATGAAATTGATTTTCAGCACCTTCGACACGAAGGGGAAGGAGCGCGACGCACGCAGGTTGCACTCGATAACCTTGATGTCGTTGTCCTTGGCCAGGAACTGGATGTTGAACGGACCGGAGATTTCCAGAGCTTTGGCAATGCGGGCCGACACTTTCTTGATGCGGCGCATGGTTTCAACATAGAGTTTCTGGGGCGGGAACTGGATGGTGGCGTCGCCCGAGTGCACACCGGCATACTCGATGTGCTCCGAGATGGCGTAAGCCTTGATTTCGCCCCGCTCGGCCACGGCATCCATTTCGATTTCCTTGGCGTTCTGGATGAACTCGCTCACCACCACGGGGTGTTTCTTGCTCACGTTGGCGGCCAGCTTCAGGAAGCGGCGCAGTTCGTCGTCGTTGGAGCATACGTTCATCGCGGCGCCGGAGAGCACGTAGCTGGGGCGCACCAGCACGGGGAAGCCTACTTCGGCCACGAATTCGTCGATAGCGTCGAAGTCGGTGAGCTCGCGCCAGCGGGGCTGGTCGATGCCCAGGCTATCAAGCATGGCCGAGAATTTGTGGCGGTCCTCGGCGCGGTCAATGCATCTTGCAGCAGTGCCCAGGATGTTCACATGCGCGGCATCCAGGCGGGTGGCGAGGTTGTTGGGAATCTGTCCGCCCACCGAAAGGATCACACCGTGCGGATTCTCCAGTTCCAGGATGTCCATCACGCGCTCGTAGGTGAGCTCGTCAAAGTACAGGCGGTCGCAGATATCGTAGTCGGTCGAAACGGTTTCGGGGTTGTAGTTAATCATCACCGAGCGCCAGCCTTCCTTGCGGGCTGTCATCAGGGCGTTGACGGAGCACCAGTCGAACTCAACCGACGAGCCGATACGGTAGGCGCCCGAACCGAGCACCACGACCGAGCGGCCGTCGCCGAGATAGTCAACGTCGTTGGTGGTGCCGTTGTAGGTAAGGTAGAGGTAGTTGGTGGCTGCGGGGTACTCGGCGGCAAGAGTGTCGATTTGCTTCACCACGGGCACGATGCCACGCTCTTTTCTATCGGTACGCACGCGCGCGATGATTGCGTCGGTGTCGCCCAGCAGTTCGTCCTTGAACACCGAGCGGGCAATCTGGAAGTCGCTGAAGCCCTGCTGCTTGGCGTAGCGCATGAGCTCGTCGGAAATCTGGTCGAGCGTGTCGAACTTGTTGAGCTCGCACGAGGTCTGGTAGATGTCGTAGAGCTTATAGAGGAACCAACGGTCAATTTTGGTGAGTTCGTGGATGCGGTCTACCGTATAGCCCTGAGCAAACGCTTTGGCAATCACGAAGATGCGTCGGTCGGTTGGCATCTTCAGAGCGCTTTCCACGTCGGGGATATTGATGTCCTTGTTCTCTACAAAGCCGTGCATGCCCTGGCCAATCATGCGGAGGCCCTTCTGGATAGCTTCCTCGAAGGTGCGGCCTATGGCCATCACCTCGCCCACGGATTTCATCGACGAGCCGATGTGGCGGTCAACGCCGTGGAACTTGCCGAGGTCCCAGCGGGGAATTTTCACCACAACATAGTCGAGCGCAGGCTCAAAGAAAGCCGATGTGCACTGTGTCACCGAGTTGCGGAGGTCAAAAAGGCCGTAGCCCAGAGCGAGCTTGGCAGCCACGAAAGCCAGGGGGTAGCCCGTGGCTTTGGATGCCAGGGCCGACGAGCGGCTCAGGCGGGCGTTCACCTCGATAACACGGTAGTCCATCGAGGCGGGGTCGAAGGCGTACTGCACGTTGCACTCACCCACGATGCCGATGTGGCGCACAATCTTGATGGCCAGCGCGCGCAGGTAGTGGTAATCCTCGTTGGAGAGGGTTTGCGACGGTGCAACCACGATGGACTCGCCGGTGTGGATGCCCAGCGGGTCGAAGTTCTCCATGTTGCACACGGTGATACAGTTGTCAAAACGGTCGCGCACAACCTCGTACTCCACTTCCTTCCAGCCCTTGAGGGATTTTTCCACAAGTACCTGGGGCGAGAACGAGAGGGCTTTTTCCACCAGCGCGCGCAGCTCGGTGTCATTGTCGCAGAAACCGCTGCCAAGGCCGCCAAGCGCGTAGGCGGCACGCACAATCACGGGATAGCCCAGCGAGTTGGCCACGCGCAGGGCATCGTCAACACTCTCAACAGCTTCGCTGCTGATGGTGCGCACGTCGATCTGGTTGAGTTTTTCCACAAACAACTCGCGGTCCTCGGTGTCCATGATAGCGCGCACGGGGGTGCCCAGCACCTCCACGCCGTAGTGCTCCAGCACACCGCTTACGGTGAGCTCCACGCCGCAGTTCAGCGCAGTCTGGCCGCCGAAGGCCAGCAGGATGCCGTCGGGGCGTTCCTTTTCAATCACACGCTCCACAAAGTAGGGGGTGACGGGCAGGAAGTAAATCTTGTCGGCCATGCCGTCCGAAGTCTGCACAGTGGCTATGTTGGGGTTGACGAGCACGGTGGTGATTCCTTCTTCGCGAAGAGCCTTCAGGGCCTGGGCGCCTGAGTAGTCGAATTCGCCGGCTTCGCCGATTTTGAGAGCGCCGCTGCCCAGCAGAAGCACTTTGTTATATTTTTTAGCGGAGGACATACGTTAGAGTAATTCAATAAATTCGTCGAAAAGGAATTCTGTGTCGCGGGGGCCGCTGGAAGCCTCGGGGTGGAACTGAGCCGAGAAGTAGGGCTTGGATTTGTGGCGGATACCCTCGTTGGTGCCGTCGTTCATGTTGATGAACAGGGGCTCCCAGTCGGCGGGCAGGGTAGCGTTGTCCACCGCGAAGCCGTGGTTCTGGCTCGTCACATAGCAGCTGTCGGTGCCGGCGCGGCGCACGGGCTGATTGTGGCTGCGGTGGCCGTATTTCAGTTTGTAGGTCTGCGCACCGGCAGCCTTGGCCAGCAGCTGATTGCCCATGCAGATGCCGCAGATGGGTTCGGGACGTTCCATGGCCTTGCGGATGTGCTCAATGGTCTTGCCGGCGAAATCCGGGTTGCCTGGACCGTTGCTGATGAACAGGCCGTCGTACTTCAGGCCGGTGAAGTCATAATCCCAGGGCACGCGCACCACACGCACGCCGCGGCGCAGCAGGCAGCGGATGATGTTGTGCTTTATGCCGCAGTCCACCAGCAGCACCGTCTTTTTGCCTTCCGGAGCTTCCGGCAGCTCGGTGCCGTCGAACACACGGGGCTCGGCGCCTACACCGTCGTAAATCAGAACGTCCGTGCACGATGTCTTGGCAATCAGATTCTCGGCATTGGGGTCGTAGAAATCCACGTCGTCGCAACCCTCGATGACGATTTTACCCAGCATCGAGCCATGGTTGCGCAGGTGCTTGGTCAGCGCGCGGGTGTCAATATCGTAAAGTCCGGGAATTTTTTCCTCCTTGAGCCATTGTGCCAGCGAACGGTCGGCCAGCCAGTGGCTGTGGTTGAACGCATAATCCTGAGCCACAATAGCGCGGCAGTGGATGCGCGAACCTTCGTAGTAATCCTTCAGTGAATCGTCGCCGCCGGACGGGGGCACGCCATAATTGCCCAGCTGGGGGAAGGTAGTGACTAAAATTTGGCCTTCGTAGGAAGGGTCCGTAAGGCTCTCGGGATAGCCGGTCATCGCGGTGTTGAAAACCACCTCGCCGGCAGTGGAGCCTTCGTAGCCGAAACTTCGGCCTTCAAAAACTGTACCGTCCTGGAGTATCAGCTTTGCACGTCGGGTCGCCTGCATAGGGTGTGTAATGATTTATTTGCTATTCTTAAGGCGGTCGGATATCAGGCGCGGAAACGCACCGCACACTATTTTGACCGTGCAAATTTAAGAAAAAAAATCCGCGCCCACAAATATCTAACTTGCTATCAATCCGAATACTTATCAACAATGTTAAATAATGTAAAACACTTTGTTGCGCACAAAAAAATGCCTACCTTTGTACTTCCTTTCCACCATAAAGGACGCAAATAAATGGGGTTGACCGGTTTTGACAGCGTGTAGAAGTGGTGGGTAAGCGTGCAGAGCTTTGGTATCTACGCTCTATAATATCAGATTCCGACTTTTTTAAATGGCGAAAACAACTACGCTCTTGCTGCTTGATTGAAGTATAGTAGATCAGCTTAATCGCCGCAACAGTTGCAGCGACAAGACATCGCCCGATTGTCCTTTTTCCGAGACTAATCGATCAGGCGGTGCAGGTAAATCGGAAATAGGGAACCAAAAGCCTCGAGAGGCTCCCGAAATTTTAGAGGATAAGGCTGCGGTCGGTGGTTTCAGGCCAGCCACAGCACGAAAACTAACTTGAGACTACGCACGTAGAAAGCTCATTAGTTCCACGTTTGGACGAGGGTTCGAATCCCTCCAGCTCCACTATGTACTACCGAACTTCTTCGGACGAAAGAAGACAAACCTCGGACTATCAAGTAGTTCCGAGGTTTTTTGTGTCTAATCCTTTCGTTTCAGGACCGAAATAAGACCAAAAAAAGACCACTCCAGACTGAGTTTGGGCACTAACCAGGCACTAAGATTTTGAAAATCGTTTTAGTGCCTAAATAGTGCCTAAAAGTAGTATAAAATACTAATGCTCAATAGTATCTACAGACGCAACTCGGACAAAAGTTTCTTCTTGATTTGGAAAAACTCACGGTTCACATTCAGGCGATTGGGTTCAA
>JAAVFP010000028.1 GCA_014800735.1 Bacteroidales bacterium
CAATGCCCTCTCAACCAAAACCCGGGTTAATAACATTTAAAAGAGGTATTGATAGAATACAGACAATCTATCAATACCTCTCGAAAGGGGGGTGACTTGTGGGTAAAGGATAGTGCCTTCGGCACGTAGGCGTCACACTATGCTATGCAACTTATCGCCTACGTGCCGCAGGCACGTCCCTACATTATTGTCAGTTATGTTTCATCACGAAAGCTTCTCGCGGAGGAAGGTGCCGGTAATGCTGGCGGGGTTGGCGGCTACTTCCTCGGGGGTGCCGGTGGCCACAACAGTGCCGCCGGCGTCGCCACCCTCGGGCCCGAGGTCAATGATGTGGTCGGCGCACTTGATCACGTCCATGTTGTGCTCCACCACCACCAGGGTGTGGCCCTGCTCGATGAGGCGGTTGAAGGCCGACAGCAGCAGGTGGATGTCGTGGAAATGCAGGCCCGTGGTGGGCTCATCGAAGATGAACACTGTGGGCTTGGCATGCTCCTGAGCGATGAAATAGGCAAGCTTGACGCGCTGATTCTCGCCACCGGAGAGTGTGGACGACGACTGCCCCAGGCGGATATAGCCAAGGCCGACTTCCTGGAGCGGCTTCAGGCGGCTCACGATGCGGCGCTCGGTGGCTCCGGTGCCCTGACCGAAGAAGTCGATGGCCTCATCTACGGTCATGTCGAGGATGTCGGCAATATTCTTGTCGCGGTACTTCACCTCGAGCACGTCGCGCTTGAAGCGCTTGCCGTGGCACTCCTCGCACTCTATTGTCACGTCGGCCAGGAATTGCATCTCGATAGTAATCACACCCTCGCCCTTGCATGCCTCGCAGCGGCCGCCCTCGGTGTTGAAGGAGAAAAAGGCCGGGGTGAGGTCCATCTGCTTGGCCGCCTGCTGCGAGGCCATGAGCTGGCGGATTTCGTCGTAGGCCTTGAGGTAGGTGGCGGGGTTGGAGCGGGTGGAACGGCCTATAGGGTTCTGGTCCACGAACACAACGTCGCCCACACGGGTGGTGTTCATCACCAGCTCGCGGAAGGTGCCGGGTGCATCGCCCTCGCCGTAGAGGCGGCGGGCAAGCGCGCGGAAGAAGATGTCGCGCACCAGGCTCGATTTGCCCGAGCCGCTCACGCCTGTCACCACCGTCATGACGCCCACGGGGAAGTCCACATCCACGTTCTTGAGGTTGTGCTCGGCAGCGCCGCGGATGCCGATGGAGTCCACCCAGCGGCGGCGTGTGGTGGGCACGGGGATGCCCATGCGGCCGGTGAGGTACTGCATGGTGTAGCTTGCTTCGACGCCTTCGAGGTCGGCCGGTGTGCCCTGGTACACTATTTCGCCTCCCAGACGCCCGGCCTTTGGGCCGACGTCGATGATACGGTCGGCGGCACGCATTATTTCTTCGTCGTGCTCAACCACCACCACCGTGTTGCCCAGGCGCTGGAGCTTGCGGAGCACGCCGATGAGGCGGTCCGTGTCGCGCGAATGGAGGCCGATGGAGGGCTCGTCGAGAATATAAATCGAACCCACCAGGCTGCTGCCCAGCGAGGTTGCCAGGTTGATACGCTGGCTCTCGCCGCCTGAGAGGGTGTTGCTCAGGCGGTCCAGCGTCAGGTAGCTCAGGCCCACTTCTTTGAGGAAGGTGAGGCGCTTGGTGATTTCCAGCAGCAGGCGCTGGCCCACCTTGGCATCCACATCGTCGAGCCGGAGGGCGGTGAACCAGTCAAGAAGCTTGTCGACAGGCATTTTCACGAGTTCCGAGATGGTGCGTCCGGCAATTTTCACATAGTTGGCCTCAGGGCGCAAGCGCGAGCCGCCGCAGGCATGGCAGGTGGTTTTGCCACGGTAGCGGGCCAGTAGAATGCGGTTCTCGATCTTGTGGCGCTTGGAAGCAATCTCGGCAAAGTAGGCGTCGATGCCGTGCACGCCCTTGGCGGGGTCGCCCTGCCACAACAGGCGACGCTGGCTATCTGTGAGCTCGTTGTAGGGGGTGTGCACCGGGAACTTGAGCTTCGAGGCCGTGTGGATGAATTCGTTCTTCCAGTGCATGGATGCCGGACCACGCCAGGGAGCCACAGCGCCGTCGAACACCGACAGCCAAGGCTGCGGCACCACCAGTGCCTCGGCAATGTCCATAGTTTTGCCGAAGCCCTCGCACACGGGGCAGGCGCCCAGCGGATTGTTGAAGTTGAACATCTGCTCGTTGGGCTCGGGGAAGGTGATGCCGTCGGCCTCGAAACGCTTCGAGAACTCGTGGCGGCTCACCGTGCCGTCGGCTTCCCACACCAGCAGGGCCAGCTCGTCGCGCCCCTCGAAGAAGGCTGTTTCGGCCGATTCGGCCAGACGCGACAGCTCGTCGCCGTCGTGGGCGATGGCCAGGCGGTCGATGAGCAGGTCGGGCATCGCGCCGCCCTTGGCGGGGGTGAATTCGCTCATTTCCACAAAGCTATGGTCGGCTGTCACCACGCGCGAGTAGCCCTCCTTCTGATATATGTCGAACTGCGTGGGCAGGTCGCGGCCCTCGGGCAGATGTATCGGCGCCACCACGGCCACGCGGGTACCCTCGGGATAGCTCTTGGACAGGGCAAGAACGTCCTCCACGGAGTGTTTCTTCACCAGTGCCCCCGACACCGGCGAGTAGGTGTGCCCTACCCGGCCGAAAAGCATGCGGAGATAATCGTAGATTTCGGTCGAAGTACCCACGGTGGAGCGCGGGTTGCGGGTGTTCACTTTCTGCTCGATGGCGATTGCCGGCGGAAGCCCGCGGATGAAGTCGCACTCAGGTTTCTGAAGCTTGCCCATGAACTGGCGCGCGTAGGCCGACAGGCTCTCCACGTAGCGGCGGCGCCCCTCGGCGTAGAGGGTGTCGAAGGCCAGCGACGATTTGCCCGAGCCCGATAGGCCGGTGATAACAACGAATTGATTGCGGGGAATCTCCACGTCCACGTTCTTGAGGTTGTTCACGCGGGCCCCCTTGACTATTATGGAATTTGACATTTTTCTGAATATTAACTTACAAAGTTACACAAAATTTATGCCAAAAGCAATATTATTTCCGCCCATAATCCCTAACTTTGCAAAATAAACGTCAAAAGAAATGAATTGCGATAATTCCGAGGAAATATTCCCTATTGTGGATGAGGCCGGCCGTGTGGTTGGCCGTGCCACCCGCGGCGAGTGCCACGGCGGCTCGATGCTACTCCATCCAGTGGTGCATCTGCACGTTTTTGACCGCAACGGGCGGCTCTACCTGCAAAAACGCCCCGAGTGGAAGGACATCCAGCCCGGCAAATGGGACACGGCTGTGGGCGGCCATGTGGACTACGGCGAAAGCGTGGAAACCGCCCTGGTGCGCGAGGCCCGCGAGGAGCTTGGGCTCACCGGCTTCGTGCCCGAGTTCATCACGCGCTATGTGTTCCAATCCACGCGCGAGCGCGAGCTGGTGAACGCATTCCGCACCACCGTTGACTGCGTGCCCGCACCCAGCGACGAACTTGACGGCGGCCGCTTCTGGACGCCCGAGGAAATAGCCGAAGCCATGGGCCGCGGAGTGTTCACACCAAATTTTGAAAGCGAATATCGCCGGTTGTTCGGCTGATATCCGCTTTCGTTGGATTCGCTTTTGAATTTATTGTCTTATTTCCGGGCCTCGATGAGCAGGTCGGCGAAAGTGTCGACCGTGTCGGCCGTAATCGGTGGCTGCGGGTCGGAATTGATGGCCGTTTCGAGCGTGGTTTCGCCCGACAGCACCAGCACGCCCAGCGCACCGGCATTGCGGGCCATGGCCACATCGGTGTAGATGCGGTCGCCGCACATTGCAATCTCGTCGGCCCTCAGGCCGTAGCGCTCCATGATGCCGCGGAGCATGTCGGGGTTCGGTTTGCCTATCACAATGTCGGGCTTGCGGCCGGTGGCGTATGTGATGCACTCGCACAGGCTGCCGCAGTCCACCAGCACCACGGGTTGGTCCGTGGGGCACACGCGGTCAGGGTTCGTGGCAATGTATGGCACTCCCTGGCTGGCCCACCAGGCTGCGCGGCACAGGCGCGGATAGGTCAAAGTGGTGTCGAAGGCCACCACCAGCACATCCGGACGGTCGTCGGCGCTGTCGGCACACATCTCGAAACCGGCAGCCTCGAATTCAGCCGTCATGCTCGGGGTGCCCAGAACAAAGAGGCGCCGCGCAGCGGGGAAATGCGATTTTATGTAGTCGATTGTGGCAACGGCCGTGGTGTAGACCTCCTCGCGCGTGGCCTCGATACCCATGCCGCGGAGCTTGGTCACATAGTCGTTGAGCGAGCGGGTGGGATTGTTGGTCAGGAAGGAGTAACCGATGCCGTTGTCGGTGAGCTTTTTAAGGAAACCGATGGTCCAGGGAAACAGGCGCGAGCCCAGATAGATTGTGCCGTCCATATCCAGGGCCACGTGCTTTATGCGGCGGCAGGCCTCGGTGAGTTCGCCCGGAGTCATGAGCGACATATACTTATTGAATTCCATCATTATTTTTTGAGATTAGCGTAGAAATTCTGTGAGCGAGCATAGCCGTCGCGCGGAGCGGCCCACATGGTGATGAATGTTATGGCACCCAGCACACCGATGCCGATAATGAGGTAGAACACCACGTTCCAGCCCCAGTGGTCGGCCACGATGCCGACACCGATTGCCGAAAGGAAGGAACCGACGTAGCCGAATATGCCGGCCAGACCGTTGGCAGTGGCCGAGGCTTCCTTAGTTGCCTGGTTGGCCGAGGCGATGCCGATGAGTGCCTGGGGACCGTAGATGAAAAATCCGGCCATGGCAAGCACAAAGATGGAAACCACCATGGGTAGTCCCGGCAGGAAGATGAACAGCGACATGAACAGCGACGCTCCCACCATGCACACCAGGCACATGCGGTGAGCCTTGCCGCGGAAAATGTGGTCGGTGGCCCAGCCTGCGGCCAGGGTGCCGATGATAGCGAAGATTTCAAATGCAGCCACAGCCCATGCGGCATCCTCGATGCTCATGCCGCGGGCCTCGGTCAGAAACTTGGGTCCCCAGTCCAGGATGCCCATGCGCATCACGTAGACAAACACATTGGCGATGCACAGCGTCCAGATCCAGCGGTTGGTCCACACCATCACGCGCAGGAAGGCCGAGCGGGTGGCCGGGGTGTCCTTTTCGGTGTCGGATTTTCCGGTCTTGGTGTCCGGCAGTTCGGGCAGCCCAACGGAGCGGGGGTCGTCGCGCAGGCCCACGAACAGCCACACGGCACCCAGGATTGCCAGGCCGGCGGGCAGCCAGAAGCACCACTTCCACGCATCCCAGTGGCGGGCATATTGCAGAATCTGCTTCATGCCGTCGGCCGTGCCGGGGTCCAGCTTGAGGTTGGCGGCAATGGTGTTTATCACATCGGGATTGTGGCTGAGGTCCTGGCCCATGGAGCCCATGATGTAGCCGCAGGCAACCACGGCGGCAGCTGCGCCGATGGAGTGCGAGGTGTTCCACACCGACATTTTGGTTGCCAGCTCGGAGGGGTGAATCCAGCACGGCAGCAGGCGTGCGCAGGGAGGATAGCCCACACCCTGGAAGGCCTGGTTCAGCACGATGGTGAGCGCCATCACAAGCACGAGCATATTGATAAGGTCGGGCGTGGCCTGAGTGGCCATGGGGTCGGCGCCCACAAGCCAGGCACTGATGTTGTAGCCGAATCCGAAGGCGAAATTCGACAGCGCGCACAGCACAAGGCCGATGGCCATGACCGCGCGCGCACTGTGGCGGTCAACAACAAAACCGTTGACGAACCGCGAAAAACCGTAGACGAGCGAGCCGATGCCGATGACGATGCCGAAATCGGTGTTGCTGATGCCGTACTGCGCCGTGAGGCCCGGCATGGCCAGCGAGAAGTTCTTACGCACGAAATAGTAGATGGCATAGCCCACCATAGTCACAAGGATGGTGCGCAGCTGCCACTTTTTGAATTGTTTTATCACCTCCGGACTCCAGTTGCCGTAGATATTTTCTTTTTCCATGGTGATTGGTTAATGATTATTGGCTTTGAAAGTTGCATCAAGGTCGAGAGCCTCGAATAGAATTTCGACGGGGTTGAGCACACGGCGACCGGTGGACATTTCAATCTGCCACTTGCACGTTTCGCAATCGGTTGCCACCACGTCGGGGTCAACGGTTTTTATCTGCTCGAACAGCGGCGCGCCTATGGCCTGCGATGTGGGATAGTTCTCCTTCTTGAAACCGTAGGTTCCGGCAATGCCGCAGCAGTTCACGTCCAGCTCCACAAGCTCCAGGCCGGGGATGGCTCCGAGCATTGCGAGCGAATAGTGGGTGAAGCCCATGCGCTCCATGTGGCAGGGTGTGTGGTAGGCCACCCGCTTGCGGTAGTCCGGGCGGAACACCATCTTCACCTCGCCGCGCTCGGCCATGCGCCAGATGTGGGCCACGGCCGGAAGGAGCCGCGGGCGCACGTCGGCATTATCAAGCCCCAGCACGTGGGGGTATTCATCGCGCATGGTGAAGCAGCACGTGGAGCTGGTGGTCACAATGGCCTCGCTGCCCTTTGCCAGGGCATAGCGCATGGCATCCAGGTTGATAGCGGCATCGCGCGTGGCCTGGCTGAAAAGCATGTTGGCAATTTTGGCCACACCACAGCAGCGCTCGTGCTCCAGCAGCGTCACACCGAAGCCCAATGCGTTGTAGAGGCCCACGAGCGCCTTGCCCAGAGCGGGATAGTTGTAGTTCACGTAGCAGCCGTGGAAATAGCTCACGTGGCGGCTGAATTTCGCCTGCTTGGCGCCGGCATTGCGGCGGAACCAGGTGACAAAGCGCGTGGAGGCATAGGCGGGGAAGGTGCGGTGGGCATCGATGCCCAGCGTACGGTCCATCACCAGCTTCACGGGCTTGAGAGCCAAGCTTGTGTTCACAAGCGGCGCCACGGTGGTGGCCAGGGTGCCGACAATGTCGGTCTGGGCCAGCATGGTGTCGCGCAGCGCCGGATGTCCCTTGGCGTTTTTGCGGCGGGCGTTCAGGATGATGTCGCCGATGCGCACGCCCGAGGGGCAAGCCACCTCGCAACGCTTGCAGTTGAGGCAATATTTGAGTGCTTCGTCGAAAAATTCCTGATTTTTCAGGCGGTAGCGTTCGCCGTCGGGTCCGGCCTGCTTGGGACCGGGATAGAAAGGGTTAATCTGCGTCACCGGGCATACAGTGGTGCAGGAGGTGCACTTGGTGCACTGCTCGAAGTTGTTGCTGCTGAGGTTTTCTGTCTGTATATCCATCGGTGATTAGTTTAATAATTCGGCAACGGCAAGGGCCGTGAGCATGGCCACACCGGCGCCGGATTCCTCGTGGACCGAGTCGGCCCCTGCAAGCACCGAACCGGCCACGTATAGATTTTCTAAGGTCACGGAACCGCGGCTGGCCCTGAACTGAGCGTCGGCCACGACTCCTGATTTCATAACGGACTGAGGGGCGAACATATTGTCCGCAAACCAATCCGCGCGCTCAGCAGGTGCGGCCACGTCGAGGCCGAAAACGGGTTCGACAACGGCGGTGGGTGTTGCCACCAGGCCTCGGCCGTAGAAGCTTCCGGAAGCCAGGACGAAGTTGTCGGCCAGCAGCTCGTCGCCGTCGAGCTTATCGGTGGCAACGGATTTCAGGACCGAGCTGCCGAATGTGCCGCTCACCACCGTGTGGCCGTTGAAAATCCGTCCGCCCAGGCTCTTGAAGCGGCGAATCATGGCCTCGGCAATGTGCATGCCCGTCACCGAAGCTCCCAGCGTGGGGGCGAACAGCACGGTTCGGCCCGTCAGGCGGCACAGCTCGGCGCGCAGGGTCATATCCACGGCAGCCGGAAGAATCAGCACAGTGTCGGCGGGCAGCTTGTGGCGGTTAATCTCCCCGGCAAGGTGCTCAAGGGCATCGCCTCGGAGTGCGCGGGCAATGTTGGCGGCACGCATTTCGGTGGCCGATGCACGCAGCGCGCGCAGGTCGGGGGTGTCGACGGTGATTACATCGCAGGTCACGCCTCGCTCACGCAGCGAGGCGGCGATAAAGCGCGGATAGAAATCCAGGAAACCGGCCAGGCCGACCACGCTGGCATGGAGGGCTGATGTTAGATAATTGTGAGTGAGAAGCCCTTCCATAGTGAGCCAGGCGGGTCGAAGTAGGCCTACGGGCGACAGGCGTTGGTGGTTATCGCCCGAAGCGGAGCCGCTGAAGCTGAGGCCGCAGCGCGACAGCAGGTCGCGGGCCTGAGCGGCAAAATCGGGAACACGGCTGATGCCCACGCGGGCGTAGGGGTGCTCGGGAGGCAAGGCTGCAAGGCCATCGGCCCACGCTGCCAGTTGCGCGCCGTCAGCACCGAAGCCCAGCAGACCGAGCGAACCGGTGTTGAACAGCAGCGAACTGCCGCCGCGCGAAATGATAGCCACGCGGTGCCCCTGCTCGGCCAGGCGGATTCCGGCAGTAAGGCCGGCCAGGCCGCATCCAATTATAATGGTATCGAATTTCATACTGTGGTTCGGTTATCCAGGCCGCACACGGCACCGTAGATCCAGGCGGTGAACTGAGCTTCGGCCAGGGCATCGCCCCACGCCACCGGGCGGATGCCCTTCCAGCGTTCGTTCACAAAGGCGGCAATATCATCAAGATGGCGCTCGGTGCAGCCGTCGTGCTGCTCAAGGATGGCCGAGGCGCGGCACACACACATCTGTCCCTGGCAGGTGCCCATGCCCAGGCGTGTGCGGCGGCGCAGGGTGAGCAGATTGTCCACGTTGAGCTCGCGCACGGCATACTCCACCTCGCCCACGCTGACGTTCTCGCATTCGCACACCAGGGCGCGGTCGGTGGCCTCGGCAGTCTCGATTTTGGCGGCCAGTGAGCCGTGGCGGCCGGCGGCGGCTTTCTGCCCTATTGTTTTTGGTTTATCCGGTCCGGTGGGTTCGCTACCGGGCATGGGGCGCTCGGCCGTGGTGCACACACTACCCTGGCGGCCCAGCTTGCGGCACACCATGTCGGTGGCCCACTCGGCCATCAGGCGGTAGGTCATCAGTTTGCCGCCGGTGATGGTGATGAAGCCCTCCAGGCCGTCGCGGTCGGCGTGGTCAAGGCACACAATGCCGCGCGAAATGCTTCGGCCCGAGGGGTCGTCGTCGGACGCCACGAGCGGTCGCACACCAGCATAGGCGCGGAGGATTCGCGTGGTGGCCAGTGCAGGGGCCAGCTGGGTGCCCTCGCGCAGCAGCACGTCCACCTCGGCGGGCGTCACCTTCATGTCGTCAACGCTCTCGAAGGGCACGCGGTCGCTGGTGGTGCCGATAACACACACGGTGTCGCCCGGCACAAGAATATCGGCGTTGGCCGGTTTGCGGCAGCGGTTTATCACCACATTATTCACGCGGTGACCGAACACCAGGAGCGAGCCTTTGGCCGGGAACATCCTGACGGTCACTCCGGCCTTCTCGGCCAGCATGTGGCCCCAGATACCGGCGGCGTTCACCACCACCGAAGCCGTGGCTCGGACGGTGGCACCACCGCGGCGGCGGTCGGCCATCACCACACCTTCAATACGGTTGCCGGTGCGGATGAAGTCGGTGACTTCGTGGTATGTGAGCACGTCGGCCCCGTGGCGCCGCGCGTCAATCACATTGGCCATGGTCAGGCGGAAGGGGTCGATGGCGCCGTCGGGCACTGTCACCGCTCCTATAAGGTCGGGGTTCACGCCGGGCTCCATCCGCCGCGCCTGAACGGGGTCGATGGCCTCGGCGGCTATACCTGCGGCGCGGCAGGCGGTGATGAATGTCTGCTGGTAGGCCAGGTCGTCGCCCGGCAGGGTGATGAACAGGCCGCCTGTTTCCTCGACGCAATTCGCGGCGATACGGCGCAGAATCATGTTTTCGCGGATGCACTCGGCGGCCGATTCGCGGTCGGTCACCGCATAGCGGGCGCCGCTGTGCAGCAGGCCATGGTTGCGCCCGGTGGCGCCGTGGGTGAAGTCGAAACGCTCCACCAGCAGCACCTTGAGGCCGCGCAGGGCGCAGTCGCGGGCTGTGCCGGCGCCGGTGGCACCGCCGCCAATCACTATCACATCGTAGTGCTGTATTTTCCCTCTGTTTAAATCCATATTCAAAACGAAAGAGCGCCACTTTCGTTTTGCCCTATTCAAATTTCGCAACAAAAGTAGTACATTACTTTTTAATTTCAAAACAAACGCGGAAATTTATTTTTCGGAAAGGTAAAAAATTTCGTTTCACGCCACGGCGCCCATTCGGAAAAAGTTTATTAACTTTGTGGTATCATGACGAAAGAAGAACGCCACCAAGTGATATTAGATAGCCTGAGCAAGCACGAGCGGCTGCAGGTGTCGGAACTGTCGGAACTGCTTGAGGTTTCGGCCGTAACAATCCGTAAGGACCTCAGCGAGCTTGAAAAGCAGGGGCTGCTCTACCGCAGCCACGGCCACGCTATCAAGACCGACCCTTATATCAACAACCGCTCGGTGATTGAGAAAGAGAAGCTTATGCCGTCGCAAAAAATGCTCATAGGCGCACGTGCGGCCGAACTCATCACCGCCGACGACTCGATTATCATAGCCTCGGGCACCACAATCCATGCTTTCGCCCGATGTATCAAACCGAAACACCACCTAACCGCAATTTCGGCCTGCCTGCTGGCCACTGAAATTCTGGGCACGATGGACAATGTGGACGTGATTCAACTGGGCGGCATGCTGCGCCACAGTTCGCTCTCGGTGGTGGGCGAGCTTGCCAAGGCCCCCTTTGCCGAGTGCTCCTGCTCCAAGCTGTTCCTGGGCGTGGACGGCATAGACCCTGATTTCGGTATCACCACCACCGATATCCGCGAGGCTGAGTTAAATAAGGTGATGATGCGCGCGGCCCAGAAAGTGATAGTGCTGGCGGACTCATCCAAGTTCATGCGCCGCGGTTTCAGCAAAATCGCCGACCTGAGCGAGGTGGACCTCATCATCACCGACGACGGTGTGCCCGAGGTGATGCGCAGCCGCCTGGAGGAGCGCGGAATTGAATTGATTATAGCGTAGTGGCAACGGTGCCGAGGCACCTCAGTGCCGCTAACAAATACTGCACGAAAAACAAGAGCGCGGGCCGGTTGTCGGCTCGCGCTCTTTTATAAGGCCACACCAATGGATGCGATGAAACTCCGAAAAGACAGGATTTGAGTGCTCGCCGCCCTTTGTAATCCTCCGGCTCAAAGGCTCCGACAAAGTCGGATGAGGCCCGCCATCGGTCGGCTAAGCTTGTCTCGGTATTTCATAATAATTTGAAGAGTTTCCCAATCAACATTGGTGTGGTATGCTTTCTTCAAATCGGGCTCTCGTGCCCTTTGATTTTATAACACAAAGGTAAGGCCTTCTGTTCAGCTGTGCAAATTTTCCGCCGTTTTTTTTCGGGGAAATTTTCACTTCACAATCGCTGCCAGATCGGCCACAGGCACGGTTTTCTGCTCGCCGCTGGCCATATTCTTCACTGTCACAGTGCCATTGGCCAGCTCAGCGTCGCCAATGATTGCGAAGAAGGGAACCAGGGTTGCNTCCGCAAAACCAATCTGCTTTTTCATCTTGGCCTTGTCGGGGTAAATCTCGGCCGATATGCCCTGGGTGCGCAGGGCNTTGATGGCCTGCATGGACGCAGCAGCCTCGGCATCGCCGAAGTTGGCGAAAAGCACNCGCGTGGGAGCTTCGATACCGGCGGGATAGAGCGCNAGGGTGTTGAGCACGTCGTAGATNCGGTCGGCACCGAAGGAGATGCCCACGCCCGANAGGCCGTTGACGCCGAACACNCCGGTGAGGTTGTCGTAGCGGCCACCGCCCGAAATGCTGCCCATCTCCACATCGAGGGCTTTCACTTCGATGATNCAGCCGGTGTAGTAGTTCAGGCCGCGGGCCAGCGACACGTCGAGGTCCAGCCGCGAGTCCAGGCCAAGCTTCGAAACGGAATCGACCACGAAGGTGAGTTCCTCCACGCCTTTCTTGCCNACTTCNCTNGNNGCNAGCAGGGNNGANAGTTTTTCGAGGCGNTCGGCGGTGGTGCCGTCGATTTCGAGGATAGGACGNAGGGCTGCGATGGCCTCNTNGGTCAGACCGCGNTCGGCCAGCTCCTTGTTCACNTTGTCGATNCCGATTTTGTCAATCTTGTCGATGGCCACGGTGATGTCNATNAGCTTGTCGGGNGCNCCGATAAGCTCGGCGATACCGGCCAGGATTTTGCGGTTGTTGAGCTTGATGGCCACGCGGATGCCCAGGCGGCGGAACACCTCGTCGATCATCAGCAGCAGCTCCACTTCGTTGAGGAGCGAGTCGGAGCCAACCACGTCGGCNTCGCACTGATAGAACTCGCGGTAGCGGCCTTTCTGCGGNCGGTCCGCACGCCACACGGGCTGAATCTGGTAGCGCTTGAAGGGGAACTGAAGTTCATCGCGGTGCTGAACCACAAAGCGGGCGAAAGGCACNGTGAGGTCNTAGCGCAGGCCGCGGTCACACAGCTTGGCGGCCAGGCGGTTGGTGTCGCCGCTCTCAATCAGGGCCGAGTCGACGCCCTTGAGGAAGTCGCCGGAATTGAGGATTTTGAACAGCAGTTTATCNCCCTCCTCGCCGTATTTTCCCATNAGAGTGGACAGGTTCTCGAGGGCGGGAGTTTCAATCTGGCGGTAGCCGAACAGGCGGAACACNCTGCGGATGGTGTCGAATATATANTTGCGGCGCGCCATTTCCATAGGCGAAAAATCGCGCGTNCCTTTAGGAGTCGTAGGTTTCTGAGCCATAATTATGTCGTATTTTTGGTGCAAAGATACGAATTTTTTATCACTCCCCTATCAGGTTTTGGATGATGGGCAGGAGTTTGGANGCAAAATAATCGAATCCGGCATCGGTGAAGTGGTAGTTATCGACCGTGTCCTCNGGGTTACCCATGATTTCGGANGCNGGGAAATAGACCACGTTGGGGTCGNAGGCCAGGTTTTNGTCGTAGTAGCTGCGNAGCACCCGGTTCTTTTCGGTCAGCGTTTGGTTAACTTCGGTNTTGAAGCGCGAAATCGGGAACATAGGGCTCTCCACCAGGATGATAGGCGTGGTGGGATGCGCGNNGCGCAGAATACGGATAAACTCGGGCATACGCTCGGCCACCTGCTGGGCGGTGCAGTTGGGAAGAGGGTCGATGACATAACAGGNNGCNTCGGCNTGCGCCATCAGCCGNGCCATTTCGGGGTCNAGGCGNGCNTTGCCGCTGAANCCNANGTTCACCACCTCGCGCTGNAGCNNGCGTTGCAGGATATTNGTATGGGCCATGCCGGGGCGGGTGGCGCAGCCGCCTTGCAGAATACTGGTGCCGTACATCACCACCGGGCGACCGCGGCGGGGAAGGTCNACNGCCGGCGGCATTATCACGCANGCCGAGTCGATACCCATGGCCAGGCTGTCCACGCCGTCGTAGAGCGACAGGAAGAGCATGTACTCNCGCATCACGCCCGGCTCCATGTCCGTCACCAGCGTGCTGGTGCTTGTGGCCGAGGCCATCGANGGGCGNGCGCTGCACACGGTGGTCCAGGTGGAGTCAGGCATCAGCACGTAGAGGTCCAGGCCGCGGATGCCGGTGGGGGTCATGTGGTTCATNGCGAACTTGTTGCGCGAGTGCCAGCGCGCCCGCAGCGAGGGCGAGTCGGACCGGAAGCGCACCGACAGGCCGGCGCTGTTGAGGCCGAGGTCCCANAGCTCCTTNCGCACAACNCTCTGAAGCGANTCGGGCANGCGGGTGAACACCTCNGTGGCATCGGGCGCCAGAGTGCCCAGCACCGGGTAGCCCTCGGTGAGGTCGTGGTAGACTATCGGAGTTTCGTCGGCAGCCGCAGCGCTTGCGGCAGCAGCCATGAGTATGCTTGCGAAGAACAGTTGTTTCATGTCAAATTGAAAAAAAAGTCCGCCCGGCTGTCACAGGCGGGCGGACTGACTGAATATAGGATAGATTTTATAGTAGCGTTGGGTGTNGNATTACATGTTCATGCCGCCGTCCACCTGGATAACCTGGCCGGTAACGTAGCTCGACATGTCGGAAGCGAGGAANGTGGCCACGTTGGCGATATCCTCAACCGAGCCGCCGCGACGCAGAGGAATTTTCTTTTTCCACTCNTCGCGCACAGCGTCGGGGAGCTGGGCGGTCATAGCGGTTTCAATGAAACCGGGAGCGATGGCGTTGGCACGGATGCCGCGGCTGCCCACTTCCTGAGCNATGGACTTGGCCAGGGCGATAAGGCCGGCCTTGGAGGCAGCGTAGTTGCTCTGACCGGCGTTGCCGTGAACACCTACTACGGATGCCATATTGATAATCGAACCGCCGCGCTGACGCATCATGATGGGCAGGGTGGCGTTGATGAAGTTGAACGCACTCTTGAGGTTGACGTTGATAACGGCATCCCACTGGCNTTCGGTCATGCGGAGCATGAGGCCGTCCTTGGTGATACCGGCGTTGTTGACCAGGATGTCGATACGGCCGAAGTCAGCCAGTACCTGGTCCACTACTTCTTTGGTCTGNGCGAAGTCGGCAGCGTTGGAAGCATAGCCTTTAGCCTTCACACCGAGGGCTGCGATTTCTTCTTCAGTAGCCTTGCCGTTTTCGTCGATTACGAGGTCGGTAAAAGCGATGTTGGCACCTTCCTGAGCAAAGCGGATGGCAAGAGCCTTGCCGATACCGCGGGCAGCGCCGGTGATAAGGGCGGTTTTTCCTTCGAGTAATTTCATTGCAATATATGTGAATAGTTATATTCGTTTAGTGAGTGCAAATTTAGCAATTATTTTTCGTAACAGTCGCCTAAAACACTTTATTTTTGACCAGAGAACCGGAGAATAATTNAATTCTCCGGTTCTCGGTCTATAATTTNGCACTATANTTTTCAGGCCTACATAGGTTATTNGGCGGNGTTAAGGGTGTTCCAGATGGTGTTGAGCAGGCTCTTGTCGGGCTGGTCGGTGTCGGTGGTGATTTCCCAAATCATCACGCCTGCCACACCCTTGTCCTTGGNATATTCGCATTTGCGGCGCATGGTGGGAACACCGTTATACCACAGCAGGCCGATGCTGTCAGTCTGCGATGCGTCAAGCTCGGGGTGGCTTTCCAGAATCTTGCGGTAGCCCANTCCACGACCACCTGCGGTGGTTTCCTCGGACTGGAATTCGTAGCCGTAGAACGGCACTCCCATACAGATTTTTTCGGCCGGCACCTTGAGTTCGTTGGTGAAAAAATCGAGTGCCTTGCAGAAGAANTCGTAGCTTGAGTGCTGCCCTACCTTGCCCCAGCCAAGCTCACCCTCGGCGCCACATTCGTCGTAGGTCATGGGGAACACATAGTCAAGGTGGCTGAGCAGNGCCGAATCAAGCCAGTCGGCCTGCTGGGTGGGAGCACGCACGGCAGCNGTCATCAGGTAGCCGTCGCCGATTTCGGCGCGGATATCCTGATAGAATTTCTCAAGGTNGNGACGCTTGGTCACATCGTCGCCACCCCANTCCTCGTAGTCCACGTCCACGCCGTCCAGGCCAAGTGCGGCGATGCACTCACGGGTCTGCCGGGCCAGGGCTGCGCGAAGCGAGTCGGATGCAATGGCGCCGGACACGCCGGGGGTGTCNCGCAACGATACGATTACCTTCACACCGTTGGCGTGAGCGCTGTCGATGATGCTTTGAGCCTTATAGAGGTTCTCGTAGTCGAGGGTGCCGTCGGCTTTCATGTGAGCGAAAGCCAGGCAGATGAGCGACAGTTTGTCGTAGTCAGGTTGAAAATCGGCACCATGCCACACGGGGTAGTATCCTACCACCATTTTACCGTCGAACACTGGTTTCTCGCGTTCGGGAAGACCTTCAGCAGTCTTGTTTCGGGAGCACGAAGCGAGCGCCAGAAGCACTCCGAGCAATGCAAAAATNAGNTTTTTCATCACAGTTATCAATTTAAGATTGTCTATTATAACAACTCGCTATTGCNGAAATTATTATACCGGTCAGGCCGACAATCATAAATTATTTTCAGGAAGGACACATATCCGCTGTCGCAGATCACGANTTCGCTGTGNNTCTTATTTNTTNAGAGTTGTGTGCACGGCGTTGAGAAGGCTGGTGGCCTCGTCGCGGGTGTCCTGTGAGAGTTCCCATATCATCACACCGGCCACATCCTCGTCAAGCGCGTACTGGCACTTCTGTTTGATGGTGGGAATGCCGTTGTACCAGATCAGGCCGATGTTGTCGGTGTTGGCCACGTCCTGGCCGGGGAAGCGGTCGAACATTTCACGGTAGGCAACAGCGGTGGCACCGTCGGTGGAATCCTCGTGGAAAAATTCGTAGCCGTAGAAAGGCAGACCCGGGCACAGTTTCTCCTTGGGCACGTTGAGGCCGTTGGTGAAGTAGTCAATCACGTTCTGGAAGTATTCGAAGCTGGAGTGCTGGCCCACCTGGCCCCAGCCGCCGCCCTGCCAACCGCCGCAGGCGTCGTAGACCATGGGGAACACATAATCAAGGTGGCGGAGGGCGTTCTCCTTGACCATACCGTCGGGGCCGGTGGCACCGCCCACGGCAGCGGTCAGCAGGTAGCCGTCGCCAATCTGGGCGCGTATGTCCTTGTAGAACTGCTCAAGGTACTTGCCCTTGGCCTCGTTGTCGCCGCCCCACTCCTCGTAGTCAACGTCCACGCCGTCGAGGTTGAGCTCGCTGATGCAGTATTTCACTTCCTTGGCCAGGTTCTGACGCAGGGCGTCGTCGGCCAGAGCGTCGGACACGTGCTGGGCGTCGCGGAGNGAAATCACCACCTTTGTGCCGGCGGCATGGGCGCGGTCAATCACGTTCTTGAGGTCGCGCGCNCCGTCGTAGTACAGGTGGCCGTCGCCGCGCATTTCGGCAAAGGCAATGCAGATGAGCGACAGCTTGTCGTAGTCGGGTTCGCCCCACCATGTGCTCCATGTGGGATAGTAGCCCACCACCATCTTGCCTTCGAACGTAGGTTTCTCGCGCTCGGGGAGCACCAGGGGGTCATCATTGTCGGCAGGAGGGGTATTCGGTTCCTCGACGGGTGCCGAGGGCTGGTCGGGCAGCGGTTTCACCTCGGGTTCGTCGCCTCCGCAGGCATTGGCGGCAAAGGCCAGGGCGCAGAACGACGCCGCAAGAATTGATTTAATTTTCATCGCAAAAAATGTAAAAATGTGGTAAGTGAACAGTAGGTCAGGATGACTCTTTTGCTGCAAAATTAATGCACGCGCACTTTACTCACAAGAGCAAAAATATGTTGTTCAGCAGGTTTAACGCCCACTCGACCACTTTGACGATAATCGAACCAAAAAGCCCCTTGCAGAGGGCCCAAGGTGTGAAATATTCGATTATTTTGACGTTTTTTCAACCCCGCCTCCAATTATTATCAGTATTTTTGTGCATCATCCACATTTTATAAGCTTACCGAATAATGCTAACATTAAAGCACCTTATCACAGCCTCAATCTGTACCATGGCAATGAGCTCGGGAGCACTGGCAGCGGCGGTTCCTGATGTGAACCTCACGCCGATGCCTAACGCCGTTTCGCTCACAGGCGGCACTGTCCGACTGCCCGAAGTACTCACCTACTCCACCAATCTGAACCCTGCCGACCTGGCCGACCTGCGCGCCTATCTGCCCTCCTACCCCCTGGCCCTGACGCCCGGCGGCAAGGATGCCTTCATCAATATAGCCGTGAACGGCGGTACCGACGAAGCCGACGAGAGCTACAAGCTCACCGTGGCGCCGGGCCGTGTCACTATCAGCGCAGCCACTCCGGCCGGAGCTTTCTACGGCTTGCAGACCCTGGCCCAGCTTGCCCGAAACTATAACGGGGAACTGCCCGCGATGACTATTGACGATGCTCCGCGCTTCAGCTACCGCGGTGTGCACATCGACGTGTCGCGCCACTTCTTCGACACAGATTATATAAAGAAGCAGCTCGACATGGTTGCCTCCTACAAGCTCAACCGCATGCACTGGCACCTGACCGACGGTGCAGGCTGGCGCCTGGAAATTCCCGGACTGCCGCGCCTGACCGAGTTTGCCGCCTGGCGTCCGCAGCACACCTATGCCGAGTGGCGCGACAACGGCGGTAAATACTGCGAGTACACCGACCCCGCCGCCAGCGGAGGCTACTACACCGAGGCCGATGTGAAGGATGTGCTTGAATACGCCCGCCTGCGCCACATCACCGTGATTCCCGAAATCGAGATGCCCGGCCACTCGTCGGAGGTGCTTGCGGCCTACCCCGAGCTGTCGTGCGAGGGCGAGCCATACGTTTCGGGCGAGGTGTGCATAGGCAATGAGGCTACATTCAGCTTCTTCGAGCAGGTGCTCGACGAGGTTATCCGCCTGTTCCCCAGCCACTACATCCACATCGGCGGCGACGAAGCCAGCCGACGCCACTGGAAGAACTGCCCCAAATGCCAGCAGCGCATCAAGGACGAGGGCCTGGACGGCGAGGACGGCCTGCAGAGCTACATGATTGAGCGCATCGAGCGCTACATCAACAGCAAGGGCCGCGACATTATCGGCTGGGACGAGATTCTGGACGGAGGCCTGGCGCCCAACGCCACCGTGATGTCGTGGCGCGGGGTTGAAGGCGGCATCAAGGCTGCCCGCCAGGGCCACGACGCCATCATGACCCCCGAGGCCTACTGCTATCTGGACCACTATCAGGACGACCCCGAAACGCAGCCCGTGGCCTTCGGTTCGCCTGTCACCATCTTCCAGTCCTACTCCTTCAACCCCGCACCGGCCGAACTGGGCGACAGCATCACGGCCCACATCATTGGCGTGCAGGGCAACAACTGGGCCGAATATATTCCCACGCCCGAGCACGGCGAGTACATGATGTACCCCCGCATCATTGCCCTGGGCGAAGTGGGATGGACTCAGCCCGAGCACAAGGACCAGGCCTCGTTCAAGCACCGCATCAACGACGAAATCCGCTACATGCAGTCGCGCGGCTACAATCCCTTCACTCTCTCGGAGCAGGTGCAGACCGCTCAGACCATCGACTACGACCGCAAGTGCATCACTCTGAGCCTCACCTCCGAAAAGGACCCCATCGACATCCGCTATACCCTTGACGGCAGCGAGCCCACACTGGCCTCGGCGCTTTACTCGCAGCCCTTCGTGGTGACGGACTCCATCATCCTGAAGGCACGCCTGTTTGACGGCGAGCGCCCTCTGGGCCAGGTGAAAACCCTGCGCACGGACTACCACAAGGCTATCGGCAAGACCATTACCTACGCGCCCGACGGCGACTACTACCGCGACAAGAAGGAATACATGGCCGGCGGACAGACCGGCCTGGTGGATGGCCTGCGCGGCGGCAAGAGCTACATGGACGGCCGCTGGCAGGGATTCTGCCCCAACAAGCTCGATGCGGTTATTGACCTGGGCGAAGTGACCGAGATAAGCCGTGTGATGGCCAACTTCATGCAGATGAAGACCCCGCAGGTGTATCTGCCCGTGAAAGTGGAGGTTTACGCCTCGACCGACGGCGAGAACTTCACCCTGCTGGGCACCGACACGCTCCGCGATGAGGATGCCGCGCTGGATGCCACCTTCGCGGACTTTGGATGGACGGGTGCCCCGGTGCCGGCACGCTACGTCCGCTTTGTGGCCACACAGGGCGAGCACCGTTTCTCCACCTTCCTTTTCACCGACGAAATAGTAATACAGTAAGTAAGTGTTCAAATTTAAGTTATGCTATATACGAGCTTATTTTTTAGTCAATTTCAGTGCGAAGCGAAGGAGGTTCTTTCTCGCGCACTCGAAAGCGGCAAGCCGATGAAGCGAGCTAAGCGACTGAACGACAATCTGAAATTGGCAAAAAAGAAG
>JAAVFP010000029.1 GCA_014800735.1 Bacteroidales bacterium
GGAGCCGCGATGTAGCGAGAAACCCCACGTGCAACGTGGGGTAGTGAAAACGATACATAAGGAGCTTCGGAGAAGCGTAGTGACAGTGATGTCGCATCTCCGAAGCTCCGGTGTTTACTCCGCATCTGCACCCCACACTGCGTGCGGGGTTTCTCGCTACATCGCGGCTCCGCCGCTCCTATGCAATAACACGCTTATTACCAAATACAGTCCATACAACCCTGAGCCGCTATTTAGCGAAATACCCCACACGTAACGCCGGAAAGCGCTCCGTGCGGGGTTAGATAACAACATCTCGTCTGTACTCAAATATTACTTAATGATAATCTTGCTCACTTCGCGTCCATGACGGCGGATGTAGATGCCGGGAGCGAGAATCGAGCGGTCGACTCCTGCAGGAAGTCCATCAAGCGTGAAATATTCTACGATTGCATTCTCGGCAATTTCTACGTCCTCAACCCCGGAATTTTCGGGCACTTTGATTGTACAATATGCTGATTCCGATTCGCCATTGCTGTCAGTGACGGTGCAGAAAATGTCGGTTATACCCGGGCCCACTGTAGTGACACGGCCATTCTGGTCCACGGTAGCTACCTTTTCATTTCGGCTCTCCCACTCGATGCTCTCGATTGTCGCGCCAAAATAGCCGTAGGCTGATGCCCGCAGCTGAATTGTCCCGGCTCCGGAAGCTTGTACGAAATTAAGGCCTACAGCGGGCTTGGTTCTACCGTAGGCATAGGAAAATCCCCACATATCCGAGTAAGAATCATAATAGCCTTTAGGATAGTACAATTCGGTCCCTAAGGCGATATCATTGAATGACATATGGCTATACGCAGGTCCACTTGTGCTCAGAAAGTAGGCGGCCAGGAGATTGTCGCATCCTGAAAACACATAATCGCCGAACGATTTCACTTTTTCAGGTACGAGGATGAAAAACAACGACTCGCAATTGCTGAAAGCGTAATTGCCGATTTCGAGCTCGGAATTGGGTAGACATAGGGATTGTAGATGCTTTAAGCCAGTAAAAGCATATTCACCTATTTTTGTGAGGCTTTCAGGGAAATTGAGTATCCATAGATTCTCGCAATCCGCGAAAGCTCCAAAATGAATTTCTTTAAGAGTTTCAGGGAATACAATCTGTTGAATGTCCTTATTTCCGGCAAATGCACTTTCGAAAATTCCAGTCACATTGTAAGTTTTTCCATATAAAGTGAGTTGAGCCGGGATGCTTATACCGGCACTGTTGCCGACATACTCATAAATCCACGCTTCTTCATTGATGATAATAACATGTAAATCTCCGACAGCATAGACCTGCCCTTTGGCATCAATGCTACCGACACTAAGTACGGTTAAGATTAAAAGTAAAAGTTTTTTCATGGCTAAAATATATTTGGGTTTAGTATTATTGCAAAATTTGAGTATACATTGAGTTTGGTATTTCGCAAAAGTATACTAAAAATTTTAATTATCCAAATTTTTGAAAAGATAATTTAGATTAAGCTTGATAAAATTTCCATCCACCATTATGATGGGATACTTTGGAGTATCATTGTGGCCTCCGGTGTGTCGCTCCTCCGGAGCTCATGGGTGGAGGAGGGTCCTGACCGCTGGCTTATACCAGCGGTTGGGGATTGTTGTGCCGCCCTGCAGCGGGTGAGAACTATGGCCATATGGTCTAAAAACACTTGGGCCAGAGAATAGGAGTTTTTATAGAGATAGGGGGAGGCCATGCAGCAGCACAGCCTCCCCCCGGATAACAACATCTCGTCAGTACTCGTATATTATATCAATAGTCGCCGTGTTCGTTTCCGGCTGCTACAGATTTTTCAAGATCGTCGAGGTTGATATAGGGATTGTCGAGAATTACATTAGGTGCGTAAACTTCATTCAGGTTGATTACGTCGCCGAACAGCTCACGGCATTTTGCAATGATGTAGGCTGCAACCTCTTCGTTGCTTTCAAAACCGATTGCTCCGGGTTCAAGCATGGCAACATCGGCGGTGCGTTCGTAGGCCACTACTTTTACTATTTCGCCTGTTATCATTTCGTGGTCCTCAGGACGCGATTTCATGACGGTTCCGCTCTCGGCTACAATGAAACTGTTGCGATTAAACATCAGCATTACAAACTCACGACCCAGGAAATGCACACTCCGGTCGGCATCCTCGAATTTGAAATCATTGCCGACATAAAGCGAAATCTTTTCGCCTGAAGCTTTTTTGTAAGCATCCCAGGCCATTCCAATTTTCGATGGCCCAAGCGAGAGGGAAAATGTGGAATACGGTGCCCACACCTTGCCTTCCGAAAATATAATCTGCTTAGGCATTCCGTGATTCAGGCCATAAGATAATGAGCGGTCAAAGTATTCGAATTTTGGCCCTTCCCAACGTTCATACACATCCCAGCTGCAAAGCCCGAAAGTCATAGCCTGCTTGCCGGCCAGCAAGTCGCTCAAAAGCTCGGAGTGTACAGGTTGAAAAATATCGGATATATCGGTGAATGATGAAACGCCTTTTGTAGCTTCGGTTTCGCCCGATGGCAGGCCGTTGGGCTCGTCGCCATTGGAGCATGATGCTGCAAAGAGCATCATAGGCAGCAGATAGAGAAATTTGAGAAAACTTTTCATAGGTATAACAGTTTTACTATTTAATGAATTATTATGTTGCGAAAATAATACTAATTTTGAAATTATGCAAATTAGAGATTATTTAATTGTAATAATTCGTAATTTATAGTTATACTCTCTGTCTTCTTCAATTTCTATATCCGGATTGTCGTACGAATAGGCCTTGCTGAATTGGAATAAACCTTGTGAATAATAACCGTTGGCTTGACCATCATATCCCCAGTTTATGTGGTAGTATGTGCCGGTTTTAGTGTAATCAAAAAGAACATGCCAAGTACTTTCATCTTCATATCTCCAATAAGTGATATCTACATGTTTTAAGGTTTTATATCCGTCAATGAGGAACATATGTCCTTTGGCTCCTTCTTCTTTTCGTCCACCCAAAATCACAAGACCATCCTTAACGCCGGACTGAACATCATTAAAGTTTTTGAGATAATCAGGCTGTGAGAACTTTCGAGAACCGGAAAACATTTGAGTTAAACCTTTAACCAGTTGTTCATCAATTGTCTCCGCTCCCTCTTTATCAAATGACGTATTCGCACGTTCGGCTATCTCTCGACACAGATATCCAATTTGTCTATGAGCATCCACACTTGCAGCGCAAGAATACCCGTAGGCTTCATGCTTAGTTTTATGCTTTTTGATGTCAACCCAATTAAGCTTAACAGAGCTAATGCCTGCGGTTTTAAATGTAAGATTAATACTTGCAGGTTCATAGTATGACATTGCTTGAGCTGCTGCAACGGGTGCACAACCAATATACCAAGAGTTTTCTTGAAAATAATTAGCAGGATATTTCTGTCCCCATTCAACCTTAACCTTTTGTGGAACATTAGCAAGGGTTTGAGTTTCGCGGACGTTTTTAGTAACACGTCTTTTTAAAGGGAAAGGGTCCGGG
This sequence comes from Bacteroidales bacterium, assembly GCA_014800735.1. GTDB lineage: Bacteria > Bacteroidota > Bacteroidia > Bacteroidales > Muribaculaceae > CAG-873. The sequence continues at coordinate 3,534 of JAAVFP010000029.1, forward strand.
TCTGGATTAGGATTTGGGTTCGGATTCGGATTAGGGTTCGGGTCGGTAGGGTCTAGTGGCAATGTAATCCCAGGTATCGGCTCAATGCCCGGAATTAGTGTGGCTCCAAGGGGAGCAACTTCATTAAGAAGGTCTTCGGAATATGAGCCATCCGGAACATAAGCCAAAAGCCCTTCCATTTCGCGGTTATCGGTGACGAGTACGAAGCCCTGACCATCGTCAAAATTGATAGCATAGACGGCGACGGCATCTTCACTGCGAGAGTTGGCTGCATTTACCCGAATGAGTCCGGAGGAAATCTTTCTTGAGGAGCGTGATTGAACTTCATCGAAGATTCCAGGGGCTTCTTCGGCAATGGCAATCAGCTCATTCTCGGTGCGGAATTCTGAGAACTCCTCACTTTCAGCAGTTGTTAGTGTCGGGCCATCGGCGGAAGTACAACCGGATAGCAGCATAACACTGACAACAAAAGCTAAGAATAAAAGCTTTTTCATTGTGAATAGTTTGATTAGTTAATAAAATGATTGATTTTCTCAGATATATATGTATCCTGCATATATGTCTCCGTTGTCGGCGGTGCACTCAATGTAGTATTCTCCTGCCGGTAGAGGTTGTGCCCAAACGGGATTATCTACGGATGCAGAACCGGTGTAGAAAACATGTGATTTCATGTTCTCGGCTGCGATGTCGATATATTCAACATCGCAAGGGAGTGTGAATACTCCTTGCCTTGTGATACTATCGTAGAATAGGAACATCTGTGGAACAGCAGGGGCTTGTGGTCTGAATGGTTCGTCTTCACCAGGTTTCTTTTTCTTTAAAGGCATTCCGGGTAGTGACGGCTGTTCTGGACCCTCGTCAGCATAGGATGAAAGAGGCAAAGCCAATGTGAATAAGATTACAAAAAGTGTTCTGATAATAGCTTTCATTGCATGCAATTTTTGATGAAATTTTATGTATGCAAAGTTAGGTATAGAATTGGTGGTAACCAAAAAACAGCTGTTTTAAGTCTGTTATTCCTTGAATGTAATTTTCTGGAAATTAGCGTGATATGCTTGGAGAGCTTTGCGAAAATCTATGATTGGCCGAATTGCCTGTTTTGAGGGGCCGTTTTATGCGAGGAAAGAGAGGAATTCGGCCGTGGAGTGGGAGCCGGATAGTGTGATTTTTGATTTCAGAATTTTCTTCCGGTTGTAAACCGCGGTGACGGTGCAGTCCATGAACAAACTGATGCAACGGGGGGAGAATTGTAGGACATAATATACGTAGAGCGCAATCTCGCCCGGATGGAGTGCGGGGACATCGGTGCGCACACGGGTAATGAGCTTATCGAAGCGGGCATCGATGGCTTCTTCGTATCTCGTGAAATTCGGGCTTTCCGGGCGGAATGAATTAATCATCTCCATAAGCTGTTTCGCCATTTTGGCCTGGGCGTTTTTGTTGCCTTGGCATTCGAAGTAGTTCTCGGCAAAATTTTTCAGGAAATCGAGCTGAGTCACGAATGTTGTGCGGACATCGTGGCGCAGTGCATCGTTTTCGGCGCTTTTGAAGTGTAAAAGCGAGGATTGAGATTGGAGGCGTTCGTTGAGTTCGTGGGCCACTGCAATGTGCTCGGCCAGGCGTTGGCGCAGGCCTTTGGCACGGATGCGGAATAGGAGGAGCACAATGCAAATGATGGCAAGGGCGAGAACAAGAAGAACCATCCGCTGCCGGCGGAGGCTGTCGGCCTGCTGAGTGGCCGCCAGGGATTGAAGTTTGAGAGAATCATGAATCACCTGGTGGAGATCCTGCTGAGCCAGGTTGGTTAGGTGTTCGTTCTGGTCGTTATACTCGTTTACAATGAAGGAATGTGCACGGTCGGATTTGCCATCGCCGTAAAAATCAATCCATGTGTAATCCTCACCCGTAAGCTCGCGAATCTTGTTGCCACACTCCTGAGCCATATCTTTGTTTCCGGTGAGCATGTACGATGACCCGAGATAGAGATAATCGTTTTCGTCAAGAAGTTTAGGCAAATTACGAATAACCCATACGTAGCATGATATGGCTTCGGCATATTTCCCTATGTTGATAAGAGATTTTGCTTTGAGGTTTTTGGCCATCCCTATCAGTGTAGTATCATTTGCGTTGGCTGCCAGGGATATTACACTGTCAAGGCACGCCTGGCAAGAATCACTCAAATCCATGAGGTAATATCCTTTGGCGATGTCGTATTTAGCCCAAAGGTTGTATTTGGGGCTGTTGCGTAGGTAGATGTGAGCTGTTTTATATGCTTCGCAAGCGGGCTTGAAATCATAGGTTTGGGTGTATACGTCGCCAAGGCCACGGTAGATAAGCCCGAGTGAGAGTGAGTCGGCGAGATGGCGTGCGATAGGTTCGGCGGTTAGGTAATCGATGATAGCGTTAGTGTAGCGACCGGCCAGTTTGTACTGGTAGGCGCGGAGATAGAGCGCTCGCAATCGCCTCGGGCTGTTGGGCTGAGCCTGGTAGTAAACCACTGCCTCGCTGAGCATAGAATCGGATTCCACGCGTGCAAATTTCTGATACGCGGCTTCGGCATTGACCACGGTGGCGCGGGCTCGGAAGTCAGGGTGGGAGAGGGCAGTGGGGCTGAGGCTGTCGAGTATGGCCAGGGCTGAATCGGGGTACTCGCGCACGAGGAATTCGGCGCGGTCCAGGAGGCTGCGGTCGGCGTTCGACGGTCCGCATGCTACAAATAAGAAGCTAATAAAGCCAATTAATATGTGCAGAAGTAATTTCACAACACAAAGATAAGTAATTTAAGTTTAAATTTGGTATTTATTTAAGATTATCCGATAAAGATTGCAATTTTTGTTCGATACCTGAAAAGCCTGACTGAGATGCGAGGTAATTAATAGGGAGGGGCGAAAGGGCGAAAAAAGGACAAAAAGTAGGGACGTTTTCAATATATTAAAGGTGAAGGCATAAAGCGAAAAGCGGCCCCCACATGCAGGGTTTAAAAGCACTGCATGTGATATGAGGTACCGCTCCTCCGGAGCTTATGGGTGTGGTGGGTTCTGGCCACTGGCTTACACCAGCGGTTGGAAATTGTTGCGCCGCGTTGCGGCGGGTGAGAACTATGTCCGTATGGTCTAATTTGAAGACCAGAGAACTATAGAACCAGAGTTTGGGCAATCCATAGAGGTATTATTAAAAGTTCTATAGTCTAATTTGAAGACCTGAGTAATAGAAAGCTATAGATTTGTAGTGCTATAGCGGCTCCGCCGCTCCTCATTTTAACTAAAACTCTCTAAGCTATAGTTCAGATAATCTGCGACTTATTATTAAACCTGTAGTCCTATGGCCCAAATCGAAGGCCCCGGAGCCGTGCTGTAAAGAAACCCCCACACGTAGCGCTACAAGAGAGCTGCGTGTGGGGATTTTAAGTTCTATTATCGCCTCCCGGTTTTTAGGCGGGGTAGAGCGATGGTTTATAGCCTGTAGCGGCTTATTTGTTCTTGAGTTGGGTGACGCGCACGCGGGTGTTTTTGATTTTGTGCGGAGCGAGTTTTTCAACGGTTTCGCGAGCTTTGGCGGCGGGTACGGCGGCGTAGGCGCAGTGGTCCTTCACGTCGATTTTACCCACTTCGTCGCGGCCGAGCTCGCCTTTCTGCATCAGGAACCCGGCGATGTCGCCGCGCGAGATTTTCTCCTTTTTGCCTGCGTTGAAAAACAGGGTTGCGCGGCCCGAGCGATGCACGGCCTGGGGTGCCTCGCCCTCCAGGCGGTATTCGCTGCCGGCAGGGATGTAGGCCGGAACCTTGTCGGCCGAAGAAATGATGTAGAACGCACGGCCGCTGCGGCCCATGCGGGCGGTACGGCCATTGCGGTGGGTGTTGCTTTCGGGGGTGGGGGCAAGGTGGTAGTGAATCACGTTGTCCACCCCGCCGATGTCGAGGCCGCGCGAGGCGAGGTCAGTCGACACGAGCACGGGTGTGGTGCCGTTGTCGAACAGGATGAGGGCGCGCTCGCGGTCCTGCTGCTCAAGGCCTCCGTGGTACAGCCCTACAGGGTAGTGCTGCGAGCGCAGGTAGTTGTAGACGCGCTCGGCGGCATCGCGGTGGTTGAGGAAAATTATGCTCTTGCCGTCCTGGTTGCGGCGCAGGAGGCCGTCGAGAGTTTCGAGCTTGTCGGTGTCGGCGCTGTTCACGCGGAAAATTTCTACATCGGGAGTGGTGGCGCCGGCTGTGGTGAAGTCGAAGCGCTTGAGGCCGTCGGTGGTGATGAAGTCGGGCACCTCGGCGGCTGCCGTAGCGGAAGTGAGGATGAGTGTGCGCAGTGAGCGCATGCGGCCCACTATTGCGCGCATATCGTCGTGGAAGCCGAGTTCGAGCGATTTGTCGTACTCGTCGAGCACCAGCGAGCGCACGGCAAAGAGGCTGATGTTGCCGCGGTGGAGATGGTCAAGCAGACGGCCGGGAGTGGCGATTATGATTTCGGGCTTACCGCTCAGGCTTGCCTGCTCGGCCCGCATATCGTGACCGCCATATAGTGCGGCAGTCTTGAAATCCGGGGTTGCCAGGGTGCGCACCACCTCGAAAATCTGGAGTACGAGTTCGCGCGTCGGGGCAATAATCACCCCGACGGGGTCGTCGCCCTCGGCCTTGCGGAGCGACATAATAAAAGGTATGGCGAAGGCCAGGGTCTTGCCGCTGCCCGTGGGGGCAAGGAGCAACGAGCGCGAGCCGGCGGTGATGGCCGATGTTGAGCGCTGCATGTCGTTGAGCTCGGCAATGCCCAGGCGCTGGCGGATGCGGTCGGTGAGTTCGGATAGTGTCATGTCAGTTTATGTTTTTTTCTATAATTGACTCGAAGCGCGATGCTGGCAGCAGTTCCGTGATGCCGGTGAAGCGCTCGGCAGTGCCGTCCGGGCGCAGGATGAGCACCACGGGTAGCTCGGTACCGAGGCCGTAGGCCTGCATGACGCCGGGGTACTTGTCGGTATCCACCGACACGAAGGTGGCGCGGCCCTTGAATTGTTCGGCCATCTGTGCAAACACGGGTCCGAGCTGGCGGCAGGGGCCGCTCCACACGGCGTTGAAATAAAGCAGCGTCAGGCCCTCCACGCGGGCGCCGGGCGTGTAGAGGTCCGGGTCGGTGAGCTGATGCACGGTGCCGTCCGGATTGGCGGGGATGGTGCGTGTGGCTTCGGGCTGCCCGGCAGGGATGCTGTCGGCAACTGTGGCAGTGTCGGCGGAAGTGCCTTTGCACGCAGTAAAGGCGAAAAGAACGGCGGCGATTGCCAGAACCGGAAATAAATTGCGCATAGAGTAAGTAACTCTTAAAAATTAGTTTATATTTTGACTCGTAAGTAAACCCTTCGGGCCAATATAACTTTGCTTGTCTTTGCGGTGCTTTTATTTCTTTCACTCAATCGCTTAGCTCGCTAAGCTCCTTCGTTCAATAAATAAAATCCCTCGCAAATCCTTCACAAATCTATATTGTCTAATTTTTAAGGGTTACTTATGAAAAAGTTGGTAATATTATAGGCCCTGCCTATAATATTACCAACGAACTTTAAGCGGAATTAGTTTGTCAGTAGGTCACTTTCACCACAATCTGCTGGGCGCAGGCGGTTTTGGGCACCTCGACTGTGGCAGTGCGGGTGTCGGCGTCGTATGTGACTTCGAGCGCTTTGCCATCGAGCGCTGCGGCTGCGGGTGTATCGGCGTTGAGGATGCGGAGGGTGTAGGAGCGGGCGTCCTGCATGCCTTCGTAGCTGCCGCGGCGTGCGCCGATGGTGTAGGTGCCCACTTTGCCGGTGTATGCCTGGGTGATGGGCATGGTTGCGAAGTTGGTGTCGTAGTCGTTGCTGTCGCCGGAGTCCTCGTAGAGCTCGGTGGCGCCGTCCTGGCCTGCCACGAAATCAATAATCAGATGGTCGGGACGCTGGCTGACGCGGCTGACCTCGGCGGGGTTCATCACCACGATGCCGCCGCGACGGATGAACCAGGGAATCTGGCTCTGGGTGAACTGGAGGCTCTCCACGGCTGCGCCCTTGAACATCTTGTTGAGGTCGGGCGACCACCAGTAGCCTTCGGGGAACCATATTTCGCGGGTGGAGATACCGTCGGTGCCCGGGGTGACGATGGGAGCAACCAGGATATCGTCGCCGAAGAAGTATTCGTCCTCGCGTGCGTAGGCTTCCTCAACTTCGGGATATTCGTAGTAAAGCGGACGGCAGATGCCCACGCCGGTGTCGTAGGATTTGCGGGCCATGGTGTAGATGTAGGGGAACAGGGCGTAGCGCAGGTCCACGGCGTCGCGCATCAGAGGGAAGTTCTCGAACAGCCAGATGCGGCGCTCAATCTCGGCGTTGGCCGATGCGTGGGTGCGGAAGATGGGGGTGAACACACCGTACTGAATCCAGCGGAGCACGAGTTCGGGGTCGTTGGTGGGTTCGCCTTTCGACACGAGGTGACCGCCCAGGTCATGACCCCAGTAGCCGTAGCCCACGTTGGACGCCGTGGCGGTGAAGTATGGCTGGAAGGCAAGGGTGGGGAAGTTGATGTAGGTGTCGCCGGAGAAACCAATCTGGTAGCGGTGGCTGCCCAGACCGCCCCAGCGGTGGAAAATGACGGGGCGACGGTCGGGGCGGTTCTTCTTCATGTCGTTGAAGAACACGTGGTTGCACCAGAATGTTTCGCTCAGGCCCTCCATGCGGGGATTCACGGGGTGCTGCTGCCAGTCGAGCCACCAGAAGTCAACGCCCTCTTTCTCGCGGGTGCGGATGATGTGGTTGAAGAAAGTGCGGTAGAAGTCCTTGTTCTCAAGCATCCAGGGGATTTTCTCGCCGGCGGCGGGGTCCATGCCCATGTCGGCGCACATCTCGGCATAGAAGTCCTCGATGTTCGATACGCCATCGGCCGGGTGGAGGTTGAGCGACGCCTTCAAGCCGTTGTTGTGGATGTCGGTGAGCAGACCTTCGGGGTCGGGAATAAGGTTGGTGTTCCAGCTCCAGCCGGTCCATCCGCCCTTACCGTCGGAAATCGTGGGGTGGCCGTTCCAGTGCCAGTCCATGTCCAGAATCATCACATCGGTCTTGATGCCGTTGTCGGCCAGGCTTTTCATGATGTCGCGGTAGTCGTCGGACGTGTAGGGGCTGTAGCGGCTGTACCAGTAACCGAACACATAGTCCGGCGGCAGAGGAATTTTGCCCGAAATCAGTGTGAAATCCTGCAGGGCTTTCTTGTAGTTGTGGCCGTAGCCCATGAAGTAGAGGTCGAGAGCCTTGTCGTCGGCACGGGGAGCAACCCATTCCACACCGTCGGCATCGCTGTCGAATGCCAGCGAGTGGCTGCCGTCGGGCGTCAGGGTGTCGCTCTGGCGTCGGCCACCGCTCAGATAGCTTCGGGGCGCCGAGGGGGAATCGTTGATTACTGCCCAACCGGAGCGCGACACCAGGCCGTCCTCCAGGAAGCGACGGTTGCTGTCGCCGTTGCAGCGGTCCAGCGTGCGGCAGGTGCCCTTCAGGTTGAGCGAATCGGCCAGACCGGGGTACCACACCACGGGCTCGCCGTTGAGGTGCATAGTGATTGTGAGATTGTCGGGGCTTGCGGGGTCGGTGAGCGGGTCGGTGCCCTGACGGTAGCGAAGCTCCAGGTCAGCGGTTTTGAGGGTCAGGAAGCCGTCAGCCACGTTGGTTGTGAACTCCGGCACGGGGAGGTCGCGGTTTACGACAACGAAGGTTGCCTTGTCCTCGAATTTACCTTCGGGGCTGTACTCAATGCGGATAATCTCGGGCGTGAGGACGGTGAAACGCGCGTTACCATCGGTCACAACAGCTTCGGGGCGCGCCAGCGGATTCTGTGCCGCAGCCACCATAGCCGTACCCAGCATGCAAAGTGCCAAAAGTTTGCTCATGGTTTTGCTGATAATAATTAGGTTATACTGTAAAAAAACAGAAAAAAGAAGATATAAAAATTGTTGTTGGCAAATTTACGAAAAAAAGATGACATGCACGCACCTTTCAGGAAATCTTTCAGAGATTCATGAGCGTTGGTAGTTTTTTAGACCAGAGAACCATAGAACTATAGGTAAGAAGAACCACAGATTGTTTCAGTTCTTTAAAGTCTATAGTTCTGTGGTTCTATGGTCTAAAATATAGTTAGGAGCGGCGGAGCCGCGAAGTATCGAGAAACCCCACATGCAATGTGGGGTAGAGAAACCGATACCTAGGGAGCTTCGGAGAAGCGATGTAGCAGTTATGTCGCATCTCCGAAGCTCCGTTGCTTAGCGCGCCACCGCACCCCACACTGCGTGCGGGGTTTCTCGCTACAACGCGGCTCCGCCGCTCTTGTTCTAAAAAAACTATAGAACTTTGGTTCTCTGGTCAAAATTTTCGCGTGAATATTTCTGCACATAGACCGAATAAAAAAGCTCCTATAAATAATTGCTAATTGGAAAACTTATTCTATCTTTGCAGCAGACTATTACGATTCATTATGAAAAAATTACTATTAATAGCATTGCTTGCTGTGGGGTGCTTTAACCAGGTTGAAGCGAAGAAGCAGTTTGTTGAGATGGAGTTTTACAAAAACACTATCCAAATTGACAATGGGACAAATGAGAAACGGCACACGCTGAAAGATGCCGATGGTAAGGCTCTTAAATTTAAATCCTTGGCCGCTGCGCTTAACTATATGTCGCTTCAGGGCTGGGAGCTGGTCGACACAAAATCAGTGACAACCGGTTCCGGTTCGATTACAAACTACGGAGGTAGCAGCTCGACGAAAACCGCCGTGTACTACCTTTTTTCGAAGGATGTGTCGGATGGCGAATTGGCCGAGGCAGTCCGAAACGGCTACCTGGAAAAGTGATTTAATAGAATGACGGAATAGAAAAAGCCACCGGCGGTCCGAGGGACTGTCGGTGGCTTATATTTTAGGCTGATGCTTTATTAGCAGGACAGAGCGGCGTTGGTTTTGCGAACGGCAGCTGCGCTGGCTTCGAAGAGAGCCTTTTCTTCGTCGTTGAGGTCGAATTCAACGATTTTTTCGATACCGTTGCGGCCCAGGATGCAGGGCACGCCGATGCAGAGGTCCTTCTGGCCGTATTCGCCTTCGAGGAGGGCCGAGCAGGAAATCATGGCTTTCTGGTCGCCGAGAACAGCGCCAACCACCTGAGCAGCAGCAGCACCGGGAGCGTACCATGCGGAGGTGCCGAGGAGCTTGGTGAGGGTAGCACCGCCAACCATGGTGTCAGCAGCAACCTTGTCGAGCTGGTCGGCGGGGAGCAGGGTGGTTGCAGGGATACCGCGGTAAGCAGCGTAGCGCTTCAGGGGAATCATGGTGGTGTCGCCGTGGCCGCCGATAACGATGCCTTCAACTTCGTTGATGTTGGCACCGAGAGCGATGCTGAGGAAGTAGCGGAAACGAGCGCTATCGAGTGCGCCGCCCATACCGATGACGCGGTTGCGGGGGAGCTTGGTGACTTTGTGGATGAGGTAGGTCATGGTGTCCATGGGGTTGGATACACACACGATGATTGCGTTGGGCGAGTGAGCCAGGATGTTTTCGGTCACGGACTTCACGATGCCGGCGTTAACGCCGATGAGCTCTTCGCGGGTCATGCCGGGCTTGCGGGGGATACCCGAGGTGATTACAACAACGTCGGAACCTTCGGTCATGGCGTAGTCGTTGGTAACGCCTACCAGACGGCTCTTGGTGCCGATGATGTTGGCAGCCTGCATCATATCCATGGCCTTGCCTTCGGATACGCCTTCCTTGATGTCGAGGAGTACAACTTCGTCGGCAATCTGGCTGTTGATAAGAACATTTGCACAAGTTGCGCCTACGTTACCGGCGCCTACAACTGTTACTTTTGACATAATTTTATGTTTTTAGAGTGTTTCCTATTAGTTATATCGGTAGTATAACAAGTTTCCGGGATGCGTTCCCTTAGTTGCTTGCAAAGATACACAATTTTTGGACCGAAAACGAATTTTATAAGAAAAATTCACACATTGAACCGGAAGTGCATGATGTCGCCGTCGCAAACCACGTATTCCTTGCCCTCGACGGCCATTTTTCCGGCTTCGCGCACGGCGGTTTCACCGCCCAGGTTCACATAGTCGTCATACTTTATTACCTCGGCGCGGATGAAGCCTTTCTCGAAGTCGGTGTGGATGATGCCGGCGCATTTCGGAGCCTTGGAACCGCGGATAAATGTCCATGCGCGCACCTCGTCGGGGCCGGCGGTGAAGTAGGTCTGGAGGTCGAGCAGGGCATAGGCAGCGCGGATGAGGCGCGACACACCCGATTCGGTCAGGCCTATTTCGGCCAGGAATTCCTGGCGTTCTTCCCAGGTGTCGAGCTCGGCGATTTCGCTCTCGGTGCGTGCGGCCACGATGAGCAGGCCGGCGCCTTCGTCCTTGATTGCTTCGCGCACGGCATCGACGTAGGCATTGCCTTCGGCGGCAGCGGCGTCGTCCACGTTGCACACGTAGAGCACGGGCTTGGAGGTGAGCAGGAAGAGCTCGCGGGCGAATTTCTGCTCGTCGACGGTGTCGAAGGTCACCGAGCGTGCGGGCAGGCCTTTGTCGAGCGCGGCCTTGATTTTGGCCAGCACCTCGTACTGCATTTTGGCCACCTTGTCGCCACCGGTCTGCGCCTGCTTCTGGGTTTTGGCCATGCGGCTTTCCACGGTTTCGAGGTCCTTGAGCTGGAGCTCGAAATCGATAATCTCCTTATCGCGCACGGGATCCACGGAGCCGTCCACGTGGGTGATGTTGTCGTCGTCGAAGCAACGGAGCACGTGGATGATGGCGTCCGTCTCGCGGATGTTGGCCAGGAACTTATTGCCGAGGCCTTCGCCCTTGGAAGCGCCCTTGACCAGGCCGGCGATGTCCACAATCTCCACCGTGGCGGGAACCACGGAGCGGGGATTGCACATTTCCACAAGCTTGGTGAGGCGGTCATCCGGAACGGTGATTACGCCCACATTGGGCTCGATGGTGCAGAAGGGGAAGTTGGCCGACTGCGCCTTGGCGTTGGAAAGGCAGTTGAAAAGAGTTGATTTGCCGACGTTAGGCAGGCCGACGATGCCGCATTGAAGTGCCATTTATTTTATGTTTTCTTTTGTCATTAATAATTACTGCAAAATTACTGAAAAGTTTGCGGATTACAGCATGCTGATCAGAAATAAAACATCACTCCGGCCAACAGACGCGAGGGGTCCGGGTGCGACAGCGAGGTGTGACCGTAGAAATACTGCTCGTAGTTGACGCGGAAATCCAGGCGCACCGAGCTGCGGTGCGACACGGTTGCACCCACGGTGACGCGGCGGCGCGAGGGCACGTTGGTGACCACCTGGTGCTCGGCGTTGTAGATGCCGGTGGCGCCGTCGGTCTGGCCGTCGAAGCGCGCCTGCACGGACCAGCGGTTGAACATGCGCGAGTTCATGTGGTGGGAGTAGTCGGCATAGATGCTGTAGACGTGGGTGGCGGGGTGGCTGTTGCCGGTGTAGGTGCGGTAGATATATTCGCCCTCTACGAACCAATGTGCCGAGGTCCAGGCCAGCGAGGCGTTGGCCATATTCACCCTCACACCGGCGCCTGTGCCGCCGGGAATACGCGACATGAACGCCACCTCGGGGTGCCAGCCGTGGGTGGTGGCGTTCAGGCGGATGCCGTAGGTCATGCCGTCGTTCCAGGCGGTGTGGGCTTCCATGTCCGAGGAGTTGAACACACCGCCCTCAGTGTAGAGGGGAGTGCCGGGAAAATTGTAGCCCACCTTGACTCCGACGGCGCGTAGGTTGCCGTAGTTCTGCACCATGGCGGTGTTCACAAAATAGTAGTCGCGCGGCAGGCGGGTGGATTCGGCCGAGAAAGGCACACGCATCTGTCCGGCAAAAATTTTCCAATGCGAGTCGGGGTGCAGGGTGATGAAAACGTCGAGCGGTTTCACCTTGCCTGCGGCGCAGAAATCCACCTGCAGGAAGTAGTCCAGGAATTCAAGCGGCGCGCCTGTGGCTGTGATGCGGGCGTTCTGCACCTGGAACCGGCTCTCGCCGTTGTCGGTAGATAGCTCGTAGTCGGCTCGGAAAGTGCCGTGGACTGTGGGGATGAAACCTTCGGCCATCAGGCTCGCGCCTGTCAGTGTGGCCGCTGCAACAAGAGTGATGAAACGTTTGAACATAGATTGGGTTGGAATGAATAAATTGGCACAGCATCGCGCTGTGGGTTGCGGTATCATGGGTTGCGGTATCAGTAGTGATACACCAGCTTGAAATCGTCGATGTAGAGCGTGGAACCGTTGCCTCCGGTGAAGTAGTCGCCATACTTGCTGGCCGAAGCCGTGATGAGTATATATTTAGGTACGCGCGAGGTGGAGGTGTAGTTAAGCTCTATTTCGAAGGGAATGTAGCCCGGCACTGTTTCGCCCATCTGCATCTGGCCGTAGGCCACCACCTCGGGACCGGCGGGGTCGAAGAGCTGGCGGTCCGAGGGCGCGGTGCGGATTTCGAATGGTTCGGCCGAGTCGATGAGGGCTATCCACACGATGCACGTGTCCGGGCGGCCCACAAGGTCGGCATACTCGTTGCCGTAGGTGTGGCTGATGTCGACCATATTGTATTTGAACTGGCCTTGCATCTTGGTGGGGCGCTCCGTGAATGGGCGGCCGAAGCTGAGCACGCCGTTGGTGCCCACGGTGCGCAGGTAGCTGCCCGCAAAGAGGTTGCCGGCGGCAAGCTTGCCCAGGGCGCCGATGCCCACAAAGCGTGTTTCCAGGCGCGCGGCCAGGCCCGAGCCGCTGGGGGTGTCCTCGGTGGGCGTGGTGTTGGAGTTGCCAAGGGTGGAGGCGCCGATATTGCCGGTGCCCCAGAAAGCGTCGTGGCCTTCCTCCCAGGGGCACCACACCTTGCCGTCCAGCCACCAGAACTCGAAGTCGCCGTTGGGAATCTGAGGCTCGGAGCCGGTGGTGAATTCAAGGATGTCGCCGAAGTCGGTGTCGGAGTACACGCGGGTTTCGTACTGAGTCATGGGCGAGAGGTCGTTGATGCGGCCGGTGAAGGAGCCTCCGTCGTGGGTCACGTCGGAAGCGGGCACGCGGGTCCACTCGGTGGTTCCGGCCAGGCGGTATTCCACACCGTTTTCCTTACCGGCCTCGGCCTGGCCGTGCACCCATGCCACGCCGCTCCAGGCATCCACGCTCACGGTGGTTGCAGCGGCCTCGACGGTTTCAACGTAGACAGTCCAGGTTTCCTCGCGGCCGAAGGTGGTGACAGTGATCGTGACGGGCGATTTGGCGTTGATGGTGCCGCCGTTGCTCAGGTCGGGCACCATGGTTGCGCCCACGTTGGACAGCTTGACGCGGTCCACCTGCAGCTTGGCCAGGTCGGTTCCCTCGCGCACGTAGAGCACCACGCGGTGTCCGGGCACGTCGATTACCGACGTACCCATCTGTCCGGCCACATCGAAGTAGCGCTCGATGTCCTGCAGGCCCACAATCTTCCACTCATAGTCCTGATAGAGCCGGAGGGTGACGAAGATGGGCGCCGAAAGGTTCACGGGCGAGTTGAAGGGGTTATCGACAATCGATGCTCCGGGGGTGAGCTCGTAGTCGGTGATGGTCACATTATATATATCCGTTTCCTCCGGGAATGTGATGGTGGCCACACGCAGGGTTGAGTCGATAGCCGTGGCAGCCGTCTGGCCGCGGGCCACCAGCTGCAGGAAGTTGGCCTGGATGCGGGGGTAGGGGATATCGTTCTTGATGCAACCGGCCATTGCAGCCAGCGCTATGACGAGAGCAAAAAATATCCGGCTCTTTTTCATATCACAACCATTAATCCGAAGTTAATATTGAAAAGATTGAATCGGAAATTGGCGCCTGAGGTCACACGCGAGCCTTCGTCGATGCCGTCGGTCGCCTGATGCTCCTTGCGCCATTGAATGCCGAACACGCCGAACGACACGTTGAACGACACAAATTCCTGAATGAACACACACACGCCCGGGCTGAAGTTGAGCGCTCCTTGCGTAGTGGTGGTGCGGGTATCCTTGGGCTCGGAGTTGTAAAGGCGCTTGAAGCGCGAGGACCCGCTGCCGAACGACAGATCCGTTTCGTTGAAGATGCCGAAACGGCCGCTGGGATCCAGCCCGACGTAGGCGCGGTAGAAGGTTGACACGGCAAAGCTCTGCTGGTAGTAGCTCACGTCGGCCAGGGTGAAGCTGAGGTCCTCGTCGAAGTCCACGGACAGCTTGCCCAGGTCGGCAATTCCGCGGCTATAGTTGAATTTCAGGCCCACGGCCTGGTTGTGGCGGATGAAATACTGGATGTAGGGCTTAATGGAGTAAATCTTTCCCTTGAAGTTGAAGTCCTTCAGGAGCGACAGCACCTGGATGTCCTCGGTTTGCAGTTCGCCGTAGCTTGCCGTGGCACCGAAGCCCCACTTGCCGCGGGGAATGAAAATGTAGTTGCGCAGGCTGCGGTCAAAGCGGCCGTAGTTCTTTTCGGGCAGGATAATGTCCACGGTGTCGGTGCCGATAATCACCTGTTTCACCGAATCGGGCACAAGCTCGTTTTTGCGCACGATGCTCTGGGCCGAAGCCCCGGCGGCGCATCCGATGGCCCAGATGGCCACAAGCAGCAGTACTAATATATTACGGCATTTCATCGCTTAAAGATAAAATACCACCCCGAAGGTGATTGAAAACAGGTTGATATTGAAATTCGCCGATTCGGAGTGGCGGTGCGCCACATAAATCTGGTCGGTCACGGAGCGAGTCTTGTTGTAGTTGAAGCCGAGCACACCCACGTTCACCTCGATAGCCGAGTAGTTGTTGAGAAACACCGACAGGCCCGGCGCCAGACCCACATTGAGCTTGAAGTTGGTCTCGTAGGTGCCGGTCAGGTCGGCTCCCGAACCGCTGATAATCTTGCTCTGGCCGCCGCCCATCTGCAGCTGGACCTCGTTGAACAGACCGAAGCGAGTGCTGCGGCCCAGGCTCAGATAGGTGCGGAACACCGCCGTGCCGTAGAAATTGTGGCTTATGCTGTACAGCTGGCCCACGTCGTAGTCCGTTTCGGAGTCAAGCACAATGTCGGCCGAATTGAGGCGCATGCGCTGGCGCTCGTAGGAAAACCTGCCGCCGGCCGTAAGGTTGTCCTTGAAGCAGAACATCAGCGTGGGACTGACCTTGAAGGAATATGTATCGCCCGATATGCTCTCTACGATAAGAAACTGGTAGTTATCCTGGTCCGACTGCGAATAGCTGACACTCACACCGGTAACCCAAGCGCCTTTGGGCACGAACGACACTTGTTCGAGCTTGCGCCGGAATTGCTCCTGGGCCGTCAGCCCGCAGGCCGACAGCAACAGCATCAAAATTAGCAATCTATACTTCAAATCCATTGTTAATCAAGTGTGTAGCACTCCGTGGCGACATGCCAGGCGCTTGCAAACGTGTAAAATCGTGTCAAAGTTAGTAAAAATTTACCAAAAAAACGCAAACTCAATGGAAAAAGCACCAGCATAGTTTTCTTGCATCCGATAGACAGACTATGAGATCAGGATGCGAAACGGATTACAGCATTTATGCTTTTTATAATCAACTACATGTGTTTTTTTCTTTATATTCAGAAATCAGCTCCTTTAGTTCTGTTGGAGAGAGATATTTACCATCGATTCGGCGATGAAGCATAGCATGGCAGTTCGGGCAGACGGGAATAAGGTCAGTTTCGGGATTTACCTGGCGAGATTTGCCATCTGACGACGAAATGAAATTGATATGGTGGACATGGATAAAATCTTTTCCGACTGGGCCGTATTTCTGTTCTAATATTAAATCGCAGATTTGACATTTATTTCCATATTTCCTTAGGCAGACCTCGCGTGCCTTTTGGTTGCGCTCGTAAATAGTGATCGATGTGTTGTGGGCTTTACCCTCCGTATAGGTCTGCGACAAGTCATCGAACACGACATCGAAATTTTCCAGAAGATGGTTCAATATATCATCAGACACTTTATTGCCGCCCTGCAATTTGGAAGTGATACCTAACTCTTTAAGTCTGGAATAAGAAAGCGCCGGGTTGTTCTCCTCTGCTTTTGCAATCGGTTCGAGACGAGCGTAATAGTCTGATGCTTTAAGATTATATTTATACCCGTTGAGATATTCATCGTTGATAGTTTCAGTGCGAGGAATGTCGGTTTTAGCTACCCTCATCATATATACTATCTGCTGTACAGGACTTGAACAATATAAAAACACAATATCACCGACCGCAAGCTTATTCATTTGCCGCCATTCGGCATATCCGAAGTCCGTCAGGCATTGGTGTAAATCAAAGACGTCCTTATTCCAAGGCAGAATCCAATAATTCATAATACTGTTACGATTTTTATGCAAAAATACAAAAAAAGTAGTGTTATAATGCCGAAACGCGTCCGGAGGACGCTGAATTATCGTAGCCCCGGTCGCCGGAGCCTTTGGGCGGAGGCGCCCGGGGTAAAACGCGACATACAATGGCGCCCGAAGGCCGCCGAAAAGGTAGGCAGGAGATTGTCGTCCTTTTCGGCGGCCTTCGGGCGCCTCCTATTCATCCATACCTTTCCCCGAACGCCTTCGCTAAAGCTACGGCGGTCGGGGTTACGATAATTCAGCGTTCTCCGAACGCATGATTTTGACACAGCCCCGTTTTATTTTGCGTACGCCGCCAAGTGAATTATCTGTCACGATTCGGATTCTTTTTGTGATGAAAAATTGGACTCTGAATCAGAATCAGTCATGAAATACTCATTTATATGTTTAGATGCGTATTCTTTATAGAGCTGCTATACTATGGTGGCGGGAATGGCAAAGTCCGGTGTGAGTTTATGAGATTTCCAAAAATTCGAATCAAATTTATACATTTTGCTGGTATAGGTCTGTCTCTCAGGAGGAACATAGTCCCAGCTGTTCCCAAAATCAGGGTGAGAAACGAAAAGTAATGTCTGATATATATCGAAGCTTATTTTTCCCTGCTTCCAATCTTGACACACCAGATTCCACAATTCTTTACGATTTTGGAACATCTTTGTTTCGTCGACGGTCACTCTATTCTTACAAATTTTCCAGATTAGAATAGTAGTGATAAGGGATAGGACAATTACGGCAGTCAGCATAAATATTATACATTATTGATTTTTATACTACCCATCAAAAAGTGTGCCAAAATCTTTACAATTCTATTAATGTCCGAACGGATTCCGAAAGTGCGGAGGGTGTTAACTTGGTGACAACTTATTTTTTGATTAACTTTGCGGGTGTAACATAATTAAATGACAATGAAAACCAGGATATTACTAATCGGGTTGTTTGTCACTGTGTTTGCCATGGTGGCTGGCGCTACGGTGGTACGATATTTTATAGGTGATAAGCAGATTTCGGAGAGTGACTTCCGCGCTATTGACACGAGCCTTGTCCGGGCCGGAGAGGTGTGGACACATGATGATGTAACAGACTACGTGGTGCATCTGGATGTGCATGCACGAATAGATACCACTAGTGTGCCGGGCTGTGTACTTGTGGTGATGCGTTCGCCCGAGGAAATAGAGGCTATCGAAGCCGTGCTCCAGCAACAACGCAGTCAGGCTGCGATATTCAAGGATGGCGATATGATTCCGGATTTTGTGTTGTTCAAATTAACCGATGGTGAGCCGTTGTCGCTGAATCAACTCAGGGGTAAGGTTATCCTTCTGAATTTTTGGGCAACTTGGTGTGGGCCTTGCCTGCAGGAATTGAAATCTGAAAACATTCCTGCGGTAGTAGCAGAGTTTGCTCAAGATGACAACTTTGTGTTTCTCCCGGTCAGCGTCAATCACGACCAGGAGGAGTTGGATGATTTTTTCTCGTTGCCTGAGCATGCCGAATTTTCGTGGCTAAGAGAGGCGACGCTATGGGACTTGAACAGGGATATTTCCGATGAATTATCCACCGGAGGTATTCCTTTGACAATACTTATAGATGCTGATAATATAATCCGCATGAACGAATCGGGGGCTATACTAACAGAGGCTCAGTTGGCTGAACTGCGCCGGTGCATCGCTTCATGCCTGGATTGAACATTCGTCGTTAAAAAGATACCAGGCTGCGCCTCCGCGCAGCCTGGTTGATTATTGTGATGAACGGACAAGGGAGCGGATGAGGCGCCTGATGGTGCGCCACTTGGGGAAGATGGCGTTTGGCCNGATGGGACCGTAGCTNACGGCAATCAGCAGCAGCGCCACCAGGGCGACGATTAGGAGCCAGCCGTAGATTTCNTTCATGGACACTACGAGCGCCTGNAGCTGCACCATGCCGTAGAGTTCGCCCAGGTGCATGTGNGCCACGGCGGGNTTGAAGTCGGTGANCGACGTTCCAAGCAGGGCGGCGTTCTTGGCCACGGTGTGGCGGAGGAATTCGCCCACAACGGCNGGGCCGAANGTNGCNCCNAGNACTGCGCCGGTGAAGCCGTTGATGGTNAGCGCNTTNGGNAATTCGAGNAACGACANGCCGCTTTGCACCACNGAGGTGAGGTAGACNATGGAGATGATCACCGAGGCTGCTCCGCGGGCCACGAGCGGGATGAAAAGCATTTCNTTCTCCACTCCGTAGTCAATCAGGAAGTAGAAGTANGCCAGATAGATAGCGGCAAGGGAGAATGCAATCACGGTCATGGTCTTGTAGCGCCACTTGCGCAGGGCGAAGGTGAAGTAGGTGAAGGCGCAGCCGATGATGATGCCCACGAACACGTACCAGTTCAGGTCGATGAGGTTGGTCTCGTCGAAGCCCAGCACATTGGCGGCNTAGGTGTGCTCGAACACATGCTCGGTGGCNAGCAGGGTGAAGAACACCAGATATATCAGGGTTGCGCGGATGACGTTGCGGTTTGTCAGCGCCGCGAATGATATGTAGGGATGCCGCAGGAANGTGGCGCGCCACAGGTTCAGNCCNAGGCACAGGAGCGCAAGGACGGATGCGCCGATGATTTCGGGCGCNTNCCACCAGTCGAAGTANGANCCNTAGACNAGCACNAANGCCACGCACATCATGAATCCGGCCCACAGCACGCTGCCGAGCCAGTCGATGCCAAGCAGAGGGATGAACATGGGGCTGCGCACGGGCTTGACGAGGATGATGACCATGAGCATCATCAGCGCCAGCAGGCCACNCATAATCCAGTGCATGTACTCCCACTGCCAGAAGAAAGCGCAGTAGACTGTGGCGATGCCGCTGAGCTGAATCACGCTGTCNACCACCAGGTAGACGTAGCAGAAGAANATNGCCATGTCGCGCACCGGTGTGAGCCACAGCTGGATGGTGGAGTTGCACGTCAGGGTGGCCTGCATTCTGAACCATCCGGCCACGAAGCATGTGAGCACGAGCACGGGCACGGANTGTGTGCGGGCGCAGATGAATGTGGCCGCCAGAAGCACCGCGCCGCACGCCAGNAGCTGTGTGCGGTTGGAGAAACGGAACTTGAAGCGGAACATCACGGCGAAGTTGATGGACATGCCGATGAGCGAGGCATAGCCGGCCATGAGGATGTCCTCCTGCATCAGGCCGGTGGTNCCAACCATGTCGGAAGCGGCCGCCAGGTAGACTCCNCCTGAGAACTGCACTATCAGCACAAAGAAGATGAACAGCCACGGCTTGAGGCGGCGGGGTACGTAGGAGGGTACGTCGGGGATGTCGAACGGTCCCTGGTGAAAATGAGCGTCGGCCATATCAGTACTTCACCAGGCACTCCACGTTCATACCGGCCCGGAGGCGCTCCATGGCTTCAGGCGAATTGGAGGAGTCGAACTCGATGCGCACGGGCACACGCTGGCGCACCTTCACGAAGTTGCCGGCCGAATTGTCCTGCGGAAGCACCGAGAGCGACGCTCCGGTAGCCTTGGAGATGGCGGCGACAGTGCCGCTGAANTTNTGGCCGGGGATGGCATCCACCTCTATCTCAACGTGGCTGCCCACGGCAATGTGCTGCAGCTGGGTTTCCTTGTAGTTGGCGGTCACCCACACGTCGGCGGAGTCGACCACGTCGAGCAGGGTCTGACCGGGCTGCACCAGCTGGCCCACCTGGATTTCCTTGCGGGAGGTGTAGCCGTCGCAGGGAGCGGTGATGACGCAGTAGGACAGGTTGAGNTCGGCGGTCTCAAGGAGTGCCTTGGCCAGTTCAATNCCNGCATCGTTCTGCGACAGGCGCTCGCGGGTNTCGGTCATNACCGACGAGGAGGCCGAGCNTTGGCGTGCCAGCATGTCGTAGCGCGCTTTCTTGGCCTCATAGTCGGCNTTAGCCACGTCGTACTGCTGACGGGTGACNGCATCCTGCTCCAGCAGGCGGCTGTAGCGGTCAAAGTCGGTGCGGGCNAGCTCCATCAGCACTTTTGCCTCGGAGATCGAGGCTTCGGTNACGGCCACATTGGCCGATGCNACACCNACACTCTTGCCGGCCACTTCGCGCCCGGCNAGGGCGTTGCGGTAGTCGGCGCGGGCCTGAGCCACGCGCAGGCGCATGTCGGCATCATCGATTATCACCAGGGTGTCGCCTTTCTTCACCGGGGTGTACTCGGTGAAACGGATTTCGCGGATGTAGCCCTGCACNCGGCTGTTGACAGGNACTATCTGCTGCTGCACCTGGGCGTTATCGGTGAACTCAACGTTGCCGAGATGGATGAATTTACTGCCAACCCAAAGGGNTGCGAGGATTATGATGGCTGCCGAGATGATGAATGACAGGATTCGTTTGCTATGGTGGTTCATATCTGTCCGGTGATGAAAAGNAGTTTATAATAATAGTAGATGATGTTGATGCGGGCGTTGACCAGNTGCTGCTCGGCGTCGAGTTTGGAATTGGCAGCGTCGAGCATGTCGGTTATAAGGGCCATGTCGGCCGAATAGCGGGTGGAGGTGGTGCGGTAGTTCCGTTCGGCCAGTTCCACACTCTTCTCCTGGGTGGCTACCTCCTGATAGGCTTCGAGGTAGTGGATGTAGTCGGCGCGCACGCCCAGCTGCACACGCTCGTTGGTGGCGGCAAGTTCATCGGCTGCCTGGCGGGTGGCCACACGGCTTCGCGCCAGCGATTTGTTGCTCTTGAACAGCGACGACAGGTTGTAGCTCACGCCTACACCTACATACCAGTAGCTGAGGTTGCGGTTAATCGGCGGCACTTCCACCAGGATGGGGCCGTCAATGGTCCAGCCGGCCTGCAGCCCGATTTTGGGCAGTAGCTCGCTGCGGGCCAGGGTCTCGGCCTTACGGCTTATTTCCAGGCCCGAACCGGCAAGTTTTATGGCTGCCGAATTCTGCATGGCGGATTGCTGCCAGTCCGATTCGGTTGCGCGCGGTAAGGCGCGGTTCAGGATGGTTGAATCCGGTTCGATTTCGGTTCCGTCCGGCAGGCCCGCGGTCACCACAATGTTGCGGTTCAGGATATCGAGCGTGTTGTTGAGTTTCACAAGCTGCAGTTCCAGGTTGGACACCAGGAGCTCGTAGCGGGTGATGTCGTTCTGCAGCGCCAGGCCTTGCCGGAAGCGTGCGTGCATGTCGGCGAGCACCTTCCGTGCCTGTGCAATGTTTTGCTCCACCACGCTCACCAGATTGCTGCATTTGTATAAGTCCAGGTACATTCCGGTGAGCTCCATGCGGATATTGTCGCGCTGAAGCTCGGTGGCAAACCGCGCCGCCTGCGATTTCAGCTCGGCCATATCGATGCCGGCAGTTATGGCTCCGCCGGTGTAGAGCGGCTGAGTCACGTTAATCCCAAGCCCATTGCCGAAGTGGGGGATTGGAGCGCGCTCGTAGTCGGTGAGGTTGCGCTTGGTGGTGAAGCCGTCGCCGATGAAGCTGAGCGACAGGCTGGCGGCAATGTCGGGCAGACGCTCGGCGCGCGCCACAGTGATATCTTTATCGGCCACCTCCTGGGCGGTAAAGTAGGGCCGGAGTTGTGTGCTGTTGCTCTCGGCAGCGGTGAAAAGCTCATCAAGAGTCACCACCGTGCGGCCGTAGGTGCACACTCCGGCACTCGACAGCGCCGCAAGCAGCAGCCCTGTGAGCAATCGAAGATTGTTCATAAAAATGTAAAAAAAATGCGGATTGGAAAATGAATCATAGCACCGCGGCCTGTGGGCGTGGTGCGGTGGCGGCCGTGCTTAAACGGCCTGAGCTATCGGAGCGGTGCTTTTCCAGCTTTCAAGGCAACCCCAGTTGCGCAGGATAGGATGAGCGGTGATTTTTAGGCGTTTACAGTTCATTGCATGTGCAACTCTGTGTGAATTGCACTGCAAAGTTACGAAAAATTCGGCTAAAATCCGGCCTTCGCCGGCGATAAAAGTTTCATAATGGGCCCTATGTAAGGCGCCCCGGCTGTGCTTGAGTGCACGGCCGGGGCGGGATGGCGGATGGGGGTGTTGCTTATGCAAACATGTTGTCGGGGTATTCGCCGGCGGCATGGAGCTCGGCGAGTTTGGCTACTACGCCGGGGCGGTCCGCCGCATAGGTTACGCCGAACCATTTCGAGTCGGTGTCGAGGACCTTGACGCTTGCTTCGCCGGAGTGAATGAGGGTGTTGACGCAGGAGGGAATGTAGAATTCGCTCTTAGGTGCGTTGATGTCTTTGTCGAGGAACTTCTTGAATTCGCGTTCGGAGAATTCAAAATAGTCCGGAGTGAAGCCCCAGAGGTTCATGCTGACAGGAGTCTTGGGGTCGAGGTATTGTGTCTGGCCGTTCTCGTCGGTGAATGTGATGCGGTGCTCGGGGTCGTAGGTTATAGCGGTGCGCTCCACCACGTTGTCGAGGTAGCCGTTCTTGTCGGTGCACACGCCACGGGCCACGGAGCCATTTTCGGTCATGGTGTTGCCCACACGGAAGCCTACCATGCAGTATTCGCCTGGCTTGGCGTGGTCACGGCTGAGCTCTTTAGCAATCACTTCGAAAGCGTTGCGGCCGTAGAAATCATCGGCGTTGATAACGGCAAAGGGTTCGTGGATGGCATCCTTGCCCATGAGCACGGCATGGTTGGTGCCCCAGGGTTTGGTGCGGTCGGCGGGGCAGGTGTAGCCCTCGGGGAGAGCGTCGATGGACTGGAAAACAACTTCCACGGGTATATGGCCCTGGTATTTGCTCAGAATTTTCTCGCGGAACTCCTGCTCGAAATCCTTGCGGATTACGAACACTACCTTGCCGAAGCCTGCGCGGATGGCATCGTAGATTGAGTAGTCCATGATGGTCTGACCGTTGGGACCGACGCCGTCAAGCTGCTTTAGACCGCCGTAGCGCGAACCCATGCCGGCCGCGAGAACAAAAAGTGTAGGTTTCATTCAATTAAAAGGTTACTGGTTGATGAACTTGAATATGATTATTTCCCTGTACTCGCGGCCCTGACGCAGGACCACGGATGGGAACTGGGGTTTGTTGATGCTGTCCGGGAGCGCCTGGCACTCGATGGCAACGCCGTCGTAGTCGCTGTAGGTGTAGCCGTCCTTGCCGGCAGGGCTGCCGGTGAGCCAGTTGCCGGTGTAGATTTGCACGCCGGGCTGGGTGGTGAGCACTTCCATGGCACGGCCGCTGCGGGGGTCGGTGAGGATGGCTGCACGGCGCAGTGTGCCGGGGTTCCATCCGTCAATCACAAAGCAGTTGTCGTAGCCTTTGCCGTAGTTCAGGGCCGGGAAGTCGGCTTTGATGTCGCGTCCGAGCGCCTTGGGTGTGGTGAAGTCCATGGGCGTACCGGCCACCGAGTCGAGGTTGCCCGTGGGCACAAGGTTGGAGTCGGTGGGCAGGTAGAGGTGTGCGTCCAGTTGCAGGATGTGGTCCAGCACTGAGCCGGCGTTGTGCCCGGCCAAGTTGAAGTAGGCGTGGTTGGTGAGGTTGACCACAGTGGGGGCATCGGTGACGGCCGTGAGGGTGAGTTTCAGCTGGTTGTCCTCGGTCCACTCGTAGGTGGCGGTTGCGGTGAGCTTGCCGGGGTAGCCTTCCTCGCCATCGGGACTGGTGTAGACGAAGCGCACGATGTTGTCCGCCACAATCTCGGTGTGCCAGATCTGGTTCTGGAATCCCTCGGGGCCACCGTGCAGGGCGTTTGGGCCGTTGTTGATGGCCAGTTGATAGGTTTTGCCGTCCAGCGAGAACTGCCCGCGGGCAATGCGGTTGGCGAAGCGGCCGGGCACCTTGCCGGCGCAGGGGCCGTCGTAGAGATAGTCGGCCGGGTTGGCGTAGCCCATAACCACATCGGCCATCTTTCCGGCTGCATCGGGCACTATGAATCTCACGATGCCAGCTCCGACGCTGCTGAGGGTGACGGATGCTCCGGCAGAGTTGGTGATGGTGACAAGGGTGATATCGCCCTTGGCGGATGGCATTGTTTTCTTAGTGAGTTCCATGAGCTTAACGGGATACGCAACGGGCACCGTCGCTGATTACTACGGGATATACGTTGGGTTCGTGGCCATATTTCTCCTTGAAACGGTCCTTGGCCGTTTTGACGAAATCGTCCACGAGCGATTTTTTGACCAGGTTGATGGTGCAGCCGCCGAAGCCGCCGCCCATGATTCTCGAGCCGGTCACTCCGCAGTCGCGGGCCACGTCGTTGAGGAAATCGAGTTCCTCGCAGCTCACTTCGTAGTCCTGCGACAGGCCGCGGTGGGTTTCGTACATCATCCGGCCGACGGTTTCGTAGTCGCCGGCGTTGAGGGCGTCGCACACTGCCAGCACGCGATCCTTTTCTTCAATCACGAATTTTGCGCGGAAGTAGTCCTCGGCGGATATGTCGCTGCGGATAGCGTTGAGCATGGGCATCGTGGCATCGCGAAGGGTGTCTATGCCCAGACGTGCGGCCACGCGCTCGCACGATTCGCGGCGCTTGTTGTAGGGTGAATCCACCAGTTCGTGCTTCACGCGCGAGTCCAGCAGCACGAGCTCATAATCTTCCGGAGCAAAGGGGTAGTACTCGTAGTCCATCGAGCGGCAGTCGAGGCGGATGAGTTTTCCTTCCTTGCCCATGACTGAAGCGAACTGGTCCATGATGCCGCAGTTCACACCGCAGTAGTTGTGCTCGGTGCACTGGCCGATGCGTGCAAGCTCGAATTTGTCGATGGCATTATTGTTGAACATGTCGTTGAGGGCGAAAGCAAAGCAGCTTTCAAGGGCGGCCGACGAGCTCAGACCGGCACCCAGCGGAATGTTGCCTGCAAACACGGCGTCGAAGCCCTTGACGGTGAAACCGCGCTTGAGGATTTCGCGGCACACACCGAAAATGTAGCGTGCCCACTGCTGTGCGGGTGCATCGGCTTCGTCGAGGCCGAATTCAACGTAGTCGTTGATGTCCACCGAGAACACACGCACGCGGTCGGTGCCGTTCGGAGCCACTGCAGCCATGATGACCTTGTCAATAGCGCCGGGGAACACAAAACCACCGTTGTAGTCGGTGTGTTCGCCAATAAGGTTTATGCGCCCGGCGGAGGCATAAACAACCGGTGCGGTGTGGAACCGCTCCTCGAATTTTCTGGTGAGTTCTTCTTTCATACCATCAAAATTTAGTTAACATGGTTAACAAGATGCAAAGGTAGTAAATAAATAATGTATTTCCTTGTGTCCTGTTGTAAGAAAAACACGAGGTGAACTTGCTTTGTTGAGAATCAATAGTATAAAAAACAAAAATTCGCGGGATTGCTTCTTTCAGAGCATCGTCCCGCGAATTTTCTCAGGGTCAGTAAATGACGGCAGCTGCCTTATTTGCAGTCACAACCGCACCCAAGCTGGCTCTTGACGTTCTTCTTGAACGCTTCGAACTGAGCCGCAAACTCTGCGAACAGAGGGTTGTCGGCGTTTTTCTTGATTACGTGGTGCATGAAACGCATGGCAAGAACGAATTCCTTGGCATGTTTATCCTTTTCGAACCCGAGGCTCTTGGCGCGGNCGACCATTGNTGCAAGGTCATGATGACCNCCGAAGTTGAAATCGAGCACTTCGGCCATCTTGCCGTCCTTGGCCTCGATCACNTTGACGTAATAAGATTTCTTTTCCTTTTCCATAATTTGGTAGTGTTTATAGTTAGTCGTTCAGTGTGTGTGCTGACCGCAGACTATCATTTTATCTGCGATTCATAGGCTAAACGCTGCAATCATGGAAAAAGATTATTGCAAAATGGTAAAGATTCTTATCAAANCTTAATCATGNTGCTATTCGGCNTTGTTCTTCAGCCAGTTGGTGCGGACCTGGTCGGGAAGGTGGGTGACCTTGAAATCCGAGAATGTTGCCTTGAAGCCNTGTCCGTCGGGGCTGGCGGCGNACATGCCGATTTTCACCGGGGTATTNGCGGCCATCCAGGCGTTGCGCATCATGAAATATTCCTTATCGTCAAACGANTAGAAGATTTCGATNGCATCCAGNCGNCGCACGGCTTTAATCCAGATTGCATCCACGGGGNGGTCAAGGGCAATTACACTCCAATCCGAGGTGTTGTGGGTTACGACGGTGCTGAGGTTGTATTTGCCGTCGACAAATTCGATGCCGGTCTTGATGTAGTTTTCGTGGTCGATGCGAATCATCATNCCGGCCTGGTCGAAGCGCACGCGGTAGTCGCCGGTGATTTTTACTTTTGCTTCGAACTCGCCGCCGTATTCGGCATAGTAGAATGGGGCATCATCAACGGTAAAGCCGTAGTGCGAAATGCGCCAGTAGTCGGTGTGCGGGGTCACGTCCATGGTGAGGGTGCGGCCGTTGATAGCCCAGCTGTCGGGCTCGTTGAACCAGTTCATTTTTTCGAGTGTCTGTGCTGAAGTCAGGGTATAGGCGCACAGCGCAAGAAGAGTAAGGATGATTTTATTCATATTGAGGATTTAAATTATTTAATGTCAATAGTTCGGATTACGCGGCAGGGATTTCCGGCGGCGACAGAGTTGGCAGGGATGCTGCGGGTAACAACACTTCCGGCGCCTATCACGCAGTTGTCGCCTATAGTCACTCCGGGCAGCACAGCCACCTGTGCGCCGAACCACACGTTGTTGCCTACGGTGATAGGGCGGGCGAATTCCAGGCCTTTGTTTCTCTCGACAGGGTCGATGGGATGCCCGGCGGTGTAGAAACCGCAGTTGGGCCCGACGAACACGTTGTGGCCGAACGTCACCGGTGCTTCGTCCAGGATGACCATATTGAAATTGGCNTAGAAATTCCGGCCCAGGCGGATGTTGTAGCCGTAGTCGCACAGGAAGGGCTGCTCGATGAGTAGGTCGCCTGCCACTTCGCCGAGCAGATTGCACAGCGCACGGCGTCGCTCCTCAAGTTGTGCGGGAGGCAGTGCATTGTAGGCACGGCAGGCCTCCTTGCAGTCCATGCGCTCGGCAATGAGCTGAGGGTCGTAGTTGGCGTCGTAGATTTCGCCAGCAAGCATCTTTTCTTTTTCAGTCATGTTCGGAATAACCATTATTGTTATTAACTTTTATTGTTATTAACTTTGCAAAGTTAACCACTTATTTATTACCTGCCAATGGCTAAGAATAACCATTTTGAGCGGAGTTTCTCCGAGTTGAATTCGCTGCTGAGGGAGCAGGCCGTCACGGCCCGCGACAGTCAGGGCCGCGAGGTGGCCGACTTTGCCCGCGGCATGGCAGCCGTGAGCGGGGCGGTTGTCGTGGTGAGCGACCTGGCGGGAGAATCGAGCATGATTTTCCCCGGTGCTTTTGCCGCAGAGCTTGGCATTGAGGATTATTGCTGTGAAAATTCGATATGGGAAAAGCGCATACTCAACCTGATGAGCATGCCCGAGCAGGAGGCGAAAATTATTGCGGAACTGCGNTTTTTTCATCATGTGCGTAGGCTGGGTAAACGCCGNTCGCGCTATTTCCTGATGAGCAANCTGCGCTTCAATCTCGCGTGCGGCNGGACGCAGGATGTGCTNCACCGCATGTATTATATATATGGTGCCGATGGNGCGGAGGTGCGCTATGCCGTGTGTGTCTACGAGCCNCTTGCCGTGGATTTCAAGGGTAGAAGNGTGGTGGTGGATATGATGACAGGTGTGCGCGAGGAGCTCGACGCGGGTTCGGATGCCAANATTATCAGTGCGCGCGAGCGGCAGGTGCTGGCGCTNATTGACGGCGGCCTGACCAGCAAGGAGATTGCCGCCCGGCTGAACATCAGCCTACACACNGTGAGCCGCCACCGCCAGGAAATACTTGCCAAGCTGCAAGTGAAAAGCTCCATNGAAGCNTGCCGCATGGCACGGTCGATGGAGCTGATATAGTGGGGATGAATATTGATGCTTATTTCACGTGGTAGATTTTGCCGGTGATTTTNCAGCCGTCGCGATTATTTGATTGTGTTGGAGTTCTGGTTATATGCCTTGGCCACGCATTTCCACTCACCGTCCAACTTGAGGAGTAGGAGGAAGTCGGTGAAGTCGATACGGCCTCCCCAGCCTTCTTCAAGAACACGGACCACGGCCACGGTTTCCTCTACAGCCAGCACGTCGATGCGGGCCTTGAAATTATCTCCGGCACCGACGGTGTCGACGTTGTGGTAGAACTGGTTGATTGAGCCGTGCTCAAGCACGCCGTCGAGGATGCCGAAGAGCACGGCATCGGTAGTNAAGAGTTCCTTGGCATAGGTGCTGTTGCCTTCGGCCACACTTTTCACGAATTTTTCAGCCGCTTCCTGGACTGCGGCGTATTCACTGATTTTATCTCGCATTGCAGTAAAATATTTAATTGACGGTTGCAAAATTACAACTGTATAGCATATTATACAAGTACCGAAAAATTATTCAGGTANGGAATAATTTTTCGGTACTGCGAAATTGAGAAGTATTATGTAACTTTGCACTAAAGTATTGGTACTATGGCTTACGAGAAGAAAATACCTGTTGACTTGGACTGCCCGCTACGGCTNACAATGAGCCTGATAGAATCGAAATGGAAATCGTGTATCCTTGACGAACTTCGCTCAGGCCGCGGACTGCGGCCGAGTGAGATACACCGACTGTTGCCTGAGGCGGCGCCGCGTGTGCTGGACATCCAGCTAAAAGAGCTTGCCGAGGATGGCCTGGTGGAGAAAACAATCTTCCCTGAGTTGCCACCGCGGTCGGAGTACAAAATAACGGAGCTGGGGCAATCGCTGATTCCAATAATCGATGCCATGTTGAGCTGGGGCACTGAGCACTTCGATGTGTTCGCCCGCAAGTATGGCAAGGGCTAAGGCACCCAATAATATGATTCTTTGGCGCGGTGTGCCGTGAGCCAGGTGCGGAGTTGGGGCAGGGTGGTGATGCCNTCGGCAATAACGGCCTCGTAGTATTCCACGCCGTGGATTATTTCATCCGCCGGGGTTTCGAATTTGAGCCTCAGGATGGTGTCGTGCTGCGCGGGTGTCATGACGGCCATGATTCGCTCGGCCATGTTTTCGAAAAAGCCATCGTAGGTTGTGCCGCTTTCGATGTGGATTATGTCGAATTTCCACATTTCGCCGTCGGGAGCCTCGTACTGCACGTGCCAGGCCATGCACCGNTCGGGAGTGTGCAGGCCNTTGATGCTTGTGATTTGGCGTACGCCTGGCAGCGCCGACATTTTTGCCGCAATCGCAAATGTGGAGGCCTCGGTGATTCNGGCGGAGTAGACNTGCAGGTCGATGTCGCGGTGCGAGGCCAGGAGGCCCATNCGTGCTGAGCCGATAAGATTCACCCTGCACCCCTCGGCTTGCCATAGTGCCGGGATGCCCGAACGCTCCATCACTACCTTTGCCGCTGCAAGNGCNGCCTCGGAGCGGCTGTTGATTTCTTGCTGATTCATTTTAGTTCAGATTTGATAAATCTGCAAAGGTAGTGAAATTCCGCGGATATTTTTATTTCGGCAGNTCGCGGTTTTTAAGATTCGGCAGCAGGCAGGCCACAATTCCCAGCAGGGGCATATAGGCGCACACGCTGTAGATGGCCTCGATGCCGTAGNTNTCNGCAAAGTTTCCGAGNACAGCGGATGCTATGCCGCCCACACCGAAGGCGAAGCCGAAGAAAAGACCGGANATCATGCCGAGTTTCGTGGGCAGCAATTCCTGGGCGTAGAGCAGGATGGCCGGAAAAGCCGACGACAGCATGAAGCCNGCGCAGAAGCTGAGCACGGCTGTGAGCGGNAGCGATACGTGNGGCAGAAGAAGCGAGAAAGGCGCGGTGCCGAGGATGGAGACCCATATAACGAGCTTGCGGCCGTATTTGTCGCCGACAGGACCGCCAACCAGAGTGCCGGCGGCCGTGGAAACCACGAAGATGAAAAGGAAAATCTGCGACATTTTGACCGAAATGCCGAATTTCTGCATCAGGTAGAATGTGTAGTAGCTCGAAAGCGAGGCCATGTAGACATACTTCGAGAAAATCAGCACCATGATTACGCANATAACGAANGCGGTGCGACGCCTGGACAGGGGNAGGGCGGCACTGCGGGTGTGCGATTCGGGGTGTTGGCGCACGTCGGCCAGATAGCCTTTATACCATTTTACGATGGGGCGCATGGCAGCAAAGGCAAGGGTGGAGAAAACCAGGAACCACAGCACGTAGTGGCGGCCGTGGGGCGCAACAATAAGGGCCACGAGCAGCGGCCCGATTGAGCCGCCGAAGTTGCCACCCACCTGGAAGATGGACTGGGCGAAGCCACGGCGTGCGCGCCCGGCAAGCGAGGTGATGCGCGATGCTTCGGGGTGGAGCGTGGCCGAACCGAGGCCCACGAGAAATACGGACACCAGGATGCCCGTCATGGTGTTGCAATAGGCAAACATGGCGATGCCCAAGGAGGTGGACACCATGCCCATGGGCAGCGATTGGACAAACGGGCGTTTGTCGAACACAAAACCTACCACGGGCTGGAAAATGGACGCCGAAATCTGGTAGACGAGCGTGATAAGGCCAATCTGTGCGAAATCAAGATTAAGGTCGGCTTTCAGCATCGGGTAGACGGCCGTGATTACCGATTGCAGAAGGTCGTTGAGCGAGTGAGCGGCACAAAGCGCCAGAAGTACCGGAAATGCCGGCATGGCCATCAGGCTCCTGATTTTGAGTTGAAACGATTTAAGACTCATAATATGATAAGTCGGGGAAATAGCACCTATATAATATATGATATAAAGAAAACCGCTGCAAAGATACGAAAATTTTTGCAGCGGTCAGTCCTTGCTATATTTCTGATAGGCGATGCGCGGAGTGCCGTCAATACAATAGATTATGCCGCAACGTTGGAAGCCGAGTTTCTCGGCGGCGCGTTGCATTGTCAGATTCACTTCGTGGGTGTCCAGGCGGAGATTGTTGATTTTTGTCAGACAAAAGTCGACACACTCCTTCAGCATACCCCGGTATCGGCCGTTCGAACCGAGACGATGGATTGTGCCGTAGGGCAGTGTGTTGGGCCAGCTTCCGTTTTCGATAAGGGTGTATGTGGGGTCGTTGCCGATGATGAATGCGAACACCATCACTATCTCGCCGGCCGGGTCGACGCCCACATAGCAGTTGCCTGCGGCAATATCGTCGGCCACCAACTGGCGCGACGGATAGCCGTTGACCCACTGATATTGGTTGCCCGATGCGCGCATGTAGCGTTTGGCAGCGTCGTAGCATGCCATGATGGCGTCAATATCAGCCTCGGTTGCTTTGCGGATGGTAATCATGCTGCGTATTAGTTCGGATTTGCCTACTATCTATGAAAAAACGCTGTAAGTTGTTGGCTTACAGCGTTTTAATTAGCGGAAAGGCAGGGAACCTATCGCATCGCAAAAGTGCATTGATTATCAAATCATTAACTCTGCAAAATTGAAATGGTTAGCGTCTGGGTAGCGCATTTCAATCCAAAGATCTAATCTCTTGATAGAAATGAATTCACCAGCTTCTTTCCTTAACTA
>JAAVFP010000030.1 GCA_014800735.1 Bacteroidales bacterium
AAGAGGTTGCCTCACTTTACCTGTCGGCGGTAGCAGAGGTAGAACTTTATGCAGAAGGCAGTGATTAAGATGACGGATACGAGCTGCCACCAATCCAAATCTCCCTTTGCTAACCTTATGGCCCGGTCTATTATTGCCAATCCTGACAGGATAGCAAGTGTTAGCCAGATATTTCGTTTTGCTCTGTTACTTAACATAGTTTTCTTAGATTTTGATGGTAGTGTTTCACTGAGTGTGTCTGAGGCAAGTTGACTCAAGCCTGTAGACTTCAGGTGACGATGCAAATCTAATGATTTTTTCTCATATTTTCGAGGATTGAGGGAAATATTTTCCTGATGCCGATTTCAAATACTTCCGTACCCCAGACTCCCGCCACCACGTGCCCAAACGCACCGTCGCCGAACTCATCCTAAAAGAATATTAACCCCGAAAGGGTGTACCGTCCCAAGATGCTTATTATACCCTTTACGGTGTAATCTCGCTAACTTGCGCGGAAATGGCACCAAGCAAGGTTTCTGATAATCAATAAAGCTAATTGTTGTTATTTCTTTATGGAGAAAAATACCGACGAAACTGTGCGAACACATACAACCGTTAAGTTGTATTTATAAAAATAATTAGTATCTTTGCATCGTGGTTGACAGATATCTTAGACCTCGCGTAACAGAAATATTATAATAAATCTTTGAATATGAACTTTGATCTCATAACAGAAAATGGAACCCTTTGGGCTGTTCGATATGACTGCTGTCTGGACAATGTTCTTGACACCATTCTCGACCAATGGAATGATGTGGTGTGGTTGCGTTCTTTTTTCAAGCAAAACATGGACGACTTGGCTTCATATTTCAAGATAACAGACGTTAATCAGGCCATATACGACACGATTGAGGATAGCGATAGGCTACAATGCCTGATACTGGATATTTCACCAGATGCTAATTTAGATCGAATATTCAGACCATTGGAGAATGATAGAATTTCGGAGATGCTTCTTGGAAAAGAGAAAGCGCGTCTCCGAAATACCCATTGCCATGCCTCATGGTTACGTATTTATGCTATCAAATTAGAACCGGGTATCTATATAATTACGGGAGGAGCTATAAAACTGACTCGCACCATGCAGGAGCGTGAACATACATTAGTTGAATTAGCTCGTATGGAAAAAGTCAGAAATTTCCTGCTTGATAATGATATTGTGGATTTTGATTCATTTAATGATTATCTGAAAGAGATTAGATAAGAAAGGAGGCTGAAATGAGGACACGAGAAGAAATTATATCTAAGCTGAATGCCCATTCAAGCGACACCCCTTCGAAGTGGAAGGAGAAGGCAGAGTGGCGTAATGCAAATAAATCGTGGCTAAGATATTCGCAACGTATTGCCATGATGATGCTCGACAAAATGGAAGAGCTTGGATTAACGCAGAAAGCCTTGGCTGAGCGCATGGGTTGTTCGCAGCAATATGTTTCAAGAGTACTGAAGGGAACAGAGAACCTGTCGATAGAAACCATTTCAAAAATAGAGTCAGCTCTTGAACTTGAAATTCTGGAGCCGGCATTTGTTGCTCGCTAAACAAGCTATACAGAATCCTATCCTGTTTAGTTGATAATTGACTGTTGAATAGTTAAATATGCATTTGCTACTCTCCGATCATCTTATGAAAGAATACTGACCGCTTAAAGATATATAAACGAGTAAACTATGAAAATTTCGCTCCGTGTTAAACGTAATATTTCGTTTTCGCTTATGATGCTTGGTGTGCTATGCAGCCTTGCCCGGGGATGGGACCTGGCCATGAATCTCACTTCGGGCCGTGCGTGGTTTGATTTCTGCGGCATGCTCCTGCTCACATATCTTTGCTTCGACAACTTCAATGGCTATCGCAAGCGCTTGAGCGAAAACTCCGAAAAATAGCGCCACCGCAAATTTGTCCCCCGGGTGTAGCCCGCTTGCGGGCGAAATATATTATCTCTACCAAAATTCATATGCGGCATCCTAATATGGGCCCTGCCAGAATTCTACCTCATCGGTGGTGTTGAAGTGCGTGTGTGGGAACACTACTCCTGCGGGCACCAGCGAAACAAATGGTGCCTTCGGGCGGCCATCCTCACCCTCGGGCTCGGCCTGGCTTACAGTGCAGGTGTCAAGGATATAGAGGTTCTTCGCCATATATTCGTCCAGGTATTCCTCGCGTGTTTCAGCGAACTGATTATTCCAGTTGGCATCCTCGTTGAGCAGCAAAGGCAGGTCATGTTGCAGGCGATAACGCACCTCGCCAGGGTGGAGCAACCGTCCGTTCTCATCCGCGACGTAAGCTGCAAATGTAGGGTCAACCCATATCCATTTACCCAATGATTCACTCCACGCTGTGCATATCACGTGGCAATCATTGTCGTTTTCCCAATCCTTTGGCAGACAGGTGATGTAACGCGCCGGAATACCCTCAGCCAGCAAAGCTTCCGCAAGGCTTATGGCAAGCGCGCGGCAGTTATAGCCGCAACTGTCGCGGCGAGCGCTCTCGTAGGTATTTGTCAATGTGCGTGGCCCTGGCGCAAGACCATTGCTACCATCGTGCGGAATATTATTGTGCACCCAATAAAGCAGATTTTTGATTCGGCTAACATCGTCACCACTTCCTGCAATACTATCCAGATTGAACCGATTGCGAGTGATGGTTAGAATGCTGTCCGTCGGTTTTGCGTAGTGGAACTCGAGCGAGAGAGAGTCAGAAGCATAAGCGGGAGATTCCTTCAGAATTTCGATCTTGGTCTTGACATAATCTCCTAAATTCCAGGCGTAGTCCATGGCTGCTTTAAGTGATTCGGCCTTAGCGCTACCGAGCTTAGTGAGCGCTGGCAGCAGGACATTGGCGGATTGATATGTAGAGGCTCGGAGCCAACCGGAATTTTCGGCTCTGAGCACTTCGGCCTGCCAGTCGGCCAACAGCTCCATATCGGATATAATTTTTCTATTTCCGGCTATTAGCTCAGTGTCGGTGGTGAGCAAGCCGCTGCCGTCAGGCACAGCCAGAAATGCACCGTGATTTGTGAATTCCGCCAACTTCCCACATTCATACTCAGCGCTGTTATCGATGCCTAAATTCGAAACAATGCTTTCAAAAACAACACTTTCAAGCCTCGGATTGTCATAGAATCCAGCCGGGCCGCCGGTGCTGGAAATTGGTCCGCGGAAAGTAACTTTTTTCAAGTTAGGGCAGTGGCCCATTAGAGTGCAGTCAAAGTGGCCTATCATGCCGTTGAACACCACCTCCTCAATCGTAGGCATATAATAAAAAATACCGCCCGGCAAGTAGTCGATATTTCCGAAAGTCACCTTTCTGAGCTTTGTAAATCCATAGTCGCCAAGCCGGCCGATTGTTTCTACGTCCGGGATGGTAATTTCTTCGGCATCACGATCAAATACCAGGCTATCGGGAAACACCCTATGCCCATCGCGCAAAGGAGCCGTGAAATATCCGGGGTCTTTAATCACGATATTCTCGGCATAAATATCCCGGCATATTGCCGTCAGGAGTAAAGCTAAAAAGTATATTTTGTTCATGTTGCAAATTTATGTAATAATTCGCAGATATTTACTATCTTTGCAGAAAATCCTATGATAATTACTAATCCTAATATTTACACCCTAAATTTATAATGAAAATCGGTATAGACCTCGGTGGCACTAATATGCGCCTCGGCCTTGTGGACGGTAGCACAATCGTCCGTAAAGAAATCATACCTTGCCCGGCTCATGAGCCCGAGCAGGTAGTAATTGATACTCTCGTTGCCCTTATAGCCAAACACATAACCCCGGCAGTTACAGGCATCGGCATCGGTGTGCCCACACTGGTGGATGCCGAGCGCGGCATTGTTTACAACGCAACCAACATCCCCTCGTGGCGCGAAGTTCACCTCAAGGACATCCTGGAGCGCCACTTCGGCATCCCCGTGGCTGTCAACAACGATGCCAACTGCTTCGCTCTGGGCGAGAAATGCTTCGGAGCCGGACGCGAGGTCAGCAGCCTCGTGGGCCTCACGCTCGGCACCGGTGTAGGGTCGGGCCTGGTGCTTGATGGCCGTCTGTACTGCGGTCGCAACACCGGCGCAGGCGAAGTGGGCGAATTGCCGTACCTCGACTCCAACTTC
Source organism: Bacteroidales bacterium (assembly GCA_014800735.1). Lineage (GTDB taxonomy): Bacteria > Bacteroidota > Bacteroidia > Bacteroidales > Muribaculaceae > CAG-873. The sequence continues at coordinate 4,152 of JAAVFP010000030.1, forward strand.
GAAGCCTACTGCAGCAGCGGCTTCTTTGTGCGCCAATACGCCACCACCGGCAAGGACGCCGCCGTGGCGGCCCGTGCAGGCAATCCCGAAGCACTCGAAATCTGGAAGGCATTCGGCATCAACGTCGGCCGTCTGATTAAGGCCGTCATGTTCGCCTACGACCCCGATACCATCGTGATAGGTGGCGGCATTTCCGATGCCTTCGACCTCTACAAGGACGCCATGCTGGCCGAAGTGGCCACCTTCCCCTATTCCGAAAGCGTGCGCCATCTGTCCATCACCCCCTCGCGCCTGGCCGATGTTGCCATCCTCGGTGCCTCAGCTCTTGTATAACCAAATCATACCCTCCATAATCTATGTATAAAATCATATCACTTCTTGCATTTGGAGGCCTCGCGGCCATGCCGCTGGCTGCCGGTCCGCTCGAATTGCAGCTCACCGACGGATGGAAAGTGCAGTCAGCTGCAAAAGTCGACACCAAAGGCACTCCTATCGCCAACCCTTCGGCGTGGTACGACGCCACAGTGCCCGCCACCGTAATGGGCGTCCTGACCGAAAACAAAGTCTATCCCGCCGACATCCTCGATGGCATGAACTACAAGACCATCGATAACGCCCAGTTCGACCAACCCTGGTGGTGGCAGACTTCCTTCACCCTGCCCAAACTATCCAAGGACCAGCACGTGACCCTCGACCTCGACGGCATTTCCTATCGCGCCGACATCTGGCTCAACGGCACGCAGATAGCATCTGCCGACACCCTGGCCGGTTCCTTTCGCCGCCATTCCATCGATATCACCCCCTACGTCGGTACCGACAACAACGTTGCCTTCAAGGTGTACCGCGCCAAAGCCGGCGAGCCCAATATCGGTTTCGTGGACTGGAACCCCCGTCCGGCCGATGAAAGCATGGGTATTTTCCGCCCCGTCTTCGTGCGCGTAACCGATGCGGTGGACCTCTCCAAGCCGGTTGTAAAAACCAAAGTCAACAAGCAGACTCTGGCCGAGGCATGGCTCACATTCCAGACCACCCTCACCAATAAATCCGACCGCCCCGTGGCCGGTACGCTCCGCATCAGCTTCGACGGCCGCAACATCGCCAAGCCCGTCACCCTCCGTGCCGGCGAAACTCGCCTTGTAACCCTCACGGCTGCCGACACCCCCGAGCTCTACGTGCAGAATCCCCGCCTGTGGTGGTGCAACAACCTCGGCAATCCCGACATGTACCGCATGGACGTGGCATTCGACGTTGACGGCAAGCCCTCCGACTCGGCCATCGTAAACTTCGGCATCCGCGAAATCGAGGACTACTTCACCCCCGACAATCAGCGCGGCTTCCGCCTCAACGGCCGCCCTGTGCTGGTGCGCAGCGCCGGTTGGACCGATGATATATTCCTGCGCAACGACTCCACGCGCAACGAAGCCGAAGTGCGCCTGGTGCGCGACATGAACCTCAACTCCATCCGCTTCGAGAACGTGTGGGGTACGTCGGAGGACATCTATGACCTCTGCGACCGATACGGCCTGCTCGCCCTCACCGGCTGGAGCTGCCAGTGGGAGTGGGAAAACTACCTCGGCACGCCCGCCGACGATTTCGGTTGCATTGCTTCCGACGCCGACATGGACCTCATCGCCGCTTCGCTGGCCGACCAGGTGTACTGGCTCCGCAATCATCCATCCATCATCGGCTGGTTCGTCGGCTCCGACATGCTCCCGCGCCCGGCCCTGGAGCAGCGCTACAATGATGCCCTCTATGGCGTGGACGAGCGCCCCGTAATCACCGCTGCTGCCTGGAAGGAGAGCGCCCTCTCGGGTCCTTCGGGCACCAAGATGGCCGGCCCCTACGAGTACGTCGCTCCCAACTACTGGTACTCCCCGGAGGCCCCCGGTGGTGCCTTCGGCTGGAACACCGAGACCGGTATTGGTGCTCAGCTGCCCCAGCGTGAGTCAGTGATCCGCACCGTAGGCAAGGACAACGTGTGGCCAATCAACGATGTGTGGAACTACCACTGCACCGCATCATCATCGGCCATGAATACCATGGACACCCTCACGGCCACCATCAACCGCCGCCTGGGTCCGGCCACCGACTTCAACGACTACGTCCGCAAGGCCGAATGGCTCAACTACGACGGCACCCGCACAATGTTCGAAGCATTCCGCGCCCGCATCCCCCGCGCCACCGGCATCGTGCAGTGGATGCTCAATTCGGCATGGCCCTCGTTCTATTGGCAGCTCTACGACCACTACCTCGTGCCCACATCTGCCTTCTACTCGCTTCATCACTCTAACGCACCGGTTCAGCTTATCTATGACTACGGCAAGGAAGCCGTATTCGCCGTAAACGAAACCCTCGACCCCGTGTCGCTCACCGCCACGATGAAAACCTACGGCCTTGCCGACGCCACTCCCGCCGTTGCCACCGCACCCGTCACCGTGCAGCCCTACACCGTAGTCAAGGTGTTCGACGTGCCCCGTCCGGGCGAACTCGAATTTGTGTTCCTTACCCTCGACGATGCCGCTGGTGCCGAAGTTGCACGCAACTTCTACGTCCTTTCGCCCGACAGCGATGTTCATGATTGGGCCAAGAACGACTGGACCGGCACTCCCGTAGCGCGCCACGCCGACTTCACCGGTCTGGCCAAGCTCAAGGAGGCCAAGCTCACGACCAAGCTCCAGCGCAACCCCGACGGTGTGACCGTGACCCTCACCAATCCCGCCAAGAACGTGGCCTTCTTCAACCGCCTGGCAGCTAAGGATGCTGCCGGTCAGCTGATTGAGCCTGCTCGCTGGTCCGACAACTACATCTCGCTCCAGCCCGGCGAAACACGCACCATCACCTGCACACTCCCCGCAGGCACCGCTTCCAAAGCCGTTATCACCCTCGACGGCTGGAACACTCCCGAAATCACCCTCTGACGCATTGCGTCGCAACACACAAAAAAAGCTTCTGCCCACAGTTTGGGGCAGAAGCTTTTTTTACGGTTGAAATGTTCGTAAATTCGTGAATAATCTCTTATTTCTGCGAGTCGGCTGACTCGGCATCGTACACGTGGCTGCACTCTTGGCAGTACCACTCGATGGCTTTCTTAAAATAGTTAAACATACTTTAATCGCTTTATGTGATTGTTATACTAATATAACAACCGAGCGCGAAATATGTTCTACAACATGTTTTTTAAAGCAAAAAAACGCCGGAGATTTTCTCCGGCGTTCGTATAATATGTATATATCCTGCGTCTTTATGCGAGCTTGGCGAAGAGCGTGCCGAACTGGTCGGCGGCTTTCTGCAGCGTGGGGCCTACAAGCGGACGCAGCATCATGGGCAGTTCCACATCCAGGGCGCCGGTCACCTCGGTGCTGTCGGCACCCACGGGCTTGAACTCAACAATCATGCTCATGGGCACGGGCGAGCTTTCCGCCGTCATAACTATGCGCTCCGGTGTGCGTTCGGTGGCACGCAGGCGGATATCGCCAACCTGGGGCGTCTTGATGGTGATGGTGTCCTCGGTGAACTCCACATCGCCCACCTTGGAGCGCTCGCTTTCGGGCATGTGGTCCATGGCGGCCTGCAACTGGCGGAAGTCCGAGAACTTGGCAGCCAGCTCGGTAGCCGGGCGGTTCACAATCGTTGCGGGGGAGCTGTATTTAGCCATCCTTATCGGGAATTAGTCGTTGGCCTGTGCAGTGCGGTCGGGCACCCAGTTGGCGGGGTCCGTGCGCCAGGTCAGCAGGGTTTCAAAATCGCTGGCTGAAATATAGTTGATTTCGCGGGCAACCTCAAGCAGCTCGTTGTAGTTGCTCAGTGTGGTCAGTTCAACATCGGCCTTTGCAAAGTTCTCCTCGGCTTCGGGGAAACCGTAGGTGAAGAGGGCAACCATGCCGATAACCTCGCAACCGGCGTTGCGGATAGCCTGAACGGCCTTGAGCGAGCTCTTGCCCGTGGACACCAGGTCCTCGATAACAACCACCTTCTGGCCCTGACGCAGATTGCCTTCAATCAGGTTCTCCAGGCCGTGGTCTTTGGGCGACGAACGAACGTAAACGTACGGAAGGTCAAGAATGTCTGCCACGAGTGCGCCCTGTGCGATGGCGCCGGTTGCTACGCCGGCTATGGCTTCGGCCTCGGGATATTTTTCCATGATAAGGCGCGAGAGCTCTACCTTAATGAACGAGCGCACGTCGGGGTACGACAGCGTGCGGCGGTTGTCGGTATAAATCGGCGAGTTCCAACCCGACGCCCAGATGAACGGATTGTTAGGTTGAAGTTTTACTGCGCTGATTGTTAGAAGCTTTTCAGCTAAAAGACGTGCTACTTTTTTCATATAGATACTATCTTGTTGAAATTTACCGCAAAATTACAAAAATTTCATTTTTATCCAAAAAATCACTGGGGATTTTTTTTGACTTTTAATGATTTTAAGTGTTAGCAGGTATTGCGACAGAGATAAGCTGTGCGCTTACCTTACGCACTCTTAATCAAGCCGGTTACGGTAGTTGCGCGGTGGAATGGCAAAGGTCACGGTCAGCGGGTAGTGGTCCGAGGCCTTGAGGCCGCCCTTTTTCAGTTTCAGCGGAATCAGGTCGCCGCGGTACAGCACATGGTCAATGCAGAACAGGAAACGGTTCTGATTGTACGTAATCATCGGGCCCAGCCCTATTTCCGGGTACACCGACTTGAAGCCCGCATCCTCGAAACTGCGGATGGCGAAACACCCCGGCACATCATTGAAATCGCCGCAGATAATGGCGTCCGGGCCGCCGTACAACCGCAGGTAGCGCATGATGAAATGTGTCTGCCGGGCGCGCTCCTCGTTGGCCACACGAAGCTTGTGCAGCAACTGATGGCGCACGTCGCCCATGCTTTCGCGCTCAAGGTCCGTCAGGTTGTAGTACAGCTGGCGGTCATCCTGGTTAAGCCGCAAGGACTGCAGGTGCACCGTGAACACCGTCAGCCTCCGGTCGTCGGGCAGCGTCAGGCGGTAGGCCGCCACAGCGCCGTTCTCGAATTTATCCTTCGTAACATCCAGGTGGATAGGCTCAACTGGGTATTTTGAAAGCAGCATCTCCTCGCGCCCGTCGTGGTGGATATACGGATAGCGGCTGTGAAGCGAGTCAATCTGCCACGGCTGCACGTAGGTGCCCTTTTTCTTGTCGCCCACAAAATATGCGGCCTCCTGCAGGCACACAATGTCGGCGTCCTGCCCAAGGATATAGCCCAGCATCGCGTTCTGTATGGTGTCGGCGCCGGTGCCCCGCTGGTCCTGGAGGTTGCACACGTTGTAGGTCATCACCGTCAGGATTTCCGAGCCTTCAGGCGCTTTTTTGCTGCCGAAGTTCAGGGGAAAGTAGGTGAGGATAGGGCCCAACGTAAAAATCATGCCGGCGAGAACAATCAGCGAGCCCTTGCGGCAGTACAGCAGCTGGAGGCACAGCAGTCCCACGCAGCTCCAGAACACTATCGGGAAGCCAAGCGGCAGAATGCCCCACACACCGCCGTGGCGCAGGGGCGATATATACCCGGCATAGCCTGTGGCAATCAGCACAATCACAGCCAGGATGCTCACCATGATGCTGAGCACCCGTAGCACCCGCAGCCACATGGGCCTGGGGGCCTTGCTTTTCGGTGGCGCTGTGCGACGCTTTTTGGGGGCCGGAGCCTTGCTACCGCGGGGTTTCTTGCTGCCTGTGGCGCGCGCAACAATCGGGTCGGTGCCCTGTGCGGGCACCTGTTCTTTGCGGGTCGGCATCAGAAGAACCAGTGGTTATTGAAAACACCCTTGCGCTTCCAGTACCACAGCAGCAGGAAGCCCGAAATCATGCCGCCCAGGTGAGCGAAGTGAGCCACACTTCCGGCCGTGCCGGTGATGCCGTAGATAAGTTCGAGCACAAAGTAGCCGATTACCACATACTTGGCCTTGACCGGGGCGATGAAATAAAGATAGATGCGCACGTTGGGGTAGAGGAACCCGAAGGCCAGCAGAACGGCGTAGATGGCGCCCGAGGCTCCCACCATCGGGGTGTTGACGAACGCATTGAGCTTCGCAAGGTCGGGGTCGGAATAGTTATAGTGGCGCTGAAGCAGGTCGAAACCCTGATTGATAGCCTGGTTCACTACATCCGCCGGCAGCAGCGACTCCAGGTGGTTGATGTAGATGGAGAAAACACCAAGCTGCACCAGCGCCGCAAATATGCCGCAACTGATGTAGAAAAACAGGAAGCGGCCCGAGCCCATGGTGTACTCAATCGTCCGCCCGAACATCAGCAGCGCGAACATGTTGAAAAACAGGTGCATGAAGCTGCCGTGCAGGAACATATATGTGAACAGCTGGAAGGTCTTGAAGCCGGGCGATGTGAAATAGTACAGCGCCAGATTGCGGTCAAATGCACGCTCGGCCGCTGGCAGAAACGCCATCAGCAGGAACACCAGCACGTTGATTATGAACAGATTCTTGACTACCGGTGGCAGCGATGAGAAGAATGATTGCGTGTTTCGGAGCATATTTTCGGTATTAATCAGGCTGCAAAGTTACGCAAAAAATCCCATCGTGTTACGAACGCAGTCAGTAATTTATTTTGTATCTTTGCAGACATTAAGTAACCCTTGAAAATTAGACAATATATATTTGCGAAGGATTTGCGAGGGATTTTATTTATTGAACGAATGAGCTTAGCGAGCTAAGCGATTGAGTGAAAGAAATAAAAGCACCGCAAAGACTGGCAAAGTCATCGGCTCTGCCGCTTTGCTCCGCAAAGATTTATTGGCCCGAAGGGTTTACTTAAAAGTCAAAATATAAACTAATTTTTAAGAGTTACTTAATAAAAAACTACCCGATGCCCCGATTACCCTTTGTCAGCAGATTGCTGTGCCTGGCCGTAGTGCTCCTTATGTCGGTGGCTGTTCCCGCAGCCGCCCAGATCGAAAAAGGCGAGAAAACCTTTGGTGTCCACGCCGGTTTCGTGTCGCGCAACACATCCGGTTCTGCCGGTCTGACTTTCACCTATGCCTTCGGCAACCACCTGCGCATAGCTCCTTCGGCTGATGTGTTCTTCCGCCACAACGACCTCGATGCGCTGGCTGTGGCCATCGACATGCACTTCCCCTTCCGGGTGGACTCAAAGGTGGATTTCTATCCCCTTGCCGGACTGGCCTACACATCATGGGGGCGCCACGACTTTGATAATGACAGCATGAAGGATGTCACCTCCCACACCAATGGGCTGGGGCTTAACCTGGGTGCGGGCCTTGAGCTCCGTGCTTCGCGTGCCTTCCGCGTCCGTTTCGAGGCCCGCTACACCCTCATGCAGCATCTGCCTACGGCTGTTGTGGCCGTCGGCTTCGGGTATGTGTTCTGATTATGGAGAAAAAAACTGTCATTTTAGGTATTGAATCGTCGTGCGACGACACCTCGGCAGCTATCATTGCCGACGGCATCCTGCTCAGCAACGTCATCGCTTCGCAGTCCGTCCACGAGGAATATGGCGGCGTGGTGCCCGAGCTTGCCTCGCGTGCCCACCAGCAGAATATTGTCCCTGTAGTTGATGCCGCCATCCGCCGCGCCGGTATCACCCGCGCCGACCTCTCCGGCATTGCTTTCACCCGCGGCCCGGGGCTCATCGGCTCACTGCTCGTGGGCACAAGCTTCGCCAAGGGCCTGTCGCTGGGCCTACGCATCCCCATCATGGATGTCAACCATCTGCATGGCCATGTGCTGTCGCATTTCGTGCGCCGCGACCCCGCCGACCGTGTGCCCGAATTCCCCTTCCTGTGCCTGCTGATTTCGGGTGGCAACTCGCAGATTATCCTCGTGCGCAGCTACAAGGACATGGAAATTCTGGGCCGTACCATCGACGATGCCGCCGGCGAAGCCTTCGACAAGTGCGCCAAGGTCATGGGTCTGCCTTACCCCGGCGGCCCACACATCGACCGCCTTGCCGCCGAGGGCAATCTCAAGGCTTTCAAATTCGCCAAGCCCCACATCCCGGGCCTCGACTACAGTTTCAGCGGCCTGAAAACCTCATTCCTCTACACCCTGCGCGACAACCTCCGCACCGACCCTGACTTCATCGAGAAAAACAAGGCCGACCTGGCCGCCTCGCTCCAGGCAACAATCATTGCCATCCTGCTGGATAAGCTCGAAAAAGCTGTGGACGCAACCGGTGTGACCACCGTGGCCATCGGCGGTGGTGTGTCGGCCAACAGCGGTGTTCGCGCAGCAGTGGCTGAGTTCTGCCAGCGTCGCGGGCTCAACGCCTTCATCCCCGAGCGAGTCTTCACCACCGACAATGCCGCCATGGTGGCAATCGCCGGATATTTCAAATACCTCGACCGCGACTTCTGTTCCTACTCAGCCGCGCCCTACGCACGCGTCGAAATATGAATCTGTCCATAGTAATTATCGGCGACGAAATCCTGCTGGGACGCGTCACCGACACCAATTCGGGCCTCATAGCCCGCACTTTCTCGGCCGCCGGATGGGATGTAAAAAGCATCCGTACCGTGGGCGATAATGCCGCCGACATCCGCAGCGCCGTGGAGGCCTCGCTGGCCGAAAGCGAGCTTGTGCTTACCACCGGTGGCCTTGGCCCCACGCGCGACGACATCACCAAGAGTCTGCTCCGCGACATTTTCGGCGGCACTATGGTGCACCACGCACCCACGGCCGAAAATGTGGACCGCATTTTCGCCGAGCGCGGCCTGGTGATGAACTCGCTCACCCGCGGCCAGGCCATGGTGCCCTCGTCGTGCAGTGTGATAATCAACCGCTTCGGCACTGCCCCGGTCATGTGGTTCGAGCGTTCGGGCCGTGTCCTTGTGGCTATGCCGGGCGTACCCTTCGAAACCCGCGGCATGCTGCCCGAGGTCGCAACCCGTGTGGCTGAATTTTTCCACCCGGTGCTCCTGGTGCGCCATCGTGAGTTCACAGTTCTTGGTATTTCGGAGTCGCTTCTGGCCGAACGCCTCGCACCCTTCGAGGACGGCCTGCCCGAGCGCTATAAGTTGGCTTACCTCCCGTCGCCTGGTTATATCCTGATGCGTCTTGACGCCCATTTCACGGCGCCCGACGGTGCCGATGCCGAATTTGACAGTTATTGCCGCCGGCTTGAGGAAGCCCTCGGAGCCAATTTTGCCGGTTTTGGCCGGCAGACGCCCGCCGAAATGCTCGTTAAGCTGTGCCGCGACCACGCCTATACCCTTGCTTCAGCCGAGAGCTGCACCGGCGGCAACATAGCCCATTCAATCACTGAAATAGCAGGTTGCTCGGATGTCTACGTCGGCAGCGTTGTGTCCTATGCCAACGAGGTGAAAATCGGCGTCCTGGGTGTATCGCCCGACACACTCGCAACCGAAGGTGCAGTGAGCGAAGCCACTGTCCGCCAGATGGTGGAGGGCGTCCGCCGTGCCACCGGTGCCGCTTGCGCCATGGCAACCTCAGGTATCGCAGGTCCCGGCGGAGCTGTCCCCGGCAAACCTGTTGGCACGGTGTGGATTGCAACCGCTACCCCCACAGCCGTTCAGGCACGCCTATACCACTTCGGCGGCGACCGCAGCGCCGTAATCGAACGCGCCACCGCTGCCGCCCTCAACCAACTCGCCGCAATGCTTTCATAATCAATAACCTCAATCTATTACTTATGCGAAAATATCTGTCGCTTTTCGTTTTGCTCTTTGCCGGGCTGCTGCTCTCAGCCCAAAGTCTTGATCTGGCCGGTGCTGAAGAGGAACTTACGCCTGAACAGCAGGAGTATCTGGAATTTATAACTAACGATTCAATCAAGGGCCGGGTAGGTACAATTGCCTTTAGCGAAGGCAATTTCAGCCTCACGGTGCCTGAGGGGTTCGTATATCTCGACCCGGAGCAGAGCCATCATCTGCTGGTCGACTATTGGGACAACCCTGAGGAAGTGGCTGAGGATGTGCTCGGCACACTCGTTTCGGCTGATACGGATGTATATTATAATGTAGAAATCGCCTATACTATCTCGTACGAAGATGTAGGTTATGTGCCTGACGACGATGCCGACAGTATCGACTACGACGAGCTGCTGAAAACGATTCAGTCGGCCATGAAAGAGAGCAGCAAGAAAACCGGACGCAATCTGGAACTCCTCGGTTGGGCTTGGGAGCCACGATATGATAAAGCCACCAACACCCTGATGTGGGCCAAGCATCTCGGCCTCGGAGATGAGGAATATATCAATTTCGATATGCGTGTTCTCGGAAAGGACGGTCTGGTGACGATTACTGCAGTGGCATCGCCTGAAGACAAGGAGACTGTTCAGGCTATGCAGGACACGATGGTAAAAAGCGTAAAGTATGACAAAGGGTATGCATATTCCGATTTTAATCCCGACCGCGACCACGTGGCCGAATGGACTCTCGGCGGTCTTATAGCCGGAAAAGTCCTTGCCAAAGTGGGCTTCTGGGGCGTTCTGGCAAAATTCAGCAAGGTCATCCTCGTAGCGATTCTGGCTTTCTTCGCCGGTATATGGAAATGGATTAAATCGCGTGGCCGCAGAAAAGAGGAAACTCCTGCGACTTCCGTAGACGAGCCCAAAGCTGACGAAACGTCCGAAACAGAGTCCGAAGAATCTGAAGACAGTAAATAATTCTATCTTTAGGCTAATATATTAGCCTTTATGGCTACAAGTCGTGCAAATTTAAAATTCAATTTTAAATTTGCACGGTTTTTATCCTTGAATTGCATGTAAATTTAAAATCCAATTTTAAATTTGCGCGATTTGAATTATTTCCGTACCTTTGTAGAGCATCCAATAAATGTGAAGAATTATGGCCCTACACGAGTATATCCATCGTAAAATTTCGAAAAGTATTGATGAGGCAAAACCCTACTACCAGGTTATTGTCATAACCGGCCCGCGACAGGTTGGTAAAACCACTTTGTGCCGTCATCATTTCGAGGGTTACAATTATTACAATCTTGAGGATGCCTCATTCCGTGAAATCGTTTCGGTTGACCCGAAAAGATTTATAGCCGAGTGTGGAGAAAAAACTATTATTGATGAGGCACAGCATCTGCCCGAACTGTTTTCATATATTCAGTTGGCGGTCGATAACGATTCCTCCCGCCATTTCGTGCTGACAGGTAGTTCCAATATATCACTCTTGGAGAATGTCACACAATCCCTTGCCGGCAGGGCGGCTCTGTTCACTCTTCTGCCATTCGCGTTGGATGAGTTGGGCGACTACGGCGATAAAACCGGAACCGACACAATGTTGCTCCGCGGAATGTACCCCGGTGTTATAGTCAAAGGTACTCCGCATGAACTGTTTTTCCGAAATTATTATACCACCTACGTCGAAAGGGACGTCCGCCAGATAAAGAGCATCGAGAATCTTGCCGCCTTCCAGACCTTTGTTAAGCTTGTGGCTGGTCGCGTCGGTTCGGAATTCAACGCCTCGGCCATAAGTGCCGAAGTGGGAATTTCATCACCTACCGCCAAGGCGTGGCTTGGAATATTGCAGACATCATACATAGCCTTCCAGATGCAGCCTTACTACGCTAATATTAATAAGAGGCTTGCAAAAATGCCGAAGATTTATTTCTACGACACGGGGCTGCTGTGTTTCCTGCTTGGAATCACCACCGACGAGGAACTTGCAACGCATCCGCTGAGAGGCAGTATATTTGAAAATTTCGCAGTTGTGGAGCTGTTGAAAGCCCGGTTCAACGACGGTAAGGACAACAATCTGTACTTCTACCGGGAAAATTCCGGGCGCGAGGTTGATATTATTCAGACATCAGGGGTGGGCTTGAATTTATTCGAGATAAAATCATCAATGACCTTCAACCGCGATTTCATGCGCAATATCAATTACCTTAAGGAACTGTTCGGCGATAAGGTTAAATCCGCACGGGTGGTCTACGATGGTGAGTCCGTCCCACCGACGGTTATCAACATCCGCAGGTTACCATAAGCACCGCTCAATTCACCATGCGGTTTTCTTTGATGATGCCGTGGCGGAAGGCGTAGAGCAGTTCCATCAGTTCGTCGATCTGACCCTGGATTTCGTGGCCCTTGTCGGTGTCGCGCACGCGCATACGGTGGTTGGTAAGCTCCACAATCTGGGTGGTGCTCACAATGTCAGTGCCATTGATAATGGCATCCTCGGCCGAGGTGAACGGCTCGTGCTGCACAAGCTGGAAGCCGCGGCTGTGGAACACAAGCGTATAGCCCGCGATTCCCGTTGTCTTGTGATATGCCTTGGCAAAACCGCCGTCAATCACCATCAGTTTTCCGTTGGCTTTAATGGGTGACTCGCCCTTGCCCGTTTTCACTGGCACGTGACCGTTGATGATGTGCCGGTGCTCGCCGTGCACACCGAAAGCATCCAGGATACGGTCGCACACGGCCTCGTCGTTGCGCAGCTCGTAGTAAGCGCCCTTTTCCTCCACATGTGTGGATTTGTCCTTAAGAAAATAGCGCTCGAATGTCGCCATCTTGGATTTGTCGAACAGCAACGAGTCGGGACCACACCACAGGTACCAGTAATAGTCGCGGGCGTAGTCGCGTTCGTCGGCCGGGGTATCGTCGTTGAAGGCCGCGCGCATCAGCATGCCGGTGCGTCGGAACAAGTCGCGGCCCGAGTAGTGCTCGCCTCGCAGCTCCACCTCCTTGAGTGTTCCGTCCGGGTTCAGCGGCACGGATGCGTGGAATAGGAGGTTCTGATTATAAACTCCGTATAGGCTTCCGTGCGCCAGCAGGCAGTTTACGTGCGTGCGCAGTTTGTTGCTCACCACGAATGAGTGCTGCAGCTTCTCCACCAGGTCGGCCTCCTCGGGCGTAAGACTGTAGGGGTCCGCAGGGTCAACCGTGGGCAGCTTTGTGTCCTTCATTTCGTAGTCCTTACCGTCCAGCACGTACACGCCGCGCTCGTAGTCGATATTGTCCAGCACACGCCTGTCGGCCATGCGCCACTCCGGATGTCGGGCTATCATGCGTCCTTCAAGTTTGAATTGCAACACGCTGATGGCCTTGTGCATGCGTGCGTACAGGCGCAGCGTTTTCTCATCGTATTCATTGTTGTGCTCGTCCAGCTTCGGGCCGAAGTCCGTGCACGAATCATCGCCGTAGGTTTCCATCGCAAAGGTGGCCAGCGGCACCAGATTGATGCCGTAGCCGTCCTCGAGCGTGGCCATGTTGCCGTAGCGTAGCGACAGGCGCAGCACATTGGCAATACAGCATTCGTTGCCCGCCGCAGCGCCCATCCACAGCGCATCGTGGTTGCCCCACTGAACGTCGAACGAGCGGAAGCCACACAGCATGTCCATGATCTGGTGCGCACCCGGGCCGCGGTCATATATGTCGCCGAGGATGTGAAGCTGGTCAACGCTCAGGCGTTGAATCACATAGCACAAGGCCGTGATGAACGCATCGGCCTGACCCGTGCTGATGATAGTGTCGATGATGCGGTTGAAGTAAGCCTGCTTATCGTCGTCCGAGGGCGACTCGTGCAGCAACTCCTCCAGAATATAGGCGAACTCACGGGGAAGCGCCTTGCGGACCTTGGAGCGGGTGTACTTCGACGACACCGATTGGCACACGCGCACAAGCTGGTTGAGGGTCACGCGGTAGAAATCGTTCAGATTTGTCTCCGTGGAGCGGATAAGCTGCAACTTGCGCTCGGGGTAGTAGATGAGTGAGCACAGCTGGCGGATTTCTGCCTCGCGCAGCTGCGAATTGAAGGTTTCCGTCACCTTGCGGCGGATGTTGCCCGAGGCATTGCGCATGATGTGCTGGAAAGCATCGAACTCTCCGTGCAGGTCGGCAACGAAGTGCTCCGTGCCTTTCGGCAAGCTCAGGATTGCCTCAAGATTCATGATTTCAGTGCTGGCGGCCGATACGTTGGGGAAGGTCTGCGACAGCAGTTCCAGCACGCGGCGGTCGGCCTCGATACGCTCCAAAGTGTTCTGATTCGATTTTTCCATCGCTATAATCTTTGTTATGTAGTTATAACTACTGAAGGTAGTGATTAGTTTTCAAAAAATTAACATTGCGAGTTTGCGGATAAGGTGCACATTGGGTAATTTTGCAATTATTGCAATGAAAGAGCTTAAAACCCATTTTTTACGAATTTTTCTCGCCCTGCTCGTGCTTGGCGCTGCCAGTGCGTGCGATAGCGTTGACGACGACCGCATTCCGGTGATGCCCGTGCAGATTACATTCAACACCATTGCCGAGTGGAACATCTACGGCGTGGGTGGTGCGATGGACTACCGTCGCTTCATCCGCGACGAGCGCATACCGGCCAACTATCCCTACACGGCCATGACATATACCGGCTTCGGCGGTGTGCTGCTCACCTGCGATGTGCTCGGCAACCCGATGGCGTTCGACCTCGCCTGTCCCGTGGAGCGCAAACAATCAGTGCGCGTGCAGATTAACCGCGACGAATATGTGGCCGAGTGTCCCGTGTGCCACAGCACTTACGATGTTTTCTCACTGCCCGGAACGCCCCTTAGCGGCCCTGCTGCCAACGATGGCTATGCATTGCGCCGGTATCGCGTGGGTCCCTCGCAGGGCGGTGCTTATATGCTGATATCCAACTGATGAAACGCCACTATCTTCACCTGTGGGCCCTCCTGGCCGCCGCCTTCGCCATTTTTGCAGTGGCTTCGGCATTCGATATGCCCACCATCGGCGGCCATGAGCTGAAGTCCGCCCGTATTGCCGAAACCCTCTTTGCCCCGCGCGAAGTCCCTGAGCCGCTTGCCGATGCTCCCGAGCTGCCCGAGCTTGCTCCGGCACCCTTCCCGGCCCCATGCGACAGCTCGGCACAGACCATCCTGTTTATCGGCGATTCAATGCTCGAAGGCCTCTCGCCCCGCCTGGCAGCCTACTGCGATGCCAGTGGCCACGAACTCTACACCGTGGTTTGGTACAGCTCCACCTCCGAAGTGTGGGGACAGTCCGACAAGCTTGCCTCCTACGTGGAGCGCATCAAGCCCACTTTCGTGCTCGTATGCCTGGGTGCCAACGAGCTGTTCGTGAGTGATATCGAGCAGAAACGCGAAAAGTTCGTCAAGAAAATAATCGCCGATATCGGCGATATTCCCTATCTGTGGATCGGTCCTCCCAACTGGAAGCCCGACACCGGCATAAACAGTCTGATTGCCCGCCATGCAGCCGAAGGCTCCTTCTTCCTGAGCGACGGCATGAAATTCGACCGTACGTCCGACGGTGCCCATCCCACCCGCCAGTCGGCTGCCGCATGGCTCGATAGCGTAGCCGCCTGGATGCCGGCCAACAGCAATCATCCCATCCTGCTCGTGCCGCCCACTGCGCACACCGGCAGGCCTAAGCGCACATTTGTGCATCAACCCAACGAGCGATGACGGACATACTTGCCAATATTGCCGACTGCCTGCGCTACGACCCCAAGGCCCCGATGCTTTTCTCGTCGGGCACATTCTGGGCACTCTTCCTGGTGTTCATGCCGCTCTACGGGCTGCTGCGCGCACGATTCTGGCAGATGGTGGTCTTCGTGGTGCTGTTCAGTTTCTTCTTCTACTATAAAAGTAGCGGTGTGTTTGTGGCCCTTCTGTTCGGCACCTCGGTGTTCGATTGGGTCCTGTCGCGCGTCATGTCGGCACCGGGACGCTCCCGAACCTTCCGCCGTGTGTGCGTGGGCCTGTCGCTGACGGCCTCGCTCGGCATCCTGGCCTACTTCAAGTATGCCAACTTCTTTCTGTGGAACATCCAGGCCATGGTGGGCGGCAACTTCCAGCCTCTGGACCTCGTGCTGCCCGTCGGCATTTCGTTCTACACCTTCCAGTCCATAAGCTATATTATAGATGTGTACAAGGGTAGGGTGGAGCCCACGCGCACCTGGCTCGAATACGCTTTCTTCCTGTCCTTCTTCCCGGCTCTGGTGGCCGGCCCTATTGTGCGCGCCGACTACTTTCTGCCTCAAATCCGCCGGAATCACCACGCCACGCGCACGGAGGTCTACATGGGTCTGTGGCTCATAATCCTCGGTGTGGTCAAGAAAGCCATCATAGCTGATTACATCGCCCAGTACAACGACTTGATTTTCAATAACCCTGGTGGCTACAGCGGTTTCGAGACCCTCATGGGCATAATTGGCTACACCATGCAAATCTACTGCGACTTCTCCGGCTACTCCGACATGGCCATCGGCATCGCACTCATCATGGGCTTCAAGCTGGCGCAGAACTTCAACTTCCCCTACAAGGCCCAGAACCTCACCGACTTCTGGCGCCGCTGGCACATATCGCTTTCTACCTGGCTACGCGACTACATCTACATCCCCCTGGGTGGCAACCGCAAGGGCACGGCCCGAACCTATGCCAACAACTTCGCCACTATGCTCATCGGAGGGCTGTGGCACGGAGCTGCATGGAAATTCATTTTCTGGGGTGCCATGCACGGCGGTGGTCTGGCAGTGCACAAGGCAAGCAAGCCTTATCTGGACCGCATGGGCGGAGGATGGCCCGTGCGTGCCCTTGCCTGGCTCACAACCATGGCCTTTGTGGCTTGCCTGTGGGTGTTTTTCCGTGCCGACAGCTTCGCCGACAGTGTGGCGATTATCTCGGGAGTATTCCGCGACTTCTCTCCGGCCTACATCCCGGCCTTTGCCTCGGCCCGCATGCTGTGGCTCATCCTGATGCTTGTTATCATTGTGGCTCACGCCCTGCCCACAAGCTTCTGGAGCCGGGCCGCCGAGTGGTTCGTGCGCTCGCCCTGGCTTGCCAAGCTCCTGATTTTTGTGGTGGTGGTTCAGCTGGTGCTCGAGCTCCGCAACGAAAGCGTAAGCCCATTCATCTACTTCCAGTTCTAACACTAAACGAAAAACGCCCGGGGCCGGAGCCTCGGGCGTTCTCTGTATTGGAGAAACCGCTTGCGGTTTATTAGCGGATGTAGAGCTTGCCGCTCTTGTCGCCGAGGGTGTAAACGTAGATACCCTTGGGAAGCGAAGCGGTCGAAAGGGTGCCGTTACCCTCAAGATTAGCAGAAAGAACCTTGCGGCCGGTGATGCTGTAGAGCTCAACAGCGGCGGGAGCGTCAAGGCTATACTCGATGCCACCGGCAACAGCGCGGAATGATGCGTTGTTCTTAATCACGGTCAGCGCGCCCGACTCGGAGTTCATCACCAGCGTAAACGACACCTTGGTGTTGGTGTAGTTGGTGTCATAAGCTTCGAATTCGGTCACAACTTCGGGGATGGTTTCACCCTCGATTTCAGCCATATAGTCGAACTTGAGGTCGAGCTTGCTGTTGGCCTTGATTTCGATATTTTTCTTAACGACTTCCTTGCCCTTCATGCAATCGCCGCCGGCACACATCTGGATTTCCTGACCGCTGGTGCATTTTGCGGTAATCTGGATGGTGTTGCTGAGGAAATCACTCCACAGGTAGAGTTCGGGAGCCATAGTCACCTCGAAACCGCCGGGAATAACTTCCTTCTCGATTTCGTTGAACTTAACTTCCTCGCCGGTAGCGATTTTCTCCTCGCCCATATAGAAAGCGAGCTCGCGGGCCTGCATGGAAGCTACGCCGAGCAGGGCTGCTGCAAGGGTAATGTAAAGTTTCTTCATAAGCCTTTAGATTTAGTATTCTGTTTTTAGGTTATTTCTATTTTACTCTGCATCAAGCGGGGCAACAGGCGCAGTGGCTGCCTGCTGCACACCGTTTTCGTCGGCTACGAAAGCCACAATCGAGAGGTTTGCCGGATTCCAGCGCTCGTGCTCGTTGTAGACCACATCGGTTTCGAAGCTGAAAGTCTGATGCACACCTGCGCGCAGGTCAACTGCCTGGCCGTCAAGGCCGGTGAGGGTGGCGCGGTACACGTTATTGTGAACGTAGTCGCGAATCAGGCCCTCGTTGTTGCGCTGGCGGGCAACAATGCCGCTCTCGATAACCCATACGAAGAGCTTGCCGGTCACGTTTTCGCCGGGTTCCAGGGTGATTTCTGTTGATATTTTCCCATAGGCCTCGCCGGAGCGCATAGTGATGTTGAGCTCGGTAGGACGCGCAAGTTCCTCGCGCACGAGCGATGCCCATTTGTCGTACTCAGTGGCGCCGCCGCGACGGTTGATTACGCCTGCGGGCCACGAGTTGATGCCCCACTGGTCGTTGTAGTAATTGCCGTCCTCGGTCATCAGGCCAACGTAGTCCATCGAGAAATCCGTGCGGTCCTTGCTCAGGCCGAAACCGCCGGCATGGATGCTCACTGCAATCACTTCGCCGGGATACTGCTCCTGAAGCTGCTCAATCACCTCGTGGGCATCAGGGCAGTTCACGCAGTTCTGGCCGGTGAAGTCCTCGATGAGCACCACACGGGCCGCTTCCACTTTGTCTACCTCGATGTAGCGGTCGTCGTCGTTGATATTGTCGCAGGCGGTCAGCATCAGCACACCGGCTGCCGCGATTGAAATGTTGCTGAAAATTCTGTTCATAGATTGGAGAGAGTGTGAGTTAGAAATTGTAGGAATAAGCAATCTGGAAACCGTGCGAAGCCGGTACCCAGCGGCACACGCCGCCCGAGCAGTTGTAGCCGGCGCGCGTGCGGCCGTAGCTCAGCATCAGGCGGTTGGCCTTGTAGTTGCCCGTCACGCCACCCATGTAGTAGTGTGTGCCGGTATCACCGCAGTTCCACATGTCGCTGATGCTGAACATCAGGTAGGGGAGCACGGTGAGCTCAACCAGCCCGTAGGCCCAGTCCTTCTGGTCCTGGCGCGTGGTGAGGTACTGAAGCTCGGCGCGAAGCGTGTAGCGGTCATCGAACTTATATTTGCCTTCGAGCACAAAGATGTTGCTCTTCACATCGCCGCCGTGGCCTTCCACCACAGTCTGGTTGTAGAGTTGGTTCATATACAGGAAGCTCATCTGCAGCGAGGAGGTAAGCTTCTTTTCGATCTGCACGTTGAAGTCGTGGTAGTACGCTTCGCCCATGCCGAAGAAAGGCGTCTTGTCGCCGTTCGTACCCATGATGGAGCCGTTGAGTCCCGATTCGATGTCGCCGTGCTTCAGGCCGCGCACATAGCTGGCGTTCACTTTCAGCTTGGTGCCGTAGCGGCCGCCCAGCGCCGTTTTGCGCTTGAAAGTGTAGGCGAAAGAACCCTGGAAGGCCCACTCGCCCGGAGCGGCCTGGGTGGCATAGGGGTACATCGCTGCCAGCGCATAGGTGTGCTGGTAGGCGAAGGCCGGCATATTGTTGAGCATGGCCGACGTGCCGGCAATGTCGCGCTGCGAGCGGAACGACATGTTCTCGCTTCGCTTGGCCTGCAGCAGCACGCTCATGCCGCTCATGGAGTAGGAGCCGCTGAGCATATAGGCCGTGCCGTGGCCGTAGGTGTAGCTGTTGTCGTAGCTGGGGTCCTGACCCTTCCACGCAAATTCACCCAGCACCGACCAGCGTCCCTTGTTGAAGCGCGAACGAAGGTCGAACGCGTCCACACACTTGGGCAGGTTGAGGCGGTAGTCCGTGCCCGGCACCATGATATCCTTGTCGCGCTCGTGCTTAAGCACATACGAGCCGCCGAACATCCACGAGATATCCTTCTCGCCAAGCTTTGCAAACAGGTCCTCGAAGTAAACCTCGGCGTCGGCGCCATAGATCTGCGAGTGCTTGAACCAGTCCCAATAGCGGCGCTGAACGCCGCCCAGCAGCGTCAGGCGCAGACCGCGGATGGAGTTCACCTTCAGGCGACCGCCGCGGATACTGTTGTCGATACCCAGGTTACGCTCCTCGTAGGTGCGAAGGATGAAACCACTGCCGAACTGCTCGTAGAAGTCGCCCGCGGTCAGCTCCAGGCCTTTCCACTTGCCTTTGGCGTAGATGTTGGGCACACCCCATCCGGCAAAATCTTTCTCATAGCCGGGCAGAGGCCATTTCATGAATTCCACGCGCAGACCGGCGTCAACATATTTGCTCACCAGACCAAGGTCGGCATAGGTGTTGAACAGTATCTTTTTGTCGTACGTGCCGGTATTGATGGCCTCGTCCTCCTGCGGGAAAAGAGCGTTGGCCTGCACACTTCCATGAAATGCAATATCGTCCTGAGCGCTGGCACCCAGGGCGATAAACGATAGGGCTGCTGCCGAAAGAGCGCGGCCCACTATGCTGCGGAGTCGAATCATTTCTTGCTTACTTCGCGGATTTTCTTGATGATGGCGCTTTCGCTGCCGTCCGAGTAACCGGAATGGTTGTAAACGATTTTGCCCTTGCCGTCAACCACGAATACGTGGGGGATGGACTGCACACCCATCGAACGGGCGAAATCGCTGTTGGGGTCAAGAAGCACTTCGTACTCCCAGCCTTCCGAGTCAACCAGGGGGCGAACCTTGCTGGCGTTCTGAGCCTCGTCGATGGAGATGGCAATAAGTTTCATGCCGGTTTCATCCTGCCAGTCGGGATAAACCTCGGCGATGGCTTTGAGCTCGCGCAGGCAGGGCTTGCACCAGGTGGCGAAGAAGCTGATAACGAACGGCTTGCCGTCGTTGCTCAGTTTGGCGGTATTTACGGGTTTACCATTGAGGTTCTTGAGCTGTACTGAGGGCAGCTGAGCGCTGGCACCCAGGCCGATGAAGGCCACGAAAAGAATTGCAAGAAGCGAACGAAGGTAATTTTTTGTAGTCATATCGATAAATTTTCTACAAAGATAATCAATAACTCGCTTATCCGCAAATAAACCCCGAAAATTTAGCCTTTATTTGGGAAAAATGTCCGTCCGTTTTGTTACAGTGCCGCGAGCTTGCTCGCCGGGTTGCAGTAATGCAGAAGGAGCCGGCCGTCAATCTCTGCGGCGCTTTCGGGCGTGCAGGGCAGTGTGGGAGCGGCCACCCGCCCTGCGTGGCCGAGAGCCTCCGGGCTTCGTTCCACCCAAGCCTCGTCCCATAGGCCGGTGGCGATAAATTCGCGCAGGAGCGAAGCGCCGCCTTCCACAAGCAGCGAGGTGATGCCATAGTCGGCGAACAGACTCTGTAATTGCGATGCAAGCGGTTCGGGCTCAGTGAGATGTATGGTGCCTCGGGCATCGCGCAACAGCGGGCAGTTGTCGGGATTCAGGAGGCGGTGGCGGTCGAAGATAACCGGTCGCGGCGAGCGGCCTTCGATGGCTCTGACATCAAGCCGCGGCGAATCGGATATAACGGTTCCGGCCCCCACGGCAATAGCATCGGCGCACGCACGTCGCCAGTGTACAATGGCCTGTGTGACAGGAGTTGAGAACCGTGCGGCCCCACTGCCGCCACTGCGGTCATGGTCCATAAACCCGTCGGCGCTCTGGGCCCATTTGAGCGTTACGTACGGTCGGCGCTGAATCTGGGCCGTCATAAAAGTCTTGTTCAGCCTTATGCTTTCCTCGGCCATCACACCCTCAATCACTTCAATTCCGGCCTGGCGCAGCATGTTCACGCCACGTCCGGCCACAAGTGGATTGGGGTCCGGCGCTCCCACCACCACCCGGCCTATACCGATGTCGGTCAGCAGCTTGGCGCAGGGTGGTGTCTTGCCATAGTGCGAGCAGGGCTCCAGTGTAACATAGATTGTGGCCTCAGGCAGGAGTGTGCGGTCAGCCTCGCTCACCGAGGCCACTGCATTCACCTCGGCATGCGGGCCACCGTAACGGCGGTGATAGCCTTCGCCGATAATGCGCCCGCGGGCGGTAATCACTGCGCCCACCATAGGGTTGGGCGACACAAAGCCGAGCCCGTGAGCTGCAAGCTCCAGGGCCCGGCTCATATAGGCTTCATTTACAGGTTCGAACGTCATAGCTGGGAGTAGGCGGGTGAGAACGTGTCGCCTTGCAGCGGATCGCCCGTCTGCAGGCCTTTGGTCAGCCAGCGCACGCGCTGCTCGGAGCGGCCGTGGTTGAACGAATCCGGTATTTCGCGGCCGTAGGCCTTGCGTTGCAGGTAGTCGTCGCCGATTTTGGATGCAGCGTTGATGGCTTTCTCGGCGTCGCCCGGTTCAAGCGAATTGAACATCCGGTTGTCAAGATTTGCCCACACTCCGGCATAGTAATCGGCCTGAAGCTCAAGGCGCACGCTGATTTTATTTGCTTCCGTTTCGGGCAGTTGCGACATTTGTGAGTGAGCTTCGTCAAGCGTACCGAGCAGGTACTGCACGTGGTGGCCCACCTCGTGTGCAATCACGTAGGCATAAGCAAAATCGCCGTCCGCACCGATGGTGGTTCCCATTTCCTTGAAGAAGTCGAGATCGATGTAGACCGTCTGGTCAGCCGAGCAGTAGAACGGACCTGTCTGCGAGGTGGCATTTCCGCAACCGGAGCTCACCGAGCCGGTGAAAAGCACCATCTTGGGGCACACGTATTCGCCCCAGCCCTGACGGCGGAATTCAGCCGTCCACACATCCTCGGTGCCTGCCAGCACCTGCGAGGCGAATTCGGCCAGTGCCTGGTCCTCGGCCGTAGGTTCGTAGTTGCCGCCGGGCGACTGCACCTGCATCTGTTGCATGGCGCCCGAGCCAAGCACGTTGCCCACAACATCGCCCAGGCTACCGCCTGAAAGCAGGGTGATTACTGCCACGGCAATGATGCCGATGATACCTCCGCCCACGCCAACGGTCTTGCCGGAAATACCACGGCGGTCGTCCACATTGCCGCTTGTGCGGCGTCCGTCCATTCTCATATTAGTCTGATTTAAGGTGTTACTGGTTGGTGTTTCGTGGCAGAAGCTCAAAACTGTCCACATAGATTTCCGTGATGGTGCGCTTTATGGCGTTGCGGTCCTCCCACGTGCGGGTGCGGATTTTGCCCTCCACAAGCAGCTTGGCGCCTTTACGGATATATTTTTCGGCAAATTCGGCAGCGCGGCCCCACATCACAATATTGTGCCACTCAGTCAGTTCCGGCAGCTCAACCTCTTTGCCGTCGGCCCCGCGGCTGAAGCGCCGCTCCGAGGTGGCCAGGGAGAACTCCGCCACTGTCTGGCTTTCGGTCATGCGGATTTTCGGGTCACGACCAACGTTGCCTAATAATATAACTTTGTTCATACTCTATTGTTTTACTGCGGCTTTCACTCCGGCCATCAGGGCGGCCGAAAAACCGTGGGCTTCCATAGTGTTCAGTCCTTTGATGGTTAGTNCNCCNGGGGTGGTCACACGGTCCACCAGTGCTTCGGGNTGCTGGCCGGTGGNGCGGAGCATGGCTGCGGCGCCTTCGAGGGCCGAGGCGGCCATGCCGGCNGCCGCTTCGGGNGCGAGGCCAAGTTCCACACCCGCCTGGGATGCCGCGCGGATATAGCGCAAGGCGAATGCTATTCCACACGAGGTCAGCGACATGGCTGCACCGAATTTCGNCTCGGGAATCTCCACCCAGTCGCCGGTAGCGGCAAAAAGTTCTTTCANTTCGTCCAGTGCGCCGCGGTCAACACCCCGGGCACACACCAGGTTGGTGGAGCACCCGTAGGCTGCGGCGATGGTGGGAAGCACACGCACCACCTTTGGCTCTTGTTCATAANCACTTACAGCNTNCGAGAGCATGTCAAGGCTTGAGGCTGCCGCACACGACACTAACACCGGTCGGCTCTGNCCGAACTCCGGCCCCATTTCGCTGATTACNGGTTCCACCGCCTCGCCCTCAACGCAAATCACTATCACAGCGGGCTGTTCCGTCCTCACGGTTGCGCCAAGATTGGTGGTGACAGTCGCATTGGGGTCGTCGGAGAANTGNTCCAGCCGGCGCTCCGAGCGGTTATAGATGGTCANNGGGCGTCCTGAACGCAGGATGCCGCGGGCCATGGCCGTGCCGATATTNCCGGCACCTACAACTAATATTTTTTTATCGTGTGGCATNACTAACTCTTAAAACTTAGCTTATGTTTATGGTTATCAACTAACCCAATCTCAAAATTGTACTCGAGTATACATATGTCTTCGCTAAATCACCCCTCAAGATAGGCAATAAATTCGTCAGCCGTCATTATCTCCATCTTAGAGAAGGCCGTAAGTTTCTTACCTAAATCCTTGAATGATGCTCCAACATGATAGACAGTATCGTCTATTATTAGGAAGCGGTCGTGCGCTCTGCGGAATGTCCTTACTTCAATTGGAGCGTACTGGGCATTATGACGATCCAAATCCTGACGCAGAACCCTGCTGATAGAGGGGGTAAAGATTGTGGCTGACACGTCAGTGGCTCGTTTATCAAGCTGGCTAAACACTGAATCGTCGATATAATTATCCACCATGATGATACGGCATTTGGCACTACGAATGAGATTGCACATTAGGGTATAAGCATCGAATATCTGTCCGTCCAAGATAATTCCTTCTTTAGGGGGCAGCGAAGTGTTAAGAATGAAATCTATCCGTTCCTCTGTTTTTGCCATTCGATATTCCAACCGTTCAAAGCGTTGAGACACTGCATAACCTTTCATGAGATACTCCCTCAGTATTTTGGTAGCCCATTGACGGAACTGTGTGCCTCTCAGAGATTTTACTCTATATCCAACAGATATTATAACATCTAAATTATAAAATTTTGTCTTATATTTCTTCCCGTCGGAGGCAGTTGTCAAGGATTCCTTGACAACTGAATTGCTATCCAGCTCACCTTCTTTAAATATATTGTTGACATGAAGACTGACATTCTGTTTAGATGTTTGGAATAGTTCCGTCATCTGCTGCTGTGTAAGCCACACAGTATCATTCTCCAGCCGGACCTCGAGCTTAACGGTTGAATCAGGCTGGTAAAGTATTATTTCGTTGTCTTGGGACGGGCCAGAANGATATGTTAGCGCTTCATTCATATTTTTCTCATAGAATATCAAAGAAATTTGGGTGCTTTAAGGTAGACNCCGAGCGAAATACCGAAGTTGAAGCGGTGAACCGAGCTGGAATAGTTGGCATAGCCGCTNAGGTCGGCAAACGGCAGATGGTACACCAGGTCGAGCTCGCCGAAAAATTCGGTGCTGTCAAACCAGCGACTGTAGCGTGCCGTGCCGTTCTCGGCCGGCAGAATGCGGCGCATGGGAGCGAAGCACGAGGCGTTGACCCTTGCGGAGAATGAGCTGTTCAGTTTCCAGATGGGAATCACGCTGACAGCAATATAGCTGTTGGCGCGGCGGCCGGCGTCGAAGTAGTTGTTGGAGGCCGGAGTGGGATTGAAGTCCGGCGCTGCGGCAATGCTGGCCGAGTAGGTTTCAAGCAATGGGCGCGAACTCAGCACGGCTTCGCCCTCAAGNCCCAGNGAGGCGTGTCGGCCAAGGTCAAGGTAGTGGCGCGCTGTGGCATTGAATTGGGCCCAGCTGCGGTTTGTGCCATCAATTTTCTCGCCCGTGGCNGCGTGATAGTCGGTTTTGCCGAGCACTCCGGCCACCTTGGCCGAGTAGTAGTAGCCCGTGGTGGGGAAGTTGATGTTGTCGATGGTGGAAAAGTCAAGCCCGGCGAACACCTGGCCGAGGTCCTGCACCGAGTGGTCGCGACCGAAGGTGTAGTCGTTCGTACCGTAGAATGAATTGTACAGGTGCGCCCCGCCAATACCTGCGGCGGCCCTGCCGCGCGACCCTATGGCCAGGCCCCACGATGCTTTGCCGAAGTATTCGCAGTTGATGAGCCACGCCGGACCGGCCTTGCTGAAAAATGCTTTTTCAGTTTCATGGTAGGCACGGCGCGAGGCCACTCCCTGGATGTAGATGGCCGAGGGGAAGGAGGTGTCCAGATTGATGCTGCCCTCGATGGCTCCGGCCAGATAGCTCTGACCCAGCCACACGCCCACACTGGCGCTCAGCGAGCGATAGCTCAGGGTGGAGTAGTCAAGGCTCAGATACAGAAAACTGTTGTCGCTCGACGTTATGTGGCCGCCGATACCCGCCGAAAGACGGTTCTTCATCGTGGCCTCGATGTTGAGGGCCAGCGTGTTGGGGCCGTCCTGCCCTGCAAGCGGAGTGAGGGTCTTGATTTTTCCGGTGGAGTAGGCGCGGTAGAATGCGGTGCGTGCACGGTCAATGCTGATGGTGTCGGCCCCGCCTTCGGGCTTGAAGAACGACTCCAGAAATTTGTTCTGCTTTGCCGAGGCACCCTCAACCGTCACTTTGCTGAAGCTCAGCGGCGGAGTGGCGCGCTTGAAGGCTGCGCGGCGGCTCACCACTTCCTGCGGTGAGCGGCGTGCACTCACGCGGCTCTTGATGGAATCCATCATTGCCATGGCATGGTCGTAGCCAATCTGGTAGATTTGTTTGGCGGCTGCAAAGTCGAGCAATCCGAACTCCATCAGGTCGATGCGCATGCGCATACCCAGCTCGGCAGGCACCTCGTGGTTCTGCGGCTGCTCCACCAGGGTGCTGATTTCGTCTATGAAACTATTCGGAGGCCACACGTCGGGCGCGCCCACGTCGATACCCAGCATTATGTCCGGATGGAAATCCTCGGTCATCACGTTCACCGGGAAGTTATCGTACAGGCCGCCGTCCACCAGCATATCGCCGTTCATCAACACGGGCTGGAACACCATGGGAAAGCTCATGGACGAGCGCACGCACTCGCCCAGATTGCCCGAGCGGTGGATTTCGGGGCGCCGCTTGCTGATGTTCGACGCCACGCAGCGGTAGGGCACGAAAAGATTATCGAAGTTGCCACCGCACTGCTCCATGTAGGCGCTGAAAATCTCCATGAAGCCGAAGGCCATGGGTGTGGGCGCTATGAGCGACTGCGGATCGAAGCGTTTGGCCACCTCGGGAGGTGTTTTGCCCAGCGGGATGCTCAGCAAGCGCGGCGAGGCAGGCTCGGAAGTGAAATAGTAGTCGTAGGCCGGGTCGATGCTGCCCTTGGACATGGCAGTGAAGTAGGGCGACAGCAGCAGCTCCATCATCTCGTCGGTGGTGTAGCCGCAAGCGTAGAGGCCGCCAACAATGGCGCCCATGGATGTGCCTGTGATGTAGTCGATGGGAATACCGTTCTCCTCGAGTGCCTTGATGACACCGATGTGGGCGACACCTTTGGCACCGCCTCCGCTAAGAACAAGTCCGACACTCTGTTGCCTCCCCGGCTCCGCTGCTTTTAGCGGAGCCGGAAGCGAGGTCAGAAAGAAAACATAAAGTAGAAAGCCTAAGCATTGAATAGCCCTCATAAGCTCTTGGATGAATAGTTGAAAAGTTATGGCTTGTTTTTCAAACACTGCTCGGCAGGGCTTGGTTCACGCTGAAGCAAAAAAATCATTCCTGGTCCGGCGAACCGATGAAGCTGTCCTTGAAGCCAAGGAAGTACAACACGCCGTCAAGGCCGATTGTGGAGATGCTCTGGCGGGCCGTCTGCTTCACTTTGGGCTTGGCGTGGAAGGCTATGCCCAGGCCTGCGGTGGAAAGCATGGGCAGGTCGTTGGCGCCGTCGCCCACGGCAATGGTCTGCGCAATGTTGATGTTCTCCACCTGAGCAATAATGCGCAGCAGCTCGGCCTTGCGTTTGCCGTCCACGATGTCGCCCAGATAGCGGCCGGTGAGCTTGCCGTCAACAATCTCGAGGTCGTTGGCGTAAACGTAGTCGAAGCCGAAACGCTGCTTCAGGTAGTTGCCGAAGTATGTGAAGCCTCCCGACAGGATGGCCGTCTTGTAGCCGGTGCGCTTGAGCACGTTCATCATGCGCTCCACGCCCTCGGTGATGGGGAGGTTCTCGGCAATCTCGCGCATCACGCTTTCGTCGAGCCCCTCAAGCAGGGCCACACGGCGCTTGAAGCTCTCGCAGAAGTCGATTTCGCCGCGCATGGCCGCCTCGGTGATAGCCTTAACCTCGTCGCCCACACCGGCGCGCATGGCGAGCTCGTCGATGACTTCGGTTTCAATCAGAGTGGAGTCCATGTCGAAGCATATCAGGCGGCGGCAGCGGCGGAACACGTTATCCTCCTGAAGCGAGATATCAAACTCGGCCTCCTGCGACACCTGCAGGAAGTGGCTGCGCATGGCGTGGACATCGCGCGGATTGCCACGCACCGAAAATTCCACACACGATTTTGAGCGAGGCTGCTCGTTTTCGCCCAGGGGCACGCGGCCCGTCAGGCGCTGGATACTGTCGATGTTCAGCTCCTGGCGTGCAATCTCCTCGGTCACCAGTGCAATGTGGTGTGCGGTCAGTCGGCGCCCGAGGATGGTGATAATCCAGCGGTTCTTGCCCTGCATGGACACCCATTTCTCGTAGTCGTCAATCGCCACAGGCTCGAATTTGATTTTCACGTGCAGCTCGTAGCACTTGAAGAGCAGGTCCTTCATGATGTCGCCCGAGCGCTGGGGCGAGGTGCGGAACAGGATGCCGAGCGACAGCGAGTGGTGGATGTCGGCCTGGCCGATGTCAAGTATTTCGGCCTCGTGGCGTGCAAGGATTTCGGTGAGCGCCGAGGTCACGCCGGGGCGGTCGTCGCCCGATATTTTGATAAGAATAAGTTCGATATTCTCCATATCGCAGATAGATTATTACCTTAGAAACAAATGTGATGTACAGGCAGCCGGGGGCATCAGCGGCGCAGCAGGTTGCTAGCTCCGGTGCTCTGCATCAGGCTGCCCGAGCCGAAGCCTCCGAAACTGTTGCTGTTGCGGTTACTGTTGTTGCCCGTGCGGTTGGGATTGCCGAAGGGGTCATATATGTCGTCCTCGCCGAATTCGCTTTCGTCGCGCGGGGCTTCCTCGCCGCGTTTCAGCTTGGGCTTGTTCTTTTTGATTGCGTAGGGCTTCTGCTTGTCCACGGCCAGTTCGTAGATGTCCCATGTCTGGTCCACGTCCCAGTTCTTTTTCAGGTCAAGCTTCTTGCTGTAGTAGTACACTTCCTCGGGCTGGATGGAGTCCGTGGGCGAGCCGGTGTCCCATTTGCCGTTGGGCGTGGTGTCCACAAACAGGCGGGCGTAGTAGGGCCCGGGGTTCAGGAATGTGAAGTGAGCCACATCGGTGCCGACGGGCTTCACGGTGGTGTAGACCGGAGTGTCGTTGCTCGTCAGCAGCTGCACCACCAGGCGCAGGCTGTCGGTGCCGGGCAACATGAAGTTAAGGTTGGAATAATCGTCGAGATTCTTGGCCGTGAAGTCCTGCGAGAAGGGGCGGTTGAAGGGCCCGTAGACGCTGGTCATGGCCAGGGTGTCGATGCGCAGGCGGTATTTTCCGCCCTCGGTCCATTTCACATCGATGAAGCTGCTGCGGTAGCGGTCGGTGCTGTCCGGGCGCAGGGTGAAGGGAAGGGCAGTCCACACGGTGTCCACCTGCTGTTCAAGGTGGATGCCGGCCGTATCGACTGAGGCAAGTGGCAGCGAGGCGGTCAGGCGCAGAGGCATGTGGAGCTCCTGGCGCGAACCGGAGGTGATGCCGGGCACGAGCCATTCCATGTCGGGCGGCGGCAGGAAGGTGGTGTCGCCGGTCACGGAGTCCACGAGGAATTTGGGCGTATCGTCCTCTTCCTCGTCCTTTTTCTTCTTCTTTTTATTATCCTTGGGCTCGCGGAAGAAGAAACGCAGGGTGTCGTCGGTCCACGAAAGCTGGTCAGCCGTATCGGTCTTGAGGTAGTGCACAGCCAGGCGCAGCGAGTCGGCCGCCAGCACTTCGGGGTCGGTAATCCAGTATTCCAGAGTGTCGCGCGTGGCGTTAGGTTGCAGCAATGCCCATTCCCCGCTCAGGCGCCCGGCGCCGGGGGCACCGTCCACAATCGTGACGGTTGGCAGGGTGTCGGATGGCGCGCCGAACTGCAGGGTGAATTTTCGCCGCTCGGGGCGCTTGTACTCGGCCAGATACTGTGCGCGGTAGCCTGTGTTGAACCACGTGAGCAGCACATCGTTGGGCATGAAGCGGATGCCGCTGCGGGTGACGATGGAGTCCGCTCCGGTCGAGGAGTAGAGTGTGTCCGTCACCATTATGTTCTCAACCCAGGGAGTGATGGTGGTGTCGTAGAAAGCGATGTCCTCCGAGCGGTCCCAGTGGTAGTCGCGGTTCACGTCGTTGATGGCGAAAATATGGTACTCACCCTCGGGTAGATTGCGGATGGTGAACTGACCCAGCTGGTTGGTGCGCGCAATGCGGTCCATGGGCAGCGTGGTCAGAGTGGTGTCCGTCATGGCCGAGTACACGCCCACAAGCATGCCCTGGGCCGGTTCAAGATTCTCGGCCTGGAGCACCATGCCGGATATCCTGAGGGTGTCGATTACGTCGCCTGTGGAAAAATCAAGCGCGAAGCCGTCAAGAATATTTCCCTCGTTGAGGTCCTTGATGGCATCGGCAAAATCTATGGTATATGTTGTGTTGGGCAGAAGGGTGTCGCGCAGGGTCACGGTCACACGCTTGCCGTTGGAGCTCACCTGGGGCATGTTTTTCTGCGCCGGTGAAACTACCACCTTGCTGAAAGCCTCCTCCAGCTGCACATTCTCGTCGAAGTTCACGGTGATGCGCGTGGGGCTCACGCCGGTGGCACCGGGGCGGGGATTGGAGCTGACGTAGCGAGGCGGCTCCTCGTCGCGGGCGCCACCCTCGGGGCGTCCCATGCTTGCGCAGGCTGCCAGCAGCAGTGCCGGCACCAGCCATGCCAGCAGGCGCATACCCCCGAAAAGTTGTTGCTTGCCTCGCATACGGGATAATCAATAAGCTCGGGCTATGATGAAATCGAACAGGTCGGCCAGCTCGCGGCGCGCCGCTGACTCGGGCAACTGATTAAGCCCCCGGACGGCCTCGGAGCGCAGGCGCTCCATCACCTCGTAGGCGTAGTCAATGCCGCCGTTGTCGCGCGCAAAGGCTTGCAGTCGCTCTATTTCCTCGTCGGTCAGACTGTCGGATTTCAGCAGCTCCATGATGCTGTCGTGCCCGGGCAGGTCGGTGCGGTTCAAGGCGTAGAGCAGCGGCAGGGTCACCTTGCCCTCGCGCAGGTCGTTGCCCGTGGGCTTACCCACTTTCTCGGAAGGGAAATAGTCGAAAATATCATCACGAATCTGGAAGCAGCGTCCGAACAGTTGTGCGTAGTTCGCGAGTATGTCCAGACGTTCGTCGGCCACGCCCACTGCCAGGCAGCCCATTTTGGCGGCAGCCACGAAAAGCGACGCAGTCTTGTAGTCGATTATCTTATAGTAGGCTTCCTCGGTGAGCGAGTGCTCGCGGGCGTTGTAAATCTGGTCGATTTCGCCAAGCGACAGGCAGCGGCCCAGGTAACTGAGAGCCTCGGCAATGCGGATGTCGCCCGTCGAGAGGGCTTCCTTCATGGCCGACGATGTGAAGAAGTCGCCGACCAGCACAGCTATATGGTTGTCCCACACGGCATTCACCGTAGGTTGGTTGCGGCGGGTCATGGAATTGTCCACAACATCGTCGTGAATCAGCGATGCATTGTGAATCAATTCAACGGCTACGGCCGAAGCCAGAACCTTGTCGGTGACAGGACCGAACATTTTTGCACACATCATCAGCAGAAGGGGCCGCAGCTGCTTGCCCTTTGTGCGGAGCAGCGACAGCACAATCTGGTCCATAAGCGTGCTTGAACTCGACAACTGACTGGTAATGCGGTCGTTAAGTCGGTTCAAATCCTCGCGGTGCGAATGGTTTATTGTTTCAAGTGTAGTCATCGATGCACAAAGATTTGCAAAAGTACAAAAAAATCTCCAATTCACTGCCGTGTGCCGAAACAGATTTTTTTGCTAATTTTGCGGATGTATGAAAAATGACCCGACGTGCGGGCGCCCCTCGGCCCGCGAACTATGTTGTTTTTTGGCCGAGTATGGCGCTCACCTGCTTGGCTGCGGGGCGGCGTGCATCCGCCTGGACCGCAACATCAGCCGCATTGCGGCAGCCTACGGCATGAAAGCCGAAATGACCATCATGCCACACCACATTCACCTGACTGTGCGGTGCCAGGGCAGCGGCGAGATGTTCACCGCTATCGCCACAGTGCCGCATGTGCCCATCAGTTTCAATGTCAACACGCGCCTGAGCCGCCTGAGCTGGGCTGTGGCCGACGGTCGTATAGGCTACGATGCCGCCCGCCGCGCTTTCGCTGAAATCATCAGCACGGACCGCCAGCGGGCAGCCCTGGTGCTGACGCTTGTGCCGGTGGCCAATGCCTCGTTCTGCCGCCTGTTCGGTGGCGACGCTGCGGCCATGCTGGTTGTGGCCCTGGCCACCTTGGCCGGGTTCTGGCTCAAGCGCATGCTCACCGCCCGCAAGGCCGATGTGCGCGTGGTGGTGATGCTGTGCGCGTTCGTGTCGGCCATGATCGGCGCCATGGCTTTCGCCTGGCCCGTGTGCGCCACCCCGGCGCTGGCCGTCGGCACGAGTGTGCTCTACCTGGTGCCGGGTATCCCATTCCTTAATTCATTCAGCGACGTGCTCTACCGCCACTACATCTGCGCCTTCGGCCGCTTCATGGATGCTGTGGTGCTCACGGCCTGCCTCTCGATAGGGCTGTGCGCGGCCATGATGGCAATGCACGTGGGCATGTTCTAACCTTGTAAATTATAGAAATTATGTGGATCGAAATATTACAGGACGCGTTTTTCGCCGCAGTGGCCGCCATAGGCTTCGCGGCCATCAGCCGTCCACCTCGCAGCGCCTATCTGTTCTGCGCGCTGATTGCCGCCGTGGGTCATTCGGCACGCATGGTCATGATGGCCGATGCCTGGCTCAGCCTCCACATTGTGGCTGCAACTTTCCTGGCTGCCTTTCTGGTGGGAACACTGGCCGTATTCTTCTCGCCCGTGGCCAAAACGCCTGCCGAAACCTGCCTGTTCCCCTCGCTGCTGCCTATGATTCCGGGTATCTATGCCTACCGCTTTTTCGGCGGTCTGGCCATGTGCCTGCTCAGCACCGACCCCGCAGGCTTTGAACGCAGTTTCTACCTGTGTGCCTCCAACGGGCTCACCTGCCTGTTCATACTGCTGGCCATGGTGGTCGGAGCCACGGTGCCTATCTACATTTTCAAGAACATATCCTTCCAGGCAACACGCTGAAACGCAGCATTGTCATAACATGAGAAAAGCAATCGGAGCGTCCGTTCGGGGGGCGCTCCGATTGCTTTCTTTGAGCACAGCCTCACTTTTGTGTGGCGGCTGCTTATTTCTTCACGAAAAGATTTGCGTTGATGATGCTGTCAACCTTGGCGCAGGTGCCGCGCATGTCCCAGTCGTCGCGGTTGGTGAAGAGCACGTAGTGGGTGTCCTCGCTGGGCCAGGTGCCGTCGATAATAGCGAAGCCGCCGTTGGCGTTCAGGTGATAGTGCTTCTTGGGGAAGCCGGGCTGCTCGTGCACGCCGATGCCGTAGCCAAAACGGGCGTAGGGCAGATTCATGTCAATCAGCGGACGGGTCATTTCCTCGATAGCACTCATGCTGATTACTTTGCCGTCGTAGAGCTGGCGCAGGAAAGCCATGTAGCTGCGGGCCGAGGTGAACAGGCCGCGGTTGGACTGAGTGAGGAAGAACGGCACCTCGCCGAAGTCGTATTCCTGCCAGCGGCCGTCGGGCGACACGTAGGAGTCGGAATCCATCAGTGCGGAATCAAACGCACGGTAGGCGTGGGCCGATTTGGGNTTGGCAATACCGAAGCGATAGTAGAAAGCCTCCTTCATNCCGGTNGGGATGAAAATATTGCGGCGAACCCAGTCGGGNTATTTCTCGCCGGTGACNCGCTCCACAAGCGGTGCGAGCAGGATGAGCGAGGGATCGAAAATCTGGAAATGAGTGCCGGGCTCCCATTCAAGGGTCTTGAGCTGGCTGAAAACCTTCATGTGCTGGTCCTCCATNCCGTAGAGCTGGAAGTCGCGGAGNTCGGCAAACATGGTGTTGTTATCATCCAGAAACTCCGACCATGTGTCCTGGCTGCGNGGGCGNAGATCNGGCAGGCCCGAAGTGTGAGTCAGGATGTGGCGCACGTTGATGCGGTCGAAAATCTCGTTGTGGAACTCGGGGAANAATTTCGAAAGGCTATCCTCCAGGCTGATNCGGCCATCCTCCACCAGTTTCATTACTGCGACACACGAAATCATCTTCGAGGTGGACGACATGTTGAAAACAGTGCTGTCCGTGATGGGGCGCTGCGAGTTCATGTCCTCCACACCGAATGTGTGGCGGTAGATGATGGTGTCGTTGCGCATCACCTCCAGGATGCCGCCCGGTTCGTTGTCGCAATCGCCGAACACGGCTGCAATCAGTGAATCCAGTGGCTCGGTGATGGCGCAGGGCGGGAGTTCGTCGGACTGCTTAGGTGAGGAGCACGCGCAGTACAGAACGAAAGCCACGAGTGCGAAGGCACCGGGCACAAGGAATTTTATGAGTTTGTTTGATTGCATTACCTGGATGAACTGTTTTGAAGATTAGATTTCGCAGTACAAAGGTAGGTATCCGAAAAGCGCTTTGCAAGCGTGGAAACGCTTTTTAAAGGTGCTGTGGCAGGATTGTAACCGTGCCACAAAATGGAAATTTTCCTGCAACCGGACTGACACAAGTCAGAAACAAGAGTAACAGGAATGAAACAGAAATGATAGAGATGGCCGNGGATNAGTAATGTNTTGGCTAATAGTTGCGTAATTGTGTAAAATTGTGTACTTTTGCATTTGAATTTAACCCATCATTGATTTATGGCACTGATTATCCCCGATAAATATAAACTGAAGCTACTTCCCGAAACCACTGAGGTTGCAATCAAGATGATTAAGCGGCAGTTCCAGTCGGAACTGTCCGAAGCGCTCAATCTGCGGCGTGTCACAGCGCCGCTGTTCGTGCTCAGTGGCACCGGTCTCAACGATGATCTCAACGGTGTGGAACGCGCGGTCAGCTTTCCCGTCAAGGCCCTGGGCGACCGCCGGGCCGAGGTTGTGCACTCGCTGGCCAAGTGGAAGCGCGTGAAGCTCGGCGCCTACG
This sequence comes from Bacteroidales bacterium, assembly GCA_014800735.1. Lineage (GTDB taxonomy): Bacteria > Bacteroidota > Bacteroidia > Bacteroidales > Muribaculaceae > CAG-873. The sequence goes on from JAAVFP010000030.1 coordinate 38,961, forward strand.
ACATCGCCCCCGGCTACGGCCTGTACACCGACATGAACGCCATCCGTGCCGACGAGGAGCTGGACAACCTCCATTCTCTCTACGTGGACCAGTGGGATTGGGAGCAGACTATCCGCCCCCAGGACCGCACTGCCGATTATCTCAGAGCCACCGTACGCAAAATCTATGGAGCTATCCGCCGCACTGAGCGCATGGTCTACGAGCAGTTCCCGCACATCACCCCGCGCTTACCCGAGGAGGTCACCTTTATCCGCTCGGCCGACCTTCTGCGCGAATTCCCGCACCTCAGCCCTGAGCAGCGCGAGGCCGAGGCCGCACGCCGCCACGGAGCTATATTTATTATAGGTATAGGCGCACCGCTGGCCGATGGTCGCCCGCATGGAAGCCGAGCGCCGGACTACGATGACTGGAGCACCCCCGCGGCCGACGGCCATGCGGGCCTGAACGGCGACCTCATTGTGTGGGATTCCGTGCTGGGGTGTCCGATTGAAATATCGTCGATGGGCATCCGCGTGGACGCCGACGCCCTGCGCCGTCAGCTTGATATGGCCGGTTGTTCCGAGCGCGCCGGGCTTGAATTCCACCGCAAGCTTCTGGATGGAGAACTACCCGCAAGCATTGGTGGCGGCATCGGCCAGAGCCGCTTGTGCATGTTCCTGCTTCAGAAAGCGCACATCGGCGAGGTACAGGCCTCCATCTGGCCCGAGGCCCAGATAGCCGCCTGCGCCGCCGCGGGCATAGAGCTGCTCTAAGCCAACAGCACTGTTACCAGGCCCCAGATTACGAGCAGGATATTGCTCACGGCGTAGGTCACCGTGTAGCCGATGGCAGGCAGGGTGCTGCCGATGGAGTTCTGCACGGCGCCAAGGGCGGCGGTGCAGGTGCGAGTGCCGGCGCAGCAGCCAAGCGTGATGGCAGGGTTGAATTTGAACACCTTGTGNCCCAGCCANAGGCCGAANAGCAGCGGCAGAAGCGTGGCCACGGCTCCGGCCACAAAAAGCATGGGNCCCACGGTGCGGATGCCCGACACGAACGANGGTGCCGCCTCGATGCCCACAACGGCAATGAAAACGTTAAGGCCAAGATTGTTCATCAGCCACAGNGCTCCGGCCGGGATGTTGCCGAAAGTGGGGCGCCGCGAGCGCAGCCANCCGAACACCAGGCCNGCAATCAGCGCGCCGCCACTGGTGCCGAAGCTCACNGGAATACTGCCGATGTAGAAACTCATGGCACCGAACAGNCCACCGATAAATATTGCCAGNCCNACGAACATAATATCGCTCTGCACACTCGGACGGTCCAGGTGNCCNATCTGCGCCGCTGCCTTTTTCACCTGGATGGCACGGCCCACGATGGTGAGGCGGTCGCCCTNCTCGAAGCGTGTGTCGCACGTGATTTCCAGNGGCTTGCGGTCGCGCTCAGCGTCGCGGATTACCACACCGTGCATGTATTTGCGCCTGCGCAGTTCAGTCACCGGCACCCCGGTGAACTGATGNTTCGCCACCAGCACACCCACACGCTCAAGCGGGTAGGTGAGCAGCTCCGCGTCGGCAACCTCNGTGCCGATGTAGCTCTCCACCTGCACCATGAATTCACTGCGGCCGCACACCACAATCACATCGCCCGGGGCAATNACATCGTCNTGGCGCGGCGCCGAAATCTCGCCATCGTGGCGCATNCGGTCAACATACACTTCGATACTGTCNGCNCGCATCAGCATCTCCAGGTCGTGCACCGTGCGCGGTTGGTTGAAATATTCGTGNTCCACNGTATATGCGCGGTAGGCCACACTNTTCATCGCGTTCACCGCNGCGGGNTCCTTGCTCTTGCCGGTGCTGGCCAGCGTTTTTTCAAGNTCNGCCGTCTGCTCCTTCACCTTCTTGGCGCCGCCCAACAGCTTGGGCCCGAAATTGCCGAGCAAAATCACAGTGCCGAGCGTNCCGAANATATACGTCACCGCGTAGCACACCGGGATAATATCCGTCTGGCGTTTCAGCTCATCGGCGCTNAGCCCTATGCGCCCCAGTGCCTCCGAGCCCACNCCNAGGAGCGCCGAGCACGTCTGCGAACCGGAGAACATGCCCACCGTCTCGCCCTTGTTGTAGCCCATCAGGTGTGCCACCANCACNACCGTGCCGAAAATCACCGTGCTCATTATCACCGCAAACAGTGCCTGCTTGCCGCCCTGCCCGCGNAGCGACTTGAAGAAGTCCGGNCCCACACTGTAGCCGATNGANAACAGGAACAGCATGAAAAAGAACATCTTGATAGGACCCGACATCGGGATGTCGGCCTGACCGACCACAANGCCCACAAGGAGCACCGCAGTGACACTGCCGAGCGAGAACGAACCGATGCGCACGCGGCCNAGCAGGAAGCCGACGCCTACGGTCAGAAAAAGTGCTATCGTGGGATATTCCCTGAGGATGTCTATAANGTAGTCAAGCATAATGTGCCGAATTATGGGGTAATAATAATTTAAACATCCCTTCGGGCAATAAAGTTGCCTTAAATACAGCATTTGCGCAGCGCTTTGCTTTGGCGGCGCTTCTGCNATCGGCGCTGTTGGGCCTCAAGCCNCCGCCGCTCACGGCGGTTGGGCNGGNNTNGGGCAGTGGANGNTGTGGGAGNANNGGGAGGGGTGGGCGTTGTGGGAACCGCGGGAGATGCGGANCTTGCTGGCGNTGCAGCCTCATCGCTCTCATTAGCCATTTGGGCAGCCTTGCGGCGGGCGCGATAGGCCGCAGCCTTCTCGCGGCGGCGGAAATCCGGCAGAATAAACTCATTGAAAGCCTGCTCGGCAGCCTCGGTCTGAAAGCAGGCGGACCCTGTTGCGGCGTAGCTCACAGTCTGTTCATAAATCTCCAGTCGCACCGCAGGCTCCAGATGTGCGATAGCCTGCTGCCATTCAAAACGGAATGAAAAATTTTTTCTTTGCATGATGTGTGTGTTTTAGTACACTGCAAAGTTACTGCCCGAACCCTCGCGCGATACTGCATTTTTTGACCGCCGGGAAAAAACTGTATGTTGAAAACCCCGCCAATAAACCCCGAAATTCCTCCTAAGTCGCTAACCATGCGCGAAAAGCAAAAACTTCTCCTCGCACATCAAAAAATCACCTCATGAAGTGTTCAAGGATAGATTCACCATCGGAATATGGATAGGGCAGCGTACAAATAACACCGATAATCACCGCAAATATAATAGCAATAACCACCGTTCCCCAGCGCACGGCCAGTGGCGGTCGCTCGCCAAGTAAGGCGCGCACCTTCTCCGAGCGCAGCTCGTTTTCTCTCTTCTCCATATCAGTTGCCTAATTCAAGTTGGTTCCTTACAAGATTATAGTATACCCCTTTTCGGTCCACCAGTTCAGTGTGGGTGCCACTTTCAGTTATCCGGCCACTCTCCATCACAATAATCCGGTCCGCATTCCTCACCGTCGAGAGCCTGTGCGCCACAATAACCACTGTACGCCCGCGATAGAAGCTGTCGAGATTCTTCACTATCTCACGCTCGTTTTTGGCGTCAAGGGCATTGGTGGCCTCGTCGAGGAAAATGAAATCCGGATTCTTATACACCGCTCTCGCAATCAGGATGCGCTGCTTTTGTCCCTGACTCAGCCCCACACCGTCGCGGCCGATTTTGGTGCTGTATTTCAGCGGCAAGCTCATCACATAGTCGTGGATATTGGCAATGCGTGCCGCCTGTTCCATCCTTTTATGGTCAATCTCATTATCATCCACAGCAATATTGCGGGCGATGGACTCTGAGAAAATCACCCCGTCCTGCATCACCACTCCGCAGTGGCGCCGCCACCACTTCATGTTATATTTGTTCAGATTCCGCCCTCCGAGCCTTATCTCACCGCCACCTACCGGATAATATCCGAGCATAAGTTTAATCAGCGTTGTTTTGCCGCTGCCCGAAGCGCCTACAATTGCCGTCACCTTACCCTCCGGGATGTCAAACGTCACATCGCTGAGAGTATTCTTGGCAGCATGGCGGTCATACTTGAAATCGACATTCCGCAGAGTAATCGACTTGCCCCCGCCGAAATCCGTGGCTCTGTCAGCGGTTGGCTCCTCGTTCCTGCCATTGTGGATTTCGTTGATGCGTTCGAGCGAAATCTTCACATCCTGAAGCGAATAGATAAAAGCCATGAACTGCTCCACAGGCGAATTCAACTGCCCGATGATGTACTGCACCGCAAGCATCGCGCCGAGCGTCATCTGCCCCTGGATTACTGCGGTTGCCGCAAGCACCGTGATAACGATATTCTTCACCTCATTAATGAATATCGATCCGGCCTGCTCGGTCTGCTGAAGTTTCAGCGACTTCATCTGCACTGCGAAAAGGTCGGCCTGCGTATCCTCCCACTCCCATCGGCGTCGTCGCTCGCAGTCCTGCAGCTTGATTTCCTGCATCGAAGTGATGAACTCAAAGGTCTTGTTCTGGTTCTTTGCCTGCTGCTCGAACAGCTCGTAATCCAGGATTTTTCGTTTGTGAAGGAACAAGGTAATCCATAATCCATAGCAGATGCTTCCGGCTATGAAAACTCCGAATATTGCAGGGTTATAGATGAACAAAACAATCCCGAATATGAAGAAACTCAGAAAAGTAAACACGATGTTCAGAACTTGTCCTGTCAGGAAATCCTGAATTCGCTTATGATCACCGATGCGTTGAAGCAAATCGCCCATCAGCTTAGTGTCGAAAAACGACATAGGCAGCTTTAGCAATTTTATGAAGAAATCGCTGACCAAAGAAATATTAATGTTCATCGAAACGTGCAGCAAAAGCCAACGACGAATAAAATCAGTGGCTGCACGCCCTATTACAATCATCAGCTCACCAAGGAGAACAAGCCATATAAAGCCAATATCCGCATGAGTAATACCGATGTCAACGACCCATTGGGTGAGAAACGGCATTATCAACTGAAGGACACAACCTAAAATCAATCCAAGAACAATCTGTAAGAAATGTTGCTTATATTGTAGCACATATCTCCAAAGGAAGCGGAAAGATTTATGCTCCTCTCCATTACTTTCATATTGCCCAAAGTTTTCTCCAGGTTTTATGAGGCATGCTATTCCCTTAGGTTCTCCGTTGCTTTGTGTCGACACCCAATGTTGGGCAAGCTGATTTTCATCAACCGAATAACGACCTTTGCCAGGGTCACTTATGTGAAAGCGCTTTCCTCCGTGGTCAATCTTATACAAAACCACGAAATGGTTTTGATTCCAATGCAAAATGCACGGCAACGGTATCTCTCTTAGCTGACGCAGGCTTATCCGTGTGCTTAAAGTATCCATCCCAAGCATCCCTGCAGTTTCAGAAATTCCTTTAAGAGATACTCCTTCATTTGTGATTCCGCATAACTCGGTCAGTTGCTCAAGAGAGTAAGACCTCTTATAATATTTGCATATCATGGCAAGGCATGCAGCTCCACACTGCATGCCGTCATGTTGCCTTATATGAGGGAATTTTTTCATTCCGATTCGCTGAGAATTAAATCAGCCGCGTCCACGCTTTGTGATTTAATAATCCCAGGTCACGCCGTTGTCGCCGCCGCTTGAGGACTGGACCGTGCGGTTCTTTGTGTTGAGCAGCTTGCCGGTCACCAACTGATAGCGCACGCCGATTTCAACTCGGTTGCCCTGATCGTTCATGCGGTAATCGTTGGAGCGCGTCACGGCTGCCGACATTGTTTCCGAGCGGAAACGGCCACCGTAGCGGCTGAACATGTTGCCCCATGAAGCAGATAAAGTCCATCTGCCTAAGGTTTTGTAGAGTGATAGCAGGGTGAAGGGCCACCAACGGGTTTTCTCATTAGAACCGGTCATGCTCCACGCGGGCACAACATTCTGCGCTGCCATGTTCAGCTGCCATCCTTTCCAGTAGAGGCCCATGTTCAGGTTGAGGTCCCACGAGCACACGGTGTAGTTTTCGGCGGCCTTCAGGCGGCTGTGCTCCCACCCAGTGGATGCGCTCAGCGAAAGGAAGTTCCACAGATTCGACACTCCTACGCTGCCACTGAAGCGGTAGCTCAAGTAGCGGCTGCCATTGGCTGCCTGCTCCACAAAGTACCCTGCCAGAGGGCCCAGTGGGTCGGCCTGATACCAATAGTGGGTGATGAACGGATTCGCAGTGCTGTTCACTTGGGCCTGCACCGACATATTGAATTTGTTTCTATTGAACTGGAAGCTAATGCGGTCGTAGATATTCTGTGCTGATTTTAATTTGTCGGCTCCGATGTGATACATCAGGTCGTTGACCGGCACCACCGCGTCGTTGTAGCTCGAAGCCGGTGGCACCATCGGATTATAGCTGAAATAGTTGGACACACTGAAATCATTGCCGAGATTGCGCTGGAGCGAGAGCGACACATTGGGCGTCACCATGCTGTTGTCCACCTTGTAGTACCTCAGTCCGGCGCCCAGGTCATAGTCCACGGTCAGCACGCTGCCGCGCATCGAACTGTACACCTTGAAGCTGGTGCTCGTCAGCGGCTGGCGACTCGTGGTGCCGTCAATCACATATCTATTCCGTGCATCGGTGTAACTGAAAGTCACGCCTGTGTTTAGCCACGCGAAGGGCAGCTGCTGTTTCCACAATGCCTCCGAAGCGAATGACCACGTAGGACCCCAAGTGGACACCTGCGACTCATAGCCCGTTGAGTAGCTCATGTTGCGATGTGTTTCGGAGTGGCTGTAGGAACCTACCGCATCAATCTCGATAGTGGCGGTTTCCGATGGCGAAATATTGTAGTACAAGCTGAGATAAGGACTAAGGTTATCCCAGCCTCGCGCGTTCACACGCTTGTAGCTCTGAGTCAGATCGGTCACCACGTCGTTGATTTTTCGGTCGTTGTTGTGGATGCTCAATCCGCCGATAGCCTCGAACATGCTCTTTGCCGAGGGTACGCGCGTGAAGTAGACGCTGATATTATGATATTTGTCGATGGTGGACGACGGTTCCCCGTCAACACTCAGCGTAATGTCCTTTCCACCGCCGGTGTAATGCTCCTCCTCGTCGATATACTCCTTGCGGCCATGGCGATAACCGCCGTTATAGTAGAGCATAAACGAGTTTTTGCCTTTGGAGTACATCGCCACGCCGGTGTAGAAATTTCGCGGAGTAGTCACGGCCCCTTTCACATCGGCCATCAGCCAACCGCCTTCAGGCGGGCGGCTTGTGATGATATTGATATAGCACCTCCCGAAGCGCACATCAGGAACGGAGCTGAACTCAATGCGCTCAATCGCATCCGGTCTTATAGAGTAGATGAACTCCATAGGCCGTTTGATACCGTTCACAAGCACCTGCGGCACCTCGCCGCCGATTGTCAGCGTCCTCTCGGATTCACGCACCTGAATCTCCGGGGCCTTGTAGGCCAGGATAGTGAGCATATTTATCGGATTGGCCGCCCGCTCCCTGTCCTCCCGGCTTGCGTACACTATCGTTTTGCCCGGGGTGTTTATCCGGCTATTGGCCGTCACGGTCACCTCGCCGAGCGCAATTATTTCATCAAGATTAATGGTGCCGAGATTGGTGTCCGTCATGCCGGTCATCACCTCAATCCTCACCGGGGTATAACCGGGCTCGGCTATCTCAAGCACAAATTTATCTGCTTCAACATCATTGATTGCAAAATTACCGTTGTTGTCAGTCAGGGCATTGCCAATCTCCTTATCGTCGGCATTGGCCAGCTTGACAGCAACATTCGCCGCCGCGGCCTTTCCAGCCGTCACCCGGCCCGTCACCGTGTAGGCCCACGCCTGCAGCGACAGAAATATCGCTGTGACAGATAGTAATGCTAATCTTTTTACCATAGGAATGTGTTGATTTTTGGTTGTTGAATGATATAAATTAAATCGCTTTTCTTAATTCAAGACACACAAATATTGAATTTGTTACAAATTTATCGTAAAAAAACGATATATACAACTTTTTTATAATGCCTGTGCAGTATTTGTGAGCGAATTATAGAGAATACGGTTCATTACAACCGCATCCTTTTCATCTTCAGATTGGTTATGCATACAGTAGTTTTGCGATGAAAGCGATTGTTTGGAGCAACCACCGTGGCACAGAGGCATTATGCGGCAGGTTTTGCACGTAGTATTAGTAAACTTGGAAGCCATTCTCAGTTCCAGGCTATTATTCTCCCATATCAGATTGCCGTCCTCCGATAAATAGCCATCGCGCTGAGTGGTGTGAAAATCAACTGCTGTACATTTATAAAGATCTCCGTTGTAATTTATTACACAGCTGTTCCTTTTATCTCCGTAACAGAAACCGCTGAATTCCATTTTTGCCGTGGGCATACCTTTCTCGTTGAAGATTTCTACAGCCTTGTCCAACTTTGTGTAAAGGTCCGCAGTATCTTCTTCCTGCCACACTATATGGAGGTCGGTCCTCACTCGCTTCTTTTCTTCATCCGTGAAATGCTCGAATGAATCCGGAATGCGAAGAACCGAATCTAAATTTTCATGCGTGCAGTTAATGCGCAAGGTTACTGTCATCCCTGCCTTAACCATCAAGTGAATGTTGTTCACAATTTTTGTAAACGTATCTGCTCCGGGTTTATGGAACCTTACAGAATTGTGGGTTTCCTTGTCACCGTCAAGTGTTATCTGTCCCCCCGTAAAATTATACTTCAACAATTCCTCCACTCGTTCAGCATTGAGCAGATAGCCATTTGAGGTCATATTTGCATTGAATCTGCACGAATTCTTTTCAGCCTCAGCTTTTGCATATTTAAGAATCGGGAGCATCACTTCACGATAATAAAGCAATGGCTCTCCACCGAAGAACGAAATTGTAAGATTCCGACCCTCTGCATATAGTCTATCAATGAATTTAGTGACTCTTTTTATTACATCTTCCGACATCTGCGATGGGATGTGAGATTCATAACAGTACCAGCACCTGAAATTGCAGTTGAGGGTGGGATTGATTAGAAGATGGAACGACTTGTAGTCATCTTCGGCCTTTCTGGCCTCAGAAACAAAGTCAGAGTACTCATCTTTATCCTTAGGAACTATAAAACTATGCTTTTCCAGTTTAGCGCGAAGCTGTTCAGACTGTTGAAGAAGGTTAAAGGCATTTATATCACCCCTGCAGATTACTGTTTTATCTGCAAAGGCATTATAAATAACAGTAGAATCTTTAGTTATTTTAAGAAAAGTATTATATAAACTCGATTTCATCTCTTCTGGGGATTGAAAGATTATTGAGCATTCGCTTTCCTATGTGGAAATTGAATGCTCAACAGTCGAATAAGTTAGAATCTCAAAAGTTGTGAGGCAACAATCCTCTTTAGTTCAAGATTTGACCGTAAAAATGAACATTATGGTTTAGTGGTTATTCTACACGGACAGTTGTCGCCTTTGCAAGGACAATTATCGCCTTTGCAAGGACAGTTGTTTGCTTTGCAAGGACAGTTATCAGCTCCGCAAGCACAATTGTTTCCAAGAATTGAATCCGCGGAGCCGCCGATAAGGGCGCTTTCCTCAGTCGTGAGGATTTCAAGTTCGATCTTTTCGACCAACTTGGAAAGTAATACTAAATCTTTCATAGAAAATATTGATTTTTGTGAGGTCCTGACCGTCAGGACCTCATGTTTGAATCGTGTGTTATGTTACATTCAGTTCTCGAACTCAGTCGATGCATACCATCCGTCGCCTTGAATATAGATGGTATGTACACCCGATGAGGGAACAGTTAGTTCGCAGGCGAGCGTGGGCGAGTAGTTCTCGACATCGCCATTAGCATCGATGAGGTAGACTTCGGCTCCGGTCTCATCCCACGAGGAGATTCGAAGCACGGCTGTTTCGGTGTTATACACTATCTCAACCGGAAGAATCGCCGGGGCGCGATTACCCTTATCATCTCCGTTCGATTTCTTTTTTATTATCGGAGGCGGAGGAACTATTTCGTCTTCGGCCTGAATTGGCAGAGGACAAGCGAATAGAATCATTAATACGGTTAGAATAAACTTAGGCATATGAAAATTAAATTTAGCTACGACAAAATTGGTAATTAAAAAGTTTTCAACCAAATTAATAGTTTAACACTACTGTTGTTATCTGTTTAAATATCAAACAGATATGTAGTGCCCAAAAATGTAAAGTTTAGCAACCCCGTAAAATGTTTACTATAGATACAATGTAAGCTGTTATTTCCCCTCAAGTAGTGAAATAATATATAGGTTCAAATTCGTGTCGTGCTCGCCCAACCCCAACTTCTTGCGAATAGTGCTACTCATATTGTAGAGACGCTTATACTGAGTATATTCTGCAACCTCCTTACCACGCATACCAATAGCATATAGACAGCAACAGTTGATTTCAGTATCTGATAAGCCACATTGTTCAAGATACTTTATAAAATTAGGGTGAGAAGCAGAAAAAGCCGCGCGAGTTGAGTTGAGGAATGCAACCTTATCTTTTTTAACCTTCTCAAGAAAATTAATATACGGTTGCCCGTAAGATTCATTTTTTGTTATATCTTTTGCGATAATGCTATTCAATAGCGAAAGTCTATCACGAATAATTGACCTAATAGCTTCATCTATATGTGTGCGTTCGCACAAGAGCTCACGAAGATTTTCGCTCTCATTTTCTAATCGTTTCTTTTCGAGATTCAAATTACTAATAGTAAGCTGTGAAGCCTCATTCTGAAGCCTGAGGTTCTCAAGTTCAAGTTCCGACGAGCGATTTTCCAGTCGTAGCTTCTCCTTTTCGCGTTCCTGAGTTTCGATTTGGAGCTGAAGATTCAGATTTCTTTGTTCTGAAATAACTTTACGTGTGCGAGTTCGATAGAATAAATAATAAATAGCCATTACGCACAAAGCCAGTAGACACGCAACAATCACCGAAATAAGAAAATTTCGCTCTCCTCGGTGTATCTCGTCAAGGTGTTTTAGCTTAATCTCATGTTTTTGCCCCGAGAACGGTAGACTACTATTAAGCAATCGCGCCATCTCCACCCCCAACGAGTCTACATATAATTTATATGCAGCATTGGCACCTTTAAAATCATTCATTAGTTCAAGCGCTTCTGCTTTAACCACATAATATTGAGTAGGATTTATTTCATTATCTGCAATATTTAGCTGATTGATATAATCTATGGCCTTATTACCTTGACCCAGACGTACGTAAGCCCTCGCGACAGTAAATTTTAACCAATCTGAAATTTCTATATCGGAAATGCTGTCTAATATCTGCTTAATTTCTTCATCTTTCCCAAAATCAATTGCATAACTTAGTCGTTTGGAATCAAACGAATCGTTGTATTCAGGGTAAGATTTCACCATAATCGAGCAAATTGAGTAAATGCTGTCTGCTCTTTCTTTATCCTCTTTGAGTACCGAATTGTGAAATGCTTTCAGATAACAGTCCAACATTAGCTCCGGTCGTTGGAATCGGTATAGATTGGCTGCCTGGAGGTATTTATCAGTAGCGCTACCAAGGCGATACTGGGCGCTGTAGAGCACCCCTTGCATCACGTAGAGTCGGGCGAGGACGAGGGTATCTGAAACCTCGTCGCGCAATTCAGCTCCGTCCATAAAGGATGACATAGCCATATCGTCGTTACCACTATTTTGGTATATTCGCCCCATATAGTAGAGTGTGCGCAGACGTTCGTCGGGGGTGCCGTGGGTGAGGTAGTAGTCGATTGCGGGCTGAATGACGGCGAAGTCGGCGGTGTCGATATAATTCTTGTCGAGCGCCATGCTCATCAGCACTGCATAGCGGGCAGCCAGAGGCCGGGAGTGTAGCTCGGTGGGGTTGATGGCGGAGAGGATGGCAAGGGCCGAGTCGGGGCGCGACTCGATGAGCGAGTCGGCAGCGTCGAGCGCAGGGTGGTGCTCGGGTCGGTGTGAGCAGCACACGCAAGCCATGCTCATGCAAAGGAGCAGGGCGGCGATGATGCTATGTGGCAAGTTAAATCTCAACGGTTTATTGCTCTAACAGGGTCGAAAATATTCGTTGTTGGTTTGCAAATTTAAGGAAATATTCTGAATGTCTTTGCAATTGTTGATGAAAATATATAAAAAACAGCCCCGATTCTTCGCGAGTCGGGGCTGATTTATCAAATAAGAAAGTTAGTGCTTTTGAAACTGTCTGTGCTAGCTATGTTTTATTACTATTCTTATGACGGCTGAGCGGCGCGAAGGTTTAATGAAAAAATATAATTTAGGCTTCATTAACATTTGCGTTTCTCAGAAATTATGCTTACCTTTGCATGCAATTTACAACAGCACCTACTATATGTCGTTTATTGCAGATAGAGTAAAAATGGACGGACTGACGTACGACGACGTGCTTCTGATTCCGGCATTTTCCGAAGTCCTCCCCCGCGAGGTCAATCTTAAGTCGCGTTTCTCGCGCAACATCACCCTCAACGTTCCCATCGTGTCCGCTGCTATGGACACTGTCACCGAAGCCGCTCTGGCCATTGCCATCGCCCGCGAAGGCGGTATCGGTGTGATTCACAAAAACATGCCTATTGCCGAGCAGGCACGCCAGGTGCACACCGTGAAGCGCGCCGAGAACGGCATGATCTATGATCCCGTCACCATCCAGCGTGGTTCCACCGTGGCCGATGCTCTCCGCATGATGGCCGAGTACCACATCGGCGGTATTCCCGTGGTGGATGAGAACGGTATGCTGGTCGGTATCGTCACCAACCGCGACCTCCGCTTCGAGCGCGACCTCAACCGCAAAATCGACGAGGTGATGACCTCCGAGAACCTCGTGGTGACCTCGCAGGCCACTACGCTCGAGGAAGCTGCCGAAATCCTTCAGAACCATAAGATTGAAAAACTCCCTGTGGTGGATGCCAACGGCAAGCTCGTGGGCCTCGTTACCTACAAGGACATCACCAAGGCCAAGGACAAGCCCAACGCCTGCAAGGACGCCCTGGGCCGCCTGCGTGTGGCTGCCGGTGTGGGTGTGACTGCCGACTCCATGGAGCGCGTGGATGCGCTGGTGGCTGCCGGTGTGGATGCACTGGTGATCGACACCGCCCACGGCCACTCCCGCGGCGTGATCGGTGTGCTCCGTGCCATCAAGGAGAAATATCCCGAAATCGACGTCGTTGTTGGCAACATCGCCACCGGCGAGGCTGCCAAGTTCCTGGTTGAGAACGGCGCCGACGGTGTGAAGGTGGGCATCGGCCCGGGTTCTATCTGCACCACCCGCATCATTGCCGGTGTGGGCGTGCCCCAGCTCACCGCCGTCTATGACGTTGCCAAGGCTCTCGAAGGCACCGGTGTGCCCCTGATTGCCGACGGTGGCATCCGTTACTCCGGCGATATCGTCAAGGCCCTCGCCGCAGGTGCCTACTCCGTGATGCTCGGCGGCATGCTGGCCGGTGTGGAGGAATCGCCCGGCGACACCATCATCTACAACGGCCGTAAGTACAAAACCTATCGCGGCATGGGCTCCCTCGAAGCTATGGAGAAGGGCTCCAAGGACCGCTACTTCCAGGCCAACGAGAGCGACGTGAAGAAACTCGTGCCCGAAGGCATCGCAGCCCGCGTGCCCTACAAAGGCACCCTCTACGAGGTTGTATATCAGATGCTGGGCGGCCTCCGTGCCGGCATGGGCTACTGCGGCGCCAAGGACATCGACGCCCTGCACCACGCCCAGTTCACCCGCATCACCAACGCCGGTGTGGCCGAAAGCCATCCCCACGACGTGGCCATCACCAGCGAGGCGCCCAACTACAGCGCCGGTGCCCGCTGATAAGCCTTATATACGAAAAGAGGCTGAGTCATATAATGCAGAGACGCGTCCGTAGGGACGCAGAATTATCGTAACCCCGGTTGCCGGAGCCTTTTGGCTGAGGCGACCGGGGTTAATCGCATCACGCAGGAGGCGCCTCCGCCAAGCACCGTCGCATGGAAGACCGCAGTTGGGGATGATTTGATGCCTCCGGCATCTTAAGGCGGCTTTTTTTGAGCAATAATAAAATAATCCGCGCGCACGCACGTTATAGTATTGTAAAATACTATCATTACCAGCAATATGAGAAAACTTTTCCTCCCTGCATTTCTGGCAGCCGCAGCCCTGTGCTCGGTTCAGCTTCGCGCCGCCGAACCGGCCGACGACCCCGTGCTGCTCACTGTGGACGGCCATGATGTGCACGTCAGCGAATTCGTATATCTTTACAACAAGAACAACACCCAGCAAATCCAGCATCAGGGCCTCAAGGACTATCTGAAGCTCTTCATCGACTATAAGCTCAAGGTGGCCGACGCCGAGCATGCCGGCATTGCCGAGACCCCCGAGTTCAAGAAGGAGTTCGGCGTGTTCCGCGACGAGCTCGCCCGCCCCTATATGCGCGACCAGGCTGTGGAGGATGCCCTCGTGGCCGAGGCCTACGAGCACCGCAAGCAGAATGTGACCGTGAGCCACATCATGCTGCCGCCCACCGAGGCCGGCAAAGCCACGGCCGACTCGCTCCGCCGCGAGATTGCTGCCGGTACTATCTCCTACGAGGATGCCGCCCGTCGCTACTCCATGGACAAGCCCACCGCTGCCCGCGGCGGCATGATGGGCCCCGTGACCCCGGACCGCTTCCCCTGGGCATTCGAAAAGGCGGCCTATGCCACCCCCGAGGGACAGATGTCGCCCGTGGTCAACTCAGGCATGGGCTACCACATCATCCGCACCGAATCCGTCAAGCCCGCCGACGGCCAGGTTCTGGCCGAGCACATCCTGTTGCTGACGCGCAACGTAGGCCCTGAGGAGGTCGAAGCTGTGCGTGTGCGCATCGACTCGATCTACAACGTGGCCAAATCCGGCGCCGACTTCGCCGACCTGGCCCGCCGCCTGTCGCAGGACCCCGGTTCGGCCAAGGATGGCGGACGCCTGCCCTGGTTCTCCAAAGGGCAGATGGTGCCGGAGTTCGAAACCACGGCCTTCACTATAGGCGTGGGCGAGATTTCGGAGCCTTTCGCCACCTCCTATGGCTATCACATCATCCACAAGCTTGACCAGCGCGACATCATCCCCCTCGATGAGGCCCGCCCCGCAATCCTGCAGCGCATGGCCCGCGACGAACGCGGCAAGATGGCCGAAACAGCTGTACTCGATAAGGTTATCGGCGGCCTCCGCGCCGGCCTTGACGGCAAGGGTCTGGCCAAGGCCAACAAGCTGGCAGGTGCCGAGATGGACTCGGCCAAATATGCAGCCATGTGCGCATCGGATATCGTTGTGGCCAACTTCGGCAAGCAGAAGGTGACCCTGGGCCAGGTGATGCCCGGCTACGCCCTGGCTGACGGCAATACCCCGGCGGAAAAAATCGAGGCTGCCACGCTCACCAAGCTGCGCGAAATCGCCCGCGAATATGAGCTTGACCGCCTGGCAAAAACCAACACCGAATACCGCAACCTATCCAACGAGTACCGCGACGGCATCCTGCTCTACGACATTTCCTCGCGCCGCGTGTGGGACCAGGCCGCCAAGGACCCCGAGGCCCTCGAAGCCTACTTCAAGGCCCATGCCGACCGCTATGCCTGGGCCGAGCCCAAGTACAAGGGTGTGATTATCTTTGCGTCCAACGACTCGATTCTTGACCTCGCCATGGCCGAGGGTGCCAGGCTCGATGCCTCCAAGCCCGCTGAGTTTGCTCAGGAACTGCGCAAGAAGTTCGGCCGCGATGTGAAAGTGGAGCGTGTTGTGGCCGCCAAGGGCGAGAACCCCATCACTGATTATATTGCCTTCGGCGGCGATGAAGCTGCCGCCCGCGAGCGCAGCAAGTGGGCAGCCTTCAAGGCCTTCAGCGGCCGTATTATAAATGCTCCGGAGGAGGCTGCCGACGTGCGCGGCGCTGCCGTGACCGACTTCCAGAACGACCTGGAGCAGGCCTGGCTCAAGGAACTGCACGAAAAGTACCCCGTGAAAGTGAACGAGGACGTGTTCAAGAAACTGCAAGGAAAGTGAAATTCAACATCATAATTTCTGCCGCCGTGGTGGCTGCTGCCTGCTGGGCTTGCGGCCGCGACGGCGGTTCTGCTTCCCTGCCGCCGGATGCGGTGGTGAGTGTGGGGAGTGCCGTGCTCACCGTGCGCGATGTGCGCCAGAATGTGCCTGCCGGCCTTGCGCCCGACGATAGCGCCAAGCTTGCCAACGCCTATGTGCGCCGGTGGGTGGACGCGCAGCTGCTCACCAATGTGGCCGCGGCGCAGGTGGATATGACCGAGATTGACCGCCTGGTGGATGAATACCGCCGCGAGCTGATTATCAACTCCTACCGCAGGCAGATGGCCCAGCGCACCGACGAGAGTGTCTTTGCCGAGGATAGTCTGAAAGCCTACTACGAAAAATCCAAGCGCGACTTCGTGTTGGAGCGGCCGCTGGTGAAGGGCGTCTACCTGAAGGTGCCCGACGATGCCGGCAACCTGCGCGAACTGCGCCGCCTGTATAAATCCGAGAAACCCGACGATGTGGACCGCCTGGAAAAGGTGGCGCCCATTTCGGCCCTGCACTACGACTACTTCCGCGACCGCTGGGTGGACTGGGAGCAGATTGAATCGCGCATCCCCGTGAACACCACCGAGAGTGTGCTGGCCACCCTGAAAGCTCACAAACAAATTGACATGAGCGCCGACGGCTTCGTGTACCTCCTGGACGTGACGGACTACTTGCCGGCCGGTTCGGTGATGCCCTACGAGTTTGCCCGCCAGTATATTGTGGAGCGCATGCTCAGCCGCGAGCGCACGCGCCTGGACACCCAGCTGCGCAACGAGCTCTACGAACGCTCCGTGGCCGACGGCACCGTCCGTTTCGTAGGAAACTGAAACAAAACACTTTACTTAGTGAAATCTTCGCTCACCTGGAGCAGACGCAAGTTCGTCAGCTTCAGGCGAGTTTCTATATAGTGGGTCAGCTTTTCGCCCTCCTCCTTGCTCATGCGGCCGTGGGTGCTCACCATGGCCACCGAAACGGTGTCGGTGGCCGAGCCTTCGCCTTCCAGGCGGCTGAACACCGTGGTGGTGATGCCGAGGTCCTTCACGTTGGGGAACACCACCTTAACCTCAGGGGCGATTTCCGTGGCGGCGTCGGCCGACGTGGCATCGTCGCGGATGATGATTTTGAGCGAGTCGATTTCGCTCTGCTGGCGCGTGATAGTGGCCTGTGCAATTTTGTATATGTCGGCAATGGCGCCGGGCGTGTTGTCGGCCCTTTCGGCCATGGCTCCGCCCTGGATGAACGATAGCTTTGTGCCGGCCAGGCCGTAGTATTTCAGTTTCGAGCTCAGTGCCAGCAGCAGTGAGTCCTCGGGCAGCTGGCGGCCTATGAGAGTGATTTGCAGGTTCTTTTCGCCATCCTCGGTGAAAATGCTGCGCGAAATCACCTGCGTGCCTGCAAAGTGACATTCATCCTTGATAAACTGGTCGGCCCGGGCCGTGTAGCGGCTGCTTTCGAGCATGCGGTAGGTCAGATAGATACTCGGAATCATGGTGAGGATTGCCGCGGCGTAGACCACCCGGCGCACCCGGCGGGCGCGGGCGGTGTCCACTGCCGGCACATTCTTGTATTTCATCAGCTTAACACCGATAAAAGTGGCGAACGCTATATAAATCGAGTTGATTACGAACAGGTAGAATGCGCCGAAAAAGTAGTTCAGCTGCCATGTGGCCAGGCCGTAGCCGGCAGTGCACAGCGGCGGCATCAGCGCCGTGGCGATGGCCACCCCCGGCAGCACGTTGCCCTTGTTGGTACTGCCCAGGGCTATGATGCCGGCACCGCCGCCGAAAAAGCCAATCAGGACATCGTAGATTGTAGGCGACGTGCGCGCCAGCAGCTCGCTGTGCTGCTCGTTGACGGGCGATATAAGGAAGTAGAGCGTGGAAGCAAGGATGGAAAACAGCGCGGCCATAGTAAGGTTGCGTAGGCAGCGCTTGATGAGGTCGAAATCGTGGATACCCACGCCCAGCCCCACACCGATAATCGGCCCCATGAGCGGCGAAATGAGCATGGCGCCGATAATCACCGCCGTGGAGTTGGTGTTCAGGCCCAGCGACGCAATCAGGATTGCAAGAATAAGGATGAGCATCGTGGTGCCGCGGAACGACACACCCTCGCGGATGGCAGACTCGGCTTCCTGCTGCGACACCAGCTGGCCCGACAGCGAAAAATAGTCCACAAACAATTTCCGTACTTTATCAAATATATTCTGCGGCATAATCGGAACGATTTATAAGGTTTAAAGCATTGGCCCATGGCGCCCCTGCTAATTTTGGCAAAATTAGTAAATAATTCGCACACCAATCCCTTGTTGCGCCGGAATAATGCACATTAACCTCACCTCAGCACATGAGGTTTATTAAATGTCAAATGCAATTTCAATTCGTACAAGCTTTCCATCTTTAAAACAGAATCGATTATAAATCCTCCGATACTCGTCAAATTGATAATATTTTTCGAATGGAACCCATATAGCAGAGCCATTGTTAATATCCCCTATTGTGTAACCGATGCCTTTATACTGAGTATTAGGATATTTAGTTTTAAATTCCTTAATACTCATGCCGATATAAGCACCATTGGAGGTAATAAATTTTGGTCTGTTTCTGTTTATTGTCTTTTCCATAAGATACGGCGGGATAGTATCCGTAACGACGAGATAGCCTAACTCCTTTCCTGTGCCACCTAATTCCAGCCCCAAATAAAGAAATTCATCCTTAGTTTCATTAACCTCAAAATAGCCAAAATCGTACTCCGGATTAAAGATTTCGTGAGATGCAAGGATACTGTCCGGAATTTTATATAAACAATCATACCAAAGCTCCATATCGTTGACTGAGCTATCCATATAATTGCATATCTTATATTCAAACGATTTTTCTTCAAGGTCGCTTATTTCGGCCCTGCTTTTACCTGCTAATAACAACAAGCTACTGACGATTATTAGAATTATCTTTTCCATGATTTTAATAATTAAGGTTATAAATCTACATAGCGCGTTTAGCGCGGCGAGCTTCTGTCAATGGGAATATCGTAGAAAACATCGCTCCGGTAGTATTCCGTACTGTCGGCGGTCTTGAAATATACCAATCCCAAAGGCTTACTCCAGAGTATTTCATCAACAAGTCGATATAATTTTTTATACCTTTTCCCGTAAGTGTTTTTTGAGTTGCTTTTGTTGATATAGAACGCATCCGGAATAGCAACGCCATTTATCTGAATATTTGAGAGTTGTAATGAATCTGTATTAATATCTGTTATTCGATTAGCGAAAGTAATATAATAGTATGTATCATCTGCCTCCCCGGTTTCATCACATATGGGCTTATTTATTATTATTGTATTGTAAAATTGAGTAGAGTCAGGAAATACATAAGCACCGTAAATAGAGGCTATATAATACGAAGGTCCGTTAAGATTGAAGTTTGAGCGTAGTCTGGCCCATGTTGGGCGGTTATGCAATGTACCATTGACATACGCTCGTATTACGGTCCCATCATTAGAAATGAATGATACGCTATCCGGATGTTCAAAAGGCTGATTCCATACTAACTCATTTTCATCAAAGTGAGTCATCTTATAGTAGATATGTAAGGGCAGTAACATGCAGCATACTACACCGATAACTAATATCTCGATTTTATATTTTAGAATCTTATCTTTTAAGCGCATAGCCGTAGGGGGAGTAGAAGTACAACAGGTCGGTGCCCTCGAATATTCGGCTACCGGAGTATTCTTGCGTTTTGCTTGCGCCAAATTTAATATCGGTAGCGTATCGTACCATATGAGCGTGCGAGCTAAGATCAAATAGTAGCAAATGGGCAAAAAAATTCGGCTTTCATGGTGGCGGCAGATTGGCGATGTTGCTAAGTTACGGACAAATATTCGGAACTGCAAGTTTTTGATTTGTTTTTTGAATAATTACTGATGCCGTATATAAACGGTAATAATCTACAGTAGAAAATTGTGCGGTGGTTTTGAGATTAGATGTTTTATGCCTAAATTTGCAGGAAAATAAGATAAAAATGGAAAAAATCATACTCACGGGCGACCGTCCAACGGGTCGCCTTCATCTGGGCCACTTTGTGGGCTCGCTCCGCCGCCGCGTGGAGTTGCAGAATTCAGGCGAATTCTCCAAGATTTTCATTATGATTGCTGATGCGCAGGCTCTCACCGATAATGCCGACAATCCCGAGAAGGTGCGTCAGAACATCATCGAGGTTGCGCTCGACTATCTGTCGGTGGGTATCGACCCCGAAAAATCCACCATCCTGATTCAGACTCAGATACCCGAGCTTTGCGAGCTTGCGTTCTACTATATGAACCTCGTGTCGGTGTCGCGCGTGCAGCGCAATCCCACAGTGAAGACGGAGATTCAGATGCGCGGCTTCGAGAAATCCATCCCCATGGGCTTTTTCTCCTATCCCGTGAGCCAGGCCTCGGACATCACGGCTTTCAAGGCAACCACCGTACCCGCCGGCGATGACCAGGCTCCTATGATTGAGCTTACCCGCGAGATTGTGAACCGCTTCAACAACATCTACGGTCCCACGCTGGTTGAGCCCGAAATTCTGCTACCCGAGAGCGCTGCCTGCATGCGCCTGCCAGGCACCGACGGAAAGGCCAAGATGAGCAAGTCGCTCGGCAACTGCATCTATCTGTCCGACAGCCCCAAGGAGGTCAAGAAGAAGGTGAACAGCATGTACACCGACCCCGAGCATCTCACCATCGATATGCCCGGCCACCTGGAAGGCAATTGCCCGTTCATCTATCTGGACGCTTTCGCCACCGACGAGCAGGTGCGCCGCTATCTGCCTGACTACGATTCGCTTCAGGCCCTCAAGGACCACTACACCCGCGGCGGTGTGGGCGACGGCACTGTGAAGAAGCTACTTATCAATGTGCTCGAGGAGCTGCTGGTGCCCATCCGCGAGCGCCGTGCCTACTGGGAGCAGCGCATTCCCGAGGTTTACGAAATTCTCCGCAAGGGCTCCGAGAAGGCCCGCGAAACAGCCGCCCAGACCCTGGACGAAGTTCGCGCTGCAATGAAAATCAACTATTTCGCCGACGCGGACCTCATCAAATCCCAGGCTGCGAAATACGGCAAATAATCTGCCGTCACAAGCAAAGAAAAACAGGCACCGGCCAACTGGCCGGTGCCTGTGTCTTTAATAGTATAATCGCGGGATCGATTATACGTATTTGCCGAAGTCGGTGTTGCGCATGTCGCCGGTCTGGTTGAATGCGTCGTGGAAGGCAAAGGAGGTCTGGAGAGTGTGGGGAGTCTGACCGCCGCGGCCGTTGATACCCATTTCGAGGTATTCGGTGAGGAGTTCGCGGTACATGGGGTGTGCGCAGTTGTTGATGATTTCGCGGGCGCGGTCCACGGGGTCCTTGTGGCGAAGGTCGGCAATACCCTGGTCGGTCACGATGATGTCCACGGAGTGCTCGGAGTGGTCGGCGTGTGCAACCATGGGCACGATGTTGCTGATGAGGCCGCCCTTGCTCACGGAGGGGCAGGAGAAGATGGAGAGGTAGGCGTTGCGGGTGAAGTCGCCGGAGCCGCCGATGCCGTTCATCATCTTGGTGCCGAGCACGTGGGTTGAGTTGACAGCGCCGAAGATGTCGGCCTCGAGGGCGGTGTTCATGGCGATTACGCCCAGGCGGCGGATAACCTCGGGGTTGTTGGAGATTTCGGCCGGACGCATCAGGATTTTATCGTGGAAGAAGTCCATGTCGGCGAAGAGTTTCTCCTCGGTGGCGTCGCTGAAGGTCATGGAGCAGGTGGAGGCAAAGGTGCATTTGCCTTTTTTGAGGAGCTCCAGCACGGCGTCCTGGATAACCTCGGTGTACATCATGAAGGGGGGCAGCTCGGTGCTTTCGCCCAGGTCGTAGAGCACGGCGTTGGCCACATTGCCCACACCGGACTGCAGCGGCAGGAATTCCTTGGGCAGGCGGCCGCTCTTGTACTCGGACAGGAGGAAGCGCACAACGTTGGAGCCAATCTGCTTCGAAACTTCGTCGACAGCGGTGAAGGGCTTCACGCCGTCGTAGGAGCTGGTGCGCACAATGCCAATCACCTTGGCGGGATCGATTTTCAGGATGGGCGAACCGGCGCGGTCGTTGGCAGCGAAGATGGGGATTTCGCGGCGGTACGGGGGATCGTCCGGCAGGTAGATGTCGTGCATGCCCAGGAGCGATTTGGGCAGCTTGTCGTTGAGCTCGATGAAGATGTGCTTGGCCAGCTTGGCATAGGTGGGGATGTTGCCCACACCGCAGCCCAGCACCACTTCGCCGTCGGGGGTGATGTCGGCAGCTTCGATGATTGCAAAGTCGATATCGCCGTATGTGCCGTAGCGCACTTCCTGGGCCATCTCGGAGAGGTGGCGGTCAAAGTAGTGGCAGTCGTGGGCGTTGATGCGCTTGCGGAGGTCGGGCACGTTCTGGTAGGGTGCACGCATATTGTAGGCGTTGGCGCGCGACAGAGCGCCGTCTACGTGGTCGGAGGTCGAAGCGCCCGTGAAGAGGTTGATTTTGAAGGGGCGACCAGCTTCGTGCTCGCGCACAGCTTTAGCAGCGAGAGCTTCGGAGATAAATTTAGGAGTGCCGGGAGCAGTGAAGCCCGAGAGGCCGATAGTGGCGCCATTCGGAATCATTTCGGCTGCTTCCTCAGCCGTCATAAAGTTGAAAGCCATTTTTAAGTTGGGATATAGATTAGGGTATTAAAATTTTCGCCGTAGGATTTCGCTCCAGATAATAGCCGAGCGCAGGTTGCCGCCGGGCATCGGGGGCAGATGGCCGTGGGCGGCGGCTGCCTTGCGCCGAGGTTGGGCAGGGGCATCGGTTGTCACACGTTGCCCTTCGGCCGCAGCATCGAACACCGGCGTGGCCTGAGCCTGGGCCTGAGGCTGATGCTCGGGCTTGGGCCGCTGTTTGCGTGCCTGCTTGGGGCGTGTGGCTGGCTGCGCAGCCTGTGGCTCGCGGCGAACCTGCTGGGGCGCAGGACGTTGCGGGCGCGCCTGGGGCCGCTGGCTCGTGGTGCTGTCGGCGGAGCCGGATTTGTTTATCCATTTCTCAGCCATAGTAATCACGAACCCCACAAAAACGGCAACTAATATGGATATTATCGAGGAGTCCACAATTTTTTTGTAATTTTGCACAAAAATAATCATTATTGTGCAATAGCACAAATTTTATCGCAGATGAAAGAGACTGAAAACAATAAAATATCCGACGGCAATTCCCGCCGACTCTATATCGAAACCTACGGCTGCCAGATGAATGTGGCCGACTCCGAGGTGGTGGCATCCATCATGGAGATGGCCGGCTACGGCCTGACGGACACCCTTGATGATGCCGATGCGGTGCTGCTGAACACCTGCTCCATCCGCGATAATGCCGAACAGAAAATCCTGAGCCGCCTGCAGTTTCTGGGCAGTCAGCGCCGCAAGCGCAAGGCCGAAGGCAAGGGATTGATTATCGGTGTGATAGGCTGCATGGCCGAGCGTGTGCGCCAGGAGCTGGTGGAAAAGCACGGAGTGGACCTTGTGGCCGGTCCGGATGCTTACCTGGACCTCCCGGCTCTCTTTGCCTCGGCCGAGCAGGGCCGCCCGGCGGTGAATGTTGAGCTGAGCACCACCGAAACCTATCGCGACGTAGTGCCCGCCCGCATCCCCGGCCAAAATGTGAGCGGATTTGTGAGCATCATGCGCGGCTGCAATAATTTCTGCTCGTACTGCATTGTGCCTTACACCCGCGGCCGCGAACGCAGCCGCCCCGTGGACAGCATCCTGCGCGAGGTGGCCGACCTGCGCAGCCGCGGCTTCCGCGAGGTGACCCTGCTGGGCCAGAACGTGAACAGCTACCGCGACGGCGACACCGATTTTGCGCGCCTGCTTCTGGCTGTGGCCGATGCCGCACCCGACATGCGCGTGCGCTTCACCACCTCGCACCCCAAGGATATGAGCGACGACATCATCGAGGCCATCGCCTCGCGTCCCAACATCTGCCGCCACATCCACCTGCCGGTGCAGTCGGGCAGCAACAGTGTGCTCCATGCCATGAACCGCAAGTACACCCGCGAGTGGTATCTGGATCGCATTGCCGCCATCCGTCGCATCATCCCCGATTGCGGTATATCGAGCGACCTCTTCACCGGTTTCCACGGCGAAACCGAGGAGGACTTCCAGCAGACCCTCGACCTGATGCGCACCGTAGGGTTCGACTCGTCGTTCATGTTCAAATACTCCGAGCGCCCCGGCACCCTGGCCTCGCGCACGATGCCTGACAATGTTCCGGAGGACGTGAAAATAGAGCGCCTGAACCGCATGATAGCGCTTCAGAACGAGCTGTCGGCGGCTTCGAACCGCGCCGACGAGGGCAAGGAATTCAAGGTGCTCGTGGAGGGCGTGGCCAAGCGCAGCAAGGAGCAGATGGTGGGCCGCACCAGCCAGAACAAAACGGCAGTATTCGCCCGCGGCGATGCCAAGGTGGGCCAGCTGCGCCGAGTGCGCGTGCTTGAGTCCACGTCGGCTACGCTGATTTGCGAGCTTATTCCATAAGCATTTTGCGCTCGCAGCGCAGCACGCGCCCGGGGAAGCGCTGGAGGAACGAGTGATTGTGAGTGGCCACCACCACAGTCGCTCCGCTTTGGCGCGATATGGAGTGGAGGTGGGCCATAATCTGGTCGCCCGTTTCAGGGTCGAGATTGCCGGTGGGCTCGTCGGCCAGGATTAGCGAGGGGTTGTTGAGGAGTGCGCGGGCAATGACTATACGCTGCTGCTCGCCGCCCGAAAGCTGATGTGGCATCTTGAAAGCCTTTGTGTCCATACCCACCTGGCGTAGCACTGTGTCGATTCGCTCCTCCTTTTCGCGGCGGTCGCGCCATCCGGTGGCATCGAGCACGAACTCCAGGTTGGCGTAGGCCGTACGGTCCGTGAGCAGCTGAAAGTCCTGAAAGACAATGCCTATGCGGCGGCGCAGAAAGGGGATGTCGCGCTTGCGGATAGTGCGCAGGTCGTAGTCCAGCACGCGAGCCTCGCCGCACTCCACCGGCACCTCGGCATAGAATGTTTTCAGCAGCGAAGTCTTGCCGCTACCCACACGCCCGAGCAAGTACACAAACTCGCCCTGGTTGATTTTGAGGTTTACATTCTTGAGTGCCACATGCTCATTGCGCAGCACCTCCACGTCGCGATAGTCAATAATTGTCTCCATAGCGCAAAATTAGCAAAAAAATCTTTTTATTCGGTGGGAGCGGTGGGAGGTTTTTGGGAATTATGGGAATTATGGGAATTATGGGAGGTTTTGGGAATTTTGGGTTGCGGTCCCTAAGGACCTTAATGACCTTAAAGACCCTAATGCCCCTAATGCCCCTAAACTCCCTATTAATTAATGTGTGTGTTTTTGCTAAAAGTATATCCTTTTAGTTACTTATATAGAATAAATTTTATAACTTTGCATCGCAGATTTCACGCAGAGCGGGAGTCGGATTATTTTTCCGCTCCGGGCATTGGGTGGGTCAGCAAAAAGACATTTTGTTACAGCGTATACTCTACGCTCATTCTTGACGCTCAGAAACCTGGAAAATTTCTATCATAGTCGGGAATGTAGCAGACGGTAGACGCCTTGTGGATATGTATATATTTCTCCGGAGTCGACGCGCGAGCGCCGGCTACGGTTGTATATCATATTCTGCGTGAGGCATCTGCACGTTTGCTCGTTCAACTATGATGGGCAATTCCAGGGCCTCTGAGCGTGGGACGGGCAGACGGTATTGCTCTCACGCTTTTATTTTAATATCGAACCACAAGTGGGCAGGTGGTTCTATCAAGCCCTTATGCAACACACATGCTACCCAAATTAAACTTTCAGGATGCTTTAAGCGCATATTGCGCCGAGGCAGTCGCTCTCAACATTCTCACTCCGGGAAGTGCAGCAAGCTATCGCAGCTACCTCAATGCTTTGGATAGTGCAAATGGACAGCAGACTATTGCCTGGATTAAAGGCAATGTGGCTGAAAGTGCAGAGTTGGCGGAGTTTATAGACAACTCCAACCAAACTTTCCGCAACTTTGTTCGTGCCAATCCCCGTGCGATTGCCTCCAAGAATCAATCTAAACTAAAGTCGGCCTTCCTCAGCTTCTCGCTCTACATTTTCAGCTTTTTCAATGCCGATGCCGATCAGTTGTGGGGTACTCCCATCGATGATTTCCAGCTTGCGCAACTCATAGCCAAAACCGCCATTTTTGCAGACCTGAGCGTAGTCAATCAGGTTATCGCAGGCAAGATTGGCCGTCAGGAAAATATCGGCCGGGGTAATCCCTACGCTTCGTGGGATTGCATGAGCAGTATTCGCAATATAAAGTATAAACGGCATGTTAACAACGGACTATACTGCGACGACAACACGCGTGCAAATCACGCCATAAAGCGTGCTGTGCTCCAAAGTATGGATTGGGGTAAATACGCTGATATCGCGTATTTCCGCGGCTTCGAGGCTTGCCACATCTACGACCTGGTTCAAGATCCTCGATTCTACACCTCGGTCATGAACCTCGTGCTGGTGCCTCGCGCCCTTGCCGCCCTTACGGACCATAACAGCTACGTGCAGGCGGTGCTCAAGCGTCGCGTTTACGAGCTCTTCAAGTTCACCGCCGCCGGCCCAATCCCTGCTGTTCCTAAGAACTATCAGAATATTATCTGGCGATAACATTTACACATATAAATAATGTATAAACCAAACTAATCAATGCGAACGTTAAAAATCCGCGGTGCGTGCACCGCAAAATTGCCGAATATCGCCCGCATCCTTGCCGCGGTGATATTCCTCATCGTCGTCGGCCTGCCGGCTTCGGCAGCTACGCGCCAAATTACGGTCGGAAATCTGAATTACACGATCGACGATGCCACCATGGAGGCCGAAGTTACCGAAGCTGCAGTATCGTCAATTAGTAATCTCGTCATTCCCGACGACATCACTTACGAAGGTGAAACCTATGCGGTAACTTCCATCAAGGAACGAGCTTTTGGTGGTATTTTAGGCTGTCGATTAACCGGTTCACTTACTATTGGTAATAATATAAGGATTATTGGAAGTGATGCATTTTATGGACGTGGATTCACCGGATCTTTAACGATTGGTACGAACGTAACTACAATTGGGGCGAGTGCTTTCGATCAGTGCCGTGGATTCACCGGCTCGCTCGTTATTCCCGAGAATGTGACCACCATTGGGGATTGTGCCTTCGATTACTGTAGCGGATTCACCGGCTCGCTCGTTATTCCCGATAATGTGACCACCATTGGGGATTGTGCTTTCAGATATTGCAGTGGATTCACCGGCTCGCTCGTTATTTCCGATAATGTGACCACCATAGGGACGCAAGCTTTCTGGGGGTGCAGTGGATTCAAAGGCTCCCTTACTATCGGAAAGAATGTAACAAATATTGGCGACTGGGCGTTCTATGGCTGCAGTGGATTTACCGGCCACCTTATCCTCCCCGAAAAACTTACCGTAATATCTGACTGGGCATTCCGTGACTGTAGCGGATTTACCGGCTCACTCATTATTCCAGATAATGTGACCACCATCGGGGAGGCTGCTTTCGAGGGGTGTAGCGGATTTACCGGCTCACTCATTATTCCAGATAATGTGACCACTATTGGTAATGGGGCTTTTCAACGATGTGGTGGATTAAGCGGTTCATTGACTATTGGAGAGAATGTAACTACCATCGAAGGAGCTGCTTTCAGGGGATTAGGCGGTTTTACCGGTCTTCTGCGAATTCCTGACAAAGTTGAATTTATAGGACTTCAAGCTTTCAGTGGTTGCTCTTTTACCGAACTTGAAATTGGATCTATTGTCAAGGGGATTCAGAGTGGGGCATTTTATATGCCAACACTGAAATCCGTTACTTGTTCTGCAATTGTTCCGCCTGCTTACTCAGAATCGGAGTTTAACGGTGATGTTTTTTCATACGGAACCTATAGGGATACTCCCTTATACGTCCCCGCCGAAAGCGTGAACAGGTATAAAACAGCTGATATATGGAAAGATTTTCGCTATATCAATCCTATAGCTCCTGACATCACCCGCATACGATTTGCGGAAGAGAAGGCTACCGTCAATGTCGGCGAAAGCGTAAAACTGAATGTGATTGCAGAACCGGAAGGTGCAAATCTTAGCAACTTGGTATGGACATCACAGAATCCTGAGATTGCCACAATTGAAGATGGCATTGTAAAAGGCATCAAGCCTGGTACGGTTACCATCACCGTTGAAACCGAAAACGGTCTAACCGCAAGTTGTGAGGTAACCGTTCTCCAACCCTCCAACGGCATAACCATCGACTTCGCCGCAAGTGGCATCGAAGGTAATGACCTGACCCTCAACGTGGGCGAAAGCAAGACAATCGTTGTCGTGGTTACTCCTGCCGGTTCAACCGACAAACTGACGTGGACCTCGAGCGACGCCACTATCGCCTCGGTTGATGAAAACGGAAAGGTAACAGCACTGAAGCCCGGCGAAACAACCGTGACAGTCACCACCGAAAGCGGCAAATCAGCTTCGCTGAAAGTGACTGTGCTCCAACCCTCCAACGGCGTTGCCATCGACTTCGCGGCAAGTGGAATCGAAGGCAATGAC
>JAAVFP010000031.1 GCA_014800735.1 Bacteroidales bacterium
AAAAGACTAAAACAGGCGTCCGAAGGCCGCCGAAAAGGGTGACAATCTGCATTCTACCTTTTCGGCGGCCTTCGGACGCCATTGTATGTTGCGTTTAACTCCGGGCACCTACGCCTAAAGGCTTCGGCGACCGGGGTTAGTAGTAATTCAGCGTCCTACGGACGCATATCTGCATTATGAAATAGCCTTCCTCAGAAGTATCTCTGTAGCTTATTTAATCAGCATGGCGTCGCCGTAGCAGCCGAAGCGGTAGCCTTCCTCAACTGCTGTCTTGTAGGCTTTCATCACGGTTTCGTAGCCACCGAAGGCTGCCACCATCATAAGCATGGTGGAGTAAGGCATGTGGAAGTTGGTGATGAGGCTCGTGCACACGTCGAAATCGTAGGGCGGGAAGATGAATTTATTGGTCCAACCATCGTAAGTTTTCATGTGGCCGCCCATGCTGTCGGCAGTTGAGATTGCACGGAGCACCGAGGTGCCAACGGCGCACACACGCTTTTCAGCATCCTTTGCAGCGTTCACGGTATCAACCAGAGTCTGGTCGGCAGTCATCTGCTCGGAGTCCATGCGATGCTTGGTGAGGTCCTCAACATCGATTTCGCGGAAGGCGCCAAGGCCGCTGTGCACAGTGACGTAGGCACGCTTGATACCCTTGATTTCAAGGCGGGTGAGCAGGCCGCGCGAGAAGTGCAGACCGGCCGCAGGAGCCACCACGGCCCCCTCTTTCTCGGCAAAGATGCACTGGTAGTCCTCGGCATCGCGGGGTTCGGGTTCGCGGGTGATGTAGGGAGGCAGCGGCGTCATGCCCAGGGCGTAGAGGGCTGCCTTGAATTCGTCGTGGGGACCATCGTAGAGAAAACGGAGTGTGCGGCCGCGCGAGGTGGTGTTGTCAATCACCTCGGCCACCATGGATTCGTCCTCGCCGAAATAGAGCTTGTTGCCGATTCGGATTTTGCGGGCCGGCTCCACCAGCACGTCCCACAGCTTGTTGTCGGCATTGAGTTCGCGGAGAAGGAACACCTCGATGCGTGCACCGGTCTTTTCCTTGTTGCCGTAGAGGAGCGCAGGGAAGACCTTGGTGTTGTTAAAGACCATCACGTCGCCATCGTCGAAGAAGTCGATTACTTCCTTGAAGATGTGGTGCGAAATCTCGCCGGTGCGGCGGTCAACTACCATCAGTCGGCAATCGTCGCGGTCGCGCGTGGGATGTTCGGCAATAAGTTCGTCGGGAAGATGGAATTTAAACTGTGATAATTTCATGGGGTGATATGTAGAGGATTAATTTTCAGGAAATTCAATTTCGACTGTGCGGATAAGTTCGGCGCACTGGTCCACGGTGAGACAGTCGGCGATGTTCACCTCGCCCACACGCGTGCGGCGCAGGGCCGTGAGGTGGCCGCCGCTCCCCAGAGCCTGCCCGATGTCGCGGGCCAGGGCGCGGATGTAGGTACCCTTGCTGCACACCACACGGATGGTTATGGAAGTGGGGGCGTAGTCAAGCAACTCTATTTCGTCGATGACGAGAACCTTGGGTTTGAGCTCCACGTCGCGGCCCTTGCGGGCGAGGTCGTAGGCACGCTTGCCATCCACTTTCACGGCCGAGAACGCCGGGGGAACCTGCTCGATGCGCCCGGTGAAGCTGCGCAGTGTGTCCTCAACCAGCTCGCGGGTGATATGCTCGGTAGGATAGGTAGCATCGATTTCTGTTTCGAGATCAAACGACGGAGTGGTAGCGCCGAGGGCTATCGTGGCGATGTACTCCTTGACTCCGGCCTGGAGTTCGTCGATACGCTTCGTGGCTTTGCCGGTGCACAGAATCATCACCCCGGTTGCAAGAGGATCCAGGGTGCCGGCGTGGCCAACCTTGAGCTTTTTCACGCCCAGGCGGCGTGTGAGAGCACCGCGCAGACGCTTCACGGCATCAAACGAAGTCCAGCCCAGGGGCTTGTCCACATACAGTATTTCGCCTTGAAGGAAATTCATCAGAAAGCTCCGTAACCTTTTAATATACAAATTATGCCGACAATTGCGCAATAGACAGCGAACCACCAGAGCTTGCCGCGCTTAACGATGTTTATCATCCATTTGCACGCCAGGCAACCCACGATGAAAGCTGCCAGAAAACCCACAATCATGGGCACGGTTCCGATTGCTTCGGTGGCCTGGCCTGCAACCGCGTCAACAGCCTCGACACCGAACATTTTCTTCACGTCCAGCAGCGCTTCACCAAGGATGGGAATGATGACCATGAGGAAGGAGAAATAGGCCACCTGCTCGCGCTTATCGCCAATGAGCAGACCGGTGGCGATAGTTGTGCCGGAGCGCGAAAGGCCCGGTAGCACTGCCACAGCCTGAGCGCAACCGATTACGAAAGCATCGAGGAAAGTGATGTCGCGCCCCGCAGGAGCGGCACTCAGCCGACCACCACCCTGAAGTTCGGTAGGACGGGTACGGAAGAAATAGGAGAAGGCCAGCAGCAATGCGGTGACGCACAGGCAGAAGCCTACCAGGGTGAGTTCCTGGCCGAAAAAGGTTTCGATGGTGTCCTTGAAGCAGAGGCCCACAATGCCGATGGGTATGCAGGACACAAGGATTTTGCAAACGTACCAGAAATTGTTGTCGCGGCGGAAGGTGAAGAACGACACGCACAGGGGCGCAAACTCGCGCCACAGGATGACGATGGTGCTGAGCACCGTGGCCACGTGGAGCATAACGTCGAACTCAAGGCTCTCGGCGCCACTGAGGTTAAGGCCGAGGATTTCGCGGAAAATTTCCAGGTGGCCCGAGGAGCTGATGGGCAGATACTCGGCAAGGCCCTGGACAATGCCGAGGATAAGGGCGTCAAGTGTATCCATTAATTCTTCTTAGAGTCAAGAAACTTGATATGGGCGGGATCGATAATAATGGCAATAGCCATGGCCACAAAGCCCAGGAAGGCAATGCACGGACCGACGACTATGCGGCGTGTGCTGAAAATGTCGGGATTGAATTCGGTCTCGGTGGAACTGCCGCCGAGCATGAGCAGAAATCCGACCACAATCATCAGCCCGGCGATAGCCATGGCCACGAAGTTGGCGCGCTGGAGCGGCATGTGCACTCGCTGCTCGCCTTCGGCCGGTGTCTGTAAATTTTCTTTCTTCATTTCTTTCGCTGAGATGTAAGTAAATATTCGTGAACTGTGTGTGTGCCGCGCTTATTTCAGAAACATGGCGTCGTAGCTGGCGCGGAGATAGCGGTTCGTGGCCACAGCGGCTGTCAGTGCACTGATGGCTATACCCGCCACAATGAGGATGATACATATTATCACCATGGGCCACACGGCCAGAGCTGCATCCACTGCCGGGTCAAGGTCGGCACAGTAGAAGCGCACACCCCACAGGATGGCCGAGGCTATCAACCCGGCCAACAGACCGTTAAGTGCACCGGCGGCAATAAAGGGACGGCGGATGAACGCTCCGGTAGCGCCCACCAGCTTCATGGTGTGTATGACGAATCGCCTGCCGTAGATGGACAGGCTGACAGTGTTGTTAATCAGTGCGATGGAAACAATCAGCAGGACTCCGGCCACGGCCAAAACGATGGTGCCAGCACGGCGCACGGCGTGGTCAACGCCCTCGATGACTGTGCTTTCGGTTACAATTTCGCGGACGCCCTCGGCCGAGTAGTAATCCTCCACGAGAGCGGCGATACTATCCGGAGTAGAATAAGCCGGACATACTTTAACATCGAATTCGGAGGCAAAGGGGTTCACGTCCAGGAGGTCGGCCACGGACTCGCCCAGGTATTGCTCCTCCTGAGCCAGGATGTCGTCGGCCGAGGAGAATGTGAAGCGCTCTATGGCGGCGTCGGCCGACAGGCGCTGTTTGAGCTTATTGACGGGGCCGTCGGGCAGCTCGCGCTCCATCTTGATAATGAAGCCGAGATTGCGGCGAACCTCATCGGTCAGATTCTTGCCGACAAGCCCCAGCATGGCGGCAATGCCAAGCATGAACAGAACCAAAGCCACGCTCACAAGCGATGTGAAGCGCGAACCTAATGTTGATATACGGCGAGAGCGTTTTTCTGCCATTAATACACCTTAAGTGAGCTAACCCAGAAATTTACGCTGAAAAATCCGGGTGGTGAAACGAAAGTCGGCTTGCGGCCGGCACGGAATTATCCCAAATTCGCGCAAAAATAGCAATTTTTCTACACACCACCAAATTTTTTCATTGTTTTTTCCCTCACTGCGTTCGGGACACAGTACACACGCAAAAGGCCACCGGTGTTCCGGTGGCCTTTTGCGTGTATTATTAATAGGGGCAGAGCTTATTTTGTAAGCGCGTTCTTGAGGTCCTCGGCCTTCTGCTTGGTGGCGTCTACGGCCTTGGACGCGCCATTCTTAGTTGCTTCAACAGCCTTGGAAGCACCTTCCTTCGTAGCTTCAACGGCTTTGGAGGCACCATCCTTTGTGGCCTCAACAGCGTCGCCCGCTTTCTCCTTGGCTGCATTGAAAATATCACCGGCCTTGTCGGCAACGTTTTCAGCAGCGTTGGAGGTTGCTTCGGCGGCATCGCCTGCGGCATCCTTCACTGAGCCTACAGCACTTTCGGCGGCGTTCTCGGCAGCTTCTGCCTTGTCACCTACAAAATCCTTTACCTTATCGAGAGCGCTCTCGGAAGTCTGAAGAGTGCCGACGAGTGCAGGAGCTTTCTCCTGAACGATGGGTTCGATTTTTTCGAGGTAAGCTTTGGCTTCATCCACTTTACCTTCCTTCACGAGTTTAGCTGCATAGTCGCGAGCTTCCTCAACGTACTTCTGGACGTCGGCCTGGCTACCGGCGTTCTGGATTTTCTCTACAACTGTCTGGGCCGATTCCTCGGTCGACGACGCGCTGCTGCTGCACGATACTGCCATAGCGGACATGGCCGCAACAACAGCCAACGATAAGATAAACTTTTTCATTTTCGAATAATTTTAGGTTGAATAGATTTATAACATCCGTGCAGCCGGGTTGGTTCAATTGGAGTCGGGGAATATTATCTGGTCGAGCACGGCTTCGAAAATCGTGCTCATCAGCGCACTGCCGAACGACTCGGCATCCGGAGCGGTGGAGGTTCCGGCGCGGCGCTGAGCCGGATAGACGGTGGCCGAAGCGTTCATGGCCTTGACTCGCTCAAGCACAGTGGAGTTCCACACAGCTTGGGATATATCGGCTATCTTCTGCTCGCCGTCGGCTCGCGCTCCGGCGAAATCAGCCATAAAAATTACTAAAGTATAATAGCCCGTTGAGCCGTCCGGGTGAGTATAGCACACGAACGCAGCATCGTTCAGGGCGCTGATGCTCCCATCGGGGCGGTCAAAACCGGTGCCCGTTTTGTGAAACACCAGGGCCTGGCCGGTTGGAATACCGGCCGGAATACGTGCTGCGCCCAGAGGAACGGAGCCCGACATAACGGCGCGGATTACCGTGGCCGCCGCCGTTGTGTCGGCGGTGAAAAAGTGGTCCATCAGCCGCGCGGTGGCCAATGGAGTGGAATAGTTGAGTGCCGAAAGGGCCGGGTCGTCGTGCATCTGCGCCTCGGTCACAGCTATGCCGTAGGAGCCGAAGGAGCCAAGGGCGTGGAGGATGCTGTCCGTTTCGGAGGGCGACACATAGCGGTCAAAGATAATATCAGCCGCGTTGTTGTCGCTCATCACCAGCGACTGGTAGAGCAGGTTGGGCAAGGTCAGGGTGAGGCCCTGCGGATAGGCCGCGCGCAGCGGGCTCCATGTGTTGGGAAGGAGGTCGGCCGAAGTCACCGTCACCGAGTCGGTCATTATTGCCGGATATCCGATTTTATTTGCCAGAGCAACAGCCTGGTGGAATTTGGCCACGCTCTGCAGTTCGAAAGGGCTGTTGCCGTCAAGAGCCAGTGTGTCGCCGTCGCTGAAAATCACGGCCACGCCTATGTGGTCGTCGCCGATAATACGCATAATATCCTCAGCCAGACGCGGGCGCGAGGCCGAAGCTGCGGTGGCCGCAAGGGTGAGGAGGGAAAACAGAAGTAAGCGCATGTTCATAATCGTGAAATTTGTGTGGCAAAAATAATAAAAAACTTTGTATCTTTGCACTTCATAATCCATTTAAGAATGACCGAAAATACACAACAAAAATATACCGCCGAAGAGGCCGAGTGCCGCCTGGTGGCTGAGTGCCTGGCCTATGTGCTAACCGGCAAGGAGCTGAGCGAGGAGCAGGTCTACGGCCTGGCCGAATTAACGACTGAGGCCGGGCGTCGTGCCCTCGAGGATGCCGCAGCCCAGGTGCAGGCCCGCTTCGGCAACGGCCTGTTCGACATGTGCTCCATCGTCAACGCCCGCTCGGGCAAATGCCCTGAGAACTGCAAATGGTGCGCCCAAAGCGCGCATTACTCCACCGGCTGCGAAACCTACGACATGGTCGACGAGGCCGAGGCACAGGCCCTGGCCCGCGGTTGCGCCGAGCACGGAATAATGCGTTTTTCCTACGTGGCGAGCGGACGCTCCGTGCGCGGAAAGGCTCTCGATGCCATGTGCGCTGCCATGCGCAGGGTGAAGGACAGTACAGGCGTGTCGGTGTGTGCGTCGCTCGGCCTGCTTGGCCGTGAGGAGCTTGCGAAACTCAAGGAAATAGGCCTCAAGCGCTACCACTGCAACCTGGAGAGCGCACCGAGCCACTTCCCCACCCTATGCACCACCCACACCATCGAGGATAAGATGGCCACCATCGATGCCGCCCACAGCCTGGGACTCGAGGTGTGCTCCGGAGGCATCATAGGCATGGGCGAAACGGCCCGCCAGCGCGGCGAGTTCGCGCTGCTGCTGCGCCGCGCCCGCCCGGTGTCCATCCCCATCAACGTGCTCTGCCCTATCCCCGGCACACCGCTGGCCGACACGCCACTTATCAGTGAGGACGAAATTGTGCACACTGCCGCGCTGTTCCGCATGGTGCATCCGGGTGTCCAGCTCCGCTTTGCCGGCGGTCGCCAGCGAATATCGCGTGAGGGACAGCTGCGATGCATGCGTGCGGGAGTCAACGGCGCCATCGTGGGCGACCTGCTCACCACCATCGGCTCAACCGTGGCTGCCGACCGCGACCTTGCCCGCGAAGCGGGGTATGAACTGGGCTACGAAAAGGACAGCTTATGAACACCGAATTTCAGCTTACGCGCCGACTGATGCGCGAGTTTGCATCCCTCGACGATGCCAAAGGACGCCGCCGCACGGGCCTGTTTGTGGCCGAGGGCACGAAGTGTGTGCTCGAACTGGCCGCACGCTTTGCCTGCGAATATCTCTTTGCGCTGCCTGAGTGGCTCGCCGAGCACTCAGGGCAAATAGAAGCCGCCACCACGGTGGAGGCCAAGCCTCAGATGCTGCGCGAGTTGACCCGCCTCACCGCCACACCGCCCGTTATTGCCTTTTTCCGCCTGCCCGAAGCAGCGGAAGCTCCGGCGCTCGACTACGTGCGAAGCAATCTCGTGGTGGCGCTTGACCGCGTGCAGGACCCCGGCAACTTAGGTACCATCCTCCGCACTTGCGACTGGATGGGCGTGCACACCGTGGTAGCCTCGACCGATAGCGTTGATGCTTTCAACCCCAAGGCCGTGCAATCCACCATGGGAGCACTCTCGCGCGTGAACATTATATATACTGACCTGGCTGCATGGCTGAGGAGCCTTGACGGCGCCGAGGTGTTCGGCACCTTCCTTGACGGCGACAACATCTACACCTCCGCGCTCAGCACCGGCGGTGTGCTGGTGATGGGCAATGAGGGCCGCGGCATTTCCGATGCCGTGGCAGCCTGCGTAGGCCGGCGGCTGCTCATCCCCTCGTGGCCTCCGGGTGCCGAGGCAGTCGAAAGTCTCAACGTGGCCACAGCCACAGCGATAGCCCTGTCGCAGTTCAGGGCCCGAACCTTCTGATATGGCAAAGAAAGCACAGAAAACGATGTGGTTCTGCACCGAATGCGGAGCCGATTCGCCCAAGTGGCAGGGCCGGTGCCCCAGCTGTGGGGCCTGGAACACTATGGTTGAGGAAAAAGTGAGCACCAGCCCCGGACCGGCGCTTCCGGCAGCGGCCTCGCGTGCCAAGGCGCGCCCGCGCACGGTGAACGACATCGAAACCGTGGACGAGCCCCGCATTGCCATGCCCAGTGCCGAGCTGAACCGTGTGCTCGGCGGCGGCCTGGTGCGTGGGTCGATAGTGCTCATCGGCGGTGAACCGGGAATCGGCAAGTCCACACTCGTGCTCCAGAACCTGCTGAGCATCCGCAGCCGCCGCATCCTGTACGTAAGCGGCGAAGAGAGCGCCTCGCAGCTCAAACTGCGCGCCGACCGCATTGGCCGCGGTAGCGACAACTGCTTCATTGTGTGCGAGACCTCGCTCGAAAATATCTTCGCGCACATCGAGGAAGTGCAGCCCGACATCCTGGTGGTGGACTCCATCCAGACCATCGCTACCGACACCCTCGATTCCTCGGCAGGAAGCGTGAGCCAGGTGCGCGAATGTGCGGCAGCCCTGCTCAAATTCGCCAAGGAAAGCGGCGTGCCGGTGCTTCTCATCGGCCATATCAACAAGGAGGGCTCCATTGCCGGCCCCAAGGTGCTTGAGCACATCGTGGATGCCGTGCTTCAATTCGAGGGCGACAGCAAATACATGTACCGTCTGCTGCGTGCCATCAAGAACCGCTTCGGCAGCACGTCGGAAATAGGCATCTACGAAATGATGCAACGCGGCCTGCGCGAGGTGTCCAACCCCTCGGAGATGCTGCTGTCCAACACTCCCGAGGAACTTTCGGGCGTGGCCATCGGCGTGACACTGGAGGGCATCCGGCCGTTCCTGATTGAAATCCAGGCACTCGTGAGCACGGCGGCTTACGGCACTCCACAGCGCTCCGTGACTGGCTTCGACGCCAAGCGAATGAACATGCTGCTTGCCGTGCTCGAAAAGCGAGTGGGCTTCAAACTCGGAGCCAAGGACGTGTTCCTCAACATTGCCGGCGGCCTGAAGGTGAGCGACCCCGCGCTTGACCTCGGAGTGATTGCCGCCATACTTTCGAGCAACGTCGATATGGCCATCTCGCGCGGCTGGTGCATGACCGGCGAAGTGGGTCTGTCGGGCGAAATCCGCCCCGTCACACGCATCGAGCAGCGTATTCTCGAAGCTGAGAAACTCGGCATGACCGATATGCTTATTCCTGCAGGAAACCTCAAGGGCTTCGACACCTCCAAGCTTTCAATCCGCCTCCACGAAGTGAGCCGCGTGGCCGACGCTTTCCGCGAACTTTTCGGTTGAACCGATTATGAAAAGACTTCTCTCCATAATTTTTATAGCAGCACTTCTGGCCTCGTGCACCGGCAACCTTTCGAAGCGCCAGGCCGAGGAGCTTGCACAGACAGCATATTCCGAAGGTGATAGCCTTTTGCATCAGGCGAATAAATCGCCTGAAGGTCTCCGCCGTTTGCTCGAAGCCGACACCTACGCGCAGCAATGCGACAACGATACCTTAAAGGCTCAAATTTTATACTCAATCGCCGGGCTGTACTACCGACATCATAAGCCCGGCGATGCGCTCAGGTATTATGGCCGCGCCCTTGAAAATGCCTTAGCTTCCGCCAACGAAAGATGGATTCAGAAATGCCGCCTGGGATTGGGTGTAGCCAGCCATGGGCTTAATCAACACGAAGAAGCAATCGAGACACTGACTCCGGTTGCGGGGTACGCCCGCGCCGCAGGCGATGACGCACTACTGCAGTACGCTCTGAGTTTCATCGGAAACTCCCATGCTCATGCCGGACGCTACGACGAAGCTATCAACACATTCCGCACCATGCAGCGCGAAGTTGGCCTTGGACGTATTGACTCCTGCATACTGCTCTACTCGCTTGCCAAGGCACACCGCTTTGACGAATACCTCGAGCTGGATCGTACTTTCACCCTGCCGGCCGACAATTCACAACTTGCCTTCGCCCGCGAAGCTTACTATGAAGAAATCGGCGACAAGGACAATCTCTATGTACAATCAGAGATCGTGGCCAACTCCATTGCCGATACATTTTATGACAGCTACAACGACGGTATTCTCAACAGCGTGGAGCAACACTTCAACACCGAGCAGGAACTGAAAACCCGACAGCTCGAATCGCAGCGAACACTCACGTGGGTCATTTCCGTAGCCTCACTGATTATCATTCTGATGATAGTTGTCGGCGCATTGCTGTATCACCGCTACCGTATGCGCCTCAAGGACACCGAGCTGCAGCTCGCCGTCACCCAGCTCCGCGAAATCACACAGGCCGAAAGCCTGTCGGCGCAGCGCAACCGCGAATTGCGCTCCGACATCGGCGACCTGTTCAAAAACCAGTGGTCGACGCTCAATGTGCTTTGCAATGAATACTTCGAAAAGGGCGATACACCACTTCGTAAAACAATCCTCGTGGAAATGGAGCGCGAAATAAAACGCATCAGCGAACCGGCCGGCATGAGGCATCTGGCCGAGGCTCTCGACCGCCATTTCGACAATATTATCACCCGTCTGCGAGAGCAGATACCCAATCTAAGCGAAAAAGATCTGGCATTCCTTATCTTCTCCTACGCCGGATTTTCGCCACGAGCCATCTGCCTTTTCAGCGGATATACGCTGAAATACTACTATAAGAAACGGGCGGTCATGAAAGAGTGTCTTGCAGCTTCAGGTGCCCCGGATGCCCAACTTTTCATCGATTTTCTCGGCTAAAAATTCGCCTTGAGCACGCGGGTAGCAAAACTCAGCTGCGTCATACGCCCATAACGCTGTATATCAACATATTCCAATACCGGAGGGTAGGATCTTATTAGGACTGAAAATATCACTCGTTTGAATTTTTGGCAGTAACTTTGCAAGCATAAATCACCTCTTTTATGACGATGAAAAAAGTTCTGCTAATCCTTTCTTTCCTTTGCGTTCTGACCGGTGCCGGAGCCCAGATATCAGTCAAAGATTTTTACGCAACGCCCAATCCCGCGATGTCGGGCGAGAATTTCACATTCCACTTCACGGTGGTAAACGATACTGACGGCGATGTCAATACCACCATTTATCTCCGCGGCATGTCCGACCCCGAAAAAGGCTTTTACGAGCTTGAGGAATTCAAGGTGGCTTATGCCGACGTACACCTCACGCCCGAAAAACGCACACAGGAATTTACGTATAGTTATAGTATCCTTACCGAGGACGAGTATTTCCGGTTCTTCTTTCGCAACAAACAGGGCGAAATCATCGGTCCCGACCTTACGGTTCAGATTGGAAACTGCGGAAATGAAGTCGAGAGAGTCGAATTCACCTATCTCAACAGTTATGTACTTGTCGACAGTATCGGAGCCGACTTTGTAGCCATCTATCCGGCCTCGGCACCCCGCGATGTCGAGTGGATATTCGGCGATCCAAGCCTGGTAGAAATTGTGGAGTATTATATGGACGGCCCTTGTCCTGCGATAGCCTACAAGGGTCTCGTGCCGGGCGAGACCACTCTTACAGCCCGCACCCCCAACGGCATGGAGGCCACAATACCCTTCGTAGTCTACAAAAACCGCAAGCCGGCCGAGTCGATAACTCTCAATATCACTGAGTTTGCAGGCGACGTTGGTGATACATTCCAGCTCGAAGCCACAATAGAACCCGACGATGTCGACGACCCCTTGGTTTTCTTTGTATCGCGCGATGAAAAAGTGGCAAAAGTAGGACTCGAAGACGGAATGGTAGAACTCGTCGGCCCTGGCAGTACGGAAATTGTTGTGTGGGTCACGCCCGGAGGTGCACAGACCTCATGCCAGGTGATGGCCGAACCGGCCTCAGACCTTAAGGAGCTTGCTTTGAAAGAATTTGCCGATGTTTACGGAATTGATGGTGCATTGCTTCTGCATCAGGCTGACCCCGAGCGTATCGCAGCCCTGCCCGAGGGGTGCTACATTCTGCGCTATTCCGACCGCACTCGCAAAATCATCAGATAACACTCAAAAACACACTCTTATGAAAAAAATCTTTTTCTTAATCGGGAGTGCCGTCCTCGGCATTCTCCCTTTACCGGCAGCCCAACCAGTACCCGAGTCGTGCACGCTTGGCGACCGACCGTTCACAAGGCCGCTCGATGAAATCGGCTTTTTCTTCGACGGTGGAATAAAATTGCTCGAAGGTGCCACGGCTAATATAACTTGCGATGGTGAAGTCGTGGCGACAGCAACACGTATGGAAGCGAGCAACTACGTATCCACGCGCACCCAGGGTGCACTCGCCATTTTCTTTGATGGTCAGCTTCTGCCGAAGGGGAAGACTTATACCGTTTCGGTCGCACCCGGCTCAATCGCATGCGAAGCCGGCGGAGAGCCGAACGCCCGGTTCTCCCGCGATTTCACAGTTCCTGCCAATCTTGGCCCCGGATATTTCGACTGCGAGGATGGCACCGTGATTGCCCAGACATCGCGTTCAGGCGGTCTGCCGTGGTGCTACTGGGGCATAGAGACAGAAGCTGCGGGTGAGCCCTACTTTATCCTCTACCGCGAGAATACACCTGTGCGCGAATTTCCCGCGAGCATAGGATGGGATTGGGATCTTGGCCAGGCCTACCCGATGACCGACGAGGAACTCCACTTCGAAAATGGGGTACGGTATTCCCTCGTGCTTCCGGAGGGTAGCGCCCACGCAATGTACCGCGAGGATATCGTGAACGAAGAGCTTGTGTTCAATTTCATGGGAGGTTACGATGAGCCCCTCGCTCCGCTCAACTACGTATGGTGCAGCTTGTTCACCGACCACTCCGATGTGCTCGGCATAGTGAGCTTCACCTACGATCGCCCCGTACGTCTGTCCGAAGGAGCCGTACTGCAATTATGGGACTGCGACGGCAACACTCTCGTGAAAGAAGTCACCGCCTACCTCGACCCGCAGTCCGAAGGACGAACAGTCTCGGCTGATTTCGGAGGCTTTCAGATGGCACCGGGTGTAGGTTACACTTTCGTTATTCCCGAAGGCTCAGTGATTGCTGCCGATGGCGACCCGGTAGTCAATCTCCGCAATGCCTTCGCCCTTGACGGCACCAGTGGCCTTGGCACCATTAACGTCGAGACAGCCGGAAGTCCTGTCTACGACCTCTCTGGCCGGGAAACCACCACCCTGCTCCCCGGTAACATCTACATATCCAACGGCCGAAAATTCACTGTCCGTTAACAAAACGGATATTACACACCGCAGGCCCGTCGTCGCGACGGGCCTGCGGTGCTCATTATCATTAACCAATCTAATCCTTTTTGTCTTTCGACATTACAAAGGTAAGGAGCGTTTTCGATGGTTGGAGAATTTTTAATGCTAACAAATGTTAAATACTGACACGCTGAGTTTTATGAAACATATTACATTGTTTATCAGCATATTAAACCACATACAAATTATTACAAAATTGTTACACAAATAAAGAACATCTTTGTAGTGACTAATTTGTAACACATATGTACAAGCATTGTATCTGCTGATTTTGAACCGATTGAGGGGCCCGAGCATTTTACTTACAAATAGTGAAAACGTTCTTTATCATTTAATCAACCAGTCTTATTCTCAATACTTGAATGCAATCAAAGCGCCCGACCTGCGATGGCCGGGCGCTTTGGCGTTACGGCATTTGTTTATTACGTTTTTTTGTTTTACCTTTGTTGCACTAACTGAAATTTCAAAGCTATGAAGAAAGATACAGTTCTGGTTTCGGGTGGTGCCGGTTATATCGGGTCGCACACCACGGTTGCTCTTATCGAAGCCGGATATGACGTTGTGGTAATCGACAATTTTTCGAATTCCGAACCGTCGGCTATCGAAGGTGTGGAAAAAATCCTTGGCAGGAAGATTACTTTCGAGCAGGTGGACACCTGCGATAAGGAGGCTCTTCGCGGTGTGTTCGAGCGCCACGAGTTTTCCACCGTTATCCACTTCGCCGCCTTCAAGGCTGTGGGCGAGTCGATGACCGAGCCGCTGAAATACTACCAGAACAATCTGGTGTCATACATGAACGTGCTTGAGCTGATGAAGGAGTTCAAGCGCCCGAATGTGCTGTTCTCGTCGAGTGCCACAGTCTACGGCGAGGCCGAAGTACTTCCTGTGACCGAACAGACTCCGCGCCAGCCGGCCACATCGCCCTACGGCAACACCAAGCAGATGGCCGAGGATATCCTGCGCGACTGCTGCGCGGCGTATCCCGACTTCTATGGCATTGCCCTGCGCTACTTCAACCCCGTTGGTGCTCATCCCTCGGCGCTCATCGGCGAGCTGCCCCGTGGTGTGCCCAACAACCTTGTGCCCTTCATCACCCAGACGGCGGCCGGTGTGCGCGAGTGCCTCTCGGTGTTCGGCAACGACTACGACACGCCCGACGGCTCCTGCCTCCGCGACTTCATCGACGTGCTTGACCTGGCCAAAGCCCACGTTGCAGCCGTTGACCGCATGACGCAGCACAAGATGGATGCTAAATACGAAATCTTCAACATAGGCACAGGTCGCCCGGTGTCGGTGCTCGAACTTATCACACGCTTCGAGAAAGCTAACGGCTTGAAGCTGCCCTACAAGATTGTCGGTCGCCGCTCGGGCGACGTACCCGCCGTTTGGGCCGATACGACGCTTGCCAACAAGGTGCTGGGCTGGAAAGCCGAACGCGACCTTGACGACACCCTGCGCTCCGCATGGGCCTGGGAGAAACACCTTCGCAACCTGTAACGGAAATATCCGCCACACTACCGCACCCGGACCGCCACGGCCCGGGTGCGCTTGTTGTATGGCACGCGATTTTCTCTTAATATAAGTGAAATAATGCCAAAGAATGAGATTTTAATCGGCCGAGGGCTCTTTTTTTACTAACTTTGTAAGATATGATATCAACCTGGATGATAAGCCCTGCAATCGTGCTGGCCGTGATTGGTGT
This sequence comes from Bacteroidales bacterium, assembly GCA_014800735.1. Lineage (GTDB taxonomy): Bacteria > Bacteroidota > Bacteroidia > Bacteroidales > Muribaculaceae > CAG-873. Next base: position 14,937 of record JAAVFP010000031.1, read on the forward strand.
CGCCGGACTGTTTGTGAACAGAATTCCGGCCGTACTTTTCGCGTTCGTGGCGCTCATTGTGGCCAAATTTGCAGGAGCGGAGTATCTGACCCTGAACCGTATGTGGTTCTGGTTCGCCGTGACGGCCCTTGTGCTTGGCATCCGATTTATCCAGGGCAACCCGTTCGCCCCGCTCCGCACCGGGCGCCTCTATGTGGGCGCAGCAGCAGTGTGCGGCACGGCTGTGGGCTATGCCTGCCAGCCGGCGGCTGCCGCCATAATTCTCGGCAGTGCCGTGGGGGCTTTTCTTGGCGCTGTGGCCTACATGAGCACACCGCGCTCACCGCACTACCCTGTCGGCTCGCCTGATTTTCTGCGCTTTGTTTCGGCGCTGGGATTGCCGGCGGTAGCAACATGTTCAATGGCCGCAATTGTCGGCGCTACACTTCTGTGACCAAAATGAAAAGAATATTATCAGCACTACTGTTATTACTTTCATTCACCGCAACCTACGCAGCCAAGACAACGGCCCGCTCCGAGCTTGGCGAGCCCGACCTGGATGCTATAGCCCGCGAGAGTGTGGACCCCAACTCGAAGTTCTACTACCCGAAGCTCCACAAGGCTTTCATGGCCAACGATACCACGATGACCAACGAGGAGTTTCAGTACTTCTACTATGGCACTATGTTCCAGGAGGACTATGACCCTTACCGCGAAGCACCCAACCAGGAACTGCTTCAGGAACTGATGCCCATATATGCCAAGGACAAGCGCACGCGCGCCGACCGCGAGAAGATGCTGGCCTATGCCATGCAGGTGATTGACGACAACCCTGTGGACCTCCGCCAGCTCACGAACCGCATCTACGTGTACGAGCAGAACAAGAAATACGACCTTGCCAAGATATGGCAGTTCAAACTCAACCGCCTGCTGCTGGTCATTGCAGCCTCGGGCACAGGTGCGGACCCGCAATCGGCCTATGTGGTGGTGTATCCCCAGCACGAGTACGAATTCATCAACCTGTCGGGCCTAACAGCCACAAGTCAGCGCTTCGAAGCCCCATGCTACGACTACATCCAGGTGAACAAAGCCAACGCGAACACGCCTGACGGCTACTATTTTAACATTTCCGAAATGCTAAAGCAATACTTTGCCAAGCACCCTACGGAGCTTGAGGATGAGGAAGTGAGCGACGCTGAGGCCACTGAAGACTGACAATTTGCCACAAATCATAGCGGGCAGGACTTTTCGGAGCGAAAGGTCTTGCCCGTTTCGTATTATTTATGTATCTTTGTAAACATTTCGATGCACGAAATGTGAATTCAATAGAAATTAATCAATCTGACTTATAATGAAGAAATTCATTCTCTCTTTGGCTACCGCCCTGACGATAGGGTTTACGGCCAACGCCGTGCCGGCCCGTCCCGGCGTGCGCACCATCACGCAGCCCGACGGCACCGTGATCGAGGCCGAACTGGTGGGCGACGAACGCATGCACTTCTACCGCACAGCCGAGGGCACTCCCATGATGCTTGACACCGAAGGCTACATGCGCTTCGCTACCACGGATTCCAACGGCCGCCTTGCCTTGGGCAAGCGAGTGACTGCCCTGAACATGAACGCAAGCATGAGCCCGGCAGTTCTTGATGCAACCTACCGGGCCATGGCCGAGGAAGCCGACGAGCGCGCCTACCCCCAGCAGGGCAAGGGCCTGTTCACCTCGAGCTATCCCCGCACGGGCGAAGTTCACTGCCTGGTGTTCCTGGTGGAATATACTGACGTTAAATTCCAGGTGGAGGACCCCGAGCAGTACTTCAACGACATGCTCAACAAGGAAGGCTTCGATGAATACGGAGCCAACGGTTCGGCCCGCGACTACTTCCTGTACCAGTCCAAGGAGCAGTTCCGTCCCACATTCGATGTTTACGGTCCCGTAAAACTGGCACACAACCAGAAATATTACGGCGGTAACGACTGGTATGGCAACGACCAGAACGCCCCGGCCATGGTGCTCGAAGCCTGCGAGGCTTACGCCGACGAGATTGACTTCTCGAATTACGACTACGACAACGACGGTAAGGTGGATAACATCTACGTGTTCTACGCCGGCCAAGGCGAGGCCAGCTACGGCGGCGCCAACTCGGTGTGGCCCCACTCGTGGAACATCACGGACGGTCCGACCTATAACGGCAAGCAGATTTTTTCCTACACTTGCTCCAACGAGTGGGAGCAGACACGCCCCGACGGCATCGGCACTTTCTGCCACGAATTCAGCCACACTATGGGCCTGCCTGACCTCTACTCTACCACCTACAACCAGTACCAGACCCAGACCCCAGGCCGCTGGAGCGTGCTTGACATGGGCCCCTATAACAACGACGGCCGCACGCCGCCAAACTACTCGGCCTACGAACGCAATGCCATGGGCTGGCTTGACGCCATTGAAGTGAGCGGTCCCGAAACCATACAGCTCGAACCGGTGGACGTGTGCAACCGCGCCGTGATTATCGCCACCGAGAACGAGGATGAATTCTTCCTGTTCGAAAACCGCCAGCAAGAAGGCTGGGACGCATATATCCCCGGACACGGCATGCTGGTGTGGCACATTGACTTCAACCAGGAAATTTTTGACAAAAACACGGTGAACAACCAGGCCCACCAGTATGTGGACATCGTGGAGGCCAACGGCCGCGCCAACAATAACTCGAATATCGCCATGGCCGGATATGCGTTCCCCGGTACATCGGAGAACACCGAGTTCAGCGCCGAGACCAGCCCGAGCTTCATGGACTGGAGCGGCAATGCCATCGACCTGCCCATCACCGATATCACCGAAACTGCCGACGGACTGATTGTGTTCAACGTTGCCGGCGGTTCCATGGACCTTGAAGTGCCCACCGGACTTAAGGCCGAAGCCAACGACAAGGGCGAACTGACAGTGACCTGGGAGCCCGTGCTTGGAGCTTCGTTCTATCTGCTCAGCGTCTACACAACCGAAAATGACACTCCCATGCATTTCGGCGACTACAAGGACAAGCGCATCAAGGGCGCAACCACCCACACGCTGACCGGCATCAGTGGACCGCGAACCTATCTGGTGAGCCTGAAGGCTGCCAACAACAGCTCGGCCACCGAAGCTTGCGAGCCCGTTGAGGTTGATGTTCCGAAAATCAACTTCAACTACACCGTACCCACCGCTCTGGAGGCTACGGGCGTTTACAGCGATGCTTTCACCGCCAACTGGCGCGAGCATCCGGATGCAGAATCCTATCACCTGACAGTGGAAGGCTCTGTGTACTACGGCGAAAATCCCGACGAGGTGGTCGACTTCGGCAACGGCAGCGCCCTGCAGCTTCCCGCAGGCTGGGACTGGAGCGGCAGCGTCACCTCGCTCTATTATTCCAGTGCCAGCGGCTACTTTGGCAATTCGGCTCCCTCGCTTAAGTTCCAGAACAGCGAGGACATGCTCACATCGCCTCTGTTCGAGGTACCCATCGCCAATATCAGCTTCTGGGTGCGTGGTGCCTCGGCTACCGACGAATCCAGCTTTGTGATTGAAGGCCGTGGAAATGATAATCAAACTTGGAAAGAGATTGACCGTATTGAACCTCTCAGCGAGTACAACAACTCCACGGGCGTGACCTGGTCAATAAATCTAATTAACGATCTAACATACAAGCAGGTGCGTTTCCGTTACAACAAGGGTTCGCGCGGCAATGCAGCACTTGACGATATTGTAATCGGATTCCCCGCTGAAAGCTACACTCCCCTGGACGGTTACAATGACCGTAATATGGGCAACACTCTCTCAGCTACTATCACCAACATTCCTGAGGAGTACGAAATCCTCCGCTACTCAATCCAGGCTGTAAATGCCGATGGCCGCTACTCGGACCGCTCCAACTACGTGACCGTCAAGCTCGGCGGCGAGTCGGGCATCGCGGCACCCGCCGTTCTGACCGGTGTGAGCGTGAACGGCAACACCGTGACCTACACCGGCACTGAGGGCGAAGTACTGACCGTGGCCGATGTGGCCGGTCGCACCGTGGCCCGCGCGAGTGTTGGCGCCGACGGCAACGCCACTGTCGAGCTTCCCTCGGGATTCTACATTGTGTCCGCAGGCAACGCCGCCACCAAAGTAGCAATCCGATAATATTTAACGTCAACACCTCCCAGCCGCCGACCTTGCAATAAGGCCGGCGGCTGTTGTATTAGACCCCGTTCCCCAATATTTGTTAACGCTGGGGTCGCATATCTCTGAGCGATTTTTGTCTTGTAATGAAGGAGCGTAGCCGTAGCTACGTAACTGAAGAACAAGGCAAAAAGCGCCTGAGAGATGCGATGATAATGTAATTTTATTCTCAGCAGTCCGTGGCAGAAATTACCATCGCCTCGGCCAATCGTCATGCATCTGCGTCCGCTTGCTTCGGTCACAATGCAACCGCATTGCTCCCTCACTGCGCGAACACATCTGCACGACGCTTGACCGCCCCAGCGTTAACAAATATTGGGGAACGGGGTCTTAAAAAATGTGTACTGACTCCGGGATGCTTGGAAAAAACGCGAAAATTCGCTATTTTTGCACCTAATTAGGCTCGGGCAAACCCCTCGGCACCGATGCCTGACACATAAAAACGCTAAAGGAATAGGAGCTAAATATATATGACCCGCAAATGGAACTACCCCTCGCTATCGTCGGAAGAACAGCGCCTGGGCGCTGAGCTCACCAAACGTTTTGCCAACTGCCCGCCGGTGAGCGACCTGCTGGTGCAACGAGGCATAACCACAATCGAGGAGGCCGAGCGGTTCTTTCATCCTTCGCTCCGCGACCTTCATGACCCCTTCCTGATGCCCGATATGGACAAGGCCGTTGAGCGCCTGAACCGTGCCATGGGCAGCAAGGAGCGCATCATGGTCTATGGCGACTACGACGTGGACGGCACCACGGCCGTGGCGCTGGTGTACAAATATCTCCAGAACTTCTACTCCGAGCTCGATTTTTACATCCCCACGCGCTACGATGACGGCTACGGCATTTCGCGCAACAGCATTGACTATCTGGCCGAGCAAGGCGTGAGCCTGGTGATTATCCTGGACTGCGGCATCAAGGCTATCGACGAAATCAAGTACGCCGCCGAAAAGGGCATCGACTTCATCATTTGCGACCACCACATGCCCGACGAGGAACTGCCCGCCGCCGTGGCTATCCTCAACCCCAAGCTGGAAGGCTCCACCTACCCCTGCCCGCACCTGTCGGGTTGCGGCGTGGGCTATAAGTTCATGCAGGCATTCTCAATCAGCAACGGCATTGCCACGGCCGAGCTTGAGTGCATGCTCGACCTTGTTGCCGTCAGCATCGCGGCCGACATAGTGCCGATGATCGACGAGAACCGTGTGCTGGCCTACATGGGCCTCAAGCGCCTTAACAGCAATCCCAATATGGGTCTGCGTGCCATTATCCGCACCTGCGGCCTGGGCGGCAAGGAGATTACCATCAACGATGTGGTGTTCAAAATCGGTCCGCGCATCAACGCATCAGGCCGCATGCAGAGCGGCCGCGAGGCCGTGGAGCTGCTCGTGGCCCGCGATGCCAAGGATGCCAACCGCAAGAGCATCGAAATCGACCAGTACAACAAGGACCGCAAGGAGCTCGACAAGCGCATCACCGAGGAGGCCAACGCCATCCTGGAGGCACGCGGCGAAATGCACTCACCCAAGCGCTCCATCGTGATCTACAACAAGGACTGGCACAAGGGCATCATCGGTATCGTTGCATCCCGCCTCACGGAGCTGTACTATAAGCCTTCGGTAGTGCTCACGCTTGCCAACGGACTTGCCACGGGTTCGTCGCGCTCAGTGCAGGGCTTCGACATCTACAAGGCCGTCGAGTCCACCCGTGACCTTCTTGAAAACTTCGGCGGCCACACCTATGCAGTGGGCTTGTCGCTGCGCGAGGAGAACATCCCCGAGTTCACTGCCCGCTTCGAGGAATACGTTGCTGCCAACATCCTGCCCGAGCAGATGACTCCGCAGATTGACATAGACGCCTTCCTGACCTTCTCGGACATCACCCCGGAACTGGTGTCGACACTGCGCCTGTTCAACCCCTACGGCCCCGGCAACCGCAAGCCCACATTCTGCACCCGCCGCGTGAAGGACTTCGGCACCAGCAAACTGGTGGGCCGCAACCTTGAGCACATCAAGCTCGAACTGGTGGACGACACCTCGGGCCGTGTAATCAACGGCATAGCCTTCAACATGGCATCATATTTCGAGCACATCCATGCCGGCCGCCCCTTCAACATCTGCTATTCGATTGAGGAGAACAAGCACCAGAACGCATCCTCGTCGCTTCAACTGCTGGTGAAGCAGATTCGCACCGTGGAGTAATGATGGACGAACCCTATGGCTACTACGAGTTCGCCGATAACGACGAGCTCCCACTTGACTTTGCCGATGCCCCCGAGGATTTCGACGAGGACCCGGACGAAGCTGCCCTTAGTGTGCTGCGGCACTACTGGGGCTACGACGCTTTCCGCCCGATGCAGGCCGAGATTATCCGTTCTGTTCTCAACGGCCACGACACCATAGGCCTACTGCCCACGGGCGGAGGCAAGTCCATCACATTCCAGGTGCCGGCAATGATACTGCCCGGCCTGACCGTGGTGGTCACTCCGCTGATTTCACTGATGAAGGACCAGGTTGACTCGCTGATGAAGCGAGGCATCCGCTCGGCGTGTATCCACACCGGCATGACCCGGTCGGAACTGAACCTTTCGATGGAACGCTGCCGCCAGGGGCGTGTCAAAATTCTCTACGTGGCGCCCGAACGGCTTGGGCGTCCGTCGTTCTTAGGCTTCATGCAAACCCTCGAGCCAAGCCTCTTCGTGGTGGACGAGGCCCACTGTATTTCGCAATGGGGCTACGACTTCCGCCCGTCCTACCTGAAAATCGCCACTCTGCGCGATTATTTCCCTGATGTTCCCTTCCTGGCCCTCACAGCTTCGGCGACGCCCGAGGTTGTGGACGATATTGTCCGGCGCCTTGAGATGCGCAACGAGAACCGCTACTCGCTCAGCTTCACGCGCACGAATATTTCATTTATCGTGCGGCGGACGGACAATAAATTTCAGATGCTCCAGCGGGTGCTGACCACCACAGCCGGCTCGGCAATAGTATATGTGCGCTCACGTAAACGCACGCGCGAAATAGCCGACTATCTGCAAGGCGTCGGGGTGAGCGCATCCTACTACCACGCCGGGCTGGAACGCCACGAGAAATCCGAGCGCCAGGACCAGTGGCAGAACGACCAGGTGCGCGTGATGGTGGCCACAACGGCCTTCGGCATGGGTATCGACAAGCCCGATGTGCGGTTGGTGGTGCATTTCGACGTGCCCTCCACACTTGAGGAATACTACCAGGAGGCCGGGCGTGCCGGGCGCGACGGCCATCCCTCCCTGGCCGTACTATTGGCTGCTGACACGGATAAGGCCCTGTTCGGGCGCCGATTGGCCGAGGCTTTTCCCTCGCGCGAATATATAGCGAAGGTCTACGACGAAACGTGCCGCTTCCTCTCCGTGCCTATGGGCGAGGGCTTCGGCGCCCTCTACGAATTTCGCCCCGAAATTATGTGCGAGCGCTACCGCATGGCGCTCCGCCCCACACTTGGTGCCCTCGGCATCCTTGGCCGCTCGGGCTACGCCGAGTTCACCGACGAGATTGACAATGCTTCGCGGGTGATGATACTCGTCACCCGTGAGGAACTTTACAGCCAGCATCTTGACGATGCCCAGGAGGCCGTGATGCAGACCTTGCTGCGCAACTACGGCGGTCTGTTCACCGACTTTATCAACATCGACGAAATTGTGATTGCACGCAAATGCGGCCTGACACCCGAGGAAGTTTATGTGGCGCTCACCGGCATGCGGCGCGAGCACATCATTGAGTTCGTTCCCCGCAACCGCACGTCCTATCTCTACTTCACGGCCAACCGCTGTCCCTCGGAGCAACTCACCTACCCGCGCGAGGTGTACGCCGACCGCAAGGCAGCCATGGAGCACCGACTTGGGGCAATGAAGAATTTTATTTTCGACGACAGTCGCTGCCGTGTGCGCGGCATGCTGGAATATTTCGGTGAAAAACCCGAAGGTGACTGCGGCACGTGCGACGTGTGCCGTGCCCGACGTACTGCCACACAATTTGACCCTGCGGAATTCGAGCGGAAGCTCGACGGATTTTTTGCCGCCATTGCCCCGGCCACGCGCCTTGACATGCGTTCAATCCTGCCCCACTTCCCGCGTCACCGCGCCGAGGCCTCGCGCCACATAGCCTCGATGCTCTCCGACGGACGCCTGCGCCTCACCGGCGAAATCTATCTGGAGAAAGGGGAATAGCCTCACATCTAAACACATTTGATATTTGTAGGGACGTGCCTTTGGCAGGTAGGCGATAACACGCTGATTACCATGCCTACGTGCCAAAGGCACGTCCCTACGATAGGTCAACATAAATCAGGGTTTTGGCAAAAAAAGCCGGCCACTCGCTCGGGGCGGGTGGCCGGTTTGGTTGTTATGGAATGTATTCTTAAGCTTACTGAGCTACGTTGAAGATTACGATACGGTTCCAGTTGTTGACATCGTAGGGCTGCTGGCTGCTGCCTTCGGCCTGGATGGAGAGACGGTCGGGGTTGATGCCGTACTTGTTGACGAGAGCGTCATAGACTGACTGAGCGCGGCGCTTGGAGAGAGCCATGTTGTAGTCGCTGGTGCCGGTATCCTTGTCGGCGTAGCCTACGATTGCGACATTCTGTTCGGGGTTAGCCTTCATCCATTCGGCGATGTTGAATACGTTCACCATTTCGGTGTTGGTAATCTTGGAGCTGTTGAGGCTGAAGCGTACGGTAGCCATCAGAGGAGCGGTTTCTACCACTACGGTTTCCTGAGCTACGACTTCGGGGCAAGGCAGCTGTGCTTCGGCCGATGCGAGAGCGGCAGCGGTGGTGGCGAGAGCGCCGCGGAGGTCGTTGACCTGATTGTTGAGTGTGTTGATGTAACCAACGTAGTCGCAGGGGTTATAGCTGTTGTAGTCACGACCACCGAGAGTAACGGCGAAGCCACCGTTTACGGTAAGATTGATGTCGACGGGACGACCGAAGGCGATGTTGTTGAAGTTGTCACCGTAGAAAGCGGCGCGAGCCTCGGCGAAGAAGTCAACATAGCGGCTGAGACGGAAGCGGAGCTGAAGACCGGCCGACACGGGGAGGGTCCACTGATTGTGCTTCACACCGTGGCTACCCTGGATGTTGGAGGGGTTGTTCTTGTAGTCCCACATGAATGTGCCGCCAAGGCCAACGAACGGAACAATCGAGAACACACGGTTGGAATTTACGCCGCCGAGGGAGTTGAACATATCCCACATGAAGTCGACGTTACCGTTTACGTATTTGGAGCGGGCCATGTCGGCACCTTCGGTCCAGTGAAGAGCGCCACCGTTGAAGGCTACGCGCCAACCCATGTAGGGCGAGAACCATTTGCCGAAGCCTACGGTGTAGTTGGCAGTGAAGTGCTGCTCGCGGTCGCCCTGGGCGTTACGGCCATCAACAAAGGGGCTTGCGACACCTGCACCGAACTGGATGAACCAGTTGCTCTTGGAGTCTACGTAGTAGCGAGTTTTGCAGGGAACTTCCGAAACGGAGATAGTTTCTTCTTCGACAACGGTGGTCTGAGCATTTGCTACAGAAGGCACGGCAAGTGCGAAGCAGGCTGCAGCTGTTAAGAATACGTTCTTTTTCATTTTGGTTGAAAGTAGTTTGTTAGACTTGAATGTAGTAGTTAGTTTTTTTGGATAGTTGAAACGTTTATCCCTCGCCGTCCCTTGGGCTTGGGTTGCTTGCGGTAGGCTTTGAATATGTAACACACGTGTTTTAATCTTTGTTCAACCTTGCGTTAAGAAAGGGCAAAATTAACATTTGCGTGCCTCGCGGCACACATTAATATATATGGCCAGCCAAAAAATTATGATGATTTTTTTACCACAGGTTGAAGCGATAGCCGAACACGGCCTCGCCGTTGAGCACTCCGCTGAAGTAGGACGTGCGCTGCTCGTTGACGATGGCGGCATCGAATGTGCCGATAACGCCACAGAACCACTTGCCGTTGTTCCACACCACGGATGCCTTGGCCCGGTTGTAGAAGGAGAAGGAAAATTTCTTGATGTCGGAGTTTATATAGCCCTGGCGCACGCCGATAATCGGCGATTCGCTCACTCCAAGCACCCAGTTTTTAGTGAATACCCAGTTGTAGCCGTAGCCAAGGCGCACGGCGTAGTTATGTGTATCAATATAGTAGCGATAGTCCACAAGATTTGTCGGGAGTTCCTTGAGGAGTTCCGGAGGCAGCGAGGAGAAGTCAAAATCCAATTGCTGCGTATAAATCGACAAACCGGTGTAAAATGCACCCTGACTGCGCCGCTGAATACGGCTGAAGTTGAACGAAGCAGCTTCGGAGTAGCGTTTATGATTGAAGAAGTAGTAGGCGTCAATGCCCCATGTGGTAGCGTTGATGCCGTTCATTTCCAGCTTCACGTGGTGGAGGTGGGAGCGCGGGCCGATGGAAATCAGATTGGTACCGACATCATTTTTAATAAAGTAGAGTTCGGCTCCGAACAGCATGCAGTTGAAACCGAAGCGGAAACGCTGGCGCGAGCGGTTATTGCCGGTGAACAGTTTGTTTAGGTTCACATCGTAGCCGGCCGACACGGCGAGATAGGTCACATACACACCAAGCGAAGTGGATGGATCGGACCGCATGTGGATGCGTGTGTCGTTGGGCATTTCGAACTGATATGCGTCAAGCCAACTCTGTGTTGTGATTTTGGCATTGAATTTATAGCCCGTCGTGGCCACATAGGTGGTGTCGTAGCCATTGAAAAATTGGTCGCCCCAGCGGTAGGTGTTCACTATGAAGCGGGGAAATTTACCCATTTCGGCAATCGAGTCAAGGTTAAAGGAAAAGGCTCGGGCCCCCGGTGCCCCGAGAGTCAGCATCAGCAAAAATGCAGCAATAATCCTAACCTTATTTTTCACGGCGCAAAATTACATAAAAAAAAAATATGATGCAACGAGCGCAGCACGATAACATTGGTAAAATATGTTTTAAAACACTTTTCACGGTGAGCAACTCTCGATGTTTTTTCTTAAATTTGCCCGACGAAACGGCTGTTTATTCCACCGTTCATCTTAATTCTAACAATATCAGAAATTTATATCATACGAACATAACTTATGAAAATCAATTTCAACATTGATTATCGCACCAACTGGGGCGAGTCGGTCTATATCTACGGCGACCCGAAGGCTCTTGGTGGCAGCGACATCAGCAAGGCGGTGAAGCTCAATCTTCGCGGCGACGACAAATGGAGCGCCGACATTGAGCTGCCCGACGCAACCCCGGCGTTCACCTACCGCTACGCCGTGGTGCACGAAAACGGCAATGTGAAGCACGAGTGGGGCCACGGCCATCGTTTTCTGCCCGGTCCGGGCGTGACGTCCTACCGTATTTTTGACCGCTGGCAGGATATGCCGCGCGACAAACCCTTCTTCTCGTCGGCCTTCTCGCAGTGTATTTGCCGCCATGAGGCTGCCGAACCCGTGCTACCGGCAACCGGAAAAATCACCATCACAGTGGCCGCTCCGCTGATTGCGCCCGGCTGTGTGCTGGCTATTTCGGGTGAAACCGAAGCTCTGGGCAAATGGAATCCTGCCCGGGCAATCCGCATGAATCCGGCCGAAAATCCGGTGTGGAAAGTGAATATTCCCGCCAATGGTGTGAATAAATTCACTCAGTTCAAATTCATAATTCTGGATGCTCGCACCGGCCGCGAGATAGCCTGGGAGAACGGTGAAAACCGCACTATAGGCATCGATCCGAGCCTGAACACCGCGCAGGCTGTTTCGGGCCTCCATTTCATGAACCCGCTCAAGCCCTGGAAGGGTGCCGGTACTGCCATACCCGTGTTCTCGCTGCGCAGCCGCGAGGATTTCGGTCTGGGCGATTTCTACGACCTCAAAAAGATGGTTGACTGGGCCGCCGCCACCAACCAGACTTTCCTGCAGATTCTGCCCATCAACGATACGACGATGACCCACACGTGGACTGACTCGTATCCCTACAACGCGAACTCCACCTTCGCTCTTCACCCGATGTACCTGCGCCTGGAGGCTGTGGGTGTGCTGGCAGATGCCGACCGCCGCAAATACTACCAGGACCTGGGCCGGGAGCTCAACGAGCTGAAGGAGATTGACTACGAACGCGCCACCGAGGGCAAGATTGCCTATCTGCGCGAAATTTTCGCTCAGGAAGGCGACAAGACCCTGGCCACAGCCGCCTACCGCGACTTTGCAACCCGCAACGCCGGCTGGCTGCGCCCCTACGCAGCTTTCTGCACCCTGCGCGACCGCTTCGGCACGCCCGATTTCACCCAGTGGGGCGAGTACGCGCACTACACTCCCGAACTGCTTGAAAAAGTGGTGAAGGAAAACGCCCGTGAGATTGATTTTGTAAGCTTCATCCAGTTCCACCTGGACAAGCAGATGCGCGAAGCACACGAATATGCCAACTCCAAAGGCATTGCTCTGAAGGGCGACATACCCATCGGCATTTCCCGCACCAGTGCCGATGCGTGGGTTGACCCGCGCCTGTTCAACATGGATTGCCAGGCCGGTGCGCCGCCGGATGATTTCTCCATCCTCGGCCAGAACTGGGGCTTCCCCACCTACAACTGGGAGGAGATGAGCAAGGACGGCTTTGCATGGTGGAAGTCACGCTTCCGCAAGATGAGCGAATACTTCGACGCCTACCGCATTGACCACGTGCTGGGCTTCTTCCGCATCTGGCAAATTCCGATGGACGCCCTGCACGGCCTGCTGGGTTACTTCAACCCTGCCCTGCCCTACACGGTTGACGAAATGCGCTACTCCTACGACTTCTGGATCAACCCCGAGGTCCAGACCAAGCCCTTCATCATGGACTATTTCATCGAGGATTTCTTCGGTCCTTATACTGCCGAGGTCAAGGAGCGCTTCCTGACCCGCATGGCCGACGGCCGATACAGCCTTCGCCCTGAGTTCGACACTCAGCGCAAGGTGGCCGACTACTTCGCCGCCCAGACCAAGGACGAAAAGAACACCCGCATGTGCGAGGGCCTGCTCGGGCTGATTGATAATGTGCTATTCATTGAGGACGGCGCTCAGCCCGGCAAATACCATCCGCGCATCACGGCGCAGTACACCTATGTGTACCGCTCGCTCAACGACTACGAGCGCTGGTGCTTCGACCGCCTCTATAACGACTATTTCTACCATCGTCACAACGATTTCTGGTATGGCAAGGCAATGTGGAAACTGCCCCCGCTCATCGACTCGACCGATATGCTCGTGTGTGCCGAGGACCTAGGTATGATTCCGGCCTGCGTGCCCGATGTGATGCACCGCCTCGAAATCCTGTCGCTTGAAATACAGCGCATGCCCAAGGACCCCGGCTCGGCCTTCGGCAATACCTGGGACTACCCCTACTACTCGGTGTGCACCACTTCGACCCACGATATGGGCGGCATACGCGCCTGGTGGGAGGAGAACCGTGCCGCCACGCAGGATTTCTACAACCACGTGCTGCACGAAGGCGGCACAGCGCCCTACTTTGCCGAACCCTGGGTGTGCGACCGCATCATCGACCTGCACCTGCAGTCACCCTCCATGCTGTGCATCCTGCCGCTTCAGGACTGGCTTTCAATCGACGGCGACCTGCGCCGCCAGAACCCGCAGGAGGAGCAGATCAACGTTCCGGCCAATTCGCGCCACTACTGGCGCTACCGCATGCACCTCACCATCGAGGAACTGCTGGGAGCCAATAACTTCAACTATCGTCTGCGCGACAAAATCACGCACTCTGACCGATAATAAACGCCACTGAAACCGCAGCGGCCGTGGGAAGCCCCCACGGCCGCTGTTTTAATTATGAGTCTACGTCACATTTTTCACATTTTTATTGCATAAACTAAAATTATTCAGTAATTTTACGTGCTTTCAGAGCAATTCTTACAAAAGCTCGCTTTTATTAACCCCAACACGCTTTCAGGCTTATGAGAAAGATGCCTACCACACACATGCTGTTCGTGCTCCTGACATTACTTCTGCCACTGTCAGTGCACGCCGGCGCCCGGAATTTCACTACTGACGAAGCCGCAACGGTGGCTTCCCGTTTCCTAAAATCCCTGCACAACTCGTCCGCGGTAGCCGAAAGGCTGACAGTGCATAGTATCCGGCCAAACGGCATTTCCGAGTCGGCCGAGCAACCCTACTATGTGTTCAATGCCGGACCCGACGAAGGCTTTGTAATATTGGCCGGCAATCAGGATGAAGTAGAAATCCTCGGATACTCGGATAAGGGTAATTTCGATTTTGCCAACCTTCCGCCTCAGCTGCGAGCCTTACTCGAAAACTACCGCGAGCGTGGCGGAGAATCCCGCAAGGCAATCCGACTCTCGGCAAGCGAAGACGAAGGCAAAATACTCCCGACAGCCAACTGGGGCCAAGGTTATCCCTACAATCTCGAAACTCCGATGATTGGCGACGAACCAACGCTCACCGGCTGTGTGGCCACGGCTATGGCTATTGTGATGAAATACCATAACTGGCCCCAGAATTACGACTGGGATGCCATGCCCATGGAACAGCCCGAGAGCCCGGTGGAACCTCTGTGCCACCTGATGGCCGATGCCGGCGATGCCGTACTGACGCACTACGGCACCGGCGAAAGCAGCGCCAACATGAACTGGGTGGGTCACCGCCTGCAACAACGTTTCTCATACTCGCCCGACTGCCAGCTTATCAGTGCAGAAAACTTCACTAACGACGAATGGCACAGAATGCTGCGAGAGAACCTTGACAACGACATGCCGGTGATTTACAACGGCACCTCGGAGGCTGTAGGCCACGCCTTTGTGATTGACGGATACAAGGGCGGTGCCTACCACGTGAACTGGGGATGGGATGGTGCATACAACGGCTTTTATGACCTGGATGCCCTGACACCATCGGAAAATGAGAACTATTCATCCATGAACCGCATGGTCATCGGTATTGTCCCGGATAAAAGCGGAAAAGTATATTCCGACGTATTCTGCGACCAAGGTTATTTCTGGTCATCCGGAGCAGCGCACACTGCCGGTGCCTACTACAGCATTGATTCACCCGGACAGAACCAAATGTTCGATTTTTCCTGTCAGACTATCAACTACCCGTGCGACCAGAACGGCGAGTTGGGCCTCGTACTTTACGACAAAGACAATAATCTGAAGGAAGTTATTGCCACTTTTATCTACACCAAACAGCCCGATGATTTCGGCTTAGGCCTGTGGAGCACTAATCTGGCATTCGCGGACGCGACAATCAAATCGGCTGTATCGCCCGACGATTATATCACACTGGCAACCAGATCTTCGGTGAATAGTCCTTGGCTCGAAGTGCTCGGCACCCTCGAAGCTCAAATTAAGAAGCCCGTTTCGGAAATACGCAAGCAAGTGTGCAACGTCACCATCATCAATAAAATTCCGGAAGCGTCGGTGACTTATTTTAAGCTTGACGTCAGCCCCGTCACCATGACAAACGAAGAGGAAACTTTCGAAAATGTCATGGGTGGTCATGTGGCAGTGTCGGTTGATTTTGGATTAGAGAACCCCCAAGATTATGTAATCTGCATTGACGGTCCCGGGCTTTACGGCGACCAGCAGTTAGCCTATACTTCAACAGCTTTTATCACCTACCGGGGTGACTACACCATTACTATAGAGAAATTTGAGGCCGACATTGAAAAGATCGTGGATGTTGCTGTGCCCGGAACTTTGGCCGATGCGTTGGGTGATGTCGATTATAAGACTGTCGGTTCACTGATTATCACCGGAAAACTCAATGCACTCGATTTTTGGTTTATCCGCGACAATCTGAAATTTCTTGAAAAAATCGATCTTTCGGACGTGACAATTATTGGCTGCGACGAAATTGACCCAGTCGAGGCATTCAGAATTACAGGTGAGAAACAAACGGACGATTGCCTTCCGACGTATGCCCTCACCGGGCTTGAGCGCCTGAAAGAAATAAAACTGCCAAAGACGCTCCTTCACATTGGATCAAATTCACTCATGTCGCTCGCGATTGAGAAGATTGATTTCCCCGCAAGTGTTCAGTCCATAGGACTCAATGTTCTGTTTGACTGTGATAAACTGAATACGGTCATTGCCCGCATGCCCCAGCCACCGGCAATCAATGACTGCGTCTTCACCGGTACGATGTGTCCCGGGAGCGGTGTGCTCTACGTGCCGGTTGGTTCGGCCGAAGCATACCATGCAACTCCCGTATGGCAGGATTTCGCTCAGATAATAGAGGATGACGACCCCGACACCATCGTAGGGGAGGTAGAATATGAAGGACTTAAATACCGCATTCACGGCAACGCGCTGTATCTCACCGGTTACAACCAGGCTGAACTGCCGGCCGAAGTAATCATACCTGACATTATTAAGCAGGGAACCAGGGAGTTTGCAGTTTATGGAATCGACAGCAATGCAATGCAAGGTGCCGAATTAAAAAGCTTTACCATGAGCAACAGCATTACTACCGTGGGCGAAGCTCTTTTTACGGGTTCGACGGTTGAGCGCGTAGTGATGTCGGACAATATCAAGGAACTGCCCTTCCTCTGCATTGACGGCGACCATATCGAGGAACTTCATTTGCCTGCCAATGCCGAGCTGATAGGCAACTCACTGAGGTGTCAGAGCCTGAAGAAACTCCATATCCCTGCAAAGCTTCGTAGCCGCGATGGGTACAACGGCTCGGTCGGTATGGACTTCTTTTGTCTTGAGGAGATTACCGTCGACCCGGAGAATACAGAGTGGAGCATACATGACGGCATACTGTTCTGGAACGGTCTGACGCACCTTGTGCTGGTACCCAACACCCTGCCAGGGCAAGTCATAATACCCGATGAAACCACTAATGTAAACTCAATAGCGTTCTGCAACGAAATAACCGAACTTATTTTCGGAACAGGAATGAAAACTTACAATCCCTACACGGTTGTGAACTGCGGGAAGCTCAAACACATTGAATTCAGCGACGACGTTCTCTTTACCGGCGGCGACGTTATAGTTTCCGCGCTCCTGCTTGAATCTTTTACAATAAAGAACTTTATCGCACCGGATGAACAATGCTTCTCATATCTTCCTGAGCTGAAATATATTTACCTGATGAATGATGCACCAATAGATATGAGCGGCCGAATACTCGGCGATACAAGCGAGAACCTGAGTTTCTTCACTGCCTCGATTAATCCTGAGGTGAACGTGCCTCAGAGCAGTCGTCTCTACGTGCCCGGCGGTGTAAAACCCAACGCCGCTCGTGCTGACACCGGCATGGATGGAATGTGGAAATACTTGGTTGACAAGGAAAGCGGACGTGTGAAAATCGAACCGCTCATCGAGGGTCTCACAATCGATGAAGTGACTGTGAACGGCAAGAGCGCAGAGGCCGTTTCAGAAACTATCTACAGTTTCGATCCCGACCTTGACGCGCTTGAAATTATTGTGGATTTCACACTCCACGGGCGTCAGAAAATGACAACGGACTATACCGCCGAATTCAACAATGAGCTTCCGGACGCCGAATTGATAATTAAAACCCTCACCATCGACCCCGAGAGCTGGTCGGGTACAACCGGCGACAAGTTCACTATCACGGCAAGCGTTGTGCCGGCCGGCGAAACCGAAACAACGCTGAGCTGGACTTCGAGCGACAGTTCGATTGCCGAGGTTGACAAAGAAGGCAATGTGACCATCCTGCGAAACGGCACATGCACCGTGACCGTGAGGACCACCGACGGTTCGGACCTCTCTGCCCAGTGCCTCATTACCGGTCTGTCGGGCATAGACTCGATTTTTGCCGACAACGACGGCCCGGCCGATATATATGACGTGAAGGGCACCCTTATCCGCAAGGCGGCCGATGGCGACTACGCCCGGAAACTTCCGGCAGGTGTCTACATCCTGCAATTCCGCCACCACTCGATCAAGGTTCTCATTCATTGACAATCCCACCAAGTCCATAACGAAAAAGCGCATCCACAGCACTGCGGATGCGCTTTTTTCTTGAATTTTTCTCTCCGCGACTAAAATTTCAGCATGCTTTGGTGAGCTATTTCGGGGAAATGAGTAATTTTGTAGGATATTTGCCTATATGAGATTAGCGTGGAAAATATTCCGGGCATTTGTGTCGGTGCTGTTGCTGTTGGCCGTGGTGGTGCCGGCAGCACTCTACGTACTTCTATCCGTTGACGGCGTTCAGAACCGTGTGCGCAGCATAGCGGCCACCGAACTGAGCCGTCTTCTGGGCGCCGACGTAGGCATTGAGCAGGTACGCATCCACCCGTTCAACCGCCTGAGTGTGCGCGGCATGAGCCTGTGCCTTGATGGCGACACGCTGGCCTCCGTGGGCCATGTGAGCGCCGGTTTCGAGCTCTATCACTTTCTGCACACAGGCGAACTGGTGATTGACTATGCACTCGTGGACGCAGCCAACCTGCGGGTGACACGCACCGAGCCCGGTGCACCGCTCAACGTGCAACCTATCCTTGACCATCTGAAATCCGACGAGCCACGCGAGGACAAGCCTTTCGAGCTGAAAATCAACACTGTGATTCTGCGCCGCGGAGCGCTGTCCTACGACGTACTCTCCGAGCCCGAACCTGAGGCTACCCGCTTCGATGCCAATCACATTCTGGTGCACGACCTCGCGGTGAACGCCTACATCCCGCAGCTGAGCAACGACGTGTACCACATCGAACTGGACCACCTTTCGTTCAGCGAACGCAGTGGTCTGGAGCTCAACCGCATGAAAGCAGAAACGGAGATTTCGCAGCGTGGCATCCGCGTGGAGGGGCTGGGTATCGACCTGAACGACAGCCATCTGAGCTTCGAGCCTATCATCCTGCCCTACAACGGCTTCGACGATATCGCTGCGGCGTTGCACCGCGAGAAGGTGAGCATACGCACGAGCGCCGACTGCCGCCTGAACCTGGCCGATGCGTCGCCCTTTGTGCCGCTCCTGGCCGAAACGGACCTCAAGCTGCTTTTCGGCTTGCGTGCACATGGTAATCTCGACGCTGTGCAGGTGGAGCGACTCACTCTGCGCGATGCCGACGGCGGCAAGTTGGCCGTGAATCTGAGTGCCAGCGCCCAAAACCTGACCCAGCGCGACTCGCTGGAGTACGACCTGAGCAACTGCTCGATGGTGTTCGACGGCCGCGAGCTTGCGGGGCATCTGGCTCCCTTTGCTCCTGGCGCCACACTTGCCACACTGAACCGCATCCCTGTCACCGGTCTGAATCTCAAAGCGTCCGGTACGCTCCAGAACGGCGAACTCACACTGAAAAGCGATGGCGAAGCCGGTGCCCTGGCAGTGACGGGCGATTACCGAACTACCGCAGAAGGAATGCGCCTGTCGGGCCTGATAGACCTTAATAATTTCAACGCAGGCCTCATCACTGCCAATCCGCAATTGGGCTTGGCAAGCGCCGAGGCTTCGGGCTGGGTGGTGCTGAAGCACGGTGTGCGTCGGGCCGATGCTAAAATCGACATTGAGCGCTTCGACTTCCGCTCCTATCCATTCAGCAATGTTAGTGCCACAGCCAAAATGACCTCGACAAAACAGGCCGAAATCAACCTGACGGTTGATGACCCCGCACTGGCACTGCTGGCATATTTCTTCTACGACGCACGCGGCGAAGTGCCATCCATAGGTACGACTGCCTCGCTGGCTTATGCCGACCTCAATGCGCTGGGCCTGGACAAAAAGCGCGCCGGATACCATTTCGGAGCCAAACTCACCGCAGAGCTGCAGGGCCACGGGGTGGACGACCTGAGTGGCGAGGTGAACGTGTTCGACGTAAGCTGGCTCGACGACGACCACCACGGTGTGCGTCTGCCCAAACTGCGCATTACGGCCAATCCCATCGATAACGAACCGGGAATTACCTTGGAATCACCATTGGTGAACGGCTCACTGAAAGGCAGCTACACCCTTTCGACACTCCCGTCCACACTAACGGCCATGGCGGCGGACTACATGCCGGCGCTGTTCGGCGACAAGAAACCCGAGCTACCCGCCGACAAGGTGAATGACTTCACTTTCAATTTCACGCTGAGTCCGTCCGACGAGATCAGCCGCTTCTTCGAGCTACCTGTTGCCGTGGTGTATGACACGGAAATAAGCGGCGAAGTCAACAGCACGGCCCGACGGGCGTCGCTTTCGGTGGAGGCACCCTACCTGCGCCAGGGCAACAAGATAATCGAAAACACCAACGTGTACGTGCGCCTGGACGCAGCCGACGAAAAATCAATGATCTACGCCACCACCCAGTTCCCGACAAAGAAAGGCGACATGGCCGTGTCCACCCTCATCAACGCGATGAACAATCGCATTGACACACGAATCGACTGGATGATTGATCGTCTTATTCCCATCAACGGCAGTTTCGATTTCTCCACCGAAATTCTCGGTCTTACCTCCGGTCCATCGTCCACCGGGCTGCCCCTGGAGGCACGAGTGAACTTCAATCCCGGCACCATCAACTTCGGCGATGAAACCTGGTCCATACAATCGTCGGCCATACAGCTTGGGCCCGAGTGCATCGACGTGAGCAACTTCGGTCTGGATGCCGGCACGCAGAGCATCAATATCGACGGCCGCATCAGCCGCGAGAGCACCGACAGCCTGGCCATTGCTCTCCACCATGTTGCTCTCCTGCCGATTTTCGAAACTCTTGAGATTGACAAGGCCATGATAAGCGGCCGTGCGACAGGCACTTTCACCGCGCGCGACCTGCTGGGCGGCGCGCCTGTGCTTGAGTGCCCGCGCCTGCATGTGGACGGAATAGGCTACAACCGATGCACCATTGGCGACGCGGACATCTACGCCGCCTGGATGAACGACAAAAAGAGCTTCTTCCTGGATGCCGACATCGTGGGGCCGGAGAACAAGCACTCGCACATTGTGGGCGACATCTACCCCATGGACGAGGCACTCGACATCGACTTCACTGCCAGCGAGGTGCCTGTGGGCTTCCTCAGGCCTTTCATGGAAGCCTTCACGAGCGATATTTCGGGCTTCGCGTCGGGCCATTGCCGCCTGTTCGGCACATTCAAGGAAATTGACCTGGAGGGCGATGTGTACGCCGACAATGTGAAGATAAAAATCGACTTCACCAACACATATTATATAGCTACTGACAGCGTACACATCCGTCCCGGCGAAATCAAGCTCGACAATATCACCATCCGCGACATCGAGGGCCACACGGCCAAACTTAACGGCGAGGTGGGTCACACATTCTTCAAGGCTCCTACCTTCCGCTTCGACATTACGGATGTTCAGAACTTCCTGAGCTTCAACGGCACTCCGAAAGAAAACCCCGACTGGTACGGCAAAATCTACGGCAACGGAGGCGCGTCGGTGTCGGGCGAGCCGGGAGTGGTGAACATCAACGTGAACATGACCACCGCTCCGGGGTCGAGCTTCACATTTGAACTGTCGGACCGCCTGGACGCCGAGGATTATTCCTTCATTACCTTCCGCGACGCCACGCCCGACTCGCTTAAAATTCCCGACAAAGCACTTGACGATGTACCCGAAATTGTGCGCGCACTCCAGCAAGGCTTGCAGCAGGCTGAGGAGGATGCCCCCTCGGCCTACAACATGGACATCCGCGTGGGTATCACCAAGGATGCACGCATGACGCTGGTGATGGACCCCACCGCAGGCGACGAAATCAAGGCTACCGGCGAGGGCAATCTGCGCATGACCTACCACTCCGTGGACAACGACCTGGCTATGTGGGGCTCCTACACTGTGGATGAAGGCAGCTACCGCTTTACCCTCCAGGATATTATCATCAAGGACTTCATCATCAAGCAGGGCAGCGAAATCAAATTCGACGGCGACCCATACGGAGTGAAAACATCGCTCGAAGCCTACTATGCAACCAACGCCAACCTGTCGGACCTGGATAAATCCTTCCTTCAGGACAAGGACCTGAACCGCACCAATGTGCCCGTGCACGCGCTGATGAAGGTGACCGGCGATGTGCGCGAACCTGAAATCAAATTCGACCTCGAGTTCCCCACGCTCAACCAGGACACCTACCGCAAAGTGCGCTCCATTGTGAGCACGGAGGACATGATGAACCGCCAGATTATCTACCTGCTTGCCCTGAACCGCTTCTATACGCCGGACTACATGGAGTCAACCACCAAGGGCAGCGAGCTGTTCTCCGTAGCCTCCTCCACCATCTCGAGCCAGCTGAGCTCCATGCTGGGCAAGCTCTCCGACAACTGGAGTGTGGCGCCCAACCTGCGCAGCGACCGCGGCGACTTCAGCGACGTGGAAGTGGACGTGACCCTTTCAAGCCGCCTGCTCAACAACCGCCTGCTATTCAACGGCAACTTCGGCTACCGCGATAAGTCGCTCAACACCAATCAGTTCATCGGCGACTTCGACATTGAATATCTACTCAACAAGCGCGGCACCTGGCGCCTGAAGGCCTACAACCGCTACAATGACCGCAACTACTATCTGCGGTCGGCACAGACCACTCAGGGTGTGGGCATCATTTTCCGGCGCGATTTTGACAATCTTTTCTCCTTCCTGCGCAAAAAGCGCAGCGAGGCAGCTCCGACGGACAGCACCGCCACCGAGGCCGCAAAAAAAGAAGATGTGCCACAAAAAGATTAATTGCTAACCACCGGAGCGTTCGCAAGAACGCTGAATTATCATAACCGCGACCGCCGTAGCTTTAGCGAAGGCGTTCGCGGAGATAACCTTGTAGATAAAGGCGCCCGAAGGCCGCCGAAAATAGTGATATTCAACCTTTTCGGCGGCCTTCGGGCGCCTTTGTATGTTGCGTTAATCCCCCCGGGCGCCTTCGCCAAAAGGCTACGGCGACCGGGGTTACGATAACTCTGCGTCCTACGGACGCATTTCTACATTTTTAGATTGCTTCATTAGCAATATCTTATCAATTAAAACACTCCTCACTCAGTGGCATGGTATTCCACCAGGCCGGGGAGCGAATTGGGGATGATTTTGGAGATTTCCACACCGAAGTCGGCAGCCGCGCGCACCAGAATGTCGCGGTAGAGAATACCTGTGGAACCTACGAAGCAGATAGGCTGCTCCTGGTAGGCATAAGCGGCGATGTTGCGTGTAAAAAAGCGCATGAACGAGTTATACACCAGCTGATAGGCATAGGCATTGTCGAGGTGCTCGGCCAGAAAGGTCGAGTAGCGCGACAGGGCGCGGCTGGGCACGCTGGCCGAGTAGACATCCTCCATTAGCACATTGCTGCTCACATTGAATTTTGCCATAAAAGCCTGCGACAAATCCTTTGGAGCAAGCCCCTTGAGGATGTCAGCGATTAGTTGCTTGCCGATGTAGGCGCCTGAGCCTTCGTCGCCCAGGATGAAGCCCAACGGGGCCACGGTCTTGACAATCTCCTTGCCATTGTAGAGGCACGAGTTGGAACCGGTGCCAAGAATGCACGCCAGGCCGGCCTGGCGCACCAGCAGACCACGGGCAGCGCCAAGGAGGTCGGACTCCACGGTGACGGGCGTTTTGAACTGCGCCACGAGCGATGACTCGATAATCTTTTTCTTCTCCGTTCCCGAGCAACCTGCACCGTAGAAAAACACATGTTCCCAACGGCGGCGGAAAAAGGCATCCGGCAGCTCAAGGCGGATGTTGTGCGATATTTCGCGGCGGGTCTGGAAGAAGGGGTTCAGACCGGTTGTGAAAGCGTGCTCAACCACGCGGTCGCCCTCCACAAGGGCCCACTCGGTTCGCGTGGTACTGCTCTCAGCTATGATTTTCATAATACACAAAATACAAGTTTCCAGGGGTGTGCACGCACATCCCTGAAAACTTTGTGAATACTTTTATTTACCTATTTCACGCAGGAGCTCGTTGACAGCGGCACGCAACTGCTGGTCCTCGCCGGTGATGATTACCTCGGGGTCGTTGGCAACCTTGATGTCGGGCTCAAGCTGCTGGTTTTCCAGGAAGGAACCATCGGGCAGGCGGTAGCCAATGACGGGAATACCGTAGATGATGGTGGGATCCTGAGTGGTGACCCAGTTGACCGAAGTCATGGTTCCGGGCACGGGCATACCCACAGTCTTGCCCAGCTTGCGGTGGCTGTAGACCCAGGGGGTGCCGTGAGCGTTGGAGTAGCAGGGCTCGGCCATCACCATGATGGAGGGCTTGTTCCAACGGCGCGAGGGCATGTCGCAGGTTTCTTCACCGCGGATTTCCTGAGTAAAATATTTCTCGCCGCTGAACAGCACCTCGATGTCCTCGTGCAGACGACCGCCACCGTTCCAGCGGATGTCAATCACCACACCGTCGCGGTCGTTGTACTTACCCAAAAGATCGGAGTAGACTTTGCGGAAGGAGTCGTCGTCCATCGAGCTGATGTGCACGTAGCCCAGGCGGCCGTTGGACCAACGGTCCACATCGGCAGCACGCTGCTTCACCCAACGGTCATACAGCAGCGACTTCTGGCGCGCCTGCGACACAGGCTTCACTACCACGTCCTGGGTTTTGCCGGCGGCATTGCGCAGGGTGACCAGTGTGCGCTTGCCGGCGGCATCGCTCAGCAGGCGGTCAAGTGGCATTTCGGGTGTTACTGCTGTGCCGTTGATGGCCTCAACGATGGCACCAACCTCAACCGGAGTGCCGCACACAGCCAGCGGGCCGTTCTCAATCAGCTCGGCAATTTTCATGCCTTTGCCGGTATAGGTAAGGTCGTAGAGCGCACCCAGGGCTGCGGTTGTTTCGGCAGCAGGAGCACCCGAAGCACCACGGTAGCGGCCGCCGGTGTGGCTCACGTTGAGCTCGCCCAGCCACTCGCTGAGCAGTTCGGCAAAGTCGTAGTTGTTGTTGATGTGGGGAAGGAACTTGCGGTAGTCGCGGCTCATGGCCGTCCAGTCCACACCGTGCATATCCTCCACGTAGAAGCGCTCGCGCTCCTCGCGTTCGATATTATCGAAGATGTAGGCACGCTCGGCCGCGGGGTCAAGCATCTTTTCGGCGCGGAAGCTGATGGGCTTGGGCTGACCAGCGAATTTAGCCATCTGGCCACCGAACAGGAACAGGTTTTCGCCGTCGGGCGTGGAAGCGAAGTGGGCCGAGGAGTCGGTGTAGCGCTGCTTCATCTTCAGGTCGCCCTCCACAAGGTCAAGCTCCCAGATGAACAGGTCGCCGTCGTTGGCAGAAGAAAGGAAGTAGAGGGTTTTGCCCTTGTTGTCGGTGATTTCGTCCACAAGGTCGGTTGAGAAAGGTGTCACGCGCACCTGGCGGTCGCTCAGGCCTGCCAGTTCCACCTTGATATCCTTGCTGTCGGATTTATCGGATTTTTTATCCTTATCGTCCTTTTTGTCAGCTTTTTTCTTGGCGTCGTCGAAGAGTTCGCGCTCCTCCTTACTCATGTTGAAGCGGTCGTACGCCTCCTTGTTGAGGAACACGAACATCACATCCATCTGCGAACCCCACGAGGCATGGTTGCGCATGCCGTAGCGCTCGGATTCGAACATGATGGCGTTGCCGTCCATAATCCACTTGGGATTAGCGTCGAAATAGCCGCTGTTGGTGATGTTGGTGATTGTCCCGTCCGCCACATTGAGCAGGGAAATGTCGGTGTAGGGGTCGTGCTTGCGGTCCACCATCTCGAGTGCAATCCACTTGGAATCAGGGCTCCAAACATAGTTGAAACCGCCGCTGCGGTGACGGTAGGTGGAACCGTCCGTCAGCTCGCGCACCTTGCCGCTCTTGATGTCCATTACGGCCAGTTTGTTGCGGTCAAGGATGAAAGCCAGCTTTGTGCCGTCGGGCGACACGTCGGGGTAGGCGCGTTCGTGCTTGTCGGCCTTGAACACCGGCTCCTCGCGTATCACGGTTGCGTGTGCAAAGTCAGGCTCATCGCCCTGGCGGGCCACGGTGGCACGGTAGATGTTATAACGGCCATCGCGTTCGCTGGTATAGTAGAGCGTGGAGTCGTTGCCCCACACTACGCTCGACTCAGCCTCGGGCGTGTTGCTGATCTGCTTGGTGGTGGAATAGTCCGTGGGGGTCACGTACACATCACCGCGGTAGGTGAAAGCCACGAACTTGCCGTCGGGCGAAGGCGAAGCGCTACGTGCACCGCGCGTAGCCATGATTTTGCGCATTTCATCCGGGAAATCGCCCTTGATGCCCACAGACACCTTGGTAGGCTTGCCGCCGGGGGCCATGGTGTAGATTTCGCCGTCGTAGGTGAAAGCCAGGGTACCGTTGGCAGCGCCGGAAAGAAAACGCACGGGGTGAGTTTTGAAGTCGGTCACTTTAACAGCCTTGGCGGGGTCGGCCACCGGAGCCTTGTACACATTGAGGCTCTTGCCGGGAGCACGCTCGCTCAGGAAGTAAAGGTCGGAGCCAATCTGCACGGGGTCGAGGTCCTCGCCGGCCACATCCACCAGGCGCTGGTGCTTGCCCGTGGCGGGAGTGTAGCGCCAGATGTCGCGGGTGACGGACGAAGTGTGGTGCTTGCGCCATGTATCCTCGAAGCCCTTTACGTCCTGATAAAGGAAGCTCTTGCCGTCAGGAGTCCAGGCAATAGCGCGAGCCGGAGTGGCCAGGATCTGTGTGGGGGCACCTCCGGTCACCGGCACGGAGTAGACCTCGGTCATGCGTTCGGTGGGAAAGAGCGCACTCTCCACAGGGTCCTGAATAGAGGCAGAGAAAAGCACGGCTTTGCCGTCGGGGGTGAACGCCTCGGGCAGTTCGCTGGCCGAGTTTTGGGTGAGGCGCGTCCAACCGGCCGACGAGCCGTCGGCTGCAACGGTGAATATGTCGAAATTGCCATAGCGGTCCGATGCGAAAGCAATAGTCTTGCCGTCGGGGCTCCACACGGGTATCTGCTCGTAGCTGTCCTGCGAGGTCAGGCGCAGGGCTTCGCCACCGCCGACTGGCACGGTGAATATATCGCCTTTATAAGTGAATGCAATCCGCGAGCCGTCGGGCGAAATTTTCACATCGCGCAGCCACAGCGGGGCCTGAGTTGCTGCCGATGCCACTCCCGCGGCCGCAAGCAGTGGTAACAGGTATAACTTTTTCATTGATAATGATGAATGATAATTGTATATTCTTTTGACTCGTGCACAAATTTACGAATTAAATTTGGAAGAATAGACACCGTCGGGGAGCTATTTCATAAAAATTCATTAAATTTGCAACATCATGAAACACTTTTTCTTCTCAGCACTGTTCGCAGTGGCAGTAACCGCTAATTGTATGGCACAGCAAAAAATAATTCAGACCGCAGGCCGCGATGCCCTGGGTGAGTTCGCACCCGAATTCGCACATCTCAACGACGACATCCTTTTCGGCGAAGTATGGAGCCGGAACGACCTCCTATCGCTGCGCGACCGCAGCCTGGTCACCATCACCTCGCTCATCAGCCAGGGCATAACCGACAGCTCGCTGAAATACCACCTTCAGACGGCCAAGACCAACGGTATTACCCGCACCGAGATTGCCGAAATCATCACGCACATAGCCTTCTACGCCGGCTGGCCCAAAGCTTGGGCAGCTTTTAATCTTGCCAAGGAGGTGTGGGCCGACGACATCAAGGGCGACGACGCCCGTGCCGCTTTTGCCCGCACTATGATTTTCCCCATCGGCGAACCCAACACGGCCTATGCGCAGTACTTCATCGGCAACAGCTATCTGGCGCCGCTGTCGGCCGAGCAAGTGGCTTTCTCAAACGTCACTTTCGAACCCGGCTGCCGCAACAACTGGCACATCCACCGTGCCGCCAAGGGTGGCGGTCAGCTGCTGGTGGGCGTGGCNGGACGCGGATGGTANCAGGAGGAAGGCAAGGAGCCGGTTGAAATTCTGCCGGGCACCGTGGTGCACATCCCCGCNAATGTGAAGCACTGGCATGGTGCGNCAGCCGACTCGTGGTTCGCCCACCTGGCGTTCACCGTCCCCGGCGAGGAAACNGAGAACGTATGGCTCGAACCCGTCACCGACGAGCAATACAACGCCCTAAAGTAAGACAAAGGAGCTTCGGAGATGCGACGTATGTGTTATCACTGTCNCTTCTCCGAAGCTCTTTATTTATGTTTTCTCCACCCCACACTGCGTGTGGGGTTTCTCGCTACATCGCGGCTCCGCNGCTACTGTCCTNCCAGTCCAAAGATTAGGCTGNTTATCAGAANTTATAGCCGAAGGTGANGGCCACNGAGTTGCGGTGGATTTTGATTTTCTTGTCGCCGTTGCCGTAGCGAGCCAGCGGGGTNAAGCTTACNTCGCCCGAGATGCCNAGGTAGTAGCTGTCGGANAAATTCATGCTCAGTTTTATTCCCCACAGACCATCCACTCGCTTCCAGCCGTGCTGGAGCATGTCGATGCGCTTTTTNGAGGGGATAGGCATGGGAGCNTCGAAATTAGGATCGAAGCCCTGGCGCGCGGCAAGATTTATGTTGAGGGNCGGACNCGTGGATAGGTCAAGGGCGAAATTCTCNGATGGGTGGAAGGTGTAGCCCACGTANACCGGGATGCGCAGCGAGTAGGTTGTTGCGGTGCCGTTGAACATGAAGTTGTCGTACTCNAATGGATGCCGGTTGGACATGGACGCCTGGGAGTAGAACAGTCCNGGCTCCACNAANATGTGGTTGCGGAGTGCGCGGTGGTATATGACACCGGCATGAAATCCGGCTCCGGTGCCGTAGGTATTTTCCGAACCGGTGGGGAAGGTGACATTCATTCCCAGGCGNGCTCCGAAGTAGGAGCGTTCGGCCTGAGCGGCAGCGGCTGTGGCTGTCATGATNCACACGAGGAGCAGGGCGTAAAGTTTCCGAGGCATTGTAGTAGTTTTTTGATTGAATTATAAACACCTGTCACAATTATTTAGTTGACCGGTTTGTCGGTAAAAAAAGCGCNTCGGTCGATTTTTTCTTTGTACATTATTAATGTTATGCCTATATTTGCGACAAATACTCGATAATCTATGCCGACACTCGACCGCAGCAGCCACACCCGCCGCTTTGTCACCTTTGCCACNCACGTGNTGTTTCTTGTCATCCTCTTCGTGCTTCCGGAGCTGATGATGAATATTGCGCNCCCTCACCGCCANACCTTCGAATTCTANCCCGGATTCTACCTTAGAACGCTGATTTACATTTCGGCGTTCTACATCAACTACTACATTCTGGTGGACCGCTGCCTGGGNCGGCCTGGCGCATCGCACCCCATTGTGCGTNTGCTGATAGCCAACATCCTGCTGATAGCCCTGGGGCTGGGACTTTCCTATTCGGTGATGGACTATATCACCCCCGCTCACTGGGCCGACAAGCCTCACCGACATCTNAAATATGCNTCGTCGCTGCTCCACGACGGTGTGATGATGATTCTCACCATCGGCCTTGCGATAGCACTGCGCCTTTCGGCCAAGTGGCAGGATATCGACCGCCAGCGCCAGGAGTTNCTGGCCGANCAGCNCTCAACTGAGCTCGACAGCCTGAAAAAGCAGCTCAACCCCCACTTTCTGTTCAACACCCTCAACACCATCTATGCCCTTGTGGATATCAATCCNGAGGATGCCAAGGCGGCTGTGCACCGCCTATCNGGCCTGCTGCGATATATGCTCTACGAGGATGTGGACTANGTGGAGCTGAGCCGCGAAACGGATTTTATTGCCAACTTTGCTGAGCTGATGCGCATGCGCATGTCGCGCCGGCCCATNAATCTTGACATCGACATACGCGGCCACGAGTCGGACCGCGTGCCGCCNCTGCTGCTGCTGCCGCTGATTGAAAATACATTCAAGTANGGCAACACNGCCCGGACCGAGGTGCCTGTTTCGGTGCGTATTGCTGCNGAAGGCAACACNCTGGTGTGCGAAACCGAGAATGGATTTTCCGATACTTCGCGCAACGAAGGCACTGAGCGGGCATCGGGCATCGGACTGGCCAACCTGAAACGCCGCCTGGCTCTGATTTATGCCGGAAAGGCCACNCTCACAACATCTTCGGAAAATAATATCTACAAAGCGAAACTCACTATNCCCCTCAGCAAATGAGNACNGAACCGACCCTGAGATGCCTGGTGGTGGACGACGAACCCCTGGCTGCCGNACTGATATGCTCGTATGTGAACCGCACNCCTTTCCTTGANCTGGCCGGGCAGGCCGACAGCGCCGAGGCGGCTCTGGAAATTTTGCGCGACGACAACGAACTGGACCTCATTTTCCTGGACATCCACATGCCGGGNCTGAGCGGCCTGGAGCTTGCACGCCTGGTGCCGGAATCCACACGCATTATTTTCACNACGGCCTACAGCGAGCATGCCATTGCAGGCTACAAGGTCCGCGCCATCGACTATCTGCTCAAGCCGGTGAGCTACGAGGAATTTTTGAACGCCGCCCTGCGCGCCCAGAAGGAGATGACCGAGCGTGCCGCCCCCGCGCCTACGACGGCTGCCAACGGTCACATACTGGTGAAAAGCGAGTACCGGCTGATTCGCATTCCGCTGGCCGACATCGAATACATCGAGGGCCTGAAGGATTACGTGAAAATCTACGTTGCGGGCGAATCAAAACCGGTGCTGTCGCTGATGAGCATGAANAGCATNGANGAATCGCTGGGCGAGCAGTTCACGCGTGTTCACCGCTCGTTCATAGTCAATCTGGACAAGGTGCGCGTCATTGAGCGCAACTGCATCATCATGGCCGACCGTGCCATTCCGGTGTCCGAAAGCTACCGCCGCCGGTTCCTGGGGCTCATAGGCGCCGAGGAGTGACTCAGAAGGTATAAATTAAAGAAGGCTCCGAAAAGTCAGCGCGACTTATTCGGAGCCTTCTTATTTATTGTTAGGGCCGGGCTGATTATTCAGCGGCTTTTTCCTCGGGGTTGAGGAGGATTACGCGGTAGTTGTTCTGGTCAAGCACGGCGCGGAGGAAGTTCTGAACATCCTCAACGGTGATTGTGGGCAGAATAGCTTCGGTTTCAAGCCAGGTGGGGATGTCGTTGATCATGGAAGCGGTCATGTTGCTTGCCCACTCGTCGTTCTTCTCCTTGTCCTCAGCCAGTTTCTTGGCCATATACTCGATGGCGGGCTTGATTTCCTCCGGAGTAACATCCTTGGTTGCGTTCTCGAAGATAGCGCGGATTTCTGCAAGCACGGTCTCGCGCTCCTCGGGCTTGATGGGCGCAGCCACCTGGAATACGGTGTTGAGCTCGGCTGTACGGCTCATGTTAGCACTGCAGCCGATTGAGTAGGTAGCACCCATTTCCTCGCGAATCTTGTTGAGGAGGCGCTTGCTGAGCACCTGGGCGGCAACACTGGTCACAACCTTATTCTTGGTGTTGTAAGGCATGTTGGCGAAGGTGCCCACGAACATCCAGGTCTGGGGAGTTTCCATTGCGGTGGTGAACACGTTGGTATCAACGCCGGTGGGCAGACCGAATTCGGGGTTGAGGGTGAAGCCGGTGGTAGCGGTGGCAGCCTCGCCGGGAAGAGTGGCGATGTACTGTTCCATCATGGGGATGAAGGTTTCGGGGTCAATCTGACCGACGAACACAAAGGTGTAGTCGGCAGCGTTGGCGGTGGCGTTCTTCACGATGTCGATGATAGTCTGGCGGTTGGCAGCCTTTACATCGGCAGCGGTGAGAGACTGCTGGAGGGGAGTCTTGAAGAGGGCCTTCATCAGGTCCTTGCCGAAGATGAAACTGGGATTGTTTTCCTGGTTGGCGAGGATGCCGGCCAGAGCAGCCTGGTTGGCGGCGAATTCCTTTTCATCCAGGCCGAAACCGGTGAAGAAGCTATAGAGGAGCTCCATGAGCACGGGAAGGTCCTTGATGGTGGTTTCGCCGCTTGCCTGACGGGTGTAGGCGTCCATGCTGAAGTTTAGAGCGGCCACCTTGCCCTGGAGGTACTTGGTGAGGTCGGAGTTGGTGTAGTCGTTGAGGCTCATGCTCTCAAGAGCGGCACCCATATAGAGCACGCTGGGAGCTTCGGCGGGGTTGATAGTGGCAGTACCTTTGCCCTTGGCAATGGCTTCGAACACAATCTGATTGTTCTTGAAAGTGGTGGGCTTGATGATAACCTTAGCACCGTTGCTGAGGGTGTACTCGGTGGCATCCCACAGTGTGAGCTGCTGAGTGCCGAGCACCTTGCCGGGAGCGGGCAGCGAGGGAATCAGGGGGTCCTCGCGCATTTCGTCCTTGTAGGGCTCGAGTTCTTCGTTGTTGATGCCGTCAATAACATCAAGGAACTGCTGCTCGGTGGCCACGGGGAAGTTGGGGTTGTCGGGGAGCATTGCAAGCAGGGCGCGGTTGTCGTCGTCGCTCAGGAGCATGCTGAAGTATTCGTTGATGTTCTCAACCTTGATCATAGCGGAGAGCTGGTCGTACATCTGCTTTTCGAATTCGATGCCGGGAGCAGGCTCATTGTCGATGAACAGGTTGACGTATTCCTGCGAGTAGCTGTCGGTTTCGCGGTTGGCGCGCTCCTCGTACTGCTTGTCAATCATTGCAAGGAACTGTGCCTTGGCGCGCTCGAATTCACCGACGGTAAAGCCTGTCTTGGCAGCACGGGTGAGCTCGCGGTAAGCCTGAGCGAAGGCGGGGACAATATCGGTGTCCTTGGCTACAACCTGGAGGGTAACAGCACCCTTGGTCTTGGCCACAAAGTATTCGCCGATGCTCATGCTTGCGCCGGCAAACTCGGTTTCGGGCTGGTTGGCCAGCTCTGCCAGGCGATTGTTGAGCATCATCTGGGCCATGCGACGCATGAACTCAACAGGGAAGAAGGCCTGGGTATTGCGGTACTCGCGGGGCAGGAGGGCGTTGTCGTTCTTGGCGAAGTAGAGAACCACGGGCATCTGCATTTCCTTGTCGGTGCCGATGGCCACGATGGTTTCGTCCGTATCGTCAACGGGCAGGTATTCGCGCTCGGCAGCGTTCTCGGGCATGGGGATGGTGGAGAAAATTTCCTTGATTTTGCCTTCGATGTAGTCAACGTCGATGTCGCCCACCACGATAATACCCTGCAGGTCGGGGCGGTACCACTTGTGGTAGTAGTCCACGATGGCCTGGGGCGGGAAGTTGTCAACCACCTCCATGGTGCCGATGGGCAGACGCTCGCCGTAGCGGTTGTCAGGGAACAGTTTGGGGAGCTGGTTTTCGAAGATACGCATCTGTCCGGCCATGCTCTGGCGCCATTCCTCGTGAATCACACCGCGTTCGGCGTCGATTTCGGCGGGGTCGAGTGTAACCTCGCAGGCCCAGTCATGGAGAATCATCAGGCAGGAATCCTGCACGCTCTTTCGGGCAACGGGCACGCTGGAGATGTTGTAGATGGTTTCATCGATACCGGTCTGCGCATTGAGGTTGCGACCGAAAGCCACACCAACGCTCTCCAGCCAGTCAATCATCTGCTTGCCGGGGAAATTGGTGGTGCCGTTGAAGCACATGTGCTCCAGGAAGTGGGCAAGGCCACGCTGGTTTTCTTCCTCGAGGATGGAGCCTACCTTCTGGGCAATGTAGAAGTCGGCCTGACCCTTGGGGGTTTCGTTGTGACGGATGTAGTAAGTGAGTCCGTTGTCAAGCTGGCCGATGCGGAGTTCGGGGTCCTGAGGCAGCTCGGGGAGCTGGCCGGGAGCCTGGGCGAAGCCGACGCTTGCGGCACCGATAAGGAGCGTGAGCGCTGCCAGGCCGCGGAGAATCATCTTTTTCATTCTATTAATTATTGGTTATTGATATTTCTGTGTTATAGGACGCAAAGTTACGCAAATACTTACATTGAACAATGTTAAAATACGTTTATTGGCTTAAGCATGATATTTTTTTGCCGACGCGTAGCTTTTTTTGAACCACCTTATTCCGAAAAAGATTATATTTGCAGAAAATCTATACAGTAAACACTATGCAGTACGGTTTTTATAGAGTGGCAGCTGCGGCTCCGAAAGTCACTGTTGCCGACCCGGTAGCCAATACCGACGAGATAATCGAACTTTTCCGCCAGGCCAACCGTAGCGGTGCCGATGCGGTGGTATTCCCCGAAATGAGTGTGACGGCCTACACCTGCGGTGAACTGTTTCACAACGCCACGCTGCTTGAGGGCGCACGCCAGGGCCTGCTGCGCATTGCCAGGGAATCACTCACGATGCCCGGCACAGTAGGCATTGTCGGCGCGCCGGTGCGAGTGGGTGCCGCGCTCTACAACTGTGCATGCTTCATTGCCGAGGGGGTAATCCACGCCCTCGTGCCCAAAACCTATATTCCGAACTACAACGAATTCTACGAAAAACGCTGGTGGAAAGGCGTGCCGGCGGGCTTCCGCGCCGAGGTGGATTTAGGACTGCCCTACCGCGTGCCGATGGCCCAGCATATGATTATCCGGCACAAGGGCGTGGGGCTGGCTGCCGAGATATGCGAGGATGTGTGGTCCACCATCCCGCCCAGCTCCCGACTGGCGTTGCAAGGTGCCGAGGTGATTTTCAATCTCTCGGCCAGCGACGACCTCATTGGGAAATATAACTACCTGCTCCAACTCATCAAGATGCAATCGGCCCGCTGCCTGAGCGCCTATGTCTACTCCTCGGCCGGATTCGGCGAATCGTCCACCGACCTTGTGTTCGACGCCAAACTGGTGGTGGCCGAAAACGGCACTATCCTTGCCAAAAACCGGCGCTGGCAGAGTGCCAATCAGATTGTGATGGCTGATACTGACATAGAGGCACTGCGGCGCGACCGCCTGCACACAACCACTTTTGCCGACTGTGCCGAGCGCGAGATTGCCGGACGACAGCCGCTTGAGGTGGTGATAGAGCATAATTCAGCCCCGAAACGTCCCTTCGAGCTGATGCGCAAGGTGGATGCGCACCCCTTCGTGCCCGCCAACGACGAGCATCTGCATGACCGCTGTGAGGAAATCATCAACATCCAGGTGGCAGCTTTGGCCCAGCGCCTCAACGTGACTCACACGAGCAATCTGGTAATCGGTATTTCGGGCGGACTGGATTCCACGCTTGCGCTGCTGATTGCTGTGCGCACCTTTGACCGCCTCGGCCTTGACCGCAAGGGCATCCACGGAATAACCATGCCGGGCTTCGGCACTACGGGCCGCACACGCTCCAACGCCCTCATACTGATGGAGGCACTCGGGGTGAGCACGCGCGAAATACCAATCGGTCCTGCCGTGAATCAGCATTTTGCCGACATTGGCCATGACCCTGCGGTGCAGGATGTGACCTACGAAAACAGCCAGGCGCGCGAACGCACACAGATTCTGATGGATGTGGCCAACCAGGTGAATGGCATGGTACTGGGCACGGGCGACCTCTCGGAGCTGGCCCTGGGCTGGGCCACTTACAACGGCGACCACATGTCGATGTACGGCATCAATGCCAGCGTGCCCAAAACGCTGGTTGTGCACCTAACCCGCTATTTTGCAATGGAGTGTGGCGATGAACGCATCCGCACTGCCCTACTTGACATCGTTGACACGCCCATCAGCCCCGAGCTCATTCCGGCAGCTGCCGACGGCACCATCAAGCAGAAAACCGAGGACCTTGTTGGTCCCTATGAGCTGCATGATTTCTTTCTGTACTACGTTCTGCGCTACGGTTTTACGCCTGAGCGTATTCTCCTGCTTGCTCGCAAGGCGTTCGGCGAAGCATACACCGAAGATGTGATTCGCCACTGGCTCCGCACGTTCATGCGTCGCTTCTTCCGCCAGCAGTTCAAGCGCTCCTGCCTGCCCGACGGGCCGAAAATCGGCAGTGTGTGTCTGTCGCCCCGCGGCGACTGGCGCATGCCCTCCGACGCCTCGCCCGACCTCTGGCTGTCAGAAATTCCTAAATGATTTTGCTCAGTACGCTCAGGGCCTCGGCTGCGTTGCGCACCCACTCCACCTGCTCATCCTTTTTGAGCCAGGTTAGTTGCTTTTTGGCATATACGCGGGTGTTTTTGGCAATGCGTGCCACGGCGGTGTCGTACTCCATATCGCCGCGGAAATACGCCGCCATTTCCTTGTAGCCCACGGTGTTGAGCGAATTAAAATCGCCTTGTGCAAGTGCGCGGCGGGCTTCGGCTTCAAGGCCCGCTGCCATCATTGCATCCACTCGGCGGTTGATGCGGTCAAAAAGCTCCTCGCGCGGACGGGCGATGGCGAATTTCACCACATCGAAGTCGCGCTGCTTGCCTGTGCCGGTCCGGAATTCGGAATAGGGACGCCCCGCTTCCAGGCAAATCTCCAGCCCATGAACCACGCGGCGAGTGTTGGCGCGGTCAACCTCGGCATAATATTTCGGGTCGAGAATCTGCAACTGCGCCAGCACGGCCTCCAGACCCTGCTCCTGGAGCAGACGCAACACATAGGCGCGGGTGGCGGCACTTACGGTGGGAATATCATCGATGCCCTTCACAAGCGCATCGACATACATCATCGACCCTCCGCACACCACCGCGACATCGTGGCGGGTCCATATATCTGCCAGAATTCTCAGTGCATCCGCTTCGAAATTGGCGGCACTGTAATAGTCGGCCAGGCCGAGGACTCCCACAAGATGGTGAGGCACACGCGCAAGCTCATCGGGCGTAGGAGCAGCTGTGCCGATGGGAAGGTCGCGATAAAGCTGACGCGAGTCGGCCGACACGATTTCGGTGCCGAAGTGCTCCGCAAGCTCTATGGCAAGCGACGTTTTGCCCGAGGCCGTCGGCCCGGTGACGACAATAAGAAGAGGTTTTTTGAAAGTGGAGGTCATTAAAAAGCAGGGACGCGCCGGGGCGCGTCCACATAGTATTTTGTTAGGTAAGTCGGCCGTGCCGAGGCACGGCCTTATCCGATTATTAGGGCATCGGTAACGCTAATTACTTCCCTTCGGCAACCAGTTTTGCGATTTCAACAATTACGCCCGAAGCCTTTTCCATGGAGGGGATGGGTACAAACTCGTAGCGGCCGTGGAAGTTGAGTCCACCGGCAAAGATGTTGGGACACGGCAGACCCTTGAACGACAGCTGCGCTCCGTCCGTTCCGCCGCGGATGGGCTGAACCTTGGGCTTGATGTCCTGGCGACGCATAGCCTCCTCGGCAATGTCGATGATGTGCATCACCGGCTCGATTTTCTCGCGCATGTTGTAGTACTGGTCCTTGATTTCGATGGAGCAGCACTCGGGGAATTCATTATTGATTTTGCGCGCCAGGTGCTCGAGCTCCTTCTTGCGGCGCTCAAAGCGGTCGCGGTCGTGGTCGCGGATGATGTAGGTGAGCACGGTTTTCTCCACCGTGCCTTCCATGGACACAAGGTGGTAGAAACCTTCGTAGTCCTCGGTGTGCTCGGGGGTTTCCCATCGGGGAAGCATGATGACAAACTGGTTGGCGATACGCATGGAGTTAATCATCTTGTGCTTGGCATAGCCGGGGTGCACGTTGCGGCCGTTGAAGGTAACTTTAGCCACGGCAGCGTTGAAGTTCTCGAATTCCAGTTCGCCTATTTCACCACCGTCCATAGTATAGGCCCAGTCAGCAGCAAAGCGCTCAACATCGAATTTGTGCGCGCCCAGACCGATTTCCTCGTCGGGGTTGAATGCAATGCGGATTTTGCCGTGCTTGATTTCGGGATGCTTCTGCAGGTAGTCCACCGCCGAAATAATTTCGGCGATACCCGCCTTATCGTCGGCGCCAAGAAGTGTGGTGCCGTCCGTCACGATAAGGTCCTGACCCACATAGTGTTTTAGCTCGGGGAAGTCGGCGGGCGAAAGCACTATGCCCTGCTCGGCGTTGAGAGTGATGTCGCCGCCGTCGTAGTTGCTCACGATGCGGGGCGACACATGGCGGCCCGACATGTCGGGCGACGTGTCCAGATGGGCGATGAAGCCTACGGTAGGCACTTCCTTGCCGTCCTCAAGGTTGGACGGGAGTGTGGCCATGAGGTAGCCATTATCGTCAAGGCTGATTTCCTGAAGGCCCATTTCCTCGAGTTCCTCGCGCAGATGACGTGCAAAAATCATCTGGCCGGGAGTGGAGGGAGTCATGTTGGTCAGTTCGTCGCTCTGGGTGTCGAACTTCACATATCGTAAAAAGCGGTCTACTAAGTTCATATCGTGTTTGTATATTAGTCAATGAAGCGCCAGGGAATGGCGGTTTTGATTTCCTTTGTGCCGGCCTCGTCGGTGTAGACAAAGCGGTAGCCGTCGAAGCCGAGCGACTTGAACACGTCCATTACAAACGTGCGGCAGTAGCCATAGCCCTCATACTGAGGCTGGAGAGCGCTGCGATAGCGACCCTGGAGCGAGCCCTGGCTCTGATTGGCAAAGGCCTGGGCGGTGGGGAAGATGAGAGTGTACTGGGCAAAACCGCCGGAGAAGGAAAACTCGCAGGTGTTGGCCTTTACAGCCTTGGCGAACTCACTGCAGTGCGACTCGAAAAGTTTGCAGGCAACGGTGCGGGCCTCGGCGAAATTCAGTTCGCTGTTGGGGAGCTTGTAGAGCTGTTTGAGGCGTGCGGCGCTGATTTCGAATACTGCCTTTTCAGCCGCAGGAGCGCTGATGGCAATGGTGAGCGAGCCTTTTTCGTCGCCGAGAGTGTTGAGAATAACGGCCAGATTTTCGTCGGCGTGCGACTTGAGATACTGAGCCACTACGTATTCCACAAAGGCTTGGTCGAAAGCGGCAACGTCGACCGTGTCAGCAAGAACGACGCCGACAGCAATCTTTGCGTCACCATAATTGCAAGTGAGCGAATCAAGAAACATGGGGCTTTCCTCGGCCACGGTGCGGAAATCACCGTTGAGGCGTTCGCACTGAGCCACGAGAGCAGATGGCTCCTTGGAGGAGTTGCAATTTGCCAGTCCGATCATCATGCACACGGACAGCAGGATTAAGTATAGGCTTGAATATTTCATTGGTATTACATTTTATCTTGCAAAATTAGGCATATTTGCCCATATTCACAATTTTTTCGATGGAAATAACTTGTACGGATAAATTATATATGAGGATTTTTTAGGGGTTGGCATTCTTCCCGAAAATTTTCACTAAATTTGCACTTTGTTTATAAGAACGCTTAATCAGCAAGCGCTTTAGCATGATGTCTGAACCGAATTTCCCTAAAATACCTCCCGGGCGGCCGTTTACTTTCGACCGTGTGATGCGTATTGTTGTCACTATTGGTGCGGTACTTGCCGCCATCTGGATTATCGGCTTGCTCAAGGATGTACTTCTGCCTTTCCTTGTGGCATGGCTGATAGCCTACATGCTGGAGCCGTTTGTGCAGTACAACAGCCGCTTGCTACATGTGCGCAACCGGTGGCTGCCGATTGCCGTCACACTGTTCGAGTGCGTACTGATACTTGCAGCGCTGTGCACTTTCCTACTGCCATCGATTTTCGAGGAAATGCACCAGGTGGCTTCCTTCATCAAGGAATATACTGAAAAGGGCACAGAAATTCCGCTGCTGCCGGAATCGTTCCACAGCTATCTCCGCAACACTATCGACTTCGACTCAATATCGCGCGAACTTACCCGCCAGGATATTAAATCCATCCTCGAAACGATGGGTTCGTTTATCGCCGGCGGATACAATTTTGTGATGGGCATTTTCAGCTGGTTCATCGTGGTGCTCTATGTGGTGTTCATCATGATTGACTACGAGCGTATCACCCGCGGCTTCCGCCGACTGGTGCTTCCTAAATATCGTCCGCTGGTGTACCGCATCGGCGACGATGTGAAGAATTCCATGAACCACTACTTCCGCGGCCAGGCTCTGGTGGCCTTCATTGTGGGTATTCTTTTCTGCATCGGCTTCCTGATTGTGGGCTTACCTATGGCCGTGGTGATGGGTCTTTTCATCGGCTTGCTCAACATGGTGCCTTATCTGCAACTCATATCGCTTGTGCCTGTCACGCTGCTGTGCCTTGTGTGCTCGGCCGACACCAACGTGGATTTCTGGTCGATATGGTGGGCTTGCATGGCGGTGTATATCGTTGTGCAGGGTATTCAGGATTTTTTCCTCACACCAAAAATCATGGGCAAGGCCATGGGCCTCAATCCGGCCATCATCCTGCTTTCGCTGTCGGTGTGGGGCACGCTCCTGGGTTTCATAGGCCTGATTATAGCCCTGCCGCTCACCACCCTGCTGCTGGCTTACTATAATATATATATTAGTTCGCGCGAGGATGAGTTCGCCGAGGATAGTTCCGACAATAATTAACCAATCAATAATCAAATGACACTAAACGACAAAGCTTGGGCAAGATGGACAGCGCTGGGCCTCCTGGCATTGGCCATGTTCTGCTCGTACATTTTCATGGACATCCTGTCGCCTATCAAGGACCTTCTGCAGTCCACCCGCGGCTGGGATTCCACTGCTTTCGGCACCATGCAGGGTTCCGAAACGTTCCTCAACGTATTCATTTTCTTCCTGATTTTCGCAGGTATTATCCTCGACAAGATGGGCGTGCGCTTCACCGCCATCCTTTCGGGTGCCGTGATGCTTGTGGGTGCCACCATCAACTGGTATGCCCTCACCGATGCCTTCATCGGCAGCTCGCTTGATGTCTGGTTCACCAACCATCTGAACTACATCCCCGTGTTCGACGAGCTGGGCATCTCGCCTTTCTACGAGGGCATGCCCGCTTCGGCCAAATTCTCGGCCGTAGGCTTCATGATTTTCGGCTGCGGCGTTGAAATGGCCGGTATCACCGTGTCGCGCGGTATTGTCAAGTGGTTCAAGGGCCGCGAAATGGCTCTTGCCATGGGTTCCGAAATGGCTCTTGCCCGCCTGGGTGTTGCGACCTGTATGATTTTCTCGCCCATGTTCGCCGAGCTTGGTGGCGACATCAGTGTGTCGCGCTCCGTGGCTTTCGGTGTCATCCTGCTGATGATTGCGCTGATCATGTTCATCGTGTACTTCTTCATGGATAAGAAACTCGACGAGGAAACCCACATGGAGGAAGAAAAGGACGAGCCCTTCAAAATCAGTGACCTCGGCAAAATCCTCACTTCGAGCGGCTTCTGGCTTGTGGCACTGCTGTGCGTGCTCTACTATTCGGCCATCTTCCCCTTCCAGAAGTATGCCGTGAATATGCTCCAATGCAACCTGACGTTCACCGACGTCGACCCCACCTCGTTCTGGGGTTCGGATGCCGTGACAGTGTGGCAGTACATCGTGATGATTGTAGTGGCCGTTGCCGCTTTCGCCAGCAACTTCGGCAGCAACAAGGCCATGCGTGGTGTGATGGTCGTTGTTGCCGTTGCAGCCCTCGTCTGCTACTGCTGGATGGGCTATATGCGCCAGAGCGCGGCAGCCATCTTCGCCGTGTTCCCGCTGCTCGCTGTGGGCATCACTCCGGTGCTTGGCAAGTACGTGGACTTCAAAGGCAAAGCAGCTTCCATGCTCGTGCTCGGCTCGCTGCTGCTCATTGCCTGCCACCTCACTTTCGCGTTCATCCTGCCTATGTTCAAGGGTAGCCCCGTTGGCGGCGTGATTGTGGCCTACCTCACCATCCTGGTGCTTGGCGCATCGTTCTCGCTGGTGCCTGCCTCGCTGTGGCCCAGCGTGCCCAAACTGGTGGATGCCAAAATCATCGGTTCGGCCTACGCGCTCATATTCTGGATTCAGAACATCGGCCTGTGGCTGTTCCCCATGCTCATCGGTAAAGTGCTTGACAGCACCAACCCTGAAATCACCGAAGCAGTGGCCAACGGCACCATGAGCGAGGAAGTAGCCTCCGTGAGCTACAACTACACCGCTCCGCTTGTGATGCTCGCCTGCCTGGGCGTGGCTGCTTTCTTCATCGGCCTTATCCTGAAGGTTATCGACCGCAAGAAGGGCCTCGGCCTTGAACTTCCCAACGTGAAGCCCACCGACGACGTCCTCGAATCAGAAATCGTTGCCGCCGAGGATTAATCCTTCCCGCAAATCACAAAAAAGGCATAAACGTGCATGCGTTTATGCCTTTTTTGTGATTTGGACAGCAATTTCAGCTGCGGGGAAGGAGGTCGGTGATACGGCTCAGGGGGAGACCGCGACGCCTGGCGTAGTCGGCTTTGGCTTCGTCGCTGACCGGACCGACTTCGAAATAGCATGCCTCCGGTGCGGCGAACATGAAGCCGGTTGTTGTGGCCGAGGGGTTCAGCGCGCCGTTTTCGGTGAGCGTGATGCCCATACCGGCGTAGTCTAGCAACGGTGCAAGCAGATGCGTGATGGTCTGGTCGGGCAGCGAGGGATAGCCTACGGCCGGGCGAGGACCTCGCTTTCGGTTGCCGAGTGCCCACAGCTGTTCGTGCACACGGCGGTGAAGCCACTCGGTGGCAGCTTCCACCAGACGGTCGGCCAGCGATTGGAGAAGCAGATGACGGTAGGGGTCCGTGGCCGAGTCGATTTTGGACTGCACGGCATGGCCTACGGTCACGGCAAACACACCGGCATGGTCATCGGCCTCGGCAACGAAATCGGCCACGGCGTGCCCTGCCCCGCTCTCCTGCCGGAGGGTGGGGATGCGCGTGCCGCCAATCACCAGGTCGAGGTCCTCGCGGTGAGCTTCGGCAAGCACCACTCGGGCGGAAATACTTACACCTTCTGCGACGAACTCGCTCAGAATCGCGCGGGCATCGCCAAGAAGGCGCTCCGCCTCGCTTGAAGCATCCCGGACAGGAATATCCCACACATGCAGGAAGGCCTTCCAGTTTATAAGTTCAATAAGCTCGCTTACCGGCACGCTGAAATCCGAACGACCGGCAACGGCAGGAGCCGGCATAGACTCAGCAACGGCCTTGGCCCGGGGAATATCCGCAGCAGCGGCGCGACCAGAACTCCGCTGCGCATACTCGTTGCGCAGGGTGGCCTGTGCCTCGCGGTTTTCAGCTGTGATAGCCATGCGTGTGGCTTCGTCGGCCACGCGGCCGGCCACATCAGGTAGCGAGGCAGCATCGCGCGTGTGAAATACTACCCCGCTGAACTCCGGTGCAATTTTCACGGCAGTGTGCAGGGCCGAGGTGGTTGCGCCACCCACAAAGAGGGCCACATCCGTCAGTCCTTCGGTTTGCAGTCGCCGCGCCACCTCGGCCATTTCGGAGAGCGATGGGGTGATAAGGCCGCTGAGGCCCACGAATTTGGCACCGGTTTCACGCACGGCAGCCACAATCCGGTCAGCAGGCACCATAACGCCGAGGTCAATAACCTCAAAACCACTGCAACGGAGCACCACGGCCACGATATTCTTGCCAATATCGTGCACGTCGCCCTTGACAGTGGCGAGTACCATGCGTTTGCAGGCGGAAGTACCGTCGATGTTTTCGGCGGCGGCTTCGCGCTCTATGTGCGGAGTGAGCCATGCTATGGCCTGCTTCATGACTCCGGCACTGCGCACAACCTGGGGCAGGAACATGCGGCCGGCGCCAAAGGCTTCGCCAACACGGTTCATGCCATCCATAAGCCGTCCCTTTATCACAGCCATGGCCGAACCATCCTGCTGCATGGCCTCGGCCAGGAGTTCCTCCAGGCGGTCGGTGCGCCCGGTCATCACCATCTCGGCCAGAGTAGGCTCGGCAGCCTCGGGCTTGGGTGCTTTGGCAGGAGCCTTGGCAGCCTCGGCCTGGGCCATCATGCGGTCGGCAATCTCGGTCAGGCGCACGGCAGCATTGGCGTCGCGGCAGAAAATCACGTCTTCTATCGCCTCGCGTAGCTCGGGCTCAATGGTGTTGATGTCCAGCGAGGTGGTAGGGTTGACAATCGCCATATCCATACCGCGGGCAATGGCGTGGTGCAGAAACACGGTGTGCATGGCCTCGCGCAGACGGTTGTTGCCGCGGAAAGCGAACGACAGATTGCTCACACCGCCGCTCACCTTGGCTCCGGGCAGGTTTGCCTTAATCCACTCCACAGCTTCAAGAAAGTCAAGGGCATAACGGTCGTGCTCAGGGATACCCGTGGCCACAGTCAGCACATTGGGGTCGAAAATAATTTCCTCGGGGCACAAGCCGGCATGGGTGGTGAGCAGATTGTAGGCCCGGCTCAGAATTTCAACACGACGTGCGAAAGTTGTGGC
Organism: Bacteroidales bacterium; assembly: GCA_014800735.1. GTDB lineage: Bacteria > Bacteroidota > Bacteroidia > Bacteroidales > Muribaculaceae > CAG-873. The sequence continues at coordinate 59,102 of JAAVFP010000031.1, forward strand.
CTGGCCCATCTCGTCGAAAGCCATCACAACCACTGCAGCGCCGAGGGCCTTGAGCTCACGGGCATGCTCCAGGAATTTCGCCTCGCCCTCTTTAAGACTGATCGAATTGACCACGGCACGGCCCTGAACCTTGCGCAGTCCGCGGCGAATAACATCGAAGTCCGACGAGTCAATCATCACTGGCACGGCGGCAGTTGAAGCATCCAGCCCAAGCATGGCCGTGAAGCGCTCCATTTCGGTGGCGGCATCCAGAAGGCCATCGTCCATGTTCACGTCCAGCATCGCGGCACCCTTGCCAATCTGTCCGGCAGCTATGGTGAGCGCTTCGGCGTAGGAGCCCTCATTGACAAGGCGCAGGAATTTGCGGCTGCCGGCCACATTGCAGCGCTCGCCAACTTTGACGAAACCATGGGCATCCACATCAAGCACATCGAGTCCGGCCGTGCGCAGATGGCCGTCGCGTGCGGGCACTTTGCGTGGTTCGGCCTTGGCGGCAAGCGCGGCGATGGCGGCAATGTGGGCCGGGGTGGTGCCGCAGCAACCGCCGATGATATTCACCAGACCACGACCGAGGTATTCGCCCACGGTTGCGGCCATTCGCTCGGGTGTTTCGCTGTAGCGGCCCATCTCGTCCGGTAGGCCCGCGTTGGGGTAAAGGCTTATATAATAAGGTGCACTCTGCAGTCGCTCCAGCCACGGTGCCATGCCTTCGGCACCGAAGCCGCAGTTCAGACCCACGCTCAGGGGCGCAACATGCTCCACCGAAGCCAGAAAGGCCTCCACGGTCTGACCCGAAAGCGTGCGGCCACTCTCGGTGAGTGTCACCGAAATCATCACCGGCACGCGGCGTCCGCAGTCGGCCATTGCCTGCTCAAGACCGTAGATAGCGGCCTTGGCATTGAGCGTGTCGAAAATTGTTTCAAGCAAAATCACGTCCACACCGCCTTCGATAAGGGCAGCACACTGCTCGCGGTAGGCTTGGGCCATAGCGTCGAAGTCAACCACCGGGTCACCGTCGGCCTCGACGGGCAGCGACAGCGACACATTGGATGGCCCCACGCTGCCGGCCACATAAGCGCGGCGCCCCGTGGCACGGTGATGGCGCTCAACTGCCTCACGGGCCAGGCGGGCGCCGGCCAGATTGATTTCGCGCACATAGGAGCCGAGCCCATACTCACTCAGCGATATGGCGTTGGCGTTGAAGGTGTCGGTTTCAATAATATCGGCACCGGCGCCCAGATAGTCGGCGTGAATTGCACCAATCACATCGGGGCGCGTCAGGGTGAGAAGGTCGTTACACCCCTTCAGCACACCGGGATGCGTGGCAAAGCGCTCGCCGCGGAAGTCGCTCTCCGTCAGGCTGTGGCGCTGAATCATAGTGCCCATGGCGCCGTCCAGCACCAGCACTCGGTGCTGCAGTTCTTCAGTTATATTGCTGTTCATCAATAGATTTGTTCGGCAACTTTGCGCACGCTGTCGGTGCCCATCAGGGTGTAGAAGTGCAGGCCCTCCACACCGTGGGCAATTAGGTCGCGGCACTGCTCCGTGAGCCACTCCACGCCCACGGCTTTGGCCTGGTCGTCGGTGGTGCACTTGCGCAGCTCCTTGGCAAAGGGTTCGGGAATATCGGAGCGGAACACACGCGGAAGCACGGTGAGCTGATTGCGATTCACCACCGGTTTCACACCGGGGATGATGGGAACCTCAATGCCCGCAGCGCGGCAACGGTCCACGAAGCTGTAATATTTCTCATTGTCGAAAAACATCTGCGTCACCAGATATTTCGCGCCGTTCTCAACCTTCTTCTTGGCCCAGTAGATGTCCGATTCGAAGTTGGGAGCTTCCTCGTGCTTCTCAGGGTAGCATGCCATGCCATACTCGAAGGGAGTTTCGATGCCCTCCAGGCGAGTGCCGTCAAGCGAAAAGCCCTGGTTGAACAGGTTCACCTGCTGCTGCAGGTCGGTGGCATGCTCGTGGTAGAGCTCGGGGTCCTGGCTGACAGTGTCGGCGGATTTACTGTCGCCCCGCAGCAGAAACAGATTGCTGATGCCCAGGAAGTTGAGATCAAGCAGCGCATACTCCGTCTCCTCCTTGGTGAAACCCTTGCAGATGATGTGGGGCACGGCCTTGATGCCGTACTTATTCTGGATGGCCGCGGCGATGGCTACCGTGCCGGGGCGCTTGCGCACACTCAGGCGACGCAGGCTGCCGTCGGGCTGCTCCTTGTAGACGAACTCGCTGTGGTGCGAGGTTATATTGATATAGGCGGGGTCGAAATCCCGCAGCTTGTCGATGATGCCGAACACCTTGTAGATACTGTTGCCCTTGAGCGGCGGCAGAATCTCGAAGGAAAAGGTCGGTAATTTATTATCGCTCATTGTGAATTGGGTTGCGGATTAGTGAACAGCCTTTTCGATGGCCTGGCGGAGATCGGCGATTATGTCGGCCGGTGCCTCCAGACCGATGGACAGGCGGATTAAGCGCTCGGACACGTCCATGCTCCGGCGCACCTCGGGGGTGAGAGTGCCGAAAATCGTGCTTGCCGGGTGGATGGCCAGTGTGCGGTTGTCGAACAGGTTTGTAGCACGCTTCACCAGCCCGAGGGCGTTGATGAAACGCTTGCAGCTGTCCTCGCTCGGCAGTGTGATGGTAATCATCGCTCCGAAACGGCCACCGAACTGGCGCTTGCACAGTTCGTGCCAGGGATTATCGGGCAGCCCCGGATAGCACACCTCGATTTCCGGCATCCCGGCCAGCGCGCCGGCCACTTCCATCGCGTTGCGCTCCTGGGCCGTATAGCGGGCGTCGAGGGTCTCGAGGCCGAGGGTCTGCATATAGGCGGCATGCGGGTTGAGATATGCGCCCAGGTTCATCAGCAGGTCCTTGCGCAGGGTGGTGTCGAAGCCCGGCAGGGTGCCGTAGTCAATCACCAGGCCGCCAAGCGACGTGGCACCGCCCGAAATATACTTGGTGGACGAAAGCACCTCCACGTCCACCCCGAGTGCCTTCACGTCGGCGTAGACAAACGGAATCATAGTGGTGTCGGCCACCAGGGCTGCCCCGTGGGCATGAGCCACATCGGCCAGCATGGCCAGGTCGGCAACCTCCATCTGGGGGTTGGTGACAGTTTCGAGATATACCATGGCGGTGTTGTCGTCCACGGCCGCGCGCACGGCCTCAGGGTCGGTCAGGTCCACCAGCTCGGTCACCACACCGAAGCGTGCCAGGGTTCGGGTGAACAGCAGATATGTGTTGCCGAACAGATGGCGCGATGTCACAATCTTTTTACCCGCCCCGGTCAGAGCCATAGCCACGGCCGAAATGGCAGCCATGCCGGAGTTGAACGCCACGACGTCGCGTGCGCCTGCGAGCGCCTTCACTATGTTCTCGAAATGAATGACCGTGGGGTTGGTCACGCGGGAATAATCCGGATCTGTGCTCCGCCCGGTGAAGGAATCAATCATCGTGTCGGCGTCCGGGAACTCGTAGGCCGCACAGTGATACACCGGCATCGAAAGGGCTCCGTAGGCGTCCGGACTCATGTACGGAGTGTGTATAGCTTTTGTCGTTTTTTCCATTGTTGTGAATAAAATATTGCACCTATTGGTAAGGGATGACAAATTTAGCTATAATTTTCCAATTTTTCGACCATTTTGCAGATATTATAATTTCAACATCGAAACCTGCATCTGAAATATTTTCATGAAAATTCCACTTGTGGCTCAACAATAATTCCGTTCATCAGTTATAAACATAGAACATTAAACGAATCATTAAATAATCTGCTCCAATGATAACCCGCCAGGTAATACAGACCCTATATAAAAAATACAACAAGCTCCCCAAAAGCCCCGATTGCCTTGATATGCCCCTGCTTTTCGATTATGCCGCCGAGCACCACAACATCGAAATCGACATGGAGGGTCCATTGGAAGCGCTGATTATCAATAGCATTACCCCCGATTCGCCCTTTCATCGCATTCCCCTGGAGCGCATCCATGCTATCGTGCCCTTCGAGGAATGGGTGGCCGTGGTGCTCCACTCATCCATTATTTTCCTCAGCAAAACATCGCCCAAAGTGAGTGTGCATCTGCGCAGCGAGGCGCCCTCGATTACGGACCGCCTCAAGGCCATGTTCAGCTGAGCTGCATTAATGTTTTTTAGTTTTTAAGTAATCAATCGTCTCTTGAAATTTTCGTAACTTTGTGCATAAAGTTATGACAAGAGGCAAAATTTATCTTTTTCCGTCCTTTCTGTCGCCTGTTCCGGCTGGCAATGTTTTGCCCGCGCTCAACCTTGAGTTGATGCGCGCGGTTCGCTATTTTGTGGTGGAGGATTTGCGCTCGGCGCGCCGTTTCCTCAAGGCCTGCGACCGCACCATTGTGATTGACGATCTCCACTTCGAACTCCTCAACGAGCACACGCGCCCCGAGGAAGTGGATGCCATGCTTGGCCCCGCCCTGGAGGGCCATGACATAGGCGTGATAAGCGAGGCCGGTTGCCCCGCCGTGGCCGACCCCGGTGCCGATCTGGTGGCCGCCGCCCAGCGACGCGGAATCCAGGTGGTGCCACTGGTGGGACCATCCAGCATCCTGATGTCGCTGATGGGCTCCGGATTCAACGGCCAGAGCTTCACATTCCTGGGCTATCTGCCTGTGGACGCACGCCGCCGTGCCGACCGCCTGCGCGACATGGAGCGCGAAATCCGCCGCGACCGCCGCACCCAGATTTTCATCGAAACACCCTACCGCAACAACCGTCTGATTGCCGAACTGGCATCCTCGCTACCCGGCCAGATGCTGCTGTGTGTGGCTTCCGACATCACAGGCGAGCACCAGTCCATCATCACCCGCCCTCTGGCCGACTGGAAAAGAGCCTCCTACGACTACGACAAACGTCCCACCATTTTCCTGCTCTACAGCTAATTATCACTCATCCGCACCATGACCCGACACCGAAACAAACATACCGACGATGCCTTCTGGAGTAACCACCCGGGGCTCTTCGATACGTTCGATTCGGACGACGCCGATGCCCTCCTCTCCCCCATGGCCGACGAAGCCTTCGAGGCTCCGGAGCGCCTGCGGTTCATGTCGTTCGGCAGTGGGTCCAGCGGCAACTGCTCGTATATCGGCACCAGCTCATGCGGCCTGCTCATCGACGCCGGGGTCGACAATAACTTCGTCACCCAGCAGCTCCTCGCCAACAGCATCGACCTTGCCTCTATCCGCGGCATCCTGCTTACCCACGACCACGGCGACCACGTGCGCTACGCCTACGCCATCCTGCGCCGCAACCAGCACATGCGCCTCTACGCTACCCCCAAGGCCCTGCAGGGCATCCTGCGCCGCCACAGCATGAGCCGCCGAATCGTGGACTACCACACCCCGGTCTACAAGGAATTCCCATTCAAGGTCGGCCCACTCACCATAACGGCCTTCGAAACCAGCCACGACGGCACCGACAATGCCGGCTTCCACATCGAGGGCGCCGGAACATCCTTCGTGATCACCACCGACACAGGCACCGTCACCGCGCGTGCCGACCACTACATGCGCCTGGCCCGCAACCTGATGATCGAGGCGAACTATGACCTCGAAATGCTCCGCAACGGCCGCTACCCGCAATATCTCAAGGCACGCATCATGGGTACCTCGGGCCACCTCGACAATGCCGACACGGCTCGCTATCTGGCCACGATAGCTCCGGTCACCCAACTGCGCAACATCTTCCTGTGCCATCTTAGCCAGGATAACAACACGCCCCAGATTGCCATCAGCACTGTGCGCACGGCCCTCGAGGAGGCTCAGATGTCCATCACATCGTCCATCACTCCGAACCCCGACCCTACCTCGGACCGCATCCACCTGTCAGTGCTCCCCCGCACCGCCTGCACTCCACTGATTGTGCTCAAATAATCCCATTGTACCTAAGGCACTTAGGTTTTGGACCAAAGAACCACAGAACTATAGTTTTTTAGAACAAGAGCGGCAGAGTCGCCCCGTAACGATAAACCCATAACGCTTGCGCAGACGTAGTGACGTGCCTTTGGCACGTTGGCGATAACACGCTTACTACCAGCGTCAAACTAATTGAAAGCGGCGGAGCCGATAACACTCGGATTCCAACCCACACGTGCCAAAGGCACGTCCCTACAAACACGCATACCGAAAAAGCGGCGGAGCCGCGCCGTAGCGACAAAAAGCGCACAAGAGGAATGTAGGGACGTGCACACCGAAAAAGCGGCGGCGGCGCACCGTAGCGAAAAAGCGCACAAGAGGAATGTAGGGACGTGCCTTTGGCACGTAGCCGTAACACCCTGATGCTCACCCACACGTGCCAAAGGCAAGTCCCTACAAACGCGCACACCGAAAAAGCGGCGGAGCCGCGCCGTATCGACAAAAAGCACACAAGAGGAATGTAGGGACGTGCCTTTGGCACGTGGGCGGAACACCCTGATTCTCACGCACACGTGCCAAAGGCACGTCCCTACAAATACACGCCGAAAAAGCGGCGGCGGCGCACCGTAGCGAAAAAGCGCACAAGAGGAATGTAGGGACGTGCCTTTGGCACGTGGGCAGAACACCCTGATGCTCACCCACACGTGCCAAAGGCACGTCCCTACAAATACACGCCGAAAAAGCGACAAACGCGATAACAAGAAACCCCACACCCGGCGCCCAAAAACGCGGCGTGTGGGGTGGGTAACAACATCTCGTTAGTACTCAAAATATCATTTCGGAGCCTGATACCCCGGATTTCCTATGAACCGCTCATGGTTCTCACGCCAAAAATCCGTGTCGAGGATTTCCTCAGGGATAGGTATATCATTATACTGCAGATTGGGGAGCGCGTAATTATCTGACATCCATGTCTCCCAACCGCCATCAAGACCTGTGAATTTATTGTGACTTAAATCCACAGGGGTTATAAATCGCCTGAACTGTGCGTCTACATTGCCATCCAACTGATTATTGGATATATCCACAATTGAAGTATAGTAAACCATAGCATTCATGTAATTGACATCAAGCCAATGTACTACAATTTTTTCGAATGCAGGAAGTACATTCGTCGTATCCCATTTTCTATCAACTACATTAATGTATCCCGGTACCTCAGGATTAATCTTATCGACTAATATTGAGTCGCAGCCGTATGGAATACACCCGGGCCTAAAAGTTGCACCGGGACATGCGTACAATTTAAAATCCCTAACATTCTTAAGCAGACCTAAATATCCGTCCATCGGGTCGCTCGGTTCGGTGATGTAGAGAGTCAGTGCACCGACCACAAGATATGGGGTATTCGTGTCCGTGTCAACGATAGTATCAAGTTCGATATTACCTTTCCACGAGGAGCGATCGGCCATAGACCACGGATGCGGATAATCCGTAGATTCTGTGTTAAAGTTCGCAGAGATATAGCTCAGTGCCAACGAGTCCATCGGCAATAGATAAATCTCAGGCTGCGCCGTTGGCTCATCGTCCTTGCTGTGACAGCCCCACGCCGCGGCCATCAGTAAGGGCAGGAATACCAATAGTATATTTTTCATCGGGAATTGGGTTTACTCTGAGATATGGGTTATAGTTAGAGGATGTTATCAGGTACGTTTGTGGCGGTGCATTTACAACTGATTCGTTAAGCGGAGTATAATTATATTTGTATTCCACATTATAAACGCGTGATTCAGTGAACTCCTGTTGCTTATTGCCATAATTCATAGTCCAGGTCACAATCACTGCTACGGCACGATAACCACTCGCGTTAGTTCCCCAATCGTAATAGAATTGCGTATTCTCATTGATATCCACATCATAAGGAATATCATATACTAAGCCTCTTATCGGCTGAGTAGCATTAAAACTGATACCGTAGGTACGTATGCCGTCCTGATTATAAATCAAGTTGCTGTTGTTATAGTTGAACGGATTAGGTTTGTTAACCGAAAGTGTTCTATTACCACCAACTACATCAAGCATTGCAGTCTTTACCGAGTACGAGACTACGTAGGGTTTGATGTCTGGATTGAATTCAATTTGAATATCACTCTCTGTCATTTCAGGTAAATGAACTATTCCATTTATATCAAAATTATGAGGATCTTCGTTCGGGAGGGGTTCATAATTTTCAATTTTAGAATAGCGGCAGTAACTGATAGTAGGCATTTTCTTGAGATTCCAGACTCCTAAGTGAATCTCCGAGCCTTGTTCTTTTGCAAGACTCGCTATCTTGTTCGATGAGACACCATTCTTAGAAAGAATAGCGTTCAAATCAAAAGTAAACTCCTTAACACTCGAAAGGAGGTGGGTCTCTCCATTTCCTGCTATCTTAACTGAACCAACAGAACTAAGCGATACCTCGGATACAGTCACCTTCGGTTTTGAAAATGCTTTAAAGATGAAGCCTAAACCATCTGTCACAGCAGCTGCGATATTACCGGAAACAACTTTACTAACAATATTCCCTAAGTCAATACCAACGAAGCTCTTCTTTGGAAGTTTGCCAGCAACTTTATTTCCGAAATTCTTTGCTTCGTCACCCGCGGCGGATAATAGTGCTTGCGTAGTTGGATTATCCATTAATACATTGGATAAACCATTCACTGTTGTAATTTGACCTGTTATCTGTGAAGAAGTAGTGCCATAGAAATTGAAATCAGAGTATACAGTATTATATGCTCCAATAGTGATGTTGTTGGAGCTGATTTGTGGATGATACTCACTCACATGCATTTCAAACCCGTTCCATCCATTAGGAAGATAGGAAGCTCCAACGGTTGCGTTTTCTAACATTACGGAGTGGGTTGAGTATTGGTTACTTCCATTAATTGGACTTGAGAAGTAATCGTAGTGAGAAAATAGAGGTTGACATACATTGTCTGTTGTGGACTTCACGTCCCAGACAGTTCTCGTTCCTTTATCCTCGGTATGAGAATAGTAAAAGAACTTCATCATACCCGTGCACTTATTATAGAAGCACATATAATTAAGATCCGGGTCGGTGGTAAGATCTGCAAATGTATGGAAAAGCATTATCCAGCCATCTGCTTTCTTAATATCCTTTGCGAAAGTTTCCTCAAGGCCTGAGTTTGTCACTGGCGACCATGGAGTCGCAACTGAAATCTTCGTACCTTGCTTTCCTAGAATCTGTATAGTACTACAAGACTCCCAGTTGGTTAGTAGAGTTGGATTTACGGTTGTCGATGCTCGCGACTGAACATCGGTTTTCGGAGTTGGAACCTGCGGTTCGATGTCCTCGCTGCTGCATGAAGCCGTAACAAGGACAAGCACTCCAAATAGAAATCTTAATATATTCTTCATTGTTGTTAATTCTTTATTTTTGTTGTTTATTCTGAAATAGTCATTTCGGAGCCTGATAGCCGGGATTTCCTATGAACAGCTCGTGGTTCTTGCGCCAAAAATCGGTAGCAAGGATTTCCTCGGGTATTGGGATTTCGTTGTATTGCAGATTCGGAATCGTGCGGTTATACCACGTTTCCCATCCATAGTCGAAACCAGTGAATTGGTTGTGACTCAGATTAGCCGTATAGAGCAGATTTTCAAACATCACACCTACATCATCCTTCAATTGGTTATTGGATAAATCTACAATAGCATCATATTTGAGTATCGCACTTATATACTGCATATCGGTGCCATGAATTGTTAATTTAGAAAACAACCAACGGTCAGGCGACATACCTGTTACATACCATATCCCGTCAGGAACTACATTGATATATCCCTGAGAATCAGGATTAATTTTATCAATTAGAACCGAATCGCATCCAGTAGGCACACAGCCTCCATCCACAATAGCACCCGGGCAAGCATAAAGTTTAAACGACTTTACATGTTCAAGTTCACTAATCCAATTGGTCATAACATCTGTTTGACCCGGTTCAGGAATATAGAGCGTAAGAGCACTAACGACCAGTACTTTTCTATCTATTTCAAAATCAAAAATTGTGTCAAGTTCGATCGATCCTTTCCACGAACTCCGGTCAGAAACCGACCACGGATATGGGTAATCCGTGGATTCGGTTTTGAACGATTGGGATATATGGCATAGGGCGACTGAATCAGATTCTAACAAGTGTATCACTCCGTCCTCTACCAAGTTAGGTGCAGAGTCATCGTTACAGCTCCATGCCATTACTATAAGTAAAGGTAGGAGTATCAAGAGTATATTTTTCATCCGCATTATACTTATAACCGCTGTAACTAATGAAATTAGACTCGTCTAAGAGATAACTGGAAGGAGGATTGTTCACCACCCACATGCTCGGAGACGTTGGACTTATTTTATATGTAACATCGTACACACGCGATTCAGTAAATGATTGCGTTTTCGAACCATATTTAACTGTCCATGTTACAATTACTGACACAGCACGATTACCTGTTACGTTGGTTCCCCAATCGTAGTACAGCTGCGTGCTTTCATCCACAGAAGCCCCTCCAGTATCAGGAATAAAACCAGCTAAACTCTGAATCTGCCCAGAGGATATACCATAAATCGTAACATTATCTTGTGTCGCAATTTTGTTATCTGTATTGATTGCAAATCTCTTTCCACTTGAACTTACGCTTCTATTACCTCCATTAACATCTAATATAGCGGTTTGAATATTCCAGGAAGTTATGTAAGGCTTTATATCTGGGTTGAATTCGATTTCAACATCACCAATGTAGCAATCAGGTTGTTCAACAAAGCCATTGACATCAAAAGTTGTAGGAGCTTGCCCTGGGATACCGGCAAGATTTTCAACCTTTGAGTACCTAGAATAGTAAAGTGTTGGAGTATATTTGAGATTCCAAATACCAAGTTCAACGTTATTACTTCGTTCAACTGCAAGAGTTGCAAAATTATTCTCAGAGGACCTTGTAGAGCCAGCAGTGAGTATCTCATTCAAATTAATTGTAATCGGTTCAACTCCCGATACATAGTAAGTCTTTCCTTCTCCTTCCATTTTAACTGTACCTTCGGTTCTGAGTGAAACTTCTGAAACAGTTGTCTTAGGCTTAATAAAAGACTTAAAGATGAAACCCAAGCCTTTAGTGACTGCACTTACTACATTCCCAGAACTTATCGTTGAAACAACTTCACTCAGATTAATGCCTAAGAAACTCTTTTTGGGTAGAGTGGGGCCAATTTTTTTTGCTAAATATTCTGCACCTTCACCAATTCCGGTTAAAGCCGCTTTTGTATCTTTATTAGAAGTTAGAGTGTTGACAGAACCATTGATTGTAGTGATGGTTCCGGTGGTTGTAGACTCTGTAATGCCGTTAAACTTATAGTCACTGTAAACTGTATTATAAGCGCCAATTTTAATTGAACCCGAAGCTACTTGTGAACGATACTCACTTAAATGAAATTGGAAGCCATTCCATCCTTTGTGTAATATAGTTTCATTATCTGTCTCATTATCAAGCGTTATGGCATAAGTAGCGTATTTGATATTTCCATTCGTTGGGTTGGAAAAGTAATCATAGTTTGCAAACATAGCCTGCGCTGTTTTCCCATCGGCAGATCTAACATCCCACACAGTACGAGTGCCCTTGTCCTCCTCAAATACGTAGTAGAATATTTTAATCATTCCCGAGAAACGATTATAGAAGCACATGTAGGTTTGATTAGGGTCACGGTAGCGATCTACAAAAGTATGGAAAAGCATAACCCAACCGTCCTCTTTTTTCACATCACTCGCAAAATCGCTGTTCAGCCAGGTAGAAGTACCAGATTTCCATGGAGGAGTAGCTTTAATGCATACTCCGGAAGGATTGTACATTACGATGGCATCAAGCGATTCCCAATTAGTGAGCAACTGAGGATTGGTATTCGATTGAGTGGGCGGAGTGGTAGCGCGCGACAACACGGGGTTATCGGGCACCTGAGGCCCGATGTCCTCGCTGCTGCATGCAGCCGTTACGAGGGAAAGCACTCCGATGATGAAGAAAAATAGTTTTTTCGTCATAACTGGTTTGTAAATAGTTGTTATTAATTAAGGGTTAGTTAGTATGAATGCTTATCGTTAGATATAAACATAGCCGGCATATACATCACCGTTGTCGGCGGTGCACTCGATGTAGTATTCACCAACAGGGAGAGGTTGTTCCCAGAACGGATTATCAAACGAAATGGTACCAAAGAAAATGACATGGGAGAGTAGATTCTCAGCTTGGATGTCAAGATTAATGACACCAAAGGGTAAATAAAAAGTTCCGAATCCTCTGTTGCAATTATAACAGAATTTGACATTCTCACTATAGACGGGAGCTAAGTATATCCCAGGATCAACAGGGATTTCCTTTTTGGGCAATGGATACTTTGGAGTATCATCGTCAGTGTCATCAGCAAAGCTTACAAAGCTAGTAAGGCTGCATAGAGATAAGAGCAGAAAGATTAATAGTCGTTTCATATTTATTTAGATTTTTGGATGTCGCAAAGTTAGCCATGAAAACACTATAAAATGAAATTTTCAGGTGTCGAAAATCCTTACATCTTCTCATATAATTAGTTGATTAACAAGCGATTATTCGCGGTAAGAAAATTTTTATTCTTACAGCGTGTATCTTGCTTATTTTTAGGTAGTTAGATATGTAGATGGTAACTATAGTTTATATACGACTGATTATCTGCATGTTACACCGTCGGAGTGTCGCTCCTTCGGAGCTCATGGGTGGGGAGGGTTCTGGCCGCTGGCTTACACCAGCTGTTGGAAATTATTGCGCCGCGTTGCGGCTGTGAAAAACTATAGCGCTATGGTTCTATGGTCCAAAATTGAAGACCAGAGAACTAGAGAACTATAGGTTTTATAGGACGGCAGCGGCGGAGCCGCGCTGTAGCGAGAAACCCCACGTGCAACGTGGGGTGCAGAATGGGTAACACACTAAGGAGCTTCGGAGATGCGACATCACTGCGACATCGCTTCTCCGAAGCTCGCCATGTATCGTTTTTTCCTACCCCACGTTGCACGTGGGGTTTCTCGATACTTCGCGGCTCCGCCGCTCCCCGGTTTGAGCCAAAGCTTCCGCTTTTGGACCAGAGAACCACAACAAAATTAAATCTATAGCGCTATGGTTCTATGGTCCAAAACTGAAGACCAGAGAACTAGAGAACAAGAGACTTGAACTAGAGCACCACAACTATAGTATTAAATCTATAGATCTATAGTTCTCTGGTCTAAAATCGAAGACCAAAGAACCAAAGCCTTAATAAAAACCTTTGATTCAATGGTCCAAAAATCAGGACAAATATGTTATGTAGTGCTGGGCGGCGGAGGGATTGGTTTTGAGGAGCTTTTGCTTCAGGCGGAATTTGCGTGTATAGATGGTGTTGGTGTCGACTCCAAGATAAAGAGCAATGGCCGGCGCCTTGAATCCGGCTACAATCAATGTGAACAGATGCACGTCGGTCTGCTTGAGCGCAGGGAAGTCGGAGCGCAGACGCGATATGATATTGTCGAAATACTCATTGATATCCTGCTCTATTTCAGCCAGATTCTGAGGGGTAGCATGGCGTGAAATAAAGGCCTCGACACGCTTGTAGAGCTGTTTGGGATTGTCGGCCGAATCGGAATAAAGGCCACAGACATCGTTGAATGCAGCCAGTTGCTTCATAACATGCTCTTTGGATTGACGTCGATATTCGGCCTGCATGCGTGAGCCCTCGGCGAGGTCGCCACTAAGCTGAGCGAGGCGGTCGGACGCGGAATTGAGGTTATCCGAAACCTCTGTAAGCCGCCCGCTAAGCTCGGTAATGCGGTCGGATTTAGTGTGGAGGCTCTCGGAAAGCTCGGCCACAAGCCCGATGGTTTTATTGATGCGCAGCTGCTTGCGCCTGACAAGGATAGCAGCGACTATAATCACAAGAACCAATACGGCAAGCGCAATAATGGCAAAGACGTTGAAACTACGGCGGTTGCGGTTTAATTCAGCTTTTCGCTCAGCAATGGCCTGCTTATAGAAGCCGTCGATAACAGCGCTGTAGTTGCGCTTATATATTGATTCAAATTCAGAATTTGTATAGTCAAAATCATTATCAATAAGTTGAAATATATGACCTGTATCCTTTGTCCTACGCGCAATTGCATAATCGAGACTCGTGTCATGCGGATTATAAACCTTCACAGAATCGCTGCAAGCCCGCGCTTCATCAATCATTCCGAGGCTAAGATATGCTATTCCTAAATTATAGAAATCAAGAGGAGTAAACTCAAATTCATCATCCTTCAAAGCTAATAATAAATCGAGAGCTAGGGTATAGTGATGACTATTGAGATGCGCAAATGCACGAACACCTGTCACTGCGTGATTCAGGCGAGGGTTGGATAACACAACATCCAAGCATGCCAATGAATCGGCCAACTTAACGGACCTGTCATATTCCAACACATTATTATATGCGCGTGCAACATTGTATAGGCCCCAGAAGTAATACATGGAATCAGGATCTGCGCGGAAGGTTTGGGCTGACTTCCGGTAATACTCAAGTGCGCTGGCCTTGTCGTCCATGTTATCGAAAGCGTCGGCAATGTTGCGCTGGGCAAGACCGGCGAAGTGTACGTCGCCGAGGGCAAGGGCGATATCTTCGGCAGTAAGGAGGTCGACGATGGCATCCACATAGCGTTCCTCGCCAATCTTGCGGTATCCGCTCAGGAAATACGCGCGAACCAGGGTGGTCCCCGGCTCCTTGCGCGAGAGGGTGGCGATAATACCGGCGAAGGCGGAGTCGGACGGGAGCGGCTGCCGAAGTTTGTAGGCGGCCTCGGCCCGGCAAACATCGGTGCGGGCACGGAAGTCCGCGTGGGAAAGCGAGGCGGGGGTGATGCTATCCAGGACAGCAAGGGCGGAATCAGGGTAGCCGCGCACGAGGGCTTCCGCACGGTCCAGGCGGCTGCGGTCAGCGCCCGAGGGTCCGCATGCGGCCATCATCAGCACTATCAGGGCAGACAATATGTAACGCAAGGCTATCACGATGCAAAGATAAGAAAATTTTTCGCCGATTGAGTGGTTTTAGGAGGCCAAAGCTCATATGGTTTTTAGACCAGAGAACCAAAGGACTATAGGTTTTAGGACGGCAGCGGCGGAGCCGCTCCTCAATGTGGCCAACACCCCTAAAACTTTAAGACCAGAGAACCACAGATCTATAGATTTTATAGGACTGAAAATAGTCCTACTTCACTATAGTTCTATGGTTCTCTGGTCTAAAGTCTAAAGCCCAAATGGGGGAATCAGCCGCAGCGCGAGGTGCCGCAGTTGGTGCAGATCAGGCAGCCCTCCTGGTAGATGAGCGTTTCCTGACCGCAGTTGGGGCACTTCTGTCCCTTGGCCGAGGTACCGTTGGGGAGGTATTTTTTCAGCGCACGCTCCACACCCATTTTCCAGGTGTTGATGGACTGCGAGTCGAGCTCAAGTGTACCTACCAGCTTCAGCACCTGATCGATAGGCATGCCGTAGCGGAGCACGCCCGAGATGAGCTTGGCGTAGTTCCAGTACTCGGGGTTGAACTTATCCGAAAGACCCTCGATGGTGGTTTTGTGGCCGCGCTTGTTGATGAACTGGAAGTCGTAGCGCTTCACACCGTTCTCGTCCACCGCTTTGATGATTTTGCCGTGGCTGATGTTCTTGGGGATGAAGATACCGTCGTCGTCGTCGGCCAGACCGGTGAAGATTTCGTAGGGGCGGCCGTCCACCAGCCCGACGAATGCAATCCACTTCTCTTTCTTGTTCTGGAAACGCACCACATCGGCTTCGAGCTCGATGGGACGCTTGGCCATGATGGGCTGCTGCGAGGATTTGTCCTCCTTCTCTTTCTTTTTCTTATCCGGCTGAACGGACACGAGCACACCGGCACGCGAGCCGTCGCGGTAGACGGTGCAACCCTTGCACCCCACTTTCCATGCCTGGCGGTAGAGCTGCTCCACGGCATCGACGGTGATGTCGGCCGGCAGGTTGATGGTGACTGAGATAGAGTGGTCCACCCACTTCTGGATGCGGCCCTGCATGTTCACCTTTTCGAGCCAGTCGATGTCGTTGGCCGTGGCTCCGGCATAGGGTGAGCGGGCCACGAGCTCGTCGAGCTCGGCCTGCGTGTAGTGCTTGGCGGTGTCGATGCCGTTGATGCGCATCCAGTCCAGGAACTTTGGATGGTACACAATGTATTCTTCGAAAGCATCGCCGCTGTCGTCCACGAAATCCACTCGCACTCCTGCATCGTTGGGGTTGACCTTGCGGCGGCGCTTGTAGACGGGCATGAACACAGGCTCGATGCCTGAGCTGGTGCGGGTCATCAGGCTAGTGGTGCCGGTGGGAGCGATGGTGAGGCAGGCGATGTTGCGGCGGCCTACACGCTTCATGCGCTCGTACATGGCGGGGTCGGCCTCGGCCAGACGCATGATGAAGGGATTGGAGGCTTCGCGCTCGGCGTCGAACACCTCGAAGGCTCCGCGCTCCTGGGCCATGTTGACGGATTCGCCGTAGGCTGCCAGTGCGATGGCGCGGTGCACCTGCACTGAGAAATCGGTGGCCTCGGGGGTGCCGTAGCGCAGTCCCAGGGCGGCCAGCATATCGCCTTCGGCGGTTGTGCCCAGGCCGGTGCGGCGACCCTTGAGGGTCTTTTCCTTGATTTTGGTCCACAGGTTGCGCTCGGTGGCTTTCACCTCGGGACGCTCGGGGTCGGAGTCGATTTTGGCCAGGATGAGGTCGATTTTCTCCATCTCGAGGTCGATGATATCGTCCATGATTCGCTGGGCCTTGGCAATGTATTTGGCCAGGAGGTCGAAATCAAACTCGGCCTGGGGTATGAATGGATTCTTCACGAAGGAGTAGAGGTTGATGGCCAGCAGACGGCAGCTGTCGTAGGGACAGAGGGGGATTTCGCCGCAGGGGTTGGTGGATATGGTTTCGAAGCCGAGGTCGGCATAGCAGTCGGGCACGGATTCACGGCGGATGGTGTCCCAGAAAAGCACACCGGGCTCGGCGGATTTCCATGCGTTGCCCACGATTTTCTGCCAGAGTGCCCCGGCGTCGATGTCCTTCACGAAGTCGGGGTTCTCGGAGTCGATGGGATATTGCTGGCGGTAGGGGGTGCCGGATTCGACGGCTTTCATAAAATCATCGTCGATGCGGACGGACACGTTGGCGCCGGTCACCTTGCCGGGGGTCATCTTTGCGTCGATGAAGGCCTCGGAGTCGGGGTGCTTGATGGAAACGGTCATCATGAGCGCACCGCGGCGGCCGTCCTGGGCCACCTCGCGGGTGGAGTTGGAGTAGCGCTCCATGAAGGGTACCAGGCCTGTGGATGTGAGGGCCGAGTTCTTTACGGGGCTGCCTTTGGGGCGCAGATGCGACAGGTCGTGGCCCACGCCACCGCGACGCTTCATGAGCTGCACCTGCTCCTGGTCAACGAGCATGATGCCGCCGTAGCTATCGGGCTTACCGTCGATGCCGATTACGAAGCAATTGGACAGCGAACCCACCTGAAAGTTATTGCCGATGCCGGCCATGGGGCTGCCCTGGGGCACGACGTAGCGGAAGTCGCGCAGCAGCTCGAAGATTTCATCCTCGGTCATGCCGTTGGGGTAGCGGGCCTCGATGCGGGCCAGTTCGCGCGCCAGGCGGCGGTGCATGTCGTCGGGGGTGAGTTCGTAGATGTGGCCGTGGGAGTCCTTGAGGGCATACTTGCTCACCCACACTCGGGCTGCAAGGTCATCGCCACCGAAATACTGCAGGGTGGCGGCGTTGGATTCGTCGAATGTATATGTTTTTTCCGGTATCATCGAATAGAATTGAGAGGTCGATTTTGCGGTGCAAAATTGGGAATTTTTTTCCAAGTGGGCAAATAAAAACGGACGCTCCGGAGCCAAATCGGCCCCACAGCTATCTGTGGCAAAGAAAAAGAGGCGGAAAAAGTTTTCAACACCTTTTCCGCCTCTGTTGATATCCTTTCGCGTGTATTATTTCAGCGCAATCTTGAAAGTGCGGGTGGCACCCTGTCCGGCCACGCGGACAAGGTAGAAGCCTGTGCTCAAGCCGTTAAGGTCCAGGCTGAACCAATCAGCGCCCGCCTTCGAAGCAGCCAGACGGCCATCGGTGGTGAACACGCTCACAGCCGTCGCTCCGGGGCTGCTGATTTCCAGGCTTCGGCCGCTCAGGCGGCAGGCAATCTCGGTGGCATCCACGGCCACGGTTGCCAGGCCTGACAGACCGGTAAAGGCGGTTACCACCACCTTGGTTTCAGGCACGGTTTCATCATCCTCGGAGTTGTAGACGGAGGTTAGTGTCTGGCACACAGCATCCTTGTCGGGGTCGATGGTATAGTCGTAGATAAGCTTCTCAACGTATTCCTCCTCGTCGTAGAGATAGGAAGCGGTTTCAAGGGTGATGAGGCCTCGCTCGCTGTAGGTGACTTCGTAGAGCTCGGTTTCGGTG
Source organism: Bacteroidales bacterium (assembly GCA_014800735.1). Lineage (GTDB taxonomy): Bacteria > Bacteroidota > Bacteroidia > Bacteroidales > Muribaculaceae > CAG-873. Next base: position 77,539 of record JAAVFP010000031.1, read on the forward strand.
AACACCTCGTCGTCCTCGGTATATTGCAGGGTGCGTTCGTCCACATACGAGCCGAAATCGTCGAGCACGGCATGCTCAAAGGCCAAGGCGTCGCCAGCGTAGAACTCGATTTCCAGTCGGCCCGACTGTTCGTCGGTGTACTCGCCCGTCACATCGGCCTCAGGCTCGCCCTCAAAGTAGAGTTTGGCCGCCTTGATGCGGTTGGCACCCACTGCATAATTCTCGGGGTCGAAACCCAGAGCCTGGCCATCGGTGTTTTCCCACACAATGTCGCGGTAGTCGAAGTACTCCTCCCACACGTAGTCCGCGCCGTCCACGCCGAGTTCTTCTTCTTTTACAGCGGTAATCTTACCGTCGTTACCAACGGTGTTGGTCAGGCGCGCAATGGGTGTGAATTCATCCTGGAAGTTGGTGAGGCGTTCGGCACCGGTGACCACCTTGCCGCTGTTGCGGGTGATGGCGTACTTGGTGCCATAGCGGAGCACCCACTCATAATCCCAGGCATACATCAGGGTAGCCGTGCGGAAATCGGTCACGACGTCATCGTACTCGTTCTCGTATTTCGAGCTCGGTTCCCAGTTTTTGCCGCCGTCGGTGCTTGATTCCTCAAGAATCTGAGTGATGTTGCCGTAGGTGTCATATTTGTAGCTGGTGCGGTTCTGCCAGGTGGTGGATTCGGGGGTGGTAGACACCACGGTGAGCACGCGGCCCTGGTCGTCGTAGGTGTAGGATGCGTTCATAGCCTCCAACCACTCGCCGTCATCATAGAAATAGTAGGTTTCCTCCAGAGGCTTGTAGATGGTGTTGGCCTCGGCAGTGGCGCGGGCCTGAATGCGGGCACGCTGCAGGCCTTTCTGCTTTTTGATGCCGGTTTCTTTTTTCTGCTTCTCAAAAAGCATCTTGGCGCGGGGTGCAGCCATTGCCTCGCCGCCAACCATTGCTGCAGCAAGCACAGTGAGTGTTAGTAAAGTTTTTCTCATAGTTATATTTCTATTTGGCTACAAAGGTAGTGAAAATTTTTTATTCAATAAATTTCAGCGAGCCTTGCCACTGGCCTTTGCCGTTGGTGGTTCTGCCGTAGGCCACAGCGCGGCGGGGACAGATGTGATAGCAGCGCAGGCACAGCGCGCACTCACCGCCCCACTCCGGACGTCCGTGGGAAAGACGGATGTTGCACATCGGGCACGAGCGCGCGCACAGTCCGCAGCCAATGCAATCCTCAGTGCTGTGAAACGGTCGCGGCGACATTTCGAAGCGCACGAACCAGGGGTAGATTACTTTTGATTTTACCCACGGGAAGGCCCCGCGCACAGTCACGTCGGCATGGTTTTCGGATGCAATAAGCGCTGCGATTTCCTTTATTTTCGGTGTAGCATCGGCAATCTTACGCTCGGACAGTTCGGGTGCGTCCACATCGAAGCCTTTCATCGTCACATAAGTATTGGGCATCACGACGGCATAAGCCGCAGCCGCCACCCAAGCACGGCGGCCAATCAGGCGCCGCCATTGGCGGTCGGTGTAGCCCATGTCGTCGCCGCAGGTGGTGAGCATATAGTGTCTTGCCTTGGCCATGCCTGCACCCGCCTGAACTTCGGCAATATAGCGCGCCACCACCGGCGGCACGCCCCACGAATAGGTGGGAAAAGCCCATATCACACGCGCATCGGCCGTATCGACTGTGGAGCTGCATGGGTTGAGCAGTTCCTCGCCGGCAAGCATGCGCACGTCCGTTTCGCCCAGCAAGACGCCGAGCATCCGGGCAGCCCGTGCCGTGTTTCCCGTTCCTGAAAAGCAGATAATCATATCCTAATTTTTTTGTCTGCAAAGTTAACAAAATTCACATGAAAACTGCGATTGGTCGATAAAATTTGGCAGTTGGTATAATAACAATTCGTCAACCGAATTTGCTTCATACCTTTGCATCCGTAAACCAATTCAACAGCTTATGAAACGTTTCACTCTAATTCTGCTTTTTGCCGGAATGATGGCATCGGCCTCCTTCGCCCAGGCCCCTCAAAACGAAGCCAACCATGACAACACTACCCTCACCTACCGTCAGGTGGACGAGGTTCGCAACGCACTCGGACTGGACCACAAACAGTTCGAAAAAGTCTACAAGGCTTATCAGAAATACAACAAGGAAGTATTCGGCTCGGAGGAAGGTCCTCGCGGCCGTGGCGGCATGGGCCCCGGCGGTCCTCGTGGCGGTCATGGTCACCGCGGTCCCGGAATGGGCGGCGGTCGTCCTGACGGTCCCCGCGATGGTGCGCCCAGAGCCGACCGTGGGCAGAACCGTCCCGACCCCGAGAAACTTGAAAAGACAATGAAGGAACAGGAAGAAAAACTGCAGAAATCCATGCAGAAACTCCTGCCCGACACCGCCGCCTACAACCGCTGGATGGAAATCCGCACCACACAGCTAGCCAGGCAACCCCGCCGCGGCCGGCGCCCCGCACCCCAGCAGGGAAAATAAAACCGACCTCTCGATATCAGGTCCGACCATCTTCCGGTCGGGCCTGAATTTTTATAAAAGACGGTCGTGAATAATCTGTTTGATCTGTTTTCGGAAATTGCGCGATACTGGTAATTTCTCGCCGATATCAAGCAGCACATTGTCACTTTCAGCAGAGCTAATTCTAAGTATGTTTATGATGTACGATTTATGAATTTGAGCAAATTGCTGTGCGGGGAGTGACGATGCTAATTCTTTCAACGTAATTCTCGTGACTATTTTTTCAGTATCTGTGTGTATGCGAACATAATTCTCGAGTGATTCCAGATACGAGATACTACTGACTCTGATTCGTTTGAGCATTCTATCGGCCCGAACAAATATAACATCTTCGCGCAGTTCTCCACGCTTGTAACCAAGATATTGACCAGCTTTGTCTACAGCCTGCAAAAATCGAGTGAACGAAGGAGGTTTGAGTAAGTAATCACACACATTCAACTCAAATCCTTTTAAGGCATATTCTTCGTAGGCTGTCACTATGACGATTGCGGATTCTAATGTATTTGATGCAATAAAGTCCAAACCGGAAATCTCAGGCATATTTATGTCCATAAAAATAATATCCGGGGCGATATTATTTTGAAGATAATGCTCCAGTTCAGCAATATTCTTAAACTCGGCGAGGCAGATTAAACCCGGAGTTTTGCAGACGTAGCTCCTCAGTCCATATCGTGCCACAGCCTCATCATCCACAATAGCACAAGTCGTTATCGGGGTCTGCGTCATAGTTCAATTTTAAGATATGAATTATATGAGTCGGGCGTTATTTCGTTTCTCAATATATACCGATTCGGGTATAAAAATTCCAATCGTTTTTTCAAGTTATTCAACCCAAGTCCTGGGTTTCCTGAATTATTTCCACATCGTGCCGACACGGTATTTTCAACTTGTAATTCCAAAACATTTCGGTTCCTTTTGAGTTCAATGCTCACTCTTCTTTCATTCCCTCCCACATTCCCTCCCAAATGTTTGAAAGCATTCTCAACAGTAGGCAGCAATAAATGAGGGAATATTAAATCTTCGTCGAACCTCCTGTCGATGTCGACTCTTACTTCAATATCGTCTCCGTATCTCAACCGACTCAATTCAACATAGCTTTCGATTACGGAAATTTCACGGCTGACGCTACACGGTTTATCATCGCTGTATAACTGCATCCTCAATAGATTTGACAGGTGCTCTATTGCCTCACGAGCTGAGCAATTATTCTCATCTACAGTAAAATAAATAGTATTTAACATGTTAAACAGAAAATGAGGATGATATTGGTTCCTGAGCAGCTGAAGTTCCAGTTCCGTTTCCGCTGTGCGGGCTTTCTGCTCATTCAACAAAGATTCTGTGTATAACTTATTGATTGAATGATTTTTCATTGCGAGATATATACCAAACGAAATAAGAACGGTGATCATAAGCGGAATAATTAAATTACGCAAATCGGCTAACAATGAAAAACCATGAGACAATGCCATGACAGCAACCGCGAGCAAGCCCGGAGTAAATGCTGCCATCAGATATTCGAACCATGGGAAAGTCTGTCGGCGGTTACAATATGCAATCCACTTGGTAGCCAGATAAAAGAACAGATAGCCACCGACAATAACACCGGTTATCTCTATAGCTATAAATGTCCAGGTATGAGCAAAATAATTATGTCCCGACGGGATATCGACGGCAAGACGTATTAATAAGAATAGTGTCAGTCCGTAAAGCAAAGGCAGGAGTCTTATCATAATTTAATCGATGGTCCTACAAATTTACACGATTCAGTTCTTCAATCCAAACGTTCCTTGATTCATCGCGGGAACTTTTACTTCCTCCGCTTAATTGAAAAGACACCGATAAACCAATTTTACGCATATCTTCGAATTCTTTCTCACTTAAACTTGCTTTGCAACCGGACAGAAGAATATGTGAAGTAAAATGGTTGGTATTGAACAAGTCCTTTATGTAGAATGTAACAGATAATTTATTGGACAAAAATGTTTTCCGTACGCTCAAATTACTGTTCAGCACTGACGATATCTTCACCTGCCCATACGCCATGGGGCCACGCCAGGAGGCTGCCAGTTCCGCCACAAGATTATAGGGTAGATTAAATGTATTTTTTACATCAATCATCGGAGTAACCATTTTGTTGGGTGATAATGACATAGACTCCGGAAAATGATAAGTTGAGTAAATTATATTAGCAGTGGCCGATACATTCCACCAGGTTCTGAGTCCTATTTCATTGCCCGACATCGACAATACCAACTGCAAATGCTCAGGCAGGTTTTCCGGTGTAACATATACTACCTTGTCAGTAAGTTCCCGGTAACATTTCACTATCTCATCAGTTGAATACTCGCTTTGGAGTGCAACACGAAAACGCACGTTATCCGACCAAACGGCTCCTAAAGAATACATGTGGGCTTCCTTCAAATTTATATTTCCTCCTACGTGCGTAATATCGTCAAACAGATGGATAAAAGGGTCCAAGTCGGAGAAGGCCGGACGAATGATTTTACTCGTATAGGACAGTGCCCAGGTTCCAGTCTGTTTCGTAGTCATGATAACGGAAACGGAAGGGTACAGATTGAATTTGTGCCGTGAAATATCACGCTTTACGGCACTCTCGTTTCCTGAAAAATAAGTGTAGTGATTGGTCTGCTCTGCCCGTAACCCTATAGAAGTCCGCACCCTACCATAGGCAGCCTTTCCCTCTGCATACAAAGCATTTACGTTTTCCTCATAACCGAATGAAGAACCGAGTTCGTGTATTTCTGATGGTGCTTCCAAACCTCCGGCATTGAAGTACTCGCCCGAACTCTTTAACTTAACGTACGAGCACCGACCACCGACCGATAATGTCCACTGTGGTGACATATCCCTATTAGCATCGATCGCGCCGACTATGCCGAATGTATTACCCAGCATACTTCCGTGGATGGATTGTGCCATATCGGCGTTCATCAGCTGTGTTTCATCGTTTTTATATTTAAAGAAATCGCATGTAGCAATCCAATCATTACCTCGTTTATTACCTTTGATGTATAGCTCTCCGTATAGGTTGTTCGTTTTAAATTCAGCGTCATTCGTGGTGCGCGACGGATATGTGTTCAACGGTGCTGATGTAAGCATTTCAGCCGTTTCCTTCCTGTCAAAATAATTGTAATGCCACTCTGTACCGAATATCAAATTTGATAATCCGGTATATTCGTATGAAAATGCTGCATGGTGCATTTCATCATGCCGGCAACGATTATATACCTGTGTCAACCGCTCAGCATATTCAAGATAGGGCCTGTCCGTAAGGAGTTCGGAGGGATTGTGAGCCACATAGGCGGAATATGTTAACTTAACCCTGTGCCCCAGCTTTTTATATTCTCCAAAAACAGAACCGTAGAATTGTCGAGCCCGATATAACTGACCATCCACATTTATCCCCGAAGTGTAACCCGCATCGTTCGTACGGTTGCGTATGAGGTTAAGAACAGCTACCGGGTCGTCCCCGCCAGTGTGCACGCCGTCAAAATAATTAATCTCAATTTTAGCGATATCCGAAACCGGGATGGATTTAAGATAATTCAATAACTCCAATCCGTTCAATATAGATTTACGCCCGTCAATATAAACAACAATCCTATTCACCCCATTGATAAACACCTGTCCATCAGCGTGAACGGTAACACCTGGAATTGTATTTATCACCTCATACATATTCCCTGTAGCACCGCCAATCATAGCCGATGGAATATAGGATATGCCGTGGACCTTGGCCGTAGATGCTTTGCGCCGTGCCGTCACCACAATTTCATCCAATCCGAAATAATCACTTATTGAATCACTCCTCACGTCTGCCATTAAATGAGGAGACGTGGAAATACCCGAAAGAACAAACATTAAAACACGTATTATTTTCATCTATTTTTATTTTTGCCATAAAATTAATTCTGAATTATGGTCTTATAAAAACAGTGTGATAACACGTANNTAAATTGTGACAAATAACCTCAAGTGAAGTAACTCTTAAAAAATAGACATTCTATGTTTGAGAAGGATTCGCTCAATAATCAAAAGCACCGNAAANACAAGGATAGATAGATTGGTCNGAAGGGTTTACTTAATAAGCTTAAAGTATAAGCTTATTTGCAAGAGTTACTTAAAGTNTAACAATGACAAAGTTCTCAAAAGAGTTGAGGCTTAATTTTTGGCTTCAGGCGGCATTAAGTAGNCCATATCAGCGATGAAAAAAAGCAGCNNGGATATTAAGTTGAAATATAAGATGTATAAGATTTATATGTCTGATAAATCTTATACATCTTATAAAATCACTTCCTNGGCTTGCCCTGGGGGCGGATGGTGACTTGAGTGGCGCCGAAGCCGTACTCCCGGAATGAGGCATCCTGCACGTCGTGGCCNTTGTAGCGGTGNGTGAGCTCCTTCATTATCGCATTGCGNAGCACTCCCTCGCCTTTACCGTGAATAAACACTATTTTCTGGCCCGGCTTGCGCAGATTCTCATCCATCACGCGGCAGAAGTGGTCAATCTGCAGGTTGAGAATATCGGCNGTGCTCAGGCCNGCGGTGGTGTCCAGCAGGTTGTCCGCATGCAGGTCCACCTCGATAATNTCGCCCGAAGGTTTGGCCGAAGCATGGCGGGCGGCGCGGGCCTGCTCGCGGGCGGCATCGGTCACNGCTCGGCGTTTCTCGCGGATGCCTCGCTCAATCTCCTTGGCGTCAAATTCAGGCNCCGGACCGGCAGCGCGGTCATCGGTGGTAATATCAAGGGCNATGACGGGAACGTCAAAGTAGGGGTTGGGCCTAAAGCANTGCAACTTGGCAAANTTGGTGGTGTCGAGTTTAAGCTCGGCCATCACNGGTGCCTTGCCCTCGAACGCACGGTCGCGTTTGAAAGCGATGTACTGCACNGCCACNCGNTCCATCAGCGGAAGCTCCTCNCGNCCNACNTCGAAAAGAAATTCCTGNATATTAGGCTCNATNANNCCGCTGTANCGCAGNGTCCACTCNGCCACCGAGGTTTCGCGTGTAGCCACGGTGACGTANAGGTAATAGTTCGAGTCGTTCACCATATAAGCGTCGAAAGTGGCCTGCGACAGCGACTTAAGGTCCGAAGCCTCGAATCCGAGCACAATGTTGAGTTTATTTCCACCTGCGGTTTCAACCACGGGCAGNTGCGTGGGGCGCGGAGCCTCGGCTTTGGGTGCGGGAGCCTGATATTTTGACTGNGGCGCGGCCTTGGATGTNGTCGCCGTGGTAGCCGCAGCCGGCGAGGCNGCCTTTACCACCACACACTCGCGGGCCANCGCCGGCGTTTCAAAGCCGTCGTCGTCAACGTAGACCATATCNCCGTCGANGCGGACCACCACACCGCCGCCTACTGAATTGAGATAGCGCACGCTATCACCTATTTTTATATTCATGTTGTAAGTTTNTTATTCAATTAAAATACAAAGGTAGAAATTATTTCGTGAAGTTGACTAACTTTGCAGACTATATGGAAAACGTTAAAAACATAGTTTTTGATTTCGACGGCACGCTGGCCGACACTGCTCCGCTGATTGTGGCCGTGATGCACGAGNCCATCCGAGAGCTTGGCCTGCCGGAGCTCACCGACGAGCAGTGCCGCTCCACTATNGGAATACGCCTGGAGGATGTTCCCGCCGCCATGTGGCCCAANTCGGGCATGGCGGGCGAAAAATATGCCGCCACCTACCGCAACATCTATTTCAACCGAATGAAGGACCGCACAGCCGCGAAATGCTTCCCCGGAGTGCTCGAAACGCTCACGGCCCTTCACCAAGCAGGNTACGGCATGGCCATTGCCAGCAGCCGCAGCCGCCGGTCGCTCGAAGAATATGTTGAGCAGCTTGGCATTGCTCATTACTTCGCCATGCTCGTGGGCGGNGGCGACGTGGCTCATGGGAAACCCGCACCCGACCCTGTGCTGACAATTCTGCAAGCCTGCGGCTGGCGCCCGGACCATACCCTCACCGTGGGCGATGCCGGAGTTGACATACTGATGGGCCGCGCTGCCGGCACTGCCACCTGCGCTGTGACCTACGGCAACGGCACTCCCGCCGAACTCACCGCCACCCACCCCGACTATACAATCGACTCTTTCCCGGAACTTTTGCGATTAATATAAGCAACATTGTGAAAGTTTGTGAAAGTTTGGATTTTCTATTTGATACTACAACTTGTTCTTCGTACTTTTGTAAAAAGACAATTTCATGGATTCTATCTCGATAAAAGGCTATAAATCATTCAAAGATATAACTATACCTTTGAATAATATCAACATATTGATAGGCTCAAATGGTTCCGGCAAGAGTAATCTGCTTTCTTTATTTGAATTATTAGGAGCTTCTTACGATGGTCAACTTGCCCGATTTGTTGCCCAATGGGGTGGTGTGGATAAACTTTTTCACAAAGGGAGAAAGAATACAGATAGAATAAGCATTACAGTAAACGACGGCAAAAATTCGTATGGTCTGGATTTAATGGATTCTGATGGGCGACTTATAATTGAATCAGAAAAACTTGGCTACACCTCATATCCTGGTCATTGGACATACAATATCATCAGTCAATATAGTCCCGAAACAGCTTTGCGCGACTATCACGGAGCGTTAAGAGGCGAATACATTAAAAACTATATTTCACAGATAAAAAAATTCCATTTTCACGACACCGGGCGCAAGTCCCCATTTACGGGGGAGTCCGATATCAGAAACGACTCATATCTTTTGTATTCGCATGGCGAAAATTTGGCCGCTTACCTCTATAAAATAAAGCATGATTCGCCAGTGGTGTATAAACGCATCGTCAGATTAATTCAAAGTATAGCTCCATTTTTCCTTGATTTCTATCTGGAACCAAATGAGTCCGGGATCATTCGTCTGCAATGGCGCGATAAACACTCTGAAATGATTTTCGGCCCTAACGATTTATCAGATGGGACAATACGTTTTATTGCTCTGACAGTTCTTTTTATGCAACCCAACCTTCCTAAAGTTATTGTAATCGATGAACCGGAGTTGGGATTGCATCCGGTGGCAATAGAGAAACTTGCCGGCCTGATTAAAATAGCCGCGCAGCGGGGCACCCAGGTAATTGCTGCAACCCAAAGCGCCGAGTTAATAAGCAATTTTACTCCGGAGGATATTCTTACGGTCAATCAGTATGGCGGAGAAACTGTTGTAAAAAGATTGGACAGCGAATCCCTATCGCATTGGTTAGATGAGTACACGCTGGGGGATTTGTGGAAACAACGAATTATGAAAGGAGGTCAACCGCAATGAAAAGACTCATAATCGTTTGCGAAGGTCCTACCGAACACGAGTTTTGCACTACGGTATTGGCAGAAAATCTACTTGGATATGGCATTTATGTCCAGGCACCTGTCAAAAAAAAGTCAAACGGAGGAATTGTGCCCTGGAGTGCTATCAAACACCAGATTGAAATGCATCTTAATGAAAAGGATGTGCACGTGACTCTATTGGTGGACTATTACGGCATAAAGGACAGCTATAATTTTCCCGGTTGGATGGAAAGCAAGCGCATAGAGGATTTAACGTTGAGAATGCACTTCCTGTGGGATTGTATGAGCAAAGATATCAACGAACAGCTTGCTACAAGATTTATACCCTACATTCAGCTGCACGAATTCGAGAGTTTGCTATTCAGTGACCTAAAGGTTTTTCCTGATAATTTCGATAAAAAAGAATTAGATATTTCTGTCCTTAATGAAGCCATAAGGCAATTTCCGAATCCCGAAGATATCAATTCCAGGCCGTCGCTTGCACCGTCAAAGAGGTTGATGAGTGCTATAAAAGGGTACGATAAAACTGTATACGGTGCATACCTGGCCTCCGAAATCGGCTTGGAACGAATAATTGAACAATGCCCATTATTCAGCACCTGGTACAAGAAACTACAATCCATCTGACACAATATTATCTATTTCACTAAATAAAAAACTTTTTAGTGTAGTCAGAAATATTTTCGTACCTTTGCGGCGATAATTAAGATTTTAGGGGTGCGAGGCCACCAACCGGTGACTGAGCTGAGATTATACCCTTCGAACCTGATCCGGGTAATACCGGCGTAGAGAAAAATTAACATGGACAAGCATTTTATGTTGCTTGCAGCCGGGTGCATGGCTGTTGCCGTACCCGCTGCGAAGGCCGAGGACAATATGGCCGACACTGTCGCACTGCGCGACCTTGAAATCGTTGCAAACCGCGCTACCGCAAAAACGCCTGTGGCATTTTCATCGGTTAAGAAAGTCGACATCGAGAAGGCCAACGATGGCCGCGACATACCCTTCATCCTTTCAATGACACCCTCGCTGGTGTCCACCTCCGATGCCGGAGCTGGCATAGGCTATAGCTCCATGCGCATCCGTGGTACCGACGGCACCCGCATCAACGTCACAGCCAACGGCATACCTATCAACGACTCGGAGAGCCACGTGGTGTACTGGGTGAACATGCCCGACCTGGCGTCGTCGCTGCGCGACATCCAGATTCAGCGCGGTGCGGGCACTTCGACCAACGGTGCCGGTTCGTTCGGCGCATCGGTCAACATGATTACGGACGCTCCTTCGTTCGACCCGTACGGAGAGGCATCGCTGTCCTACGGTTCGTATAACACCCACAAGGAAACAGTGCGGGCCGGTTCGGGCCTGTTGGGCGACCATTGGTCGGTGGACGTCCGCCTGAGCAACATAGGCTCCGACGGCTACATTGACCGTGCCTCCTCCAGCCTGTGGTCCTATCTGGGCCAGGTGGCATACATGAACGGTGGCACCATGGTGCGCCTGCTGGCTTTCGGTGGCCACGAGGAAACCTACATGGCCTGGGACTATGCCTCCAAGGAGGAGATGGAACAGTACGGACGCCGCTACAATCCCTGCGGTAAGTACACCGACAGCGACGGCAACACAGCTTTCTTCCCCGACCAGAAAGATAAATTCACCCAGCACCACCTGCAGCTGATTTACAGCCAGGCGCTGAGCGATGCCTGGAACCTTAGCGCGGCCCTGCACTACACCAAGGGCGACGGCAACTACACCCAGCTGAAAACGCGCCGCACGCTTATTGAGTACGGCCTCACCCCCTTCTACGATGCCGACGGCGAGCTGGTGACAAAATCCGACCTGGTGCGCAAAAAGTTCAACGACAATGACTTCTACGGCATCACGGCCAATGCCAACTACACCCGCGGACGTGTGAACGCCACCATTGGCGGTGCTGTGAACAACTTCCATGGCGGCCACTACGGCCAGATTGCCTGGGTGCGCAACTACGTGGGCCCAATCAATCCCCTCCAGGAGTACTACAACAACACCGGCAAGAAGCTCGATGCCAATATCTATGGTCGTGTCAACGTGGACATTGACCGTGCGTTCTCCGCCTTCGCCGACCTCCAGTACCGCCACATCAACTACTCCATCGTGGGGCCGAGCGACAACTACAATTACAACCTGGGAGGCCTCGAAGTGCTCGACGTGCATCGCAAATACGATTTCTTCAACCCCAAAGTGGGCGTGAATTATACGGACGGCAACCACAACCGCGCCTTTGCCAGCTGGAGCGTGGCCCACAAGGAACCCGTGCGCGATAATTTCACCGACGGCGATCCGAGCCAGTATCCCACCGCCGAACGCCTGTTCGACTACGAAGTGGGCTATTCCTACACCGGCAGTGTGTTCAGCGCCGGAGTCAACCTTTATTATATGGACTACAAGGACCAGCTTGTGCTCACCGGCCAGCTGTCCGACACCGGCAATCCGCTCAGCGTCAACGTGCCGTCGAGCTATCGCATGGGCATCGAGCTTCAGGCAGGAGTGAAACCCTGCAACTGGTTCGACTGGCAGATTAATGCCACCCTCTCGCGCAACCGAATAAAGAATTTCACCGAGTATATCTACGAGGACGAGTGGACCAACCCCATCGAAAACTACATCGGCTCCACGCCCATCGCCTTCTCGCCCGGCTTCACGCTTAACAATGCGTTTAACTTCACGTGGAAGCAGTTCGAGGCCACCCTGCAGAGCCACTATGTGGGCAAGCAGTTCCTGAGCAACGCTCACTCCGACGAGCAAGCCCTGGATCCCTACTTTGTGAGCGACCTCGCGCTGGCCTATGACTTCCGCCGCATCGGAGCCCTCAAAAACCTGCGCGTTGGCCTCACGGTCTACAACCTCTTCAACGAGCGCTACGAGAACAACGGCTATGCCGGCGCGGGCTACTACCGCGACGAGCAGGGCCAACCCGTGGTCTACCGCTACGCCGGCTATGCCGCGCAGGCACCCACCAACGTTCTGGCAACCGTTTCAATAAAATTCTGATATGGTAATAGAAATTATCGGTTTTCTGCTCGGCTTGCTCTACCTGTGGTGGGAGTACCATGCCGACCGCCGCATGTGGATTGTTGGCCTCGTAATGCCCTGCATTTCCATGTGGGTGTACTACACCAAGGGGCTCTACGCCGATTTCGCCATGAATATCTACTACCTTGTCATGGCTCTCTACGGCTTCACGGCCTGGAGTCGTCACCTCAAAAAGGACAAGCCCGAGCTGCCCATACGCCACATGAGCGGGCGGGTAATCCTCGGCATATTGGGGGCATTTATTCCCGTCTACGCCCTGATTGCCGCATGGCTGGTGTTCCTCACCGACTCCAACGTGCCCTATGCCGACGCTTTCACCACGGCAATGAGCATCGTTGCCACCTGGGCCCTGGCGCGCAAATACATCGAGCAGTGGATTATGTGGGTGCTCGTGGATGCCGTGTGTACCGGTCTCTACATCTACAAAGGCATCTACTTCTACTCCGCTCTCTACGCCATCTACACCGTCGTAGCTGTCCTCGGCTACCGCAAGTGGCTGAAGCAGATGACAGCCGGGCAATAAACCCGAACCAAACAGACTTACGTCCGCACCACGCATTTTTAAGGATAATTTGCGCGGTGCGGATTTTTTTTGTAGCTTTGCACAAGTCTACCTTAAATTTCTATTATGAAGATTCAAACCGGGCTTTTTGTCGGATTATCATTATTCCTCTCTTTCGGTGCCACCGGGCGCGACATTAAAACCATTAACGACGGGTGGTCCTTCTCGCAGGCCGGTCGTACAGAAGCCGTGCATCTGCCCCACAGTTGGAACGGCGATGCTTACTCTACAACCGATTATTTCCGCGGGCAGGGCGTTTACACCCGCCGCCTCAGTGTGCCCCAGGCGCCCACCGGCAAGAGCGTCTATCTGCAAATTGACGGTGCCGCATCAAAATCGAAAGTCATGATCGACGGTCACGAAGCAGGCGAACACGTCGGTGCTTACTCCACCCACATTGTTGACATCACTCCATACGTGGCCGACGGACTCGAGCATGAAATCACCGTCATCGTTGACAATTCGGACCCGGCCATTCCGCCCTACTCGGCCGACTTTACTTTTATGGGTGGTTTGTACCGCGACGTTAGCCTGTTGGTGTGCGACCCCGTGCATCTGGATTTTAGCCAAGGGCCGGTGGAAGGTTTCAAGGTGATGCCCGCCAAGGAAAAGAACGGCAGCTGGACCGTTAGTGTGACCGGTGCTGTAGTGAACTCAGCTGCCAAGCAGAATAAAGTGAAAGTGACCGCCACTCTCCGCGATGCCACCGGACGAGAAGTGGCCAACACCTCCAATGAGCTTAAGATAAGGCCCGACACAGCAGGCGATTTTGCACTGAAGCTTGATAAAATCGCAAGCCCGGAGCTGTGGAGTCCTGAGAACCCCGCACTTTATACTCTTGAAGTTAGCACCGAAGCCAACGGTTCGGTGACCGACAGCGGTAGCTCCGTTGTGGGCTTCCGCACATTTGCATTTGACCCCGAAGGGCGCTTCCTGCTCAACGGCGCTCCCTACAAACTGCGCGGCATGTGCCGCCACCAGGACCAGGCCCCGATGGGCATAGCACTCACCGACGAAATGCACCGCCGCGACATGCGCATGATCAAGGACATGGGAGCCAACTTTATCCGCATCAGCCACTACCCGCAGGACGATGCCATCCTGGAGATGTGCGACCGCCTTGGCTTGATAGCTTGGGAGGAAGTGCCCGTAATCGACTACGTGCCTGTGACCGACGGCTTCAGCGACAATGCCGAAACAATGGTGCGCGACATGATTCGCCGCCACTACAACCACCCCTCGGTGGCCATGTGGGGATATATGAACGAAATTCTGCTGCGCGTGCCCGGCCAGGAGCGCGATGAAGCCTACGCCCGCACCCGCCAACTGGCCGAGCGGCTTGAGAATGTGGTGCGCAGCGAGGACCCCGACCGCCTGTCAACCATGGCTTTCCACGGTAGCGATGCCTACCACGAGGCCGGACTTTCGGACCTGACCGACGTGCAGGGCTGGAACCTGTACCAGGGGTGGTACGGCGGCCGCATGGACGAGTTCGAGCAGTTCCTCAGCCGCCAGCACCGCGAGCACCCCACCCACCATTTGATAGTGAGCGAGTACGGCGCCGGCTCGGACCGCCGTCTGCACTCCCTCAGCCCCGAGGCTTTTGATTTCAGCATGGAGTATCAGCAGGACTACCTTGAGCACTATCTGCCGGTGATTGAGGATTCGGCTTTCGTGGCCGGCGCCTCGCACTGGAATTTCATCGATTTTTCCAGCGCCAAGCGTGCGGAGTCCATGCCCCACATTAATAATAAGGGCCTGCTCACCAACGACCGCACCCCCAAGGACGTTTACTACTATTACAGCGCCATGTGGCACGACGCAGCCGATACCGTTGCCCACATCGCCGTGACCGACTGGCCCGTGCGCACCGAGGTGCCCGATGCCTCAGGCAGCGTGGTGCGTCCGATCAAAGTCTACACCAACCTGCCCGAAGTGGCACTCAGCGTGAACGGACATAGCTACGGCACCCGCACCGTGACCAACTGCACAGCCGTATTCGATGTTGACCTTGCCGACGGCAAGAATATCCTTGCCCTTACCACCCCTGACGGCAAGCCGCTTGACAGCGGCACAGTGGACGTTGATATTTTCATTGTGGCCGACGGCCGCTTTGCGCTCGGCACCGACGAGTTGGCTATCAACGTGGGTTCAAACTGCTATTTCCGTGCCGATGACAGCGGACTGACCTGGCTGCCCGATGCCGAGTACACCCCCGGCGCGCTCTACGGCCACGTAGGTGGCAAGCGCGTGGTGACTCAGGACGAAATTGCTCTTACCCCTGACCAGCCGCTGCTGCAGCGCGCACTCAACGGCCTCGACGAGTACCGCATAGCCCTCGAACCGGGCACCTACGAGGTAGAACTCCTTTTCGCCGAGCAAGGTAAACCTTCGGCCGCCTCGGCCTATATGCTCGGCCACAACGCCGGCACCGGCAGCGACTGGAGCACCATGGATATATGGCTCAACGGCCACCAGGTGGAAGCAGGCTTTGCTCCCGGCGATGCCGCCGGAGCCAAAACCATGCTCCGCCGCCGATACGAAACCACTGTCGGCCCTGATGGCCTGGCCGTGCGCTTTGCCGGTGTAAGCACTCTCGCAGGTATCAAAGTACGAAAACTATAAGTAACCTATGAATAAAAAATTCACATTTCTTGTTTCCGGCCTGCTGGCCGCAAGTGCCTGCTTCGGCCAGGCCATCTGGGATAAATCGCACCTCGACGCCGTCCGCACTCAGCTGGACCGCCCAACATACACAACAGCCTACAAATCACTGATAAGCAAAGCCTATCGGCTGCTTGACGCCGCTCCGCTATCGGTGATGGACAAAAAGCGCCCCGCCCCGAGTGGCGACAACCACGACTACACCAGCCTGGCGCGCTACTTCCACCCCAACCCCGACGGCAGCGGCACCTACATCCAGCGCGATGGTGTCACCAACCCCGAAATCGCCCTCTATGACCGCAACAACCTGGGCACCACCGCAAGCCGTGTGGCCGACCTGAGCCTGGCCTGGTATCTGAGCCGCGACGAGCGCTATGCCGCCAAGGCCGCCGAGTTGCTGCGCGTGTGGTTCCTGAACCCCGCCACTCGCATGAAACCCAACCTCAACTACGCCCAGATGGTGCCCGGTGTCAACGACAGCAAGGGGCGCCCCTTCGGCGTGCTGGACAGCTACTCGCTGGTCGAGATGCTCGATGGTGTTGCACTGCTTGAAGGTTCAAAAGCCTGGACCAAGAAGGACGACAAAGCTCTCAAAAAATGGATGAGCGAACTGCTTGACTGGATTCTCACCTCCGAGCAGGGCCGGGCCGAAGCCGAAATGGCAAACAATCACTCCACGGCCTACGATGCCGAAGTGCTCGCACTGGCTCTCTACACCGGCCGCACGGACGTGGCCCGAAAAGTGGCCGGCGAGTTTCCTGAGCGCCGCCTGTTCAAGCAGGTCGACCCCGACGGCATGCAGCCCGAGGAAATGTGGCGCACCCTTTCATTCGGCTATTCGCAATACAACCTGTCGCACTTCATCGACATTCTGCTCATGTCGCAACGCCTTGGCATATTCAACGACAAAGCCGAGGATGCCGAAGGCCGTTCGTTCTATAAAGCCGTCGACACACTGGCAAGCTACATGGGCGCAAGCGTGGGCGACTGGCCCGGTGAGCAAATCAGCGGATGGGATGAAAAACAGCAGGAGCTGGCCAAGGACCTCTGGCGCGTGTATGCCCGCATCGACAGCACCCGCACGGACTATGCCGACCTCTATCAGAAGCACCGCATCTTCAACCCCTCGGACCGCTTCACCCTGCTCTACTACACCCCCGATGCTACGGACGATGCCTATGCCGCCGCCTCGGAGTCGCTGCGCTATGCCGTGGCTCAGGCACGCAAGGCCAAGAACCAGCGCTCCAACCTGGCCGACCATCGCGTGAGCCCACGCACTGTAGAAGCTGACAGCAGCCTGGTGCTTGTTCACCCCCACGACTGGACCTCGGGCTTCTTCCCCGGCGAGTTGTGGATGATGTACGAATACACCAACGATCCCTACTGGCGCGAGGAAGCCGCATCCTTCACCTGGCCAATCGAGGAATCCAAGTTCCACCGCGGCACCCACGACCTCGGCTTCATGATGGGCGACAGCTTCGGAAAGGCATGGGAAATCACCGGCGAGCAGAGCTACTTCGACGTTGTGCGCCATTCGGCCGAAACCCTCACCACCCGTTTCAAACCCGAAGTGGGAGCCATACGCTCCTGGGACCACAACGCCGATGTGTGGAAATATCCCGTGATTATCGACAACCTGATGAACCTGGAAATGCTCTTCAAAATGAGCGAGGCTACTGGCGACCAACGCTTCCACGACATCGCCGTGCGCCATGCCGACACCACCCTCAAGAACCACTTCCGCGAGGATGGATCATCGTTCCACGTGGTTGACTACGAGCCGGCGAACGGCAGCATCCGCATGAAAGTCACCGCCCAGGGCTACGCCGACGATTCCTTCTGGAGCCGCGGCCAGGCGTGGGCAATCTACGGCTACACCACCTGCTACCGCCACACCGCCGACGAGCGCTACCTGAACCACGCCGTCAAGATTGCCGACTGGTGGCTGGGCCTGGAAAACATGCCCTCCGATCTCGTGCCTTTCTGGGACATGAAAGCCCCCGGCACCGACGTGGCCGATAACCCTGAGGTGGCACGCGATGCCTCGGCTGCCGCAATCATCGCTTCGGCATTCTACGAGCTTGCCGACTACGTTGACCCTGAACGCGCCGCCCGCTATCTGGCCTATGCCGATACCGTGCTCGACAATCTCGCCGCCAACTACACCCTGGCCCCCGAAGCCAAGCAGGGCTTTATCCTTGACCACTCCACCGGTCATCATCCCGGCGGAAGCGAAATCGACGTGCCTATCGTCTACGCCGACTATTACTTCCTGGAAGCAATGAAGCGCCGCCGCCGCTGATATCGCGCCGACAACAACTTTTTATGTAATTTTTTCGGTAAGCCGTGGAAAATGCGTAATTTTGCGTATATGAAACGGAGTATCGACATCGACGGCGTGTCCGTCAGCTACTTAGTGGAGGGCAACGGACCGCTGCCGGTTATCGTCATGCACGGTTGGGGCTGTAAGGCCGACACCGTGGCTCTGCTTGCCGGCGCTGCCACCGACACCTCCACCACGGTCTATAACCTCGATTTGCCCGGCTTCGGCGACTCCACGGAGCCGCCCGAGGTGTGGGGCATAGAGGATTACACCCGCTTCCTGGAGCACTTCACCGCCGCCCTGGGCATTGACCGCCCGGTGCTGATTGGCCATTCATTCGGTGGCCGCATGGCCATTAATTTTGCCTCGCGCAACGACACGACCAAGGTCATCCTGGTGGATGCCGCCGGAATCAAGCCCCGCCGCAGCCTGGCGCGGCGTGCCTCCACGTCGTGGTATAAATTCTGCACCCGCGTTGCACCCGTGATTCTTGGCCGCAAGCTGGGCGAACGCCTCATCGACAAGTGGCGCCGCAAGCGTGCGTCGGCCGACTACCTTGCCGCTTCTCCCCGCATGCGTGCAATCCTGAGCAAGGTGGTCAACGAGGACCTCACCGGGCGCCTGCCGCTCATCAAGGCTCCCACGCTGCTGATTTGGGGCGAAAAGGACACCGCCACACCGATTGCCGATGCCCGCACTATGGAGCGGATGATTCCCGATGCCGGCCTGGTGAGCTACCCCGAGGCCGGCCACTACTCTTTCCTGGACCGCCCGGCCCAGACCCGCGCCGTGATTGAAAGTTTTCTTAAAATAAAGAGATAAGATGCTGACAGCTATTTTTATATTCGTCGCTTTCCTGGCGATTCTGAACACTGCCGCCGAGTTTGCGCGCGACCTGATGATGTTTCAGCAGAACTCCTACCGCGCCGACCGCTATGGCCGTTGGTTGAGCGAGTCGGGCGACACCACGAGCATGGCGCGCCTGTGCGGCATGTTCGTGTTCCTGCTGGCGCTGGCCGGATTCTCCTTCCGCCTGCCTGCCACAGTGATCGTGGGCATTTTCTGCGCGTGGAACTGCTTCACCCTGGGCCGAAAGAAGTACAAGAAACCCCTGGTGTGGACCATGCGCGCCCGCCGCATCATTGCCGTGATGTGGGCGCTCACCGTGATTGTGGCCGCCGCGGGTGTGCTGCTGTTCGGCGGCGGCAACCTTGACCTCGACCTCTTTGTGGTGGCCGAGTGCATGCTGCTGTGCTACTGCGCGTCGCACATCATCGTGATGCTTGCCAATGCCATCCTCACACCGGTTGAGAAATCCATCAACCGCAAATACTACCGCGAAGCCGAGGACACCCTGCGCTCCATGCCGGCACTCAAGATTATCGGCGTGACCGGCAGCTACGGCAAAACAAGCACCAAGCACTATCTTTACCGCATCCTCTCCGAGCAGTATCAGACCCTGATGACTCCCGGCAACTTCAACACCACGCTGGGCGTCATCCGCACCGTGCGCGAGCATCTGAAACCCTACCACGAGGTGTTCATCGTCGAAATGGGCGCCAAGCAGATCGGCGACATCAAGGAAATCTGCGACCTGGTTCACCCCACCGTCGGCATCGTCACCGCCGTCGGGCCGCAGCACCTGGAGTCGTTCAAGAGCATCGCCAACGTGCAGTCCACCAAGTTCGAGCTGGTTGACTCACTGCCCTCCGACGGCCTGGCTGTGGTGAACAACGACTTCGAAAAGATTGCCGACCGCCCCGTGGCCAACGTGCCCTGCGAGCGCTATGCCGTGGCCAACGTGACCGACGAGGTGGATTACTACGCCGAGGACATCCGCTACAGCGCCGCCGGCACCACCTTCACAGCCGTGTGCCGCCACGACGGCCACCGCCTGGAGCTGACCACTCGCCTTGTGGGCGAATGTAATATTTCCAACCTTCTTGCCGCCGTGGCTGTGGCGCGATATATGGGCGTGACCGACGACCGCATCCGCTACGCCGTGGAGAAAATCGAGCAGGTGGAGCACCGACTCAGCATCAAGAAAATTCCCGGCGGCTACACCATCATCGACGATGCCTACAACAGCAACCCCGTGGGCTCAGCCATGGCACTGGACGTGCTCGCCGCCATGCCCGGAAAGCGCATCCTGCTCACCCCCGGCATGGTTGAACTTGGCACCGAGCAGTTCGACCGCAACCGCGACTTCGGCCAGAAAGCCGCCACCTGCTGCGACATAGCCATCGTCGTGGGCCACTACAACCGCGACGCTATCCTCGAAGGCCTCAAGGCCGGAGGAATGCCCGAAACCGCCATCCGCCGCGTGGACACCTTTGCCGAGGCTCAGGCACTGCTCGGCTCCTTGGCAGGAAACGGCGACACCGTTCTCTACGAAAACGATCTCCCCGATACATTTAAATAAAACAGACAAGTGAAAACTACAATCGGAGTGTTCTTCGGCGGACGTTCCACCGAACACGAAATTTCAGTAATATCTGCCAACCAGGCAATGGCGGCCATCGACCGCGACAAATACGACGTTGTTCCCGTCTACATCACCAAACAGGGCCGCTGGTACACCGGCGATGCCCTGACCGACGTAAAGAACTACCGCGACATCCCCGCCCTGCTCAAGCAGTGCACCGAGGTCTACATGCGTCCCATTCTGGGCGACTACACCCTCTATGCCACCGAGCGCAAAATGTTCAAGAGCGACAAAGTGGCTGCGCTTGACGTTGCCATCCCCGTGCTCCACGGCTCCAACGGCGAGGACGGCACCTTCGAGGGCGTCCTGGAAACCATAGGCCTGCCCTACGCCGGCTGCAACACCCTGGCCAGCGCCAACGGCATGGACAAAATCACGATGAAGATGATTCTGGCCGCCGACGGTATTCCGGTGGTGGACTACGTGTGGTTCACGGACAAACAGTGGTTCGCGCACCGCGACGAGCTTACCGAAAAAATCGAATCGCGCCTGGGCTACCCCGTAATCGTGAAGCCCGCCAACCTGGGTTCGAGTGTAGGTATAGGCCGCGCTACCAACCGCGAGGAACTGGCCGAGCGCATCGCCGACGCCGAGCGCTACTCGGCCCGCATCATCGTGGAAAAAATGGTGGAAAACCTCCAGGAAATCAACTGCTCCGTGCTGGGCGACTGCGACGACTACCGCACCTCGGTGCTCGAAGAGCCCATCAAGAGCGGCGAAATCCTGTCGTACACCGATAAATACATGGGCGGCTCCAAGGACAACCGCGGCATGCACGCCTCGGCCAAGCGCATTCCAGCCGACCTCCCCGCCGACGAAACCGAACGCATCCGCCATCTGGCCGGCGAAACATTCCGTGTGCTTTCGTGCCACGGCGTGAGTCGCGTGGACATGATGATCGATGCCAAAAGCCGCGACATATACGTGAACGAAATCAACACCATCCCCGGCTCGCTCTCGTTCTACCTGTGGGAAGCCGCCGGCCTCAAGTTCACCGACCTAATGGACCAGCTGGTGAAACTGGCCTTCAAGCGCCAGCGCGACGCCTCGCAGAAAACCGTGAGCTACGACTCCAACATCTTCGCCATGGGTGGCGGAACCAAAGGCGCCAAAGGAACCAAAGGCGTGAAGTAAGCCCCCCACGCACGTCCTCGCCTACGGAGACGCCGCAAGTGGAGACGTGAGCGGGGCGACTGCAAGTCGCCGAATTACTCATAGCCGCGGTTGCCGGAGCTTGCGGAGGCGCCCGCGGGAGGGGGATGCAACATACAATGGCGTCCGCAGGCCGCCGAAAAGGGTGACTTTCTACCTTTTCGGCGGCCTGCGGGCGCCTGTTCCGCTCTTGCCGCTATCCCACCCCGCCCTACGGAGTAGACGTGAGGGGGCGACGGCACTTTTGTGAAGCTAATCCGCGGAGATTAACCAAATTTATTTTCGCTGGTTTTGTCGGGTGAAAAAAAATGGCTAACTTTGTCATTCGAACATCTTATCAAGTAACTTAGAATAATCATTAACAACTATATTCCCTGATGGAACTCAAAGGAACAATCATTGCGGCTCTGGGTGAAACCACCGGTACTTCGAAGGCCGGCAACACCTGGAAGAAAAGCGAATATGTGATGGAATACGGCGACGGCCAGTATCCTCGCAAAATGGCCTTTACCTGCTTCGGCGATAATGCCGACAAAATCAAACTGACCGTGGGCCAGACCGTTACCGTTTACTTCGACATCGAGTCGCGCGAATGGAACGGCAAGTGGTTCACCGACATCCGCGCCTGGCGTGCCGATGTGGAGCAGCCCATGCAGCAGCCCGCACAGCCCCAGCAGTTCGGTCCTGCCACCGGCGGTGCTCCCGTGCCCCCTCCGCCCGTGATGGGTGTGGCTGACGCCGGCGATGAACTGCCTTTCTGATTCCACCACCCGCAAGATAAATCCAGGCTCCGCCCCCCCACTCCGCCCGTGGCTGCAGCCTGACAGCCGGCGCCTCCCACCCGCAGTGGCCGGCGCCGCTTGCTATTCGTTACGTTAACTATTCCGACTTCAAAAGATAAATGGCTATAGAACTTAAAAATCTGACCAAACGCTCCGAAAATTATTCGCAGTGGTACAACGAATTGGTCGTTAAAGCCGACCTGGCCGAGCAGTCGGCCGTGCGCGGCTGTATGGTAATCAAACCCTACGGTTATGCCATCTGGGAAAAGATGCAGCAGACCCTTGACCGCATGTTCAAGGAAACCGGCGTGGTGAACGCTTACTTCCCCCTGCTGATTCCCAAATCCTTCCTCTGCCGCGAGGCCGAGCACGTTGAGGGCTTCGCCAAGGAGTGTGCCGTGGTGACACACTACCGCCTGAAGAACGACCCCAACGGCTCCGGTGTGATTGTGGACCCCGAAGCACGTCTGGAGGAAGAACTCATTGTGCGCCCCACATCGGAAACTATCATCTGGGGTACCTATAAGAACTGGATTCACTCCTGGCGCGACCTGCCCGTGCTGTGCAATCAGTGGGCCAACGTGATGCGCTGGGAAATGCGCACACGCATGTTCCTGCGCACGTCGGAGTTCCTGTGGCAGGAAGGCCACTGCGCCCATGCTACAGCCGAGGAATCGGAGGCACGCACCGTGCAGATGATTCGCCTCTATGCCGAATTTGCCGAGAAGTACATGGCTATGCCCGTGAAAATCGGTGTTAAGACCGCCAACGAGCGTTTTGCCGGTGCACTCAACACCTACACTATCGAGGCAATGATGCAGGACGGCAAGGCGCTGCAGGCCGGCACATCGCACAATCTGGGCCAGAATTTCGCCAAGGCGTTCGACGTGACCTTCGCCAACCGCGAGAACCAGACTGAATACGTGTGGGCCAACTCGTGGGGTGTGTCCACCCGCCTGATGGGTGCGCTCATCATGACCCATTCTGATGATAACGGCCTGGTGCTCCCCCCGCATCTGGCTCCTATCCAGGTAGTGATTGTGCCTATCTACAAGAACGCCGAACAGCTGGCTGCCATCACCGACAAGGTTATGCCTATCGTTGAGCGCCTGCATGAGCTGGGCATATCGGTGAAGTACGACGATGCCGACAACAAGCGCCCCGGATTCAAGTTTGCCGACTACGAACTCAAGGGTGTGCCCGTGCGCCTGGTGCTGGGTGCCCGCGACATCGAGAACGGGACCGTCGAGGTGATGCGCCGCGACACCCTGGAGAAATCCAGCCAGCAGCTGGCTGGCATCGCCGACTATGTGGCCGATCTGCTTGAGGAAATCCAGAAGAACATCTACGCCAAGGCCTGCAAGATGCGCGACGAGCACATCTACGAGTGCAACTCCTACGACGAATTCAAGGAACGCATCGAGGATGGCGGCTTCTTCCTGTGCCACTGGGACGGTACCACCGAAACCGAGGAGCGCATCAAGGAGGAAACCAAAGCCACTATCCGCTGCATCCCTCTGGATGGCGACGATACTCCCGGCGTGTGCATGGTGACCGGCAAGCCTTCGGCTCGCCGTGTAATCATTGCTCGTTCCTACTAATACTACACCCACCGCTTCGGAGCTCCACAGCAGGCGCTCCGGGGCGGTGTATTTTCATTCCTATGGAGCCAGACCGCACCCTACCGACCATCGCCCTCGTTGTGCCATGCTACAACGAGCAGGCCGCCCTGCCTGAAACCCTCCCGGTGCTGCTGGGCGTGCTCTCCACCCTGAGCGGCAGCGGCCGGGCATCGGAGGATAGCTTTATTTTGTGCTGCGACGACGGCAGTACGGACCGCACGTGGGACATAATCGCCGAGTGGCACGCACGCGAACCGCGGGTGAAAGGCATATCGCTTGCCCACAACCGCGGCCAGCAGAACGCCCTCTTCGCCGGGCTCATGACGGTGCTCAACAGCACTACGGCCGACGCAGCAGTGACCGTGGACGCCGACCTTCAGGATGCTCCGGAGGCTATCATCGAGATGGTGGACCACTTCCGCAACGGCGACGACATTGTGTACGGCGTGCGCTCGTCGCGCACCACGGATTCGTGGTTCAAACGCAATTCGGCCCGCTGGTTCTACGGGCTTCAGGACCGCTTCGGCCTGGAAACTATCCCCGAGCATTCCGAGTTCCGGCTCATGGACCGCAGGGCGCTCGAACTGCTGTCGGAGTACGGCGAATCGAACCTCTACCTGCGCGGCATCATGCCGCACATAGGCCTGCAAAGCTCCGTGGTGACCTATGCCCGCGCCGCCCGCATGGCCGGCGAAAGCAAATACCCCCTCAGCAAACTTATCTCCACCTCGATTGACGGCATTACATCGTTCACGGCCAAGCCAATGCGCCTGATTTTCATGATCGGGCTCGTGCTCCTGCTCACCGACATCGTTGTGGCCGTTTGGGTACTCATGTCGCACATCCGCGGCATTGCCATATCGGGTTGGTCGTCGCTGATGCTGTCGGTGTGGTTCCTGGGCAGCCTGGTGCTGATTTCCCTCGGCATCATAGGCGAATACATCGGTAAAATATTCGTGGAGGTGAAACACCGCCCTCGCTACGCCATCCACCACACTCTCCTTTAGAGTGTGTTAATCTCTCCACATAAATATGACGAATTCACGCACCCGGGTGGACATTATCCGGCCCGACCTCACCACCAGCCTGCCGCTGCCCTATGCCGACGGCGGCATCCAGGCCGGCTTCCCGTCGCCCGCTCAGGACTATATAAGCGAATATATCGACCTCAACCGCGAGCTCGTGCGGCACCCTGCCGCCACGTTCTATGGTCGTGTGGCGGGCGAATCCATGATTGAGGAAGGCATCGAGCCGGGCGACCTCCTGGTGATTGACCGCTCCATCGAGCCGGCCGACGGCGACCTGTGCGTGTGCTGCCTGGACGGCGAGTTCACCCTGAAGCGCATCCGCCTGGTGCCTGGCGCAGTGTGGCTGGTGCCATCCAACGAGTCGTTTGACCCCATTCTGGTCACGCCCGACAATCAGTTCGAGGTGTGGGGCGTAGTCACCCACACTATCAAGAACAACCGCCGCCCTCGCGCCCGCCGGCGCAATGTAAAATAATGATAGGGCTCATTGACTGCAACAGCTTCTTTGTGTCGTGCGAGCGGATATTCAATCCCCGCCTCCGCAGGATACCTGTGATTGTGCTCAGCAACAACGACGGCTGTGCTGTGGCCATATCGCCCGAAGCCAAGCAGGTGGGCATCCGCCGCGGCGACCCCTACTTCAAAATCCGCGGCCTGTGCGAGGCCAACAACGTGGCCGTGCTGTCGGGCAACCACCGCCTGTACGGCGACATTTCCGCGCGCGTAATGGCCACGATAGCCTCCGTTGCCGGAGCCGTGCAGGTGTATTCCATCGACGAAGCCTTTATCCCCTTCGACAACTGGCCCGCCGACCAGCTTGAGGCTGCCGGCCGCGAGATTGTGCGCCGCGTGCGCCGCAATGTGGGCATCCCCACGGCGCTGGGCATCGCCCCCACCATGACCCTGGCCAAGCTGGCCGACCGTTTTGCCAAGAAATACCCGGCCTACCGCAGCGTGTGCCTCATCGGCACCGACCGGCAGCGCCGCCGCGCCCTTGAACTGACTCCCGTCGGCGACGTGTGGGGAATAGGCCGCAAGCTCACACGCCGCCTGGGGTGCTACGGCATTGCCACGGCGGCCGACCTTGCCAACCGCAGCAGCGACGACATTGACCAGATGCTCAACATCGTGGGGCGGCGCACATGGATGGAACTCAACGGCATCCCAGCCATTGAACCCGAGGATCCCAACGCGCAGCAGTGCCAGATGTGCTGCTCGCGCTCCTTTGCCGATGATATTTCGGACCTCCCCACGCTCGAGGATGCCTTTGCGGCCTTCGCCACCATTGTGTCGCGCCGCCTGCGTGAACGCAATCTGGCCGCCGGTGGTGTGGGTGTGTTCATGCACACCAACCACTTCCATCCCGAGCGCGAGCAGTACCACGCCTCGGGCTACCACTGCTTCGACGAACCTACCAACGACACCATGACAATAGCCGACGGCGTGCTCCGTGCACTCCGCAGTGCCTATCGCCCCGGCTACGGCTACAAGCGTGCCGGCGTTCTGATTTCCGACCTAGCCGATGCGACACACAGGCAGCAGTCGCTGTTCATCAACGATGACGACCGCCGACGCAGTCAACGCCTCATGACCGTACTCGACGAGCTCAACGCCTCGTCGCTCTCGCACGACACCGTGCACATTGCCGCCTACATGCCCATGGACAGCCATGTGCGCTGCGAACAGCGCTCGCCGCTCTACTCCACCCGCCTGGCCGATGTTATTACGGTAATTCCCAAGCCGTAATTCTTTTTCTCAATTTACTCATGTCATGCTGATTAGCGATATTATTCGTTTCATCGTGATACATAGGTTTTGCTTCCGTTAATAATGTAGATACCGGCTTGCAGGGAGGCGATGGATTTTGATTTATACATGAGTTGTTTACCTGACAAGGAGTAGACTGTGAAATCTGTTGCAACATTGCTGCTTACGCAATCAATTCCGGATGTCAACTTT
Organism: Bacteroidales bacterium; assembly: GCA_014800735.1. Taxonomy (GTDB): domain Bacteria; phylum Bacteroidota; class Bacteroidia; order Bacteroidales; family Muribaculaceae; genus CAG-873. The sequence continues at coordinate 105,027 of JAAVFP010000031.1, forward strand.
TCATAGTCAATTTCCTTCAGCCAGTTCTCAAGCAATGATGATGCGTTCGGAGTCTGGGAACTACGAATCCAGAGGCTGGGACTCAAAAATTTACCATCAGGGATAAGACGTTTTGCATCCTCTTCAACTCCGCTTATTCCACTGCTTGCGCTTGACACAATCAGCCCGATGTTCTTTCCGGCCATTTCCTTGCCATTGTGAAAAAGATAGGTCTGAAGAGGAGCGGCCATCTGACTCCACCACAGCGGAGCGGCTATGATTATAGTATCAAATTCATCGAGATTCACATCCACGGGGTCAATTGCCGGATAGGAAGAACTGTCGTCGGGATTATTCTTTATAGCTCCAATCTGTGCACTTCCTATTGCGTAGTTGTTGGCTGCATAGTCAAGCCCTTTCTCCGCCGGTTCTATTTCTACTACTTCTGCGTCTATCTGCTCGCTGAGTTCGTTGACTATCTTCTCGATATTATTGGTGAAGCTGTAATACACTATCAGCGTTTTTGCATTGATTGACAAGCAACCAATCATCATGCCTAAAATAAAAACTAATCTTTTCATATGTGCTTGTGTTATTTCTAAAATCCTACTTGCTTTTGTTGTTCTGCATTGTAGCGGTCGCCTACTACGGGTATGTGTGCTACTGCAAGTTCTAATTCTTTCCATTCCTCGGGCGACACATTGAAATCCAATGTCCTGAGGTTTTCCTCCAGATGCGCCAGTTTTGTCGTGCCGGGAATCGGAACAATGAACGGTTCCTTTTGCAGCAGCCAGCCAAGAGCAACCTGCGATGAGGTCATGCCACGCTCCCGTCCGAAGTCCTGCAACACGTTTACTATTCTTGTATTTGCCCTCATCGCGTCAGGTTGAAATCGTGGGAGTGTGTGCCGGTTGTCGTTATTGCGGTCGAACACGGTGTATTCGTTTATGCAGCCGCCGAGAAAACCACGGTTTAGCGGGCTGTAAGGCACAAATCCGATTCCAAGCTCCCTGCAGGTGTCGAGCACACCGTTCTCCTCAACGAGCCTGTGCATCAGATGGTATTCGCTTTGTATAGCAGTTAGCGGACATTCCGCATGAGCTTTACGAATCGTTTCGGGACTTACCTCACACATACCCCAATGAAGAACCTTTCCTTCTTTCATTAAATCACTGATTGTCCCGGCCACATCCTCAATCGGTGTGTTGGGGTCAAACCTATGCTGATAGAACAGGGGGATGCAATCTGTGTTCAATCGTCGCAAAGACTCCTCGCAATATCGTCGGATTGTGGCAGGGCGACTATCCTGACGGCCAGTACCTTTCCCATTGATAACCTCATGACCGAACTTTGTAGTGACGTTGATTTTTCCTCGAAATTCCGATAAGGCCTCACCTGCAAGCCTCTCATTCGTCAGCGGGCCATAGATGATTGCAGTATCAAAAAGCGTTATACCTCTGTCGACGGCCTCATGCAGAAGACGGATACACTGCTTCTTGTCCGGATGTTGCGAACGGTTGTAGGTCATACCCATCACTCCAAATCCGAGAGCCGACACATCGAACGCCGCATTGCCCGAACCAAGGGTGCGGACAGGAAGGTCTCCGGACATAGGTGTGCCTTCTTTACGCGCAACGATATTGGTGGCTGCCTGCACTTTATTATAGGTGGGTTCCAAGGCTATCGCACCCATAGTCAATCCGAGAGTCTTAAGGAATCCTCTTCGGCTAAATTTATTTGCGGTCATTACAATTCGATTTTCTTAATTACACGTGCAGGATTTCCGGCAACAATTGTCATCGGAGGGACATCATGTGTGACCACACTCTGCGCTCCGACAATCGCACCGTAACCGATTGTGACACCGGGCAAAATCGTGGAGTTAATTCCAATCCACACTTTATCCTCAATCACGATAGGACGACCGTAGGTTGCACTGCGGTTATCGGGATTCACATCATGGTTGATGGTGATCAGGTTGCATTTAGGACCGATGAAAACCCCATTACCAATCGTAATCCGGCCGCGGCCAAAGAACGTGCAGCACTGCTGGATGAAGCAATCTTCGCCTATGGTTACGGGTTTGCCGTAGTCAATATAGAACGGAGGAAGCACTGTGGTGCTTTCGGGGAGCGGCTTGCCAAGAATCTCTCCCATCAGTTCATGCACGCGTTTCTGATTGCGGATGCTTACAGTAGAAAGCTCCTGAGCAGTTTCCATACAGGAAAAAATGTCGTCAATCAATAGTTCATATCCCGGCTCATTTGGCGATATGACCTCACCGTTACGGTCTCGTTCAAATATATTTTCCATATCGTGATTATTTATTGTTTCTGATGCAAAATTACATCCAAAAAAATAGCCTCGCTTTGCTGCGAGGCTCATAATGTTTTGTCAGGAAGTTCAAATTGCCGAAAGGGTGGGTGCCATGCCATACATCTCTTTATAAAGTTTCGAGAAGTGCGAAAGGTTCTTGAATCCCACATCGAAACATATATCCGACACTTTCTTACCTCCTTTAAGGATTAGGTCACGGGCAGCTTCCAGTCGCCGGTGTATCAGCCATTTCTGAGGTGTGAGCTCACTCACTTTTTTGAAATCTCTTTTGAAAGTCGCAAGGCTGCGCCCTGTGTAATATGCCATTTCCTCCATAGACAGTTCGTTCATGTAGTTCTTCTCCATGAAATCCACAATATCTATCTTCCAAGGTTCCACGAAATCAAAAAGCGAAGCGTATAGGTTTACATCGGTCTTAAGGATAGCCCGCATACCCTCGATCATCTTCATTTTAAGAATATCCTCGTCGGGTTGATATCCTGCATCGAAATAAGGGACCAAGGATTCAAAAAGACTCCTCACATCAAGGCGATTGGTAGGAAACTTCATCAGGCTGACCTTCTCTCTCTTTGAATCGGATGGAATTTCGCGCTGATTTATTGTCTGATAAAATTCCTTTAAAAAGTTTCGTGAGAATTTCATGACCACAGAACGATAAGGCTTGTTTTCCGAGGCTCGTTTCTGTAGCCACATTCGGTTATCACGGCGCATGAAAGCACAATCTCCCGGATGCAGAATCGTCTTTTTCCCACCGTCAGTTATCTCCAGTTCGCCGGAGAGAATATATATCAGAGTATGCTCACGGTTGCAGTGAGCACAACCACGATCATCCGTGAAAAAGCTCGCAATAAAAACATTTGAGCAGTCAAAAACTTCAAGTTTTTCCATATCAGAAGATTTATACTGCAAAATTAATACAAAATACCTTGAAACACTTTGTTGACAGGCTCAATATTTTATTAGAGGTGCTTATGGATATGCCATCCGCTTACAATTTTTGATTCCTTAACTCCAATGGAGTCTTGCCAAAGTAGTGCTTAAGGGATGCAGCGGTAACTAAGAAAATTGAGTCTTGACACGAGCCAAAAATTTTGCTAACTTTGCATTTTTCAGGAGAGAAGTTTTGCCCGCAGTGCCTGCTACTCACCTCCGGCCGCTTCTCACCGATGTAATTACAGTAAATACGCCAAGCTATGGATTATAAACAGTTTCGCCACCAATTGTGCGAGGCCACGGGCCGCTCAGGGGCTGATATTGATGCGCTTATCGAAGGTTTTTCGATAATCCTGCGCCAGCACGCATCCGAGCTCGACTCGGTGGCTATACCCTCCTTCGGCACCTTTGTGGCTGAAAAGCACCAGGAGGAAATTGTGAACGACCTTTCCACAGGCCACCGCATGCTCATTCCCCCCGAAATAGCCCTGACATTCCGCCCCGGCGCCATGCTAACTAAAAAAATTACGCGATGAACAACACGATAACTCTTCCGCAGGTGATTACGCAGCTTGCCAAGCTGACCAACACCGACTCCAACACGGCGCGATTGTTCCTACGCGCGTTTTTTACCAGTATCGAGAAAAATCTTGCTGCCGGTGAAACGGTTGTGATTAAAAATATAGGCACCTTCCGACGTTCCGACGACCCTACATTCGGCAGCGGCGAGGGTGTGGTGTTCGTGCCCGACAAGGCGATTACGGACGAAATCAACGCGCCCTTCGCCATGTTCAGCGCCGTGGAGCTGGCCGACGGTGTAACCGAAGCCGACCTTGCCCCCGCCGAACCCGAAGCTCAACCAGAACCCTCAGCTCCCGCAGCTGAAACTCCCGCTCAGCCCGAGCCCGAAGTCACCGATATTCTCCCCGAGCCTGCACCGGCACCCGTACTCCCCGCGACGCCCGAAATTCCGGAACCGGCTCCGGCTCCTGAACCCGAACCAAAAACAGAACCGCAACCCGAACGGCAGCCCGAACCGGAGCGCGTTGCCCCGCAACCGGTTGCTGCTACTGCTCCGGCAGTAGAAGTTCCCAAACCTCAACCGGCCCCCGCACCGGCTGCCCCCAAACCCCAGCCCGCTGTGCGCCCTGTGGCTGCTCCTGCCCCCGTCTTTCCCAAGGATGAGGAAGAAATCGCAACCCCGGCACCCAAGCGTAAATCGCGCGTGTGGCTGTGGGCTGTGCTCCTGATTATTGTGGCTGTGGTGGGCGGCTATTTTGCCGCAGTCTATGCCGTGCCCGACTTCGAGTGGGACGACGAAGTCGAAGCGGTCGAGGAAGAAATCCCCACGGAGCCCCTGCCTGAGATTGACGTGGACGAGGCAAGTATCGGTGCCGCAAGCTCGCAGTCTGATGCCGCCAATCAGCTGACAAGCGGTCCGGAAAATACCGCTGAAGCGTCCGTAGAACCGGCGCCCGCTCCGGCACCCGAGCCCGCGCAGACGCCCTCGGCAACCTCGGCCGAGCCTAAATACGACACTGTTACATCCAGCCGCTTCCTGTCCACCATGGCCCGCGAATACTACGGGCATAATATTTTCTGGGTGTATATCTACGAAGCCAACAAGGACCACCTCGGCGACCCGAACAAGGTTGGCGCCGGCACGCGCGTGATGATTCCGGATAAATCCTCGCTTCCCCAGGCATCGAGCCGGAAAGAGGCTATCCGCATGGCCGAAAAGAAAGCCGCCGAAATCCAAGCGCGCTTCAGAAAGTAGGGTTAACTAATTTTAACTCAATTTCTGTTTTCATACATTTCAAAGCATTAAACGTGGAATATGCTTTGAATATCATCCAAACAGTTTGAATTTTTAGTTCCAAAGCCCGCTGTTGGCATGCCACAAAAGCAAAATGCCGGTAATTCACATTTACCGGCATTTTGCTTTTCCGAAAGTTTGCACTAACTTTGCACTACGGAATATTAAGGCGGCGACCGTCGGAATATCTCCTTCTGCTTCTGAACACTTCTGAAACAGACATACGATATAACATTAAGTACTATGTGTAAGAATGCAAGGATTGTCCGTGAGGATAGTCCTTGTTTTTATTCATGGGCCGTTCCGGTCATGAAACTTGTGAAGTATTCGCGCTCCTGAGCCGGGATGCCGCTCGCATCTTTCTGCGCGCGGATGGCTTTAATCAAAAATGCCATGTTGCGGGCAAGATTGCGCATAGTCTGCAGNCCCTCCAGGTCAGCGTCAACATCCTCGGCCGTAAANCCNTGAACCTCGTTCCAGTAGGTCGATGNGGCTATCGGCATGGAGTACATTGCATAATATTTGTTGATTTCATCGAAAGCCGAAGTGCTTCCGGCGCGGCGCGACGACACAACCGCAGCGCCAACTTTCATCGCCTTGTTNATCACACCNNCGGTGCTATAGAACAAGCGGTCCAGAAACGCAAGCACCTGNCCGTTGGCACCGGCATAGTAGGTNGGGGTGCCNACGATTATTCCATCGGCCTCGGCCAGTTTGGGTGCCGTTTCGTTGACAGCATCGTTGAACACACACTTGCCATGCGAGCGGCAATACTGACAAGCCACACAGCCGCGGATATTCTTGTTGCCGACTTCAATGCGTTCGGTTTCCACTCCACACTCGTGGAGGGTTTTCTCCAGTTCGTCGAACGCGCGTGCNACGCAGCCATGAGGACTCGGGCTGCCGTTTACTAATAGTACTTTGTAGGGNTCTGCCATATTTGTTCGTATCTTATTCCGGCTGTAATTCAGCCAAAATTATAACANGCNAGCAGACACGGAAGTTTAACTCTTTGCTCAATACACCTATCTCTCCAACAATGCAGCAACCTCACTGCGGAGCTTAGGTAAATCATTAATAACTATAGCCCATATCATTGCCGGATGAAGACTGTCATAACCATGTATGATATAATTTCGTGTACTGATAATCTGCCTGGCATTAGAGATTTGAATGTCAGGACTAATCTTTAGAATATGATTAGTTGCTTCACCAATAATGGCTAACTGCATGTGTATCGCGCTGCGAAGCAAAGCTTTATCGCAATAAGTTTGAAATTGGCNTGGATAATCNATGAAATAAGAATCTATTTCATCGATACANTCCAATATATCACACAGATATTTTTCAATCTTTCTANCCATAAATCAACCGGCGCGTTTCATTAAGTTCAGCCCTAAAATACGGATTCTTCACCACACTATCATCAACCAAATCGACTGGACGATTCAAAATTTCTTCCAACGAAAATTGAAAATTGAAGAAATTATTTGCCGAATCAAGCAAAGGAATTTGTTCCCACTTAAAATCCACGCAAAAATCNACGTCACTTTCATTATTAAAAGATGACGTCAGTATCGAGCCGAAAACCCACAGTTTTCTGACGTGAAAACGCTGGCACAACTCAATGATTTTTTGCAGGTTGATTTCGACAAGGTTCATAATCGTTATCGCTTGATTGAATATGCAAATATACAAATTATAACTGATATACAAGTCCCCGCACCCGAATGTTNAATAAAAAATGGGCTTAACTCGCATTGAGCTAAACCCATTGTNCTGAAGTTGTCGGGGTGAGAAGACTCGAACTTCCGACCTCCACGTCCCGAACGTGGCGCGCTGCCAACTGTGCTACACCCCGATTGGCTAAGCGACTGCAAAGTTACTACTTTTTTTTGATGAATACAAAGATTTTTCTCAAATTTTTGTCGCNCAGCAAATCGNTNTACNAAAAAATGGGAGATACGNCNCCTGAATTGCCGTATCTCCCGGATTCTTGCAGGCGCGGAGCCTGATATTAGATTGACAGGCGACGCAGNGTGTTGAGCAGGTCGCGATTTATAGGCTTNTCGTTCTTAATAGCCTTGGAGAANGGCACATACACGATTTCATCGTTCTTAATGCCGATCATCACATTGCGCTGGTCCTCCATCAGAGCGTCGATGGCNGCGGCGCCCATGCGCGANGCCAGNATGCGGTCGTGGGCCGTGGGCGAACCACCNCGCTGCAGGTGACCGAGGATGGACACACGCACNTCGTAGCCCGGATATTCGTTCTTCACGCGCTCGGCAAGNCCCATGGCACCGCCGGTCACGGGACTTTCGGCCACCAGCACGATCGACGAGTTCTTGCTCTTGCGGAAACCGTTCTGNATCAGCTCGGCCAACTGGTCGACCTCGGTCGAGATTTCCGGAATGATAGCAGCCTCGGCNCCCGATGCAATNGCACCGTTAAGAGCCAGGAAGCCGGCGTCGCGGCCCATAACTTCGATGAAGAACAGGCGTTCGTGGCTCGTGGCGGTGTCGCGGATTTTATCCACACACTCCATGATGGTATTCAGAGCCGTGTCGTAGCCGATTGTGGTGTCGGTGCCGTAGAGGTCGTTATCGATAGTGCCGGGCAGACCGATAATGGGGAANTTGAACTCGTTGGCAAAAATGCGGGCACCGGTCAGCGAACCGTCGCCGCCAATCACCACAAGTGCATCGATTTCATGACGACGGAGCACATCGTAGGCCAGCTGGCGGCCCTCCGTGGTCTGGAATTCCTTGCAGCGGGCNGTTTTCAGAATCGTGCCGCCCTGCTGGATGATGTTCGACACATTTTGGGTGCGGAAATCCACAATCTCATCAGTGATAAGNCCNCGGTAGCCGCGATATATACCTTTGACCTTGAGGCCACTGAATATAGCCGAGCGGGTGACAGCACGGATGGCGGCGTTCATACCCGGAGCATCGCCGCCGGACGTGAGAATGCCAATACATTTAATCTCTGCCATAATAATATGAGTGAGTTTTTGAAGTCCTGAATATTTCGAATTTTGAAATAGCAAAGTTATAAAAAATATAACACCGATACGCACAAATATGCTCAAAAACATAGAATATTTTTTCTCGCTTCCAATTCAGGCGCTGATACAAAAATAAATTTCGATAAAAATTTCGCCGGAAAATTTGGAATTCAAAAAAAATTCGTAACTTTGCACTCGCAAACGGCTCATGCTCCCACAGCAAAGCCGCAACATAACCCGAGGAAAGGTGCCGGAGTGGTCGATCGGGGCGGTCTCGAAAACCGTTGTACCCTTGCGGGTACCCAGGGTTCGAATCCCTGCCTTTCCGCAACCTTGTCAGACGCGAGTCAGACAAATCAAGTCAAACCTCAGACTTTCAATAAGTTCTGAGGTTTTTTTATGTCCTTTCCTCCCAGTTGCCGGACACAAATCAGCTAACCTCAGACCCATCTCAGACCATATTTCGCTACCCACACGCTACCCATTTTAAAAAAGGGCAAATGGGTAGCAAA